>JBMZTC010000004.1:0-138336 GCA_049623505.1 Puniceispirillaceae bacterium (SeqCode) | reverse complement strand
CCCGTCTGTTCGGCCCGTCTATTCGGCGGGCATCATGCCGCGTTGCCGCCGCACAGCCCCGATCAGGCGACGAAGCAGTGACGGGCGGGTCGGTTTCGCGTCGCGGGCAAATCTGCCACCAATCACAAGCATCGCCGGCGTCGCCACCAGCGTCAGGACCGTCGCGAAGGTCAGGCCGCCAGCAATGGTGCTGGACAGCTGCGTCCACCATTGCGATGACGGCGCGCCAACCAGAATTTCGCGATCCAGAATTTTGATTGTCAACTGGAACACCATTGGCAGCAGGCCGAGGATTGTCGTCACCGCGGTCAGCACGACCGGGCGGAAACGCACCAGCCCGGCGCGGAAGGCGGCGTCACGCGCACGATAGCCACGCCGCCGATATTCGTTGAATGTATCGATCAGGACGATGTTGTTGTTGACGACGATGCCGGCAAGCGCAATTACGCCAAGTCCACACATCACGATCCCGAAAGGCTGGTTCGCCGCCCACAGCCCCAGCACGACACCACCGGTCGACAGCAGAATGGCCGACATGGTGACAAAGGCCTGCCATCCGGATCCGAACTGCACCATCAGCACGATCACCATCAGAAGAAGCGACAGGCTGAAGGCTTGCTGAAGGAAGGTCTGTGTCTCGGCAATATCCTCGTCTTCACCGCCGAACTTCACCCGCACATCCTGCGCCAGCGGTGTTTCGGCAAGCGACGTCTTCAACGCCTCGATCCGCTCGGCAGCCAGCACACCCTTGTCAATATCCGAGTTGATATACATATAGCGCGTGCCGTCCTTGCGCTCGATATCACCGCCCTTTGGGCGCGGCTGCAGCTTGGCGAACACCGAGATCGGGATGTAGGCGCCATCGGCGGCCGGCACCCGCAATTCACGAAGCCTGTCGATATTGCGCTGATCGCCCATGAACCGCATCACGACGTCCAGCTCGTCATCGGCGTCATCGGGCCGGAAATCGGAAATCCGCACACCGCGGGTCAGCATCTTGATCATCGTGCCAAGCGACGAGATCGAAACACCATGCCGGCTTGCCGCCTCACGGTCGGTCACAAGCGTCCATTCAAGGCCCGGCAGTGGCCGGTTGTCGGCAATATCGACAAAGCCGCCAAGCGATGTCATCCGCCCGACCAGTTCGTCGGTTGCCGCGGCAACCTGGTCAAGATCGTCACCAAGAATTTCGATCCGGATCGGCAGCGCGCCGCCAGGGCCTTCCTGCTGCTTGGTGATGTTGAAATCGGCACCGGCGAGGCTGGCCACAAGATCACGCATCTGGTCAATCAGCGTTGCCGCCTTGTCACGCTCGTTCCAGTCGGCAAATACGGTGCGAATGGTGCCAACGGAATCGCGCGGTGCCTGATTGCCACCGCCACCCGGACGGAAGGAACGGGCGTAGAAATCCTGCACCCCATCGACTGGAAGGATCGAGCTTTCGGCGCTGTTGACCAGAGCGTCGCGTTCCTTTGCCGACAGATCGCCGCGCGCCAGCACCTGGACCTGCGCCTGGTCCGGTTCGATATCGGGGAAGAAGGACACGCCAAGCCCGGCTTTGCCGTAGCCGACAAAACTGGCGATGATAATGCCGAGAACCGCGCCCATGGTCAGGACCGGAAAGCGGATCGCGCGTTTCAGAAGCCAGCGATAGCTTCGTGGTGCCGTCGCCGAAATGGCGCCGCGTGGCACCGATTTCTTGCCAATCATCCCGCCAAGTACCGGAATGAAGATCAGCGCCATGAACAGCGAGGCTGTCAGGACGCAGATCACCGTGATCGGCAGATATTTCATGAACTGGCCAACAATGCCGGGCCAGACAAGAAGCGGCATGAAGACCATCAGCGTGGTGATGGTCGAGGAAATGATCGGCCAAGCCATGCGTTGTGCGCCGCGCCTGTAGGCCTCGCGCCTTGTCGCCCCCATGGCGATCTGCCGATCAGCATACTCGGTTGTGACAATGACCCCGTCGACCAGCATGCCAGCCACCAGGATCAACGAGAACAGGACGATGATGTTCATCGTCACGCCGATCATGTTCAGGATGCTGATGCCGACGAAAAACGACCCGGGAATGGCCAGACCAACAAGCGTCGCGTTGCGGATTCCAAGCACCGCCAGCACCACCACCATGACAATGATCACCGCGGCGGCGACATTGTTGCCAAGGTCGCTCAGCAGGTTACGCACATCCTTGGAATCATCGAACAGGTAACTGACCTTGACCCCCTCGCCGATTTTCGGCGCCTCGGCGTCTATGACCGCGCGCGCGGATTCGACAACATTGATGATGTTCGATCCGACCCGCTTGCGCACATCCAGCACCACGGCCGGCTCGCCATTCACCCGTGACCAGCCCTCGGCCTGGCGGAAGGCCCGTCGCACAACCGCGATATCGCCAAAGGTAATCGTCGCGTCATCGCGCGCCTGCACCGGCATGTTGACCAGGTCGTCGATGGTCTCGATCACGCCCGGCACCTTGACCAGAAGGCGGCCACCGCCATCATCGATCGCGCCGGCGGTGACAAGCTGGTTATTGCCACTGACAAGCCTGATGACAGCCGCCGGGTCGAGTCCATAGGCCTCGATCGCCGCGGCATCGAGAAGGATTTCCAGAACCTCCTCGCGATCGCCGCCAATCTCGACCTCGAGAACGCCTTCCAGCGCTTCCAGCCGATCCTTGATGTCGCGCGCCGCCAATACCATTTCGCGCTCTGATACCGGGCCGTAGAGCGCCGCTGTCAGGATCGGAAACAGTGACAGGCTGACCTCGGTCACTTTTGGTTCATCCGCCTCGCCGGGAAGGTCGGACTTGGCATCGTCAACGGCCTGCCGCACATCGGCAAGCGCAAGGTCTATATCCTCGCCAGCGGTGAATTCCAGCGTGACCGCGCCATAGCCCTCGGACGCCACCGACGACATGGCATCAAGGCCCTCGACGGTACGAAGATGCTTTTCCAGCGGCTTGACCAGAAGTCGTTCGGAATCCTCCGGCGAGATGCCGTCATAATTGACCGACACATAGGCAACAGGAATATCAATGTCCGGCTTGGCTTCCTTTGGAATGTCGATATAGGACTTCACGCCAAAGGCGCAGAGCAGGATCAGCCCGAGAACAACCGCACCGGTGCGCGAGAAGGCCGCGCTGATCAGCGCATTCATGAGGTTGACCCCATATCAAGTCGCACCGCGTCACCGGACTCGACAAAGGCCTGGCCAAAGGTCAGCAGCGTGTCGCCATCCGTGAGACCGGACACAAAGACCTGCTCGACACCCGATCTGACAAGGTCGACCTGCACGACGCGCACGATACCATTCTCGCTGATTTTTGCCGTCAGTGACCCGTCACCGGCAACCGACAGATGCGCCGGGGACATGCCAAAGGCAGGCTGGAACCCGACATCGATGGTTGCCTCGACACTCATGCCGGCGCGAAGTGTGCGGTCCGGGTTCGGCACCGTTACCTCGACATCGAAAGTGCGTGTCGTCGAGCTGGTGATCGAGGCAATGCGTGACACGGTGCCATCCCGCCTGCCGGCACCGGCAACATCGACGCTGACCTGGTCACCGATGGAAATCTGCGCAATATCGGTCTGTGGTACGCCGACGATGATCTTTACCTCGTCCATATTGAGGATTGTCGCCACCGGCGTGCCGGCGCCAACCTGTTCGCCGACATCGACCGACACGGTCTCGAGCCAGCCGCCGGTCGGCGCGGTGATGGTCGATTTCTTCAGCTGATCGCGAAGCACGGCAAGGTTGGATTTCGCCATGGCCAGGCGAGCCTGGTTTTGCGAGATATCAACCTCGGCTCTATGGTTCTTTGCCAGATCAATGCGTGCCAGCGCCATCCGTGCATTCTCGTAATCGGCCTTCAGCTGCGCCTGTTCGACCGGCGCGCTGAAATTCTGTGAGGCGAGCTTCTGCGAAATCTCCAGCCGCTGCCGCGCCACCTCAAGCGTAGCCTGCGCCGCCGCGCGCTCTTCGTCATAGGTGCCGCGCGATTGTTCGACAGCCATGTCATAGGCGGTCTGCGCGGCCACAATCTCGGCCTTGGCGGCCTCGATCCGCACCGGCAGGGTTGTCGTGTTCAACGCCACCAGCACATCGCCGCCGGCAACGGCATTACCCTCGCTGACCGGCACCTTGCGGGCCGTTCCCGCGATCTCCGCCGATATGGTCACAATCGCCTTTGGCTGCGTCACACCGCTGGCCCGCACCGACCGGCGCACCGCGCTGTTCGTCACCGTTACCGCGGAAATGCGGGGCGTGTTGATTGCCGGCGTCGGCTGTGCGCCAGCATCTCCGCCCTGCGTGGCGGCCACCTCCGATGCGCCGGACATGTCCTGTTCGGACACACCATCCGCCATCGGATTGTTGAATTTGCCGGACACCATCCAGCCGACAACGCCGAGTGCCACCAGCATCGCCCAGATGTAAGACGCTCTAAATTTCATGAATCCATCGCCGGAAAATCCGCCCTGTTTGCGCGATATCCTATCTGCGCGATATATAGTCGCAGAAAGACTTTGTTACAAGGCAAGCCGCGCCAATGTCGGGCGCGATATCAGGGGGATTGCTGCTGGGAACCGCGAAGCACGACCAAAGGATCATCTCGCATCTTCAAGGATCATTTCGGCGGCGCGGTCGGCAAGCATCATTGTCGGCGCGTTGGTGTTTGCCGAGGTGATGTTTGGAAAGGCCGCCGCATCACAAACGCGAAGCCCCTCTATCCCGTGAACCCGCAACCTTGGATCAACAACCGCTGTCGCGGCGTCGGGCCCCATCCGGCAGGTGCCACACAGGTGAAAGACCGTACCACCACGAATCTTGAAATCGGCCAGAACCTCGTCATCATCCATGCGATCAAGCGGCGTCTTCGGGTCATCGGCAAGTAGCGCCTTCAGGCGCGGCGTGTTCTGAAGGCGCGCGATCACCCGCGCCATTGCGATGGCCTCGGTCCGATCGTCCTCGTGATCAAGATAGTTGGGGCGGATTGCCGGGGCATCGGCGGCATGCGGACTGCGGATGATGACGGTGCCCTCGCTCTTCGGGCGGCAGCTGTTGAAGCCGATAATGAAGCCGGAAAACCCGTCGGGGCGCATCAGTTTCCGGCGCCCCTTGTGAAAACTCTGATAGCTCAGCGGGTTCAGATATATCTGCATGTCGGGACGGGCCAGCGACCCGCTGCTTTTGACCAGCCCGCCAAACTGATTGACGCTGAGCGCCAGCGGCCCGCGGCGGCGGAACAGATAATCAAGTCCGGACATCACCCGGCCATGCCAGCTGCCGAACACATCATTCAGCGTCTTCCTGTTGGCCTTGAAGATATAGTTGATGCCGAAATGATCCTGCAGATGCCGCCCAACCTGCGGCTGGTCATGAACCATGTCGATCCCCAGAGGTCGCAGGGTCGCCGCCTCGCCGACCCCGCTGAGCTGAAGCAGCTGTGGCGAGCCGATGGCGCCGGCAGCAAGCAGAATTTCCCGCCCGGCACGGACCGTCCGGCTGACGCCGCGATGCCGATAGGTGACACTGCGCGCGCGCCGGCCCTCAAAACCGATATGTTCAACATGCGCGCCGGTGACAACGGTCAGATTGGAACGGCGCATCGCCGGCCGCAGAAAGGCAACGGCACTCGAGCACCGCGTGCCATTTCGGGTCGTGATCAGATAGGGGCCGACACCGGCCCCCTCGCGCCGCGGCACCATGCCCGCGGGAAGCTGTCCCTCGGCGCAGACCGCAAGGAAGTCGTCGCCAAGATTATGCGCATCGGCGCTGCCATCGGTCACTGACAGAAAAGGGGCCCCGGGTGAGTCGGGGGGCGGTGATTCCAACCTGTCAAAGACGGGAGCCACCTTGTCATAGCCCCAGCCAGCATTGCCGGCAGCACCCCAGTCATCATAGTCACCGGCCTGCCCACGATGATAGACAAGGGCGTTGATCGAGCTTGACCCGCCAAGAAGCTTGCCGCGTGGCTGGTAGATTTCACGCCCACCAAGATGCGGTTCCGGATCGGTGCTGTACATCCAGTTGACCGCCTTTTGGTGAAACAGGATGCCATAGCCGATCGGCACCCGCACCCACAACCGCCTGTCAGAGGGTCCCGCCTCGAGAAGAAGAACCGAATGACGGCCACTGGCGGTCAGACGTTCGGCAAGGACACAGCCCGCCGACCCAGCACCAACAATGACATAGTCAAACTCACGCACACGGCAACTCCTCAGCCACGAGCCATTCTTCGACAAGGCAAGCCCCGGCGGATGTTCTCTAATCGCCCCTTACCGCCGCAAGCGCGGCGTCGAGTTCATCGATCAGCATTTCAACCGGTTCGATGCCGACCGAAAGGCGGAACATTCCCTCGCTGATGCCAAGCGCGGCACGGCCATCGGGTGTCAGGCCGCGATGCGACGAGGAGGCAGGGTGCGACAGCGTGCTGCCAATATCGCCAAGGGTCGGCGCGAACGGAATGCCGGCAGCCGCCCCGATGAAGGCGTTGACCTGTGGCCGGCCTCCATCGATGTCACCCGCGGCAATCTCGAAAGTCACCATATTGCCGTACCGCCCGCCAAACAATGTCTGCGCGCGGGCATGATCGGGATGATCGCCGCGCCCCGGATACAGCACCCGGCGGATACCCGGCTGCGCCGCAAGATGATCGGCAATGGCGGCGGCACCCCGTTCAGCGGCGGCAAAGCGCAGCTCGAAACTGTGCAGCCCCCGATCGGCAAGCCAGCAATCGAACGGGCTTGGCGTCAGCCCCCAGGTGACCGCGGCGTCGCGCATCGCCTGCCGGTGATCGGCATCGCGCGCCGTTACATAGCCAAGCGTCACATCCGAATGACCGGCCAGAAACTTGGTGATCGAATTGATGACAATGTCGGCACCCCTCTCCAGCGGCCGGAACAGGGCCGGCGTGGTAAAGGTATTGTCAACCGCCAGCAGGGTCTTTGATCCGGCGGCCAGGGTGGCAATCGCGGTCATGTCGGCCACCCGCAGAGTTGGGTTCGACACCGCCTCGACAAGGATGATCCGCGTGTTCGGACGGATCGCCGCCGCCATGGCATCGGCATCGTTGGCATCGGCAAAGCTTGTCTCGATCCCAAGTTGCGGCAGATCGCGGGTCAGCATCCGCAACGAACGTCCATAGAGCTGGTCACCCGCCAGCACATGGTCGCCACGTGACAGCAAACCAAGAAACATCGCCGAGATCGCCGCCATGCCGGATCCGGTGACCAGACCATCCTCGCCACCCTCAAGCCAATCGATCTTTTCCGCCAGAATATCGGCGTTGGGATGTCCTTCACGGGCATAGGTATAGCCCGCCACCCTGCCTTCATACTGGGCGTCAAGCGCGTCCGCGGAGGGCGAGGCATAGACGACCGAGGGATACAGGGGCGGCACCACCGGCCGGCTCGCCGAATGTGGCGACGCGCCACCACGAACAAGCGTCCGGCGGCCTTTTTTCTGATCTTTTGCCCGTGTCATGTTCGGACTCCCTGGACAGGTTATGGGCCGGCGATCAGCCCCATTTCACATGCAGGCCAAGCGGCCCGCGGAACGCCCAGCCACCAAAGGCGACCTTGTGCGCCGGGTCAAGCCGCAGCCCTGGCAGCCTGTCAAAAATCATCGGCAGTGCGACATGCGCCACAAGCGCGCGCGAGGCAAAGGCACCGGCGCAGAAATGCGGACCGGCGCCAAAGGCGATATGCTTTCTCGTATCGCGCCTGATATCGAAATTGTCCGGCAAATCGAAATGTAGCGGGTCGCGGTTCGCCGCGCCAAACATGAAAAAGGCACGGCCACCAGATCCGATATCGATGTCCCTGATCCGGGCCGGGCTGGCGATGCGGCGCGGTGACATGCCGATTGGTGCCATCCAGCGGACATATTCATCAAAGGCGTGGCCCCATGGCACGCTACCCTCAAGAAGAAGCGCCAGCTGCGCCGGATGTGTCAGCAGCGCCCAGATCGCGCCGGCGATGGCATCACGAGGTTCATTCTGGCCGCCACTGATGACAAGCTTTACATTCGCCCTGATCTCGTCCTCCGGCGCGCCGGCGCGCTGCAGGACGGCAATCACCGAAACGCCTTCAGGCGAATCCGGATCAGGGCGGTTTTGCGCGAACCCGGCCAGTGTTTCATCAATTGCCGCATCAAGCGACGCAACGGCGTGGCGGCAGCGTGATTCAATGGCCGGATCACCGGCATAATTGGCGATGCCGTCAATCATCGCCTGCGAATGCGCGTCCATCTCCTGCGCCGACACAGTGGCAAGACCGGTGATCAGCCGCAACGCCTCTCCGGAAAGCCGCATGGCGTAATCGCGGCACAGCTCAGCCGCGCCGCGCGGGGCCAGATCACGAAGAAGTGCCGCCGCCGCGTCATGAAAGGCGCGGTGCCAGTGGCGTGAAACCGTTCGCGGCGACACGGCAGGCTGCATCTGGCGGCGCTGCCGCTGGTGCGAATCCCCATCACACCGCATCATGTTCTGGCCCATCAGACGTGTCATCAGCCCACCCGGCTGTTCAGAGCTGAACACATCAATCCGCTTTTCCCACTGGTCGATATCGTCACGGCGCGTCAGGACAATGCCGTCAAGCTGCGGAACAAAGGCAACGGGGGCCTCGACCCGCATCCGCGCCAGCGTCGGATAGGGGTCGTGCCAGAAGGCATCCATGTCGATGTCAAAGCGCGGGGCGGCTGTCATATACCGGATCCTGTCGCCAGCCACGCCACCTGTAAAGGGCTGTATCTATGCCTGCGTTGCCGGGCGGGCCGCCGGCCCACCAGTCAGCATCCGCCCCACAGCAAGTCCGGCCAGCATCATCAGCACGAACAGCGCCACCTCGCCTGGCGCCATCAGGATAGAGGCGATGGCCGGCCCCGGGCACAGACCAGCAAGGCCCCAGCCAACACCAAACAGCGCCGTGCCAACAAGAAGCCGGCTATCAATGTCGGACCGTGCCGGAATGGCGAAATGGCTGCCAAAGACAGGCGCGTTGCGGCGGGTCACGATGCGGTGGCCGATGAAATTGGCGATGACACCGCCACCCATCACAAAGGCAAGCGACGGGTCCCAGACGCCGAACAGATCGAGGAAACCAGCCACCTTGGCCGGGTTCAGCATTCCTGAGAGTGCCAGACCGGCACCGAACAGAACACCAATCAGGATCAATGAAACTGCACGCGCCATAATCACCCTCCCGGAACCAGATGCCTGACCACATAGACGGTGATGATCGCCGTGGTCATGAACATGCCGACGGCCGCGGCTGAGCGGACCGACAGCCGCGCCAGACCGCATATACCATGGCCCGAGGTGCACCCGGTCCCGATGGCCGTGCCAAGCCCGACAAGGAATCCGGCGACTGGCAGCATGAAGCCCGATGCCACACCGGTCCGTTCCACCGGCGCGCCGGTCAGCGCCATGATCACGAACGGTCCCGCCAGAACGCCGATGACAAACAGAATCCGCCACCCGATATCCGATTTGGCGGCCGGAACGACAATGCCGCCGACAATGCCGCTGATTCCCATCACCCGGCCATGCGCCAGCATCAGCAACAGCGCCGCAAGGCCGATCATCACACCGCCGACAAGCGAGGCCAGCGGTGTGAAACTGTCAAAATCAATTACCATGCAACTCTCCCCGCGATCACTGCGTTTCGGTGACAGGATGACCCTCGGTCAGCAGCGCCGCTCAGGCGCCACCATGCGCCTTTGACCAGCCGCGCGGGTCGTGAAGGAACGCTTCGACCTGTGACAGGGTCGCCTCGTCAAAACTCGCCGACTCGCGGCTTGCCGCCAGCACATCCCACCAGGTCGAAAGATAGTGAAGCTGAATTCCGTCCGCCGCCAGCTTTTCCGGCGTGTCCTTGAAGATGTCGTAATAGAAGATCACGAAGGTATGACCAACCTCGGCCCCGGCCTCGCGTATGGCGTCGACGAAGCTGAGCTTGCTGCCGCCATCGGTTGTCAGATCCTCGACAAGAAGAACGCGCTGGCCATCCTGGATATCACCTTCGATCCTGGCGTCACGGCCAAAACCCTTTGGCTTCTTGCGGACATAATGCATCGGCAGCGCCATACGCTCGGCAAGCCAGGCGGCAAAGGGTATGCCGGCTGTCTCGCCGCCGGCGACGGCATCAAGGCTCTCATAGCCGATATCGTTCATGATCACGGTGCGGCCGTAATCCATCATCTGCGCGCGCATCCGCGGAAAGGCGATGATCTTGCGACAGTCGATATAGACCGGGCTCTTCATACCGGAAGTCAGGGTGAAGGGATCGTCGGCGCGGAACAGCACCGCCTTGATCTCAAGAAGCATCCGCGCCACCGAACGGGCAATCGCGGCTTTGTCATATGTATGTTGTGTTTCCTGGGTCACGTCGCGCCTCCATCTGCGGCCGGATACTAGACAAGGGCCGCCGCCTTGTCATCCGCGACGATGACCTGTCAGTCGGTATCGGCAAACATCCAGCCAAGAACCACCGGCGCGAGGCAGGCCGCCACCAGCTGGGCAAGGATGAACCCCGGCGCGTGCGCTGGCAGGATCCCGGAAAAGCTGTCGGTGAAGGACCGCGCGATGGTCACCGCCGGATTGGCAAAGCTGGTCGATGCGGTGAACCAGTAGGCGGCCGTTATATAGAGTCCGACAAGCGCCGGGACGGAGTCCGGCCGCCAGCGCAGACCACCAAAAATCACCGTCAGCAGCCCGAATGTGGCGACGAATTCAGACAACCACTGCGCACCGCCATCACGCGCATTCTGCGACATCTGCAGCAGTGGCATTTCAAACATCAGATGCGCCAGCATGGCGCCGCACAGACCACCACCGATCTGCACACCGATGAACATCAGGGCGCGATGTATCGTGATCTGCCGCCGGATGGCAAAGGCCAGCGTTACCGCAGGATTGAAATGCGCCCCGGACACAGGCCCGAAAATCGTGATCAGAACACAGAGAATCGCCCCGGTCGGAATGGTGTTGCCAAGAAGCGCCACCGCGACATTGCCACCGGCCAGCCTCTCGGCCATGATTCCGGACCCGATGACAGTGGCCAGAAGAACCATCGTGCCAGCCCCCTCGGCCGCCAGCTGGCGGGCTGTCGAAGGCACGCTCATGGCAGGTCTCCGATGCGGCGGATGGCTGGCATCAATTCGCTGACAGGCGCGTCGCCAAGTGCCAGCAGCGCGTCAATACGGGCCTTCATCTGATCAAAGGTAACAGCAAATCCGGCGAGAATGTCCGCTGCACTGCCGGTCATGGCGGCCGGGTCGGCAACCCCCCAATGCGCGCTGTGAGGATGGCCCGGCCAGACCGGGCAGACTTCGCCGGCGGCGCTGGCGCAGACGGTGATGATCAGATCCATCTTCGGGGCATCGGCATTGGCAAATTCATTCCAGCTTTTCGACCGCGCAAAGCCGTGGTCCAGTCCGCGCATCCGCAATGTCTCCAGCGCAACCGGGTTTGGCGCGCCGGTGGGCTGCGATCCGGCGGAAAAGGCGCTATAGCGGCCAGCGCCTTCATGTCTCAGAATGGCCTCGGCCAGAATCGAGCGCGCCGAATTGCCGGTGCATAGAAAAAGAACATTGCGAGGACTTGTCATCGGGACGACCTGTTAACATGTGTCAGACACACTGGATACGACGTGATTATGACAAAACGGTTACAGAAACGCGATCTGCCGACAAAGGTCTGTGCCAGCTGCGGCAAGCCCTTCACCTGGCGCAAGAAGTGGGAACGCGACTGGGAAAATGTGCGGTACTGCTCGAAACGCTGCGCCGGCCAGCGTGGTCGCTCTTCATGAGGCGGCATCGGCGGCGACCGCCTGTTCAATGCGCGCCTGTTCGATGACTTCGGCGACAAGACCATTCTGAAGCTGTTCGCCAACACCGATATCATCAATATAGATTCCAAAATCATCACTCCCGAACCGGTCGGCCGGCACCCAGGCAAACACAATGTCATGATCGGAGGGGCATTCCTCGGCGGCGGCATCCTGAATTGCCTCGGCGCTGTCGAAATGCCAGGTCACGGCAACAGCAACCATGAATTTGCGGCCCTTGACCCCGGCGACCTCCATCTCGACCGGCATGGTGATGACATTGTCACGGCTTCCGGTGGCCTCGATATAGGAGGCCAACCTGCCATCATATTCCGACATGATCACAGCAAGCGGAATGAAATGGGTCCCGTCAGGGGGTTCAGGCGGGGTCATGGCACTCTCCGGTCAGCCATTGGATTGGCCGGCATCCTGCCATTTTCGGCGCCGCTAATCCAGCGGTTCCGACAGTCTGTGCCAGCCTGACAATGCAGGCCGGCAGGCTGTCAATTCAGGTCAGCGGGGTTGCGAAGGGCATAGCCGCTGCCACGAACGGAATGGATCAGATTCGCCGCCTTGCCAGCCTCGCTCATCGGGCTGTTGATTGCCTTGCGGAGCCGCGAGATATGAACGTCGACTGTCCGTTCCTCGACAAAGACACCATGCCCCCAGACAAGATCAAGAAGTTGCGCCCGGCTGAAGACACGCCCGGGACGTTCCATCAGGATCGCCAGCAGGCGGCTTTCCTTCGGGCCAAGCGACACGGCCCGACCGGCGCGGCTGATTTCCATGGTCGACTGATTGAAGCGCAGATCGTGAAATTCGAGGATGTCATCGGCAAGCGCCGGATGTGCCCGGCGAAGCAGCGCCCGCACACGACTGATCATCTCACGCGGGGAAAACGGCTTTGAAATATAGTCATCGGCGCCGATATCCAGACCAAGCGTGCGATCCCCCTCCTCGCCGCGGGCGCTGAGAATGATGATCGGAAGATGTTTTGTCTCGCTGCGGGCGCGCAGCGTGCGGCAGACATCGATTCCCGACATATGCGGCATCATCCAGTCGATGATGGCAAGGTCGGGTCGATGCTCCTCAATCATGTCGAGGGCCTGCTGACCATCCTCGGCGCGCAGAACCTCGTAATCAGCCTGGATGAGGTTATAGGTCAGGAGTTCAAGCTGGTTGGGCTCGTCATCGGCGACAAGAATACGAATGGTCATCTATCCCCTTCCCTTCCTGCGAGCAAGACCAGCCTCTGTGTGCCATCGCATTATTGCATTTTTGTGAATCATCATGGCTGTGTGATCACCGGCAGGGTCACGGCAAATCGTGTCACGCCCCTGGCGGTGCTGCTGATCTGCATCGCGCCGCGATGCCGGTTGACGATATGCTTGACGATGGCAAGGCCAAGCCCGGTGCCGCCAATCTGACGCGACCGCGCCTTGTCCACACGATAGAAACGCTCGGTCAGACGGTTGATATGGTTTTCCGCAATTGTCTCACCATGGTTTGTCACCGATATCCTGACCCGCTCCGGACTGACAAGTTCAAGATCGACCTCGATCTCGGTATCGTCAAAGCCGTATTTGATCGCATTCTCGATCAGATTGTGGAACACCTCGTTGATCTCATCAGCAAAGCCGACCATCACCAGCCGCCCCGGCGACCCGGACCTGTTGTCGGACAGGCGAATCCGCATGCCGCGCTGCGCGGCGCGCCGTTCCAGGCTGGCGATCACCGATTTCACGACCTCGAGAAGCGGCACCGTCTCGTCGGGAATGATGTGTTCATCAACCTCGACCCGCGACAGTGACAGCAGATCATCGATCAGACGTGACATCCGACCGGCCTCTTCTTCCATGATCCGCAGAAAGCGCTGCTGTGTCGGCCAGTCACGAACATCATTCAGAAGGATTGTTTCGATGAAGCCGGCAAGACTTGTCAGGGGTGAGCGAAGCTCGTGGCTGACATTGGCCACGAAATCACGGCGGACCTTTTCGAGGTTGCGCTGCAGCGTCATGTCGAGAAGCATGACGATGATCGGCCCGTCATCCATGCGCCGGATACGGACGTTGAATTCCATCGCCACACTGGTTTGGGCGGCGAAGACAAAGGTACGCTCACGCCCACGGCCGGCCACGACATCCGCGACATCAGAGCCTGGAATGACATCGACAAGATCCTGCCCGACAAGTCCCTCGCCTAGAAAGCGCACCGCGGCGTTATTGGCCGATATCACCGTGCCGGTATCGCCGACAACAAGCAGCCCGTCGTCGAGCATGCTGCCAACCTCGGCCAGCGCGCCTGATTCGATGGTGGGAAAATGGTCCTTCGGGGCGGTCATGTCTGGCTCGTCGTGATCACGATGGCTGTCAGTGGTTGATATTCCCAAGGACAAAGTCTAGCAGCGCGCCTTGCCGCTGGCCATGGACCTCAGGGTCAGTCATAGATGATTTCAGGCTCAAGATTGGCGCTTTGCGCCAGTTGCTGAAGGCGGCGCATGGCATGATTATCAACAAGTGCCGCGCAGGCGGCGCCAACATGAAGCGTCAGCGTGGCGCCATCATTGCTGAGCCGGATCTGGTCAAGATTATGCGCCGCGCCACCCGAGAAGGTCAGCGCAAAACGCAGACCAAGACCGATAATGGTGGCTTCGGCACGGCGACGGCGGCTGAGGAGAACCGACAGTTCCGGCGGGCGCGACTTGTTCGTTTTTCGTCCGACATAGCGGTGATAGATCGTGGTTGCGAGCCACACCCGTTCCTTGTGCGTCACGCAATTGACCGGCAGGCCGAGGACACGCCGCGCGCCAAGGTCGCCGCGCACATCCTCATGTTCATTCCAGCACATGTCGGACAGAAAGCACGCTGCCTCAAGCAGACGGTCAAACCTCTTCCTGTCACGCACCACCTCCTCGGCTGACTGGTTGTCACGCGGCCTGAAAAGTGGTCGCAGAAGCTTTACCAGCGCTTCGGGGACACCGGGAAAACGATGCGAGGCCCGCGAGATTTCCTGGCAGACAACAAGCAGGAAATCCGCCCTGTCACCAGCCCCAAGCTCAAGATCGGCGATCAAGCCGTCACGGATACTCGTGCCGCTGACGACAATTCTTTCGGCAGCGCTATGGCGAAGCAGCGCGCGCATGATCAGCGCCGCTGTCGGCATCGTCTTCTGACGGCCAAGCGGCACCCCGGACAGATCGGGATCCTTGCGGCAGAACGCCGACAGCATATTGCCGGCATCATCACCGGGGATGCGCAAGCCATGAAGCACCGGCAACGGATAGCCTGTCTGTTCGATATAGGCGAGGCCAAGGGCGCGGAACGAACCGCCGACACCATAAATCCGTGTCCCCGGTCTGGCGGACAGCCAGGATTCCCCGGCAAGTGCCTGATCAATCTCATCTGCCTCGACAGTCGAGAGGTGACCAAAATTGAAACTTGTCGACTGGCGGGCCTGCCCGTCCTCGAGCGCGACAACCTCAAGGCTGCCACCACCAAGATCGGCGACAAGACCAGTTGCCTCGGGAATGTTCAGCGTCAGGCCACGCGCGACATAATGCGCTTCCTCAAGCTGACTCAGAACGGTGATCGGCTGACCAAGGATGGCCTCGGCCGGCGCGGTGAATTCGGCCGCGTTACGGGCCCGCCGCACCGCCGCCGTGGCGACAGCGTGGATGGTCGTGACCCCCATCGATTTCATGATTCCGGCAAACCGCGACAGGGCCGCCAGCGCCACCGAGATCCGGTCTGGCTGCAACAATCCATCCGGCCCCAGCCCCTCGCCAAGGCGACAGTTCGACCGTTCATTGAAAAGGGGAAACGGATACCGGCCACCGCTGGCATAGATGACAAGGCGGATCGAGTTCGACCCAATATCGATGACGGCGATCGGCGCGACCCGCCCCTGGCGGTTCGGGTCGGCAAGCACCATGTCGTTCACCTGTCCTGCCACCGTCTGTCCCCCCTGCATCCGGCTGTCACGCTAGACGCGTTCAACGGCGATGGCCGTACCCTCGCCGCCGCCAATACATATCGCGGCCACACCGCGTGTCAGGCCACGCGACTCAAGCGCGTGCAGCAAAGTTACGATGATGCGGCTTCCAGAGGCGCCAATCGGGTGGCCAAGCGCACAGGCACCGCCATTCACATTTACCCGGTCACGTGGCAGGCCAAGCTCATGCATGAAGGCCATCGGCACAACGGCAAAGGCCTCGTTGACTTCCCACAGATCGACATCGCCAGCCTCCCAGCCAAGCCTGGCAAGAAGCTTTTGCGCCGCCGGGACCGGTGCCGTGGTGAACCATTGCGGCGCATGCGCGTGACTGGCGTGGCCACAGATTCTGGCCCGCACCCTCAGCCCCTGTTTCGCGGCGGTGGCAGCGTCCGTGACAACCAGCGCCGCGGCACCGTCGGAAATCGACGAGGCGTTGGCGGCGGTTACGGTGCCGTCCCTGGCAAAGGCGGGTTTCAGTTGCGGTATTTTTTCCGGCCGCGCCTTGGCAGGCTGTTCATCAGCATCGACGGTCACATCACCCTTGCGGGTGCTGAAGGCCACCGGCGTGATCTCATTGGTGAAGGCGCCGCTGTCCTGCGCCGCACGCGCATTGGCAAGCGACTGCAGGGCATACTCATCCTGTGCCGTTCGCGAGAACTGATAGCGCGAGGCGCACTCCTCGGCAAAGCTTCCCATCAGACGGCCCCGGTCATACGCATCCTCAAGACCATCAAGGAACATGTGGTCCTGCAATGTCTGATGCCCGAGGCGCGCCCCGCCACGTGTCCCCGGCGACAGATAGGGGGCGTTGGTCATGCTCTCCATACCGCCGGCAACCACAAGCCCGGCTGTGCCGGCGCGCACCATATCATGTGCCATCATCACGGTCCGCATGCCTGACCCGCAAACCTTGTTCACGGTCGAGGCCGGGACCGACTCATCAAGGGCGGCGGCAAAGCCGGCCTGGCGCGCCGGTGCCTGCCCGACACCCGCCGGCAGCACACATCCCATCAGAACCTCGTCGACGGCCGCGGTCTCGGCACCGCAATCGGCAAGTGCGGCGCTGATCGCCGCGCCGCCAAGCTGCGGCGCCGTCATGGCTGTCAGATCGCCCTGAAACCCGCCCATCGGCGTGCGGGCGGCACCGGCAATGACAATATCGGACGGGTTGGCGGGGTCGGACATGACAAATCTCCTGATGGCGCGGCACCACAGTGCCAGTCTTTCATGACGCCATTGTTGCATTCGCATCCTAGGCGCAGCAGCCGACCTTTTCAATTCCGCAACATGCGTAATCCATGGCATAGTTTTCCGAATGGTTCCGGGCATGGTCCACTGGCGTCGCATCAGGCGCACCATATGGGATTTTGACAGAAGAGAGACAGGTTATGCGCATCCTGCAATCGATGCTGACAGCACTGGTCAACGCGCCGGTTCGTATGGCAGCGCTTGGCTGGCGCCAGCCTCCCGGGATCGACACCGATCCCGAGGCGGCGGTCAATGCGGTCCTTTCGGCCACAGGTGAGGTGTCCTCGCTTGTCTATGCAAGCACCCTTCTCGACCAGATCGAAGCCATGGAAGACAGCGAGCTTGCCACGCTGATGACGCATATCGCGACGCGCTTTGATCTGAATGGAGATCAACTCGCCAGGGCGGCGGCGGCCTATGCCACCAGCCCCGATGCCGCCAAGCTGGCCGGCATCGCCGCGATCGCCGAGCCACGCTGGATGGAGTTGTTTCGCCGGCTGAACGCCACTGATGGCGGTACGGTGCGGCTGGTCAGGCTTCGTGAAAGGCTGCTCCGCCTGCGGCGCGAGACCCCCGATGCCGCCCGCCTCGATGGCGGGCTGAAATCACTGCTTCGGATGTGGTTCAACCCGGGCTTTCTGATCCTGCAGCCCATCGACTGGGCAACGCCGGCCAACATCCTCGAGAAGATCATCGCCTATGAAGCCGTTCACGCCATTTCATCATGGGATGATCTGCGGGCGCGTCTGGCCCCTGAGGACAGGCGCTGTTTCGCCTTCTTCCATCCCTGCATGCCGGAAGAACCGCTGATCTTCGTCGAGGTGGCGCTGACCGGGGACATCCCGCGAGACATCGATTCGGTTCTTGAAATAGATCGCGAAGCATTGCCAGCCGAAAGCGTCAGCACGGCGGTGTTCTATTCGATCTCGAACTGCCAGGCCGGACTTGCCGGGATTTCCTTCGGCAATTTCCTGATCAAACGGGTGGCGCAGGAACTCAAGCAGGAATTCCCCGCATTGAACCGCTTTGTCACCCTGTCACCGGTGCCGGGGCTGATGCGATGGCTTCGTGACAACACGCCGGATCTGGCGGTGGTGTTCGATAATGCCGATGCCGGATTCTGGAATGGGGATGCCGCGCAGCATGAAGCGGCGTTTCTTGCTGCCGCAATCCGCTATTTCACCGAGCCGGATCGCGAGGATGGATGGCCGAATGACCCGGTGGCGCGTTTCCATCTCGGCAATGGCGCCATCCTTGAGCAGCTGAATTTCGGCGCTGACAGATCAGCAAAGGGCATGAAACAGTCTGGCGGGCTGATGGTGAATTATCTCTATGACCTTGATGTCGTCGAGTCGAACCACGAAACCTTCCATGAGACACGGGCGGTGCCGCTGTCGGCGGCATTGCGACGACTCACCCCGCGCTGACAGCGGGCCCAAGTCTGGCACGCCGATCCTGCTGGGCGGCGAAGGCGGCGTCATATTCGCTTGCCAGCCGCGACACCAGCGATTCCACCGTTGGCAGATCGTGGATGCTGCCAACGCCGTGACCGGCTGACCAGATATCGCGCCACGCCTTGGCGCCGCTCTCATCGCCAAGCGCTTCGGCCAGCTCGGACTCAATATTCATCGCCGGCGCATCACCATCAGGCTGCAGCCCGGCAGCGGCAAGGCTTGGTGCCAGAAAATTCGCATTCACCCCCGACACCCTGTCAGTCTCGACAATATCCTTCATCGCCGCATCGACAATCATCGCCTTATAGGCGTCCGGGGCCCGGCACTCACGGGTGCCGATGAACCGCGTTCCAAGATAGGCCAGATCCGCCCCCATGATCTGTGCCGCGGCAATATCGGACCCGGTCGACATCGCCCCCGACAACAGCAATGTGCCCGTGAAGACCTGGCGGATCTCATTGACCAGCGCGAACGGACTGGCGCGGCCGGTATGCCCCCCAGCACCGGCGGCAACGGCAATCAACCCATCCACGCCGGCATCGATGGCCTTCTGTGCGTGACGAAGATTGATCACGTCGTGAAACACCAGCCCGCCATAGCCATGAACGCTGTCGACAAGTTCCGGCACCGCGCCAAGCGAGGTGATGACAAGCGGCACCTGGTGCCTGACACACAGTGCCAGTTCCTCCTGCAGCGTTTCGTTTGTACGATGGACGATCAGATTGACGGCAAAGGGCGGCGGCGGTTTACCTGTCTCGGCGGCCTGCAGGCGCAGCCCGTCACGGATGGTCTGCAACCAGCCATCAAGACCATCCAGCGTCCGCTGGTTCTTCGCCGGAAAACTGCCAACGATGCCGGCCCGGCAGCATGCCAGGACAAGATCCGGTCCGGAAGCGAGGAACATCGGCGCGGCGACAAGCGGCAGACGGAGCCGGCCGTCCAGAATGGCGGGAAGTGGCATGCGGCGCTCCTCCGCTCTCAGGACAGGTGCCTGCGGCGCGTCACCGGGCTCAACTGTCGGTCCAGCGCGGCGGGCGCTTCTCGATGAAGGCGGCGATGCCTTCCTCGGCATCATTCGCCAGCATGTTGTCGACCATAACCGCCGCCGCATATTCATAGGCCTCGACAAGCGGCCGTTCTGCCTGCTGATAGAAGGCAGGCTTGCCAAACGCCACGGTGGCGGTTGATTTCGACGCAATTCGCCGCGCCATCTCCATGACGCTGTCAGTCAGGTCCGCGGCCGGAACCACGTGGTTGATCAGACCTATTTCCGCCGCCCGCGGCGCCGGACAGGGATCGCCTGTCAACAACATCTCCATGGCGTGTTTTGGCGCGACCTTGCGCGACAGCGCCACCATCGGGGTGGAACAGAACAGGCCGATATGTACGCCGGGCGTGGCGAATTTCGCACCCTCTGCCGCGATTGCCAGATCACAGCTGGCGACAAGCTGACAGCCGGCGGCCGTCGCGGTGCCGGCGACCTCGGCAATGACCGGTTTCGGATGTGCCGGGATCGAGGTCATCAGCGCCGAACATTGGGTCAGAACACGGGCAAAATAGGCACGGCCACGGTCGGCCGCGTTTTCAGGCGCGGTGCGGGCCGCGGTCATTTCCTTCAGATGGTGACCGGCACAGAATACCGGGCCATTCGCGGCAAGGACGATCACCCGCACCGAATCATTGCCAGCGGCATCATCAAGAGCTGTCGCAAGCGCCGCCATCATGGCTTCGGACAGCGCGTTGCGCGAACCCGGAGCGTTCAATGTCAGGCGCATGATCCCGTCAGCATCACAGCTGGCAAGAACAAGCGCGTCATCCGCTGTGGGAACCGACATGTCACCGTCACTCATCACGGCCTCCGAACATTGTCAGAAACAGAACCTGCCGACAGGCTAGCGCGAGACAGGCACCACCGACAAGTTTCACCACCAAATGGTGTCGGGGGGCTATCACGCCGGATCAGCCCTCGTCGATCATCCAGCTTGTCCGGTCGGCCTTGGGACGGCTCGTCTCGACCGGCTCGCCGGTTTCGATGAACAGAACCTGTTCAGCAAGGCTGGTCGTGAAATCACCGATCCGTTCCAGATTCTTGCCCATGAACAGGAGGTGCGCGCCAACAAGCGGTGGCATGGTGCCAGCCTCCATGTCGGCGATGACAGCGCCAAAGAAGGCGGTGTGAAGCTTGTCGACGTGAACATCGGAATTCCGGATCGCCTGCGCGGCATCAAGGTCTCCCTGCTGGTGCGCGACAATGACATCGTCGATCATCGCGGCCACCATGGTGCCGATCTCGATCAGCTGGTCCCAGGGAAGGTCGCCGGCATCGCTGGCCATGATGGCCTTTGTGCGCTTTGCCGTGTTACGGGCGTAATCGCCAATCCGCTCAAGACTCTGCGCCGCTTTCGCCGCCGCGAGAACGCGCCGCAGATCCTCGGCGCGCGGGGCGCGTACAGTGATGATCTGCAACACCTTTTCGTTGACCTGGGCCTCAAGTTCATCAAGTTCGATGTCGCGCTCGATCAGCATGTCGACACGCCGCACTTGGAAATCCGACATGGCGCGAAGGCAGGCGTTGAGCTGGCGGCTTGCCATCTGGCCAAGACGCACAACCCCCATATTGAGATCTTCCAGATCCTGGGCGAAAGCGCTGCTTGTATGCGCAATCTGACTCATCAATGTCTCCTCTGGCTCGAGGCGTCTGCTGCCGGGGTGATGACAAACCAGACACCACAAATGGCCGGCATGGCCCCGGAAATTTAGCCGAAACGGCCGGTGATGTAATTATGCGTCATTTCATGCTGCGGCTTGGTGAATATCTGCTCGGTATCACCGACCTCGACCAGCCTGCCAAGATGGAAATAGGCGGTGCGTTGCGAGACCCGTGCCGCCTGCTGCATCGAATGGGTGACAATCACAATGGTGAATTCGGTGCTCAGCTCGTGGATCAGTTCCTCGATCCGTGCGGTGGCGATCGGGTCGAGCGCCGAGCATGGCTCATCCATCAGGATCACTTCCGGGCTGACAGCGATGGCGCGGGCAATGCACAGCCGCTGCTGCTGGCCACCCGACAGGCCGGTGCCTGGCTGGGCAAGCCGGTCCTTGACCTCATCCCACAGGCCGGATCGCACCAGCGAGTTTTCGACAATGTCGTTCAGTTCGGCGCGGCTTGTGGCGAGGCCATGAATCCGCGGACCATAGGCGACATTGTCATAGATCGATTTCGGGAACGGGTTGGGCTTCTGGAACACCATGCCAACACGTGCCCGCAATGGCACAACGTCGATATGCGGCGCATAGATGTCCTGCCCATCAAGGGCGATCGTGCCTTCGATCCGGCAGATCTCGATTGTGTCGTTCATCCGGTTCAGACAGCGAAGAAAGGTGGATTTGCCACATCCCGACGGACCAATGAAGGAAATCACCTGTCGCTCGGCGATATCAAGCGTCACATTGTCGATGGCGCATTTGTCGCCATAGAACACATTCACATCGCGTGCCGTCATCCGCGGGTTTTCGACATGAACATCGCCCACCGTTTGAGACGGGATGTTCGACATCTCGAGATTCTGGGCCTGGTCGACAATATTCATGATCTGGGCATCCATGGAGCGGCTCTCAACGACGGCATCTTACCACCGCCGTTCGAGTTTTTTGCGAATAAAAATGGCCGCGGCATTCATCACGATGAGGAACGTCAGAAGCACCATGATGGCGGCCGAGGTCTTGAGCACGAACATCCGCTCAGCGAAATCGGCCCACATGAAGATCTGCACCGGCAGCACCGTGCCCGGGTCCATGACGCTTCCCGGCACGTCAACGATGAAGGCCACCATGCCAATCATCAGCAGCGGCGCCGTTTCGCCAAGCGCCTGCGCCATGCCGATGATGGTGCCGGTCAGCATGCCGGGCATCGCCAGCGGCACAACATGATGCAGCATTGTCTGGACACGCGAGGCGCCAACCCCAAGCGCGGCATCACGAATGCTTGGTGGCACCGCGCGGATGGCGGCGCGCGACGAAATGATGATTGTCGGCAGCGTCATCAATGCCAGCACAACCCCGCCAATCAGCGGAATGGAGCGTGGCATGCCGAACACGCCAATGAAGATCGCCAGGCCAAGGATGCCAAACACAACCGACGGAACGGCCGCCAGGTTGTTGATGTTGATCTCGATGATTTCGGTAATGCGATTCTTTGGCGCGAATTCCTCAAGATAGATGGCCGTCGCGACGCCCATCGGGAAGGACAGCACAAGGCAGACAGCAAGGGTCAGCAGTGAGCCGATCAGCGCGCCATAGATTCCCGCCATTTCGGCATTGCGCGAAGCGCTGCCAAAAATCAGATAGTCGCTGAAGGCAAAGCTGATCAGCCCCTGTTCCTGAAGAACGTCGATATAGCCGATCATCTTGTCATTGATCCGCCGGTCCGCCTCCGGCGTTTCGCGCTTGATGAAGCCGCGAAGGAAGGAATCGACATCGTCATCCACCGCGAAGGACATGCGCTGGGTGGTGTCAAGGATGGCCGGGTTGTCGAGAACGGCGTTGCGAAGCCGCTGTTCAGCGCCAGAGGAGATGATCTTGCCAGCCGCCTTGCGGCCGGAACGCCCCGACGCGCCGGTGGCCTCATATAACGCGGCGCGAAGGACCCCGCGCGCATCGCCATCATAGAGTGACTGCACCGACAGATCACCGGTCGGGTCCAGCCTGGCGCTGTCGAGTGTGACCTCAAGCGTCACATAATGCTGAAAGAAGCCGGGGATTCCCTTCGAGAAAATTGAAACAAACAGTGTCACCAGAAAGGCCAGCGAGATGCCGATGGCGATCCTGCCACAGGCCCGGAAGCGGCGTTCACGTGCACGCCGCGCCGCCAGTCCCGCCTCGACCCGGGCCGCCGCCTGCCTGGGGCTGATCATGCCGCTGCCGGTATCAGTCATATTGCTCTCGATATTTCTTCACGATCTGCAGAGCGAAAAAATTCAGCGCCAGCGTGATCACGATCAGGGTCAGGGCGAGGGCAAAGGCCGACAATGTCTTCGCCGATTCAAATTCCTGGTCACCAACAAGGATGGTGACAATCTGCGACGTCACCGTTGTCACGGCGTCAAGCGGGTTGAGCGACAGATTGGCAGCCAGACCAGCCGCCATCACAACGATCATGGTCTCGCCAACAGCGCGTGATACAGCAAGAAGGATTGCCGCGACAACGCCGGGAAGCGCCGCCGGCAGAACGACCTGCCTTACCGTCTCGCTCTGCGTGCTGCCAAGACCATAGGCGGCGTCGCGAAGCGCCTGCGGCACCGCGTTGATCACGTCATCCGACAGCGAGGACACAAACGGGATGATCATGATCCCCATGACAAGTCCGGCCGCAAGCGCCGATTCCGACGCCACATCGAGGCCAAGGCTCATGCCGGTGGACCGGATAAAGGGCGCCACGGTCAGCGCCGCGAAAAAGCCGTAGACGACGGTCGGCACGCCGGCCAGCAATTCCATCACCGGCTTGACGATGGCGCGCACCCGCGGCGAGGCATATTCGGACAGGTAAATGGCGCTGAACAGCCCGACAGGCACAGCCACCGACAGCGCCACAATCGAAATCAGGAAGGTGCCTACGAACAGCGGAACCGATCCGTAGGTGGCAAGTCCCATCTGGCCTGACCCGGCGCGTTCCGCACCTTCGAACTGCGGATTCCAGGTCAGGCCGAAGAGAAATTCGCTGACCGGCACAAGGGCGAAGAATCGCATCGATTCGAAAACCACCGAGAACACGATTCCGATGGTGGTCAGAATGGCGATGGCCGAACTGCCGGCCAGAACAATCATTAGAATCCGCTCTACCGCGTTGCGCGAGCGGAAACCGGGGTTGATTTGCCGATAGGCAAACAGCCCACCGAGAAGTGACAGGCTGAGGGTGGTGATTGTCTTCAATGTTGTCGAATTCGCATCCCAGCCGCGCCAGGCGGCGGCGGCGTCATGGACCCATTGCGGTTGTTCACCAAAATTGATGCCATCGACGACATTGGTGATCTGCGCCAGAACAATCACTTCCTTGTAGTTGTCGCCGGCCTTCACCTCATCGGGTACGAAATCCAGCGCCATCGAGCGGAAGATGATGTCATCGCCGATCGCCAGGACGGTCAGAAGCAAAAGTGCCGGAATGGCGGCAAGAAGCCCGGCGAACAATCCGTAGTAATGCGGAAGGGAGTGAAGCCGTGCCCCGGCGGCGCGCTGCGCGGTGGACGCACGGTTGCCAAGGAATGCATAGGCGGAACTGAACAGGAGCACCGTCATCGCGAGTGAAATGCTGTTCACCTCGGCCTCCTTGTCATGCGTAAGAAAAGAGTCATGCGTAAAAAAAGATCGAGAGCCGGCTTTGTAGCCGGCCCTCGGGTATTTTTCCAGCCTTACTTGAGCATGTCAGCAGTAAGTTTCGGCAGGTCCTTCATGGTGGCGGCATATTTGGCGCGCTCGTCATCAGGCATCGGGATCATGCCGGCGTCGGACAGAACACCGTCTTCACCCCAGTGTTTGGTCCATTCGGCCATATACTCGTCGATGCCAGGCACGACACCGATATGCGCGTGCTTGACGTAGAAATACAGCGCGCGGGATACCGAGTAGGAGCCGCTTGCGATGTCGTCAAAGGTCGGGTTGGTGCCATCGATCACGGCACCCTGAAGGGTGTCGCTGTTCTGATCAAGATAGGAGAAACCGAAGATGCCATAGGCGGACGGGTCTTCCTGCAGCTTCTGCACGATCAAATTGTCCTGTTCACCGGCCTCGACATAGGCACCGTCAGTGCGCATCGCGCGGCAGGTCTTGGCTTTCACACCAGCAGCAGCAAGCGCGGCCTTGGCCATGTCATTCTTCTTGCAGTAACCTTTCTCATTCACCATTTCAGCGAACGATGCACGGGTGCCGGAGGTTGTCGGCGGGCCGTAGACGCGGATTTCAACGTCCGGATAGTCGGCGTTGATGTCGCTCCACTTCTTGAACGGATTGGGGACCATATCGGTGCAGTTGACGTTCGAGGAACCGTCGGCGCATGCCGGAACCATGGCTGTCAGCGCCATGCCGAGATCGGCCTTCGAAATCACGAGAGGCGTGCCTTCCTTGGAGTTGGCAACAACGATCCCGTCATAGCCGACCTTGATTTCGGTCAGATCGACGCCGTTGCCGTCGCAATATTCCAGCTCGCCGGTCTTCATCCGCGACGACGCGTTGCCGATATCGATGAATTCTGTGCCGATGCCCTCGCAGACGCCTTTCTTGCCAACAGACGAGCCACCCGATTCGACAACCGGTGTCTTGAAGGAGGGGTTGTTGCCAAGCTGTTCAGCCACGATTGTGGCAAATGGCAGAACGGTCGAAGACCCGGCGATGCTGAGATAGTCACGGGCGTTGGCGGCGGTCGTGACGCCTGCAAGGGCGACAGCACCGACAAGTGCAAGGGTGAAACGCATAATACCTCTCCTGCGTGGGGTAAGTGATGCTGCATGAGTGCGCCCGCCGGGTTACAGATTCTTTGCGCCAACATGACAGTTTTGTGACAGTGACCTCTATGAATGCAAGATATTGTTTTTCAATGATTTATGGAAATGCAGGAACTTTCCTGCGGGAAAATATCACTGCTGGTCCCACGCCTTTGCAACGCCATATGTAACAGCAGGCATCGAGTCGCCGATGGCAGCTTACAGACCGGGCTGAAAGCGGTATTCTTGACATCCACTCACCGCCATGTTTGCGGTTTCGACACCAGCAGGGGACATTGGAAACGCATGCCGAGCGCCGCCAGACAACGAACCACCGTCATCGCGCGGCGCGGCGATGACCAGACCGCAAGCCGATGAGTGGCGGCGCGTTTCAGATGCTGTGCCGGTCCTGCCTTCGGACCGGTCATGTGGGCGGCGCGACGCCGCCTGTCAGCTGCCCCTCCTGCGGGTCCGAGGATATTCGCCATGGGCGAGAATTGTTCAGTCTTGCCATTGCGCATGTCGATTGCGACGCCTTCTACGCCTCGGTCGAGAAACGCGACAACCCGGACATTCGTGACCGGCCGGTGATTGTCGGGGGGCGGGACCGCGGCGTTGTCGCCGCCGCCTGCTACATCGCACGGCAATTCGGGGTGCGTTCGGCGATGCCGACATGGCAGGCGTTGAAACGCTGCCCTGACGCGGTGGTGATCCGCCCCCGTATGGATCATTATGTCAGTGTCAGTCGTGAAATCCGCACCCGCATGCTGGCGCTGACACCACTGGTGCAGCCGCTGTCGATCGACGAGGCGTTTCTCGATCTTGCCGGTACCGAGGCGTTGCATGGCTGCACACCGGCGGAATCGCTTGTGCGATTACAGCGCGCCGTTCGCGTGGAGGTCGGCATCACTGTTTCGATTGGCCTCAGCGGCACCAAGTCGCTGGCAAAGATGGCCTCCGACCGCGACAAGCCCGATGGATTCTTTGCCATCGACATGGCCGGGGCGGCGGCCTGGCTGGCGCCACAGCCTGCCTCGGTTCTGTTCGGGCTTGGCAAGGCGGCGGTGGCGAGGCTGGCAAAGGCCGGCATCACAAGCTGTGGTGACCTTGTCGCGGCCAGCCCGCAGAGCCTGACCGCCATCCTTGGGCGCGGCGCGCCAACCATCCGCGATCTTGCCGCCGGCATTGACCCGCGTCAGGTGACGCCGGATCGCGAGGCAAAGAGCATCTCCAGCGAAACCACCTTCATCACCGACCTGTCAACACAGGCTGAACTCGAGGCCGAACTTGAGATGCTTTGCCTTAAGGTGTCAGCACGGATGAAGGCGCAGGGGCTTGCCGGCGGGCGGGTTACGCTGAAGCTGAAACGTCCGGATCACAGCCTGCTGACGCGAAGCCAGACCCTTGGCGAGCGCACCGACAAGGCGCATATCCTGTTTGCCGTGGGCCGTGACCTGCTGGCGCGTGAGGTCGGCGGGAACCGGCGCTATCGCCTTCTGGGAATCGGCGCTGACCAGCTTGGCCCGCCGGCGGGTCAGGGGCTTCTCGACATTGTGGATGAAGGCGGGCGCCGACGTGATGATCTTGAGGCGGCGATTGACGATCTGCATGCCCGTATGGGGCGGGATTCGCTGCAAAGCGGCAGGATGTTCAGCCGCCGGCATCGTCCAGAAGAGGATCCGACCCGCCAGCGGGCCTCACTCGAGAAGCTTGAAGAAGATGATGGTCAGAGCGGCAAGCCGACATAGTTTTCGGCCACCATCCGGCGGCCAGCCTCGGAGGTGGTGATATAGGCCAGTTCGGCCTCCTTCATTCGCTGTTCGAAGGCATCGTCATTGAATCGATGCGTCAGGTTGGTCAGCCACCAGGAAAACCGCTCGGTCTTCCACACCCGGTCAAGCGCCCGCCGCGAATATTCGTCAAGCGCCGCCTCGTCACGATCACCACAGAAGGCCATGATGGCATCATACATGTAATGAATGTCGGAGGCGGCGAGGTTCAGCCCCTTGGCACCGGTCGGCGGCACCACATGCGCGGCGTCACCTGCCAGCATCAGCCTGCCAAACCGCATCGGCTCGGCGACAAAGCTGCGGAGTGGCGCGATGCTTTTCTCGATCGAGGGGCCGGTCTCCAGCGACTCGGCCATCTCCGGTGGCAGGCGGCGGCGGAATTCGTCCCAGAACGCATCATCCGACCAGTTTTCGATCCGGTCATCGACATCACACTGGATATAATAGCGCGACCTTGTCATCGACCGCATGGAACAGAGCGCGAAACCTCGCTCGGTATTGGCATAGACGACCTCCGGCGCGACCGGGCGGGTATCCGAAAGCAATCCCAGCCAGCCGAATGGGTAGATTTTCTCAAAGGTTGTTATCGCGTTGTCGGGCACCGATTTGCGGCATACACCATGATAGCCGTCACAGCCGGCGATCAGATCGCAATCAATCCGGTGCGTTGTCCCATCCTTCAGATAGGTGGCCCAGGGGCTGGCGCCGTCGAAATCATGGATCGCCACATCGGCGGCCTCGTAGATTGTCTCGCTTCCCGACGCATCGCGTACCTCGCACAGATCGCGTGTGACTTCGGTCTGGCCATAGGCGGTGACAACCTTGCCATCGGTATGTTTCGACAGGCCGACCGATACCGCCTTGTAATCAAAGGCCAGCTGCACGGCATGATGCGGGATGCCTTCGGCGGCAAGCCGGTCGCCAGCACCGGCGCGATGGATCAGGTCGACCGTTGTCTGTTCGAGGATGCCGGCGCGGATGCGCGCCAGCACATAATCCTGAGACTGGCGTTCAAGAACGATATTGTCGATTCCGGCAAGATCGAGAAGCCGACCAAGAAGCAGGCCTGACGGGCCGGCACCAACGATAACAACCTGTTTACGCACCTGCAGACTCCCGTGCCGGGTCAGACATTCATTGTCGTCTCACGCTGAAAGATAGTGGGGAACCAATCCTCGCGCAATCGTTCACCGGGTCGCATGTCATGCCCGGGGAACGGCGGCGAGGTCCGGCCGGGGCGTTCAACATAACGGGCGTCGTCGCCGACAAGACGCAGTGAAAAAGCCCGTCTACGTGTTGTGCTGTGGTTGCCACGCGCGCCATGCAGGACACGGAAATCAAACGCCACGGCATCACCAGGCTGCATCGGCCATTCGAGGATCTTCATGCCTTCGGCGTCGGGATCGGGGGCCGGCATATAGGCACTTTCATCAGCGTAGAAGGTGTCTTCGGACAGCCAGCGGGTCGGCAGAACCGGCCGCGGCCACAGATGCGATCCGGCAACGCAGCGAAGCGTCGCCTCGCCAACCGGGTCGACAGGACACCAGAAGCTGACCGTCTGCCGCCCCTCGACAAAGTAATAGGGGCTGTCCTGGTGCCAGGGCGTCGGCTTGGCGGTGCCGGGCTCCTTGACCAGGACATGATCATGAAACATCTGGACGCTGTCGGCGCGCATCAGGTCGGCCGCGACCTCGCCGATGGCCGGGTCGGCGATGACGTGCTGAAAATCGGGAATACGGGTCCAGTTGCAATAGTCATCGAAGAACCTGCCGGTTTCTCCGGGTTTGAGATTTTCCGCCGCATAGGGGCCGGGATGGTCCATGTTGAAGCTGATCCCGGCGGCGATTCTATCGACATGCTGGGCAAACAGACCACGCACCAGCACCGCCCCGTCACGGGCGTATGATTCGATATCTGTTTCACTCAGAAGCGGGTGCATGACTGTCTCCTGCCGGTGCCACTGGCCTTACATGTTGATCAGCAGCGAATCCCGATCAAGTGAGAAATTCGCGTAGATTGGCAGGAAGGCACTGCCAATGGCCCGCGCGGTGATGCCAATTTCCGCCTGGTAGAGATTCGGCATGTGAACACCCTTCGCGTTGTAGTCGCCAAGCGCCACCTCGGTCATCCGAAGAAGATCGGCGGTGCGGTCCTCGGGAAGACCACCCGCCAGAATGACGGCATCAAGGTCAAGGATTGAGGCGGTGGCGGTGATGGCAAACGCAAGACTGTCTGCCGCGCCACGGGCCCATTCGGTGAAGACCCTGACGGTGGTTTCATCCTGCTCGCCATAATAAAAGGAATGTGGATCCTCCCGCCCGGCGGCGCGCACAAGCGCCTCAAATCCGGTCAGCGAGGCCTTCTCGATCAGTTGCGGTGGCGCGCCCGCCGTGCAGAGTCCGGTGGGAAGCGATCCGATGGCTGCCGCGGCGCCACGCGCGCCTGTCTGCAACTGGTTCGACAATACCAGCCCGCCACCAACAAAGCTGCCAACATAGAGGTAGAGGAAATTCTGAATTTCCTTGCCGCGCCCGAAACAGAGCTCGGCAAGACAGGCTGCCGAGACATCATGAAGAAGATAGGTTGCAGCCCCGATCCGGCTTTCCACCTCGGCGACGATATCGACCTCGTTCCAGTCATCAAGCGCGCCGCTCGGAAGGTTCAGCTCGGTTTCCCACCCGGCAAGTGTCCGCGGCATCGCCACGCCGGCGCCCAGAATGCGGGTCTGTTGTTCAGCTGGGAGATCGGCAAGCAGGCTTGGCAGATTGTCGTCGATCAAACGCAGGGTCGCGGCGGCATCAGGCAAGGCAAAACGTTCGGTGCGCCGCGCCAGCACGGTGCCGTCAAAACCCATGGCGATGAGATCAAGCGACCGGCGACCAATCTTGATGCCGATCGACACGGCGCCAAGCGGGTTCAGCGCAAAAGGCGTTGATGGCTGGCCAACACGCCCACGAACCTTATCGCCGCTGAGAAGCAAATCACTGGCGATCAGACGTTTGACGATAACAGTCATGGTCTGTGCCGACAGGCCGGTCATGCGCGCCAGATCGGCCTTGGTCAGCCAGCCATGGCGACGCAACAGCGAAATGACAAGCCGCTCATTATACTGGCCAACACTGACCTGGTTGCCGCCATGCAGCGTGGTCGAAATGTGATCGCCAATTGGCGACTGGCCAGACGGTGCCCGGGTGTTCATCAAAGGCGTCCTCTTTCCTGCTGCTGGCAGAATAGAGGTGCCGCCCGGCAAACACAATTGGCGTCGGCAGGTGTCGCCCGATGACAGATGCCAAAACCAGAGTATGACCAAGGGTATGACCAAAGGCATGACATCGTGACAGGGGTCCCGGTAAAAATGCTGGCTGAAAAGGGAGCCCAAACTCTCACAATCAATATTTAAATCAAATTGATTTATTAATTGACGCATCCCTGGTGGTGAGGTATCACGCGGGAAACTGACAAACAGGGTGCCATCCATGAAACAGGTTGCCATTAACGGGTTCGGGCGGATCGGTCGCAATGTCGTGCGGGCCTTGATCGAATCACCACGCGATGATTTTCAAATTGTCGCCATCAATGATCTGGCGCCGGCGGAAACCGCGGCGCTGCTTCTCGAGCTTGATTCAACCCATGGCCGCCTCGGCCGCACCATCAGCCATGGCAACGATTTCCTGGAGGTCGACGGCCATCGGATCGCCTATATGAGCCATCGTGACCCTGAGGCCTGCGCCTGGGGCGATCGCGGCATCGACCTTGTCATGGAATGCACGGGGATCTTCACATCAGCCGAAGCGGCGACGCGCCATCTTGAGGCCGGGGCTGGCCGGGTGCTTGTCTCGGCACCGTCAAAGGGCGCCGATGCAACCATCGTCTATGGCGTCAATCATGACAGCCTGACACCCGAAATGCGGATCATCTCGAACGCGTCCTGCACCACCAACTGCCTGGCTCCAGTGGCCGCGGCCCTTCAGGAATCCTGTGGCATTACACAGGGCTTCATGACCACGATCCATGCCTATACAGGAGACCAGAACCTGGTAGATGGTGACCATAGCGATCCTTACCGGGCGCGCGCCGCGGCGCTGAACATGGTGCCGTCGACAACCGGTGCCGCCCGCGCTGTCGGACTTGTCCTTCCCGATCTTGACGGCAAGCTGGATGGCGTTGCCATCCGGGTGCCAACGCCAAACGTATCGGCAGTCGATCTTGTTTTCGAACCGGCGAAAAAGATGACAGCTGAAGATATCAATGCAGCCCTGATCGCCGCTGCCGCGCGTATGTCGCCCGTCTTGGCGGTAACCGACAAACCGCTGGTATCAAGCGATTTCAATCATGACCCGGCCTCCGCTGTGGTGCATCTTGACCAGACGCGCGTGATGCCTGACGGCATGACACGCGTGCTTGCCTGGTATGACAATGAATGGGGATTTTCGAACCGGATGCTGGACACGGCCGCCGCAATTCTGAAACTCTGACGAACGGCCGGAAACATCACAACCGGAACGACCAAGCAGGGACATTGCAAAATGATCGACGCGAAAGTGCCTTCGGTGAATCTCAGCCCCAGTGATTACATCATCATTGGCGGCACGGGCGACCTTGCGCTGCGAAAGATTTTTCCAGCTCTTTTCTGGCGCTATCTTGATGGTCAGGTCACATCGGATTTCAGGATTGCCGCCGCGTCGCGCCATCAGATCGGCCTTGACGAGTTCGCGGCGAAGCTTCGCCCGTTCTGTGAAGACGCGCTGACAGACGGACGCGCCAGTGAAGCGGACTGGGCAGGGTTCCTGACCCTGATCAGCATGCTGACGCTGGACGCGAAATCAGGCGAAGGCGCGGATCAGCTTGCCGGTTTCATCACCGCTCGCGCCGATGCCGACAGGCCGACCATCTTCTATCTTGCCATCGCGCCAAGCCTGTTTGGCGACGCCACACGGCTATTGAAATCTGCCGGGCTGGTTACCCCACAGGCACGCCTTGTCGTCGAAAAACCGCTTGGCCATGACGGCGCGTCCAGCCGCGCGATCAATGCAGAGCTTGCGGAGATTTTCGAGGAATCACAGATTTACCGGATCGACCATTATCTGGGCAAGGAGACGGTGCAGAATCTGATGGCGCTGCGCTTTGCGAATGTGATTTTCGAGACGCAGTGGAACAACAACCATATTGACCATGTCCAGATTACCGTCGCCGAAACGGTCGGGGTCGATAACCGCGCTGACTATTATGATGCCTACGGCGCGGTGCGCGACATGGTGCAGAACCATCTCCTGCAGCTTGTCTGTCTGGTCGCCATGGAACCGCCTTCCTTCTTCAATGCGGACCAGGTTCGCGATGAAAAGCTGCGTGTCCTTCGTGCCATTCGGCCCATTGACGAGACTGATATCGTCTGCGGCCAGTATCAGGAATACGCCACCGAGCTGGGGCGGCACTCCAACACCGAAACCTTCGTGGCGATGAAACTTGCCATCGACAACTGGCGCTGGGCCGGTGTTCCCTTCTATATCCGCACCGGCAAGAAACTGGCGCGACGCGCCTCGGAAATCGTCATTACCTTCAAGCAGCGCCCGCATGACATCTTCCAGCGCAATGGTGGCGCCGACATCGACAGCCCGCCAAACCGGCTGATCATCCGGCTGCAGCCGCGCGAAGGGCTGCGCCTGCAGCTGATTTCCAAGGAACCCGGCCCCGGTGGCATGCGGCTGTTCCCGTCAGAACTCAATCTCAGCTTCGATGATACGTTCGATTCACGACTCCCCGATGCCTATGAGAGGTTGCTGATGGATACCGCGCGCGGCAACCAGACATTGTTCATGCGGCGTGACGAGGTGTTCGCCGCCTGGGACATCATCGATCCGGTGATCGATATCATCCGCGACCGGACGCCTGAACTCTACCGGTCCGGCACAATGGGGCCGGCCGACAGTCTGCTTGGTGACAACGGTCAGGCCTGGATCGACCCCTATGAGGACTAAGCCTCTATGACAGCCGCCGCCAGCTGTGAAATAATATGTGACAGGACAACCCGCCTTGCCGGCCAGGGAACCATGACATGACCGCACTTCACGACCGCGTCGCCAGCGTTACCGAACGGATTCGCCAGCGCAGCCATGACCGCCGCCAGGCCTATCTTGACGACATCACGGCGATGGAGGACTCGCCGGACAGCGACCGCCGTCAGGTTGGATGTTCGAACATGGCGCACGCCGCCGCCGCCGCGGGCGAGGACCAGGAGAATGTTCTTGCCGCCAGCGGGCGGCCGGTTCCGAATATCGGCATCATCACAGCCTATAATGACATGCTGTCGGCGCATCAGCCTTTCGAGACCTATCCACAGGTGATCCGCGCCGCTGCGCGCGCGGCGGGTGGCACCGCCCAGGTGGCTGGCGGTGTGCCGGCAATGTGTGACGGCGTCACCCAGGGGCGGCCCGGCATGGAATTGTCGCTGATCAGCCGCGATGTCATCGCGATGGCAACGGCTGTCGGCCTGTCACATGGCGTCTATGACGCGGCGCTGTGCCTTGGCGTCTGTGACAAGATTGTGCCCGGACTTGTCATCGGCGCGTTGTCATTCGGGCATCTTCCGGTCATTTTCGTTCCCGCCGGACCCATGACAAGTGGCCTGCCAAATGCGGAAAAAGCCGCCATCCGCAAGGCCTTTGCCCGCGGCGAAGCAAAGCGCGAGGACCTGCTGCGCTCGGAGGTGGCCGCCTATCACGGGCCGGGGACCTGCACCTTCTACGGCACCGCCAATTCGAACCAGATGCTGATGGAGGTGATGGGCCTTCATCTTCCCGGCGCCGCCTTCGTCAACCCGCATGATGATCTTCGCCACGCGCTGACGGTGGCGGCAACTGAACGCGCCATCGCCATTGCCCGCGGCGGAGCCACCCCGCGGCCAATCGGCAAGTGCCTTGACGAGCGAAGCTTCGTCAACGCGATTGTCGGGCTTCACGCCACCGGCGGGTCGACAAACCACACGCTGCATCTGCCGGCCATGGCCGCAGCAGCCGGCATCACCCTGTCATGGGAGGATTTCGCCGACCTGTCGGACATCACGCCGCTGCTGGCCCGCGTCTATCCCAACGGCCAGGCCGATGTGAATCATTTCCACGCCGCCGGCGGTATGGGATTTGTCATTCGCGAACTTCTTGGTGCCGGTCTTCTTGACGGCAGTGCCGCCACTGTTGCCGGCGACAGCCTTGCGGATTATGCCAGCGAACCTGTTCTTGCCGAGGGCACACTTCGCTGGCGTCCGGCCCCCGATACCTCGCTCGACCCACAGATCCTGCGCCCGGCAGCAGACCCACACGTCGCCAATGGCGGGCTGCGGATGCTTGACGGCAACCTTGGCAAGGCCGTCATCAAAGTCTCGGCAGTCGCCGAGGACAGGCATGTGATCGAGGCCCCGGCAGCGGTATTCGCCGACGAGGCCGCGGTCAAGACAGCCTATGCCGAAGGCAGGCTGGAGCGCGATGTTGTTGTCGTTGTTCGCGGCCAGGGACCACAGGCCAACGGCATGCCCGAGCTTCACAGCCTGACCCCGATGCTGGCCAATCTTCAGGACCAGGGTTTTGCCATCGCGCTGGTCACGGACGGACGCATGTCAGGCGCCTCAGGCACGGTTCCGGCAGCCATCCATGTCACCCCCGAGGCGGTTGCTGGCGGTGCCATTGGCCGCATCGCCGATGGCGACATGATCAGGCTCGACGCCCGCGCCGGCACGCTCAGCGTCGACGCAGAGCTGTCGGGCCGGCCGGCCTTTGGCCCTGTCAACGGTGCCCCGCAGCGCGGCTTTGCCCGCCCTTTGTTCAGTGCCATGCGCGCCGCCTCCGGATCAGCGGAACAGGGCGCCGGCCTTACCTTTACGGAGATCTGAGCCATGTCCACAATCCACGAAGTCCTGGCGCTTGGTCCGGTCATGCCGGTCATTGTCATTGATGACAGCCGGCATGCCGTCCCCCTTGCCGAGGCGTTGCTTGCCGGCGGGTTGAAGACCATCGAAATCACGCTGCGGACCCCGGCCGCGCTGGACTCCATTCGTGCTGTCGCCGCTGCCTGCCCTGACATCACCATCGGTGCCGGCACCGTAACACGCGCCGATCTTGCCGCCGCCGCCCGCGATGCCGGCGCCGCCTTCGCCGTGTCTCCGGGAACAACGCCGGCGGTCATCGAGGGGTGCCGGACGGCCGGACTTCCACTGCTGCCCGGCGCCGCAAGCGTATCCGAAATCATGGCGCTTCAGGAGGCCGGGTTCGATGCGGTGAAATTCTTCCCGGCAAACGCTGCCGGGGGGACAGGTTTCATCAAGTCACTGATCAGCCCCCTTCCCGGCATTTCGGTCTGTCCGACCGGCGGCATCACCGAAGCAACGGCGCCGGACTGGCTGGCGCTGGCCAATGTTCCCTGCGTTGGCGGCAGCTGGGTGGCCTCGCAGGCGGCGATCGCGAGTGGGGAATTCGATGCCATTGCCGCCCGCGCCAAGGTCGCGGCATCTCTCTGAGGCTTGATGACAACCGGCACCCCTGACATCCGTCTTGCCGCCTCGCGCCGCTCGATCCTGACCGGGTTTCTGGGACTCGGGCTGTTCATGGGCATGTGGGGCGCGCTGGTGCCAGCGCGAAGTGCCGAACTCGGCCTCACTGAATTGATGATCGCGGGATTCCTGCTGCTGATCGGCATCAGCCTGTGCGCCGCCATTTTCATGGTGACCAGATTCCGCCCCTTTCAGGACCCTGTCAGACTGCTTCGTTACGCTGGCCCGGCCTATGCGCTTGGCTTTGCGGCCTGTCTGACAACCGGGTCGCTGCCGCTGTTCTTCCTGTGCGGTGTCTTTACCGGCTTTGCCGCCGGGTTCGTCGATACCGCCTTGAACAGCCAGGCATCACAATGGGAACAGGCGGCCGGCCGCCGGGCGATGTCATTCTTTCACGCGCTGTTTTCGCTTGGCGTGTTGTGCGGTGCCGGGCTGGTCACCATCCTGTTGGCCCATGATCCGGAACGGCTTGGCGGCGGAATCCTCGCCTGCGCCATTATCTATGCCAGCTTCATGGCGGCGCGGCGCGCCTGGGTTGCCAACGCCAATGCCAACACCGACACCGCCACTGACACCGACGAGGCGCCACAGACGGCGGAACTCAGACTGCCATATGGCGTGATACTCTTTCTTGGTCTGGCCATTCTTCTGGCGACACTCACCGAAGGCGGGATCATCGACTGGTCGGCGCTGCACCTTCACCGGTCGCTTGGCCTGCCACTGGCCAAGGCCGGCCATGCGGTTCTGTGGTTCAGCATCGCCATGACCATAACCAGATTCGCCGGTGACTGGCTAACGGCACGCATAAGACCGCATCTGTTGATTGCCGTGCCGCTCATCCTTGCGGCCGGCCTGTTGATGGTGGCCGTCGCCACGGCACAGCTGGCGCCGTTGATGGTGGCCTATATCGTAATGGGCCTTGCGCTTGGCAACGCCTTTCCGATCATCATTTCCGAGGCCGGACGGACCGCCGGTGAACAACCACTTCGCGAGATTTCGATCATTGTCGGCTTTGCCTATGTGGGGTTGATCAGCGGGCCGGCGCTGTTCGGCGTCACGGCGCATGTCATCGGCCTCGATTCAACCCTGGTGTTGCTTGGCGTGCTGGCTCTGATACTGGGTCTGGCAAGCTTTGGCATGCCACGATTCACCGGTCGCCGCTAAGCCGGCTAGTCAGCGACAATCATCCGCGGGGCAAGGCTGGCATTGTCGAACGCCACCGCCGCGCCGCGCAACCCGGCATGCGGGTCGAATGACAGCCAGACAGGCAGATCGGCAAGAAGATGCCCCATCGTGCCATCATGACGAAGGCGGGTGGCAAAAGGACTGTCAGCAACAAGGGTGTGAAGCTGAGCAACAATGCCACCAGCAATAACAGCCCCGCGCCAGCATCCGATCGCCAGAATGGAATTGGCCATCACCGAGCCAAGAATGCCAAGCATTGTATGAACTGCCTGGCGCGCTGTTGCCTCGCCGGCAACCGCCGCCGCCCCGATTTCCGGGGCCGCCAGAACCGCGCCACCGGACTGCAGACGATACAGTGTCTCAAGCCCGCCTCCGCTGACAAAATGCTCGGCCGAAACATGCCGGGTATCACCCCACATCTGGCGCAACAACTCAACCTCGGCGTCATCCTGCGGCGCAAAGCCGACATGTCCACCCTCGCCCTCAAGCGGGACAGGCCCCAGCGGCGATGGCACAAGGGCGGCAACACCAAGACCGGTTCCCGGTCCGATGATAAGAAGCGGCGCATCTTCCCGGCCCTCGCCATCCAGAAGCTGCAGATTGCCATGCGCCGTCGGATCGGTCTGTGCCAGCGCCTGCGCCGTGAAATCATTGACGACAAGCAGCCTGTCCAGGCGTAGTGCCTGCATCAGGTCGCGCTTGCCAAACCGCCAGTGATTGTTCGTGACATTGACATGTTCAGCCTGTACCGGGCCCGCCACCGCGATGCTGGCCGCGGACACCGGCTGGCCAATACGATCCTGATAGGCAAGAAACGCCGCCTCGAGCGTCGGAAAATCACGGCACAGCATGCTGTGATGCTGTGACAGCCCACTCTCATCAGACAGCGCGAAACGGACATTGGTACCGCCAACATCAACAGCAACAAGCGACATCAAAACCCTCTAGCGGAATATCTGGCCGAATTCATAGATCACGACAGCCAGCTCGGATTCGAGCGGGAAAGATAGCATGCCCATGACATCATAACCAAGCAGCACCGGCATGATGTAGAACCTGACCATGAAGATGAACCAGGCAACATAGAGCGGGCGCAGCCGGTCGACGAGAAAGCTCGGCGTCAGCCTGCGCATTGCCGTGATCAGCGGGTCGGTCATCTTCACAAATGCCTTCATGAAGAAGAAATCCGACTGCTCGGAAACAAAGAGACTCATCCCGAAACGACCGACAAGGGTCCACATGACCAGCCCCATGGCATAGTCGATCAGGATGATCCAGATTGGAATGCCTTCAAACATTGTCGTTCCTTAATGACCCGTCGTTTCAGAAGTCCTGTTTCAGAAGTCCTGTTTCAGAAATCTCAGTTCGAAAATTATGCCGAAAAGAAACGGAGCAGGAAAGACTCCCTGCTCCGCGATATTTTATCCATCATCCATGCAGCGGCATGGAACTGGCATCAGGCGTTGGTCACCGTCTGACCCTTTGGAACACGGATCGCGTCAACCATTTTCTGGGTTTCCTCGTCCGGCTCCTCGGTCATGAGCGACACAACAACCATCAACAACAGGCTGACCGGCATGCCGATCATTCCGAAGCGAAGGCCGTCAAGCCCGGCCCACGGGGCCATGCCAGCGAACTGCACCATGTAGAGATACCAGGCACCGGCGCCGAAGCCACCAATCATGCCTGCCACCGCACCCGCACGGTTGGCCCGCTTCCACCAGACGCCAAGGACCAGCGGGAAGAACAGACCAGAGTTCGCGAAACAGAACGCCCAGGCAACCGCACCGAGAATTCCGGTGAGCTTGGCCGACGCCACAAAGGCAGCCGCCGCACCAACGACCAGAAGCAGGATCCGCGCCACGACAAGACGTGTCTTGGTATCTGCCTTCGGGTCGATGATCTTGTAGTACAGATCATGCGACAGAGCGTTGGCGATCGCCAGAAGCAGACCATCGGCGGTCGACATGGCAGCCGCAAGGCCACCAGCGGCCACCAGGCCCGAGATCACATAGGGAAGACCCGCGATTTCCGGCGTTGCCAGAACCACGATATCACCCTTCATGAAGAACTCGTTGATCTGCAGGATGCCATCACCGTTACCGTCGATGATCTTCACAAAGCCGACACTCGACCAGTTCTGGACCCACTCAAGCGCGTTCACCTCGGCAATTGACCCACCGATGATGCCGGTCGCCAGATTTGGATCCAGGATCGACAGCTTGGTGAAGGTCGCCAGTGCGGGCGCCGTGAAGTACAGAAGGAAGATGAAGATCAGCGACCAGCCAACAGACTGGCGGGCTGCCTTCACCGACGGCGTTGTGAAGTAACGCATCAGAACGTGCGGCAACGAGGCTGTACCGGCCATCATGCAGAGCACGAGGGTCAGGAACTTCCACTTCGCCATCAGCGTTTCACTGGCGTCGTTGATGCCAACGCTGAGCGCGGCAAGCCCCTTCGCCTGAGCGGCAGCTTCAGCGGTCGGCTTCAGCTCACCCACCTTATGGAGGGCTTCCAGCTCCTGCACGCGCAGGACGGCGTCAAACTGTGCGAATTGCGGAATGAGACCGTAATCCAGCTTGTTCGACATCCAGAAGACCGGCAGCAGATAGGCGATGATCAGCACGATATACTGGGCCACCTGGGTCCAAGTCACGGCTTTCATACCGCCAAGCATCGAACAGACAAGGATGCCTGCAAGGCCGAACCACACGCCAACCTCGAACGGAATGTCGAGGGCGCGCGAGGCGACGATACCGGTTCCGGTGATCTGCGCCGTCACATAGGTGAAGGACGCAACCACAAGAATGACAACAGCACAGAAACGCGCCAGGTTGCCGCCATAGCGGGTTCCGATGAAGTCAGGCACCGTGTAGCAGCCAAACTTACGCAGATATGGCGCCAGAAGGCTTGCTACCAGAACGTAACCGCCGGTCCAGCCGACGAGGAACGCCATGTAGGGATAGCCCTTCAGATAGATACCACCCGCCATCGCGATGAACGAGGCACCCGACATCCAGTCGGCCGCCGTCGCCATCCCGTTGAACACGGCTGGCACCTGTCGACCGGCAACGTAATATTCGTTGGACTGCATGGTCCGCGAAAGAATACCGATCAGCGCGTAGATGAGAATTGTAAAGCCAACGAACATATAGCCGATATAGCGTGCTGGCACGCCGGCCTGTTCGAGAATGGCCATGAGAATGACAAAGCCCAGGAAACCCAGTGTATAGATTCCGTAGACCCGACCGAGATTCTGAATGAATCCGCCTTCGAGTTTCATCATGGTGAGTCCCCCTTATTCCTCAGAAACACCATGTTCGTCATCAAGCTTGTTCTGGCGCGAAACGAACCAGAAAATCAAGATGACGAAGGCGATCTGCGAGCCCTGGCCGGCCATGAAATAACCGCCCGGGAACGATCCCTCGGCGCCATTCAAGGCAGCACCAAACCAGTGCACGACGAAAGAGAAGAAAGCCCAGACCGCAAGCGTGATGAACAGCAAGCGCTTGGACTTTTCCCAATGGCTGGACGAGCCAGCTGCTTCGTTTGACATGGAAATTCCTCCTGTTGAAGCACCCGCCTTGCGGCGAGTAGCACTATAGCCTCGGAACCAGCTGAGGAATGTCAGTTCCGAAACCTCCCCTTTAGCCGCGTATTGTTATTTTTTTTGCCGCGACTTAATTAGCGCCTGATGGTACCTAGGAGCGACAAAATGACAACCACTTTTGTCCCTTTTGGAAACATGACGCTGCCAGATACGCTCAAATCGGTCTTTCGTACGTTAGGATTTCTTGGTCATCCACCAATTGAATCCTATCAACAGCTTATTGATCACACAGAGAAAAACGCAGCCTATGTGTCACAGGTCACGCTGTATACCTACATCAAGGCCCGCGCCGGCACGCAATATCCCAAATTGTTCACAAACGAGGATTTCCTGACCTCTCTTCGGATTGCGCGCTGGCATATCTTTGGCGCCGCCGTAGCCGATATGGCGCTTTTTGCGGCAGCCCAGTTCAACGGGCGCGGCGCCCTCGATCATGACCGCAGCGCCGCCTTTGCGAATGGTATCATGGAAGCGGTGCTGACCAATTACGAGCAACAGGATGTCGAGCCAAATGTCTTTCTGGAGATGCTGGCCGAGGGGACCCGCCGCGCCGCCTTCGCAAACTGGGCTGACATCGCCGATGGACCAGCCGCCTTCAGGGCAAGTTCGGATGCCGTTTTCCACTGGGCACCCATCGCCGACGAGTTGAAAGCTCTTGACGAGGAAATCGTCCGCAATTCGATTCACCTTCGCTGGATAGGTGTCCGCCGCGATACAAAGGCACTGCTCCGGCACGACGCCATCCTGGCCAGCTGGACACCATCACAGGCAGGCGACGACACGTAACCCCGGCAGGCGGCGGGCAGGCGTGACATCCGTCAAACAGGATGCCGTCAGATCGGTCTGACGATATGCCGGACAGAGCCAGATTCATGTCGGCCGAATGGCAATAGAGCTTGCATTACGGGGCGAATCCTGAATACTTTTTTGTCCTATGGTGCAACGACAATCCCAGCCCTTGCCAGCAATGCGGCAAAGTGGGAGGAGGAAATAATGACTTTCAATATCTCAAGACGGACCGCGCTGAAGACGGCCGCCGCTGCAGGGGCGCTTTCCGTCACTGGCATGCCGGCAATGGCCGCGCCAAAGCATGGCGGAACCTATCGCATCGGCATGTCCGGCGGCAACACGTCCGATACCTGGGACAGCCGTACGCATTCCGACAGCTTCATGATCAACATGGGCGCTGGCTGTGTGTTCGAAACCCTGACAGAAGTATCTTCGGCTGGCGAACTCGTCGGCGAACTTGCTGAAAGCTGGGAAGCGTCGCCTGACGCCAAGATCTGGACCTTCAACCTTCGCAAGGGTGTGAAGTTCCATAATGGCAAGTCCTTTGGCGCAGACGATGTTATCGCGTCGATGAACATGCATGTTGAGGAAGGCGCCAAGTCAGCCGCCAAGCCGATCGTCTCTTCGGTCGCTGAAATGAAGAAACTGTCCGACAGTCAGGTCCAGTTTGTTCTGAAGTCCGGCAGTGCCGACTTCCCGTATCTGGTATCCGATTATCATATCTGCATGTTCCCGGCCGGCCAGATCGCCGAGGCGATTGCCAACGGCATCGGAACAGGGCCTTACAAGGTTGTGTCATTCGAGCCTGGCGTTCGCGCCCTTGTCACCAAGTTCGACGACCACTGGGACGCTGACAACCGCGGCTATTTCGCCGAAGTCGAGCAGATCTATATCGGTGATGCCTCGGCCCGTGTGAACGCGCTGATGACCAGCCAGGTCGACGCCATCAACCGGGTCGATTTCAAGTCGGTGAAGCTTCTGAACGCCTATATCAACATCGACATCCTCGAGGTGACGGGCAACATGCACAACACCTTCCCGATGCTTGTTGCAAACGCACCGTTCAATGATGCGAATGTGCGTCGGGCGCTGAAATACGCCGTGAACCGTCAGGAAATGGTCGACAAGATCCTGCTTGGCCATGGTGCGGTCGGTAATGACCATCCGATTGGACCGGCGAACCAGTATTATGCTTCGGATCTCGAGCAGACCGAGTATGACCCGGACAAGGCCAAGTTCTATCTGAAGGAAGCCGGCCTGTCGTCGCTTGACGTCGATCTCAGCGTGTCCGACGGCGCCTTTGCCGGCGCGGTCGATGCTGGCCAGCTTTACCAGAACTCCGGCAATGGCGCCGGCGTCAACATCAACATCGTCCAGGAGCCGGCTGACGGCTACTGGTCGAATGTGTGGCTGAAGAAGCCATGGTGTGCCTGTTACTGGTCGGGCCGCGCGACCGAGGACTGGATGTTCTCGACCGCCTATGAGTCCGGCGTTCCGTGGAACGACACCGGCTGGGAGAACGAGCGCTTCCAGAAGCTGCTTCTCGAGGGTCGTGCCGAGCTCGACACCGGGCTTCGTGGCGAGATCTACCGCGAAATGCAGGCTATCTGCCGTGACGAAGGTGCCACCGTGGTGCCGATGTATCAGAACTATGTCGACGCGAAATCGAACCGCATCGAGCATAGCGGCAAGACCGGCAATCTGTGGATGCTTGACAACCTGCGCAGCTGTAAGCGCTGGTGGTCTGCCTGATCCTGAACCAACGCTGGCGGGACCCTCGGGTCCCGCCTTTTCCTTTTTATGCTCCCGATTATTCGCTTTACCACGGCAATCACCGTAAACGGCGTGTGAGGCTCAGATGAACAATGTAGTCACCATTATCGGCAAACGTCTCGGGCTTGGCGTGCTGACCATGTTCATGGTGTCGATCATCATCTTTCTTGCCGTCAACATGCTGCCCGGCGATTTCGCGCAGGCGCTTCTTGGACAATCGGCGACGCCCGAAGCGGTGGCCGCGATCCGCAAGGACCTTGGCCTCGATAAACCCATCCATATCCGCTATTTCGACTGGCTTGTCGGGGCGGTACAGTGGGATTTCGGCACCAGTTTCGCGAAAGCCAATTTTTCATCCTATGCCGGCACCACGGCTGACGCCAATTTTGGCACCGTCGCCGACCAGCTTGCGCCGCGTTTTGCCAATACGCTGTTTCTTGCCGGTGTGACGGCGACCATCGCCGTGCCACTGTCACTGATCATCGGCGTTCTGGCGGCGCTGTACCGCTATTCCATCTTCGACCGGATTGCCAATGTCAGCACCCTGACCTCGATCTCCAGCCCGGAATTCTTTGTCGCCTATGTGCTGATCCTGCTGCTGGCCGTTCTGACCCCAATGTTCCCGTCACTGTCAAACATTCATGACGGCATGGATTTCGGTCAGAAACTGCAGAAAACCATGCTGCCGGCGCTGACACTCACCCTGGTCGTAACAGCGCATATGATGCGCATGACGCGGGCCGCCATCATCAATCTTCTGGCCTCACCCTATATTGAGATGGCGCGGTTGAAAGGCCTGTCGCCCTTCCGCATCATTGTTGTGCACGCGCTTCCCAACGCGCTGGCGCCCATCATCAATGTGATTGCGCTGAACCTTGCCTATCTCATCACCGGCGTGGTGGTGGTCGAGGTGGTGTTTGTCTATCCCGGGGTTGGACAGCTGTTTGTTGATTCGGTGAAGATCCGGGACATTCCCGTGGTCCAGGCCTGCTGTCTTGTCTTCGCGGCGGCCTACATCTCGCTGAACCTCATCGCCGATGTGATGTCGATCCTCTCCAACCCGCGGCTGCGGCTGCCGAAATAGGAGACGCGCGATGCCAACCCTGCCACTTTCCTACTGGTCTGCCCTTGTCATCGCGGGAGCGCTGGCGCTGTATTTTGGTGGCCGCCGGTTTGGCGCCGCCAGATCAGTCAGCCGACTTCGCGATATCACCCCGACCGGGGCGTTCGGATACAGCCTTCTGGTCATCACATTGTATCAGGGCATCGCCCTGTATTTTGGCCAGGGAATGAATCCGGGCGCGACCTTCTTCAGATGGGCGGTACATGGTGTTGTCGGCTTCGGCATTGCCGGATACCTGTTCCAGCAATTTGGCCGGCATGTCGGCACCAGAGCCTCGAAAAAACTGTTCCGGTCCATGCCGGTAACGGCGGCGCTGGGGATCCTGCTGATCCTGATCTATGCCTTTGTCGCCATTTTCGCCGATGTGATCGCCCCCTATGGGCAGGCGGAGATCTTCAAGGACGCCAATGTTCTTCCCGGCGGCAACCCCGAGATGGGCGGCAACCCGGCGCATTTCCTTGGCACCGACCAGATCGGACGTGACATCCTCTCGCGCCTTATCTATGGCGCGCAGAATACGGTGGGAATTGCCTTTGTGACGACGCTGCTGGCCTTTTTCATCGGCATCAGCCTTGGCTTCCTTGCCGCCACCATTGGCGGCGTTCTGGACCAGATCCTGTCACGTATCGTCGATATGCTGATGTCGATTCCGCAGCTGATCTTCGCGTTGCTTCTGATGACCATCGCCACAGCCTGGCTGGGATCGCAGAAATCAATGGTGACGCTGTTCATGATCCTGATCATTGCCGTGCTTGATTCAACCCGCGTGTTCAGATTGGCGCGCGCCGTCGGGATGAATATCGTGGTGATGGATTTCTTCGAGGCGGCAAAACTTCGGGGCGAAAAACTGTCCTATCTGATCTTCAGCGAGATCACACCAAACGCCTTCGCGCCATTGCTTGCCGAGTTTGGCCTGCGTTTCTGTTTTGTCTTCCTGACAATCGCCTCGCTGTCCTTCCTTGGCATCGGCATCCAGCCGCCACTCGCCGACTGGGGAACAATGGTCCGTGACCTGTCCCAGTTCATCAATTTCGCCGTCATCAGCCCGCTGACAGCATCGCTGCCACTGATGGCGGCAGGCGCCATCGCGCTGCTGACCGTCGCGGTGAATTTCGTCGTTGACTGGATGCTGCACCGCGCGTCCGGCCTGAAGGAGTAGGGTCCATGGCTGCCAATGAGACACAAGTCACGGACACAGCTGCTCAGGACACGCTTGTCCAGATCCGCGATCTGGAAATCGACGGCATCACCGAAGAGGCACGGGTGCGGATCATCAATGGGGTCGATCTTGATCTGAAGCGGGGCGAGGTTCTGGGGCTGATTGGCGAATCCGGCGCTGGCAAATCGACGCTTGGTCTCGCCGCGATGGGCTTTACCCGTGACGGGTGCGAGATTGTTGGCGGGTCGGTTGCGTTCGACGGCATTGATCTCGTTGGCGCGACACCGGAAATCAGACGCCAGCTTCTTGGCAAGCGTATCGCCTATGTCGCGCAGTCTGCCGCCGCCAGCTTCAACCCGGCGCACAAGATCATCAACCAGCATTCCGAGGCACCACTGTTCCACGGTCTGGCGAGCCGGAGTGAAGCCGAGGCCGACGCCATCGAACTGTATCGTCGGCTGCGCCTTCCAAACCCGGATGAGATCGGTTTCCGCTATCCACACCAGGTGTCGGGCGGGCAGTTGCAGCGGGCCATGACAGCCATGGCGATGTCCTGCCGCCCCGACCTGATTATCTTCGATGAGCCGACAACGGCGCTCGATGTGACAACACAGATCGAGGTGCTGGCAGCGATCCGCGAAATTGTCGATCAGTTCCAGACGGCGGCCATCTACATCACGCATGACCTTGCCGTTGTCGCGCAGATGGCCGACCGGGTGAAGGTGCTGCTTCGCGGTGACGAGGTCGAGGAAGCCGACACCCGCACCATGCTGAATTCACCTCGCGAGGACTACACCAAGTCACTCTGGGCGGTGCGAAGCTTTCAGCGTCCACAGAAACCTGCCGTGAAAAAGGGGGCCACGCCGGTCATCAGCCTTCGCAACGTGACCGCCGCCTATGGCGATGGCGATCCGGTTGTCCGCGATGTCAGCTTTGATATCCATGAAGGGCGGACCGTCGCCGTTGTCGGCGAATCGGGATCGGGCAAATCGACCACCGCGCGCTGCATCACCGGCCTGTTGCCACCGCGGCAGGGTGAAATCGCCTTTGACAACGCGGTTCTTCCGGCTGATTACCGCAAACGCAGCCTTGATCAGCTGCGCCAGGTGCAGATGATCTATCAGATGGCTGATACCGCGTTGAATCCGCGCAAGCGTATTGGTGAGATCATCGGCCGGCCAGTGGAATTCTATCTTGGGCTGAAGGGCGCCGAGAAACGCCGCCGCGTGGAACAGCTTCTTGAACAGATCGAACTTGATCCGGCCGAATTCATTCACCGCCTTCCCTCGGAATTGTCAGGCGGACAAAAGCAGCGCATCGGCATTGCGCGGGCGCTGGCGGCGGAACCGAAATTCATTATCTGTGACGAGGTGACATCGGCCCTTGACCAGCTTGTCGCCGAGGGCATCCTGAAGCTGCTGACCAACCTTCAGGACAAGATGAAGCTGTCCTACATGCTGATCACGCATGATCTGTCGACGGTGCGCGCCATCGCCGATGAGGTGGTGGTGATGAAGGACGGGCTGATTGTCGAGGCCGGCCCGAAGGACGAGATGTTCACCCCGCCACACCATGCCTATACCGACCTGCTGCTGAGCTCGGTTCCGGAGATGGACCCGGACTGGCTGGACGAGCTGTTGAAACAGCGCGGACTGGAAAATCTGGGGGATGCCGCGACAAGCCGGATGTAGGCCTGATCCTTCCGGCTGTTGCGGCCCGGCGTCGCTCATGGCGTCACTCATGGCGTCAGGTATGGCGCCGCGTGTGACCACCAGCCGCATCGCGCCTTGATGGTGGTGGTCATAGGCTGGTAACCTGATGTCAATAAAGACCAAATGAGGTGACACTCGTGGAAGAGAGCTTTTCGACCCGCAAACTGCTGAGCGGCGCAGAATTGAAGGAATTCAACGCAAAGTCCGATCTGGCCGGTGGCGTGCAGATGGCAAGCCATCTCGCGGCAATCGTCCTTCTTGGTTATCTGCATTTTCTGGCCATGGGGACATGGTGGGTGCTGGCAACGGGTTTTGCCCTTGGGGTTGTCGTCAATTTTCTTTACGCGGCACAGCATGAACTTTCGCACTGGACGGTCTTTCGCACGCGGCGTCTGAACGAGATTTTTGGACGGCTTGTCGGCTTCGCGATGATTTTCCCCCGCGATTACGACCTTGTGATGCACCAGGCACATCATCGCTGGACATCAAACTGGGAACGCGACGGCGAACTGACCCGGGCACCCTACACACTGCAAAGCTACAGCCTTTATTTCATCGGGATCACCTATTGGATGAACCGCGTCACCGGGCTGGTCAGGCGCGCCCGCGGAATCATCATCGAGCCCTATATCAGCGCCGCGCTGGAGGCCAAAATCATCAGCGAATCCCGCCTTCATATCGCCGGCTATGCGGTTATCGCGGCGCTGTCGATTGCGTTTGAAAGCTGGGCCGCCGTCACCTTCTGGCTGCTGCCAATGGTGCTGACGAAATGGGTTCACCAGCTTCAGAACACGATCGAGCATCTTGGGCTGTCGCATGAGACCGACATTCTGAACAACACCCGTTCGACCCGTACCAACGCCATCATGCGCTGGCTGTGCTGGCAGATGCCGTATCACACCGCGCATCACAGCTATCCATCGGTGCCGTTCTGGCAGCTTCGCAAGCTGAATGACAAGATCGAGTCAGTGGCAGGGCCGGTGCATCGCATGGGCTGGATCGAGTTTCAGATCGAGGTGATCAAGCGCCTGATGCAGAAGGATGAGAGCCGCTGGCCGATGGATGAGGCCTGGATCGTTCCGGTGGCCGATGGCCGCACGGCGCGCCTTGAAGCCTGACAGACCCATGTCATCGCGTCAGCTCAAAACCTTCACCTCGCTCTGGGCGATGATGCCGCATGACGACAGCGGCACGATCCTTCCCTATGACCGGATTTGTGACATGGTCGCCGCGGCCGGCTATGACGGCATGGCCATTGATCTTGGCGCCGGCGATGTGGCGCAGGCCCGCGAGGTGCGCCCGCATATGGAACGCGCCGGGCTCACGCCGCTGATCGTCGCCTTTCCAAAAAGCATCGAATCGCTTCGCGAAACGCTGATCATGGCAAAGGATTTTGGCGCCCCCTTCGTCGATGTCATCGGTCAGGTCATGCCGCTCAGCGTTGACGGAATGATTCCGGTCATCCGGCGCTGGATCGACATGGCGGATGACGTCGGCATGCCGATCCAGTTCGAAACGCATCGCAACTGCATCACCAATGATCTCTATGCCACCTTGTGTCTGATCGATGCCGTGCCCGAGATGCGGCTTTGCGCCGACCTGTCACATTTCGTCGTCGACCGCGAATTCAAGCTGCCGCTCGACCCGCGTGACGCCGGGCTGATCCACCGGATCATCGAACGATCGGACAGTTTCCAGGGGCGCGTCGCCAGCCGCCAGCAGATCCAGCTTCAGTTGGATTTCCCGCAACATGCAAAATGGGTCGATCTGTTCAAAGGGTGGTGGCGTGATGGGCTGGAAAGCTGGCGCGCCCGCAACGAAACAGGGGATTGTATTTTCCTGTGCGAACTTGGGCCACCTGAATATGCCATGACAGGTGCCGACGGCCGCGAGATGTCCAACCGCTGGGAAGAAGCGCTGATCATCCGGCAATGGGTAACCCAGATGTGGACCGAAATGGAAGCCACCGCCAGCCAGGGTTGACCCTTCTCTAGCCAGCGCGCCGCGCGGCAATCGCCTCGGCAAGAACGCACATCAACTCAAACATGATCGACACGCCAATCCAGGCTGTGCCGCCGGCGGCATCAAAGGGTGGCGACACCTCGACAAGATCGGCCCCGACCAGATTCACGCCGGACAGCTCGCGCACCACCTGCTGCGCCTGGAAGGATGTAACACCGCCAATCTCGGGCGTGCCGGTACCCGGGGCAAAGCTGGGATCGATGAAATCGATGTCGAACGAACAATAGGTTGGCGAGTCACCGGCAATCTGGCGGGCCTCGGCCATCACATCGGCAATGCCGCGATCAAACAATTCCTCGATGCGGATGATCCGCACCCCCTGCGACAGGCCCCAGTCAACATCCTCGGTATTGTAGGCGGTGCCCCTGATGCCAATCTGCACAACCCGCTTCGGGTCAAGCAACCCTTCCTCGATGGCGCGTCTGAAGGGCGTTCCATGGGTGTAGCGAAACCCGCCAAAATAGCTGTCGAACAAATCTGTATGCGCATCGAAATGGATCATCCCGAGTGGCCCGTCACTGGCAATGCCACGAAGCACCGGAAGCGAGACCAGATGATCGCCGCCAGCCGTCATCGGCGTGATCCCGCGGCGCGCCAGTTCGGAATAGAAACCGGTGATCCGCTGCATGCTGTCATCAAGGTCGATCGGATTGGGGCCAACATCCCCCAGATCGGCACAGTTCACCATCGTGAAAGGCGCCACACCTGTTACCGGGTTCATCGCCCGGATCATCGTCGACAGATCACGGAGCTGCCGGGGGCCATGCCGGGGGCCGGGCCGGTTGGTGGTGCCGGCGTCCCAGGGAACACCGACAAGCGCCATTTCAACCTCATTGATACGCGGCGAATCCAGCGTCAGATGCGGAAGCCGCATGAAATTCGGCATGCCGGCGAAACGCGGCATATCAAGAGCCGAAACAGGCGTGAAGAAACTGTCATCCGACATGGGATACCTCATCATTGGCCGGGGGTGAGTCCGGGGGTGAGTCCGGGCTGTGTGGCAGCGTCCGCGTCAATTGTTTCAACGCAAACCTTGATTCAATCTGTGCTGCCAGCGCCGGATCGACAAGCTGACGGGGCGGGGCGGCCAGATTTTCACGAACCCGCTCATGAGCCCGCCGCCAGCTGTCGGGCCGGCCATCATCCTGCCACGCGGCAATGCCGCGCCTGTCACCGATGGCCGGGTAGAGGAAATCGCTTGTCATCCGCGCCAGCGTGCTGACCTCGCCAAGGAAATGCCCGGCACCGGTGGCCGCGTCATGGATGGCGGCCGCATCCAGCGTATCATCGGACACCTCGATGGCGGTATGCGCGCTGAGGATCGCGCCCAGCATGTCATTGTCGATCACATAGGACTCAAGCGAGGTTCCCATCAGGCTTGCCTGCGTTCCGGCCGCCTGGGTGATGAAATGCGCCCCGGCCTGAACCGCCAGCGTGACCGCAAGACATTTCTCGTGGCCAGCCTGCGCGTCGGGCCATTTCGAATCGGTGGCACCGGCGATGGTCGAACTTGGCAGCCCATAGAACCGCGCCATCTGGATCGCCGCCGCTGTCAGCTTGGCCTGCTCACCGCCGCCGCCCGACATCGCGCCGGTCCGCAGATCCGTCACCATCGGCCGCGGCCCGAAAATGGCCCGCGCCGCCGGGTCCGCCAGCCATGCCAGCACCATGCCGGCAAGCGTTTCTGCGGTTGTCTGCGCCACGCATCCGGCAATGGTGACCGGGCTTGACGCGCCAAGCTGGCCAAAGGTGTTGACCATCACCGGGATGCCACGCTCGACCGCCCGCAACAGCACAGCCACGGAATCGGCATCAAAACGCAGCGGGGGAACGATATGATTGACATTCAGCGACAGGAAGGGCGCGGCCCGGAACGCCGCCTCGGACCCGGCAAGCATATAGACAAGCTCGGCAATCTCATCGACCGCCTCAGGAGAAGAGGCGCTGACCATGATGTGTTTCGTGGTGCCGGCAAGGCAGGCCCAGGCGGTATTCACCTCCATCTGCAATGGCGATTCGATATCGCGCGCCACCATCGGCCGGCTGAAGAAATGAATATGCTCAAGACCATCGACAAGCCGTGCCGCAAGATGAATATCATCAAGTGTCGAGGGCCGGTACTGGCCGCTGACAAGATCGAGAATTTCCGGCGAGGCACCGCCAGTGCCGACATGTACGGCATTGCCGCCAAGCATCAGGGCAGCTGCGTCACCTCGCCCATGAAGGCTGATGTCACGCGGCAGACCGGCAAGCGCGGCCTCGACAAGCGCTTCCGGAAAACACAGCCTGCCATCATCACCGAACGTCGCGCCCGCCGCGCGCGCCAGTTCAATCGCCGCCGCCGGCGCCCCGGCAATGCCGGTGCGCGCCAGCAAGGTCAGCGCTGTCTGATGGATCCGTTGCAGGTCCGGTTCATCTAGAAGCCGCAGCCTGCCGCCGACAGGCGCCAGCAGTGGCGCGGCCGCCGCCGCCGATGCGGACGTCTTGGCCCGCCGCCCGCGCCGCTGGCGGTTTGTGATGTTGCTGTCCGACATTCAGGACCGTCCCGGATGGTCTGTCTTGGTACCGCCAGCATCGCGGCTTCGCCGCCGGCCGGCAAGGGCCAAATATGCCGCGCTATTGCAACCTGTCCAGCTTCGCCGCATGATTTTGGTACTGTGGATTGCATCGGGGGAGGTTGACGGAATGACGGCCAGGATAACAGACCCGCTGCTGCAACCCTTCAAACTGGGACAGGTGACACTTCGCAACAGGATCATGAGCACAAGCCACGCTTGCGGTCTTGGCGAAGGCGGCATGCCGGCTGATCGGTACCAGGCCTATCATCTTGAAAAGGCGCGCGGCGGGATCGGATTGACGATGTTCGGCGGCTCATCGAATGTCTCGATCGATTCACCATCGGTGATGCCACAGCTCAATCTTGGGGTTGATGAGGTCATTCCGCATCTGACGCGATTTTCATCACGCATCCACGAGGCCGGAAGCGCCCTGATGTGCCAGATTACACATCTTGGGCGGCGCGGCGAGTTCGACAAGGATGCGATTTTACCAACCATCGCCCCGTCGGTGATTCGCGAAACGCTGCATCGCAGCATCCCCAAGGAGATGGGGGATCAGGACATCGCCCGCGTGACAGCCGATTTTGTCGCTGCCGCGCGTCGCTGTCAGGCTGGCGGGCTGGACGGCATCGAATGTCTGTCAGGCGCACATCTGATTGGCCAGTTCCTGTCGCCGGCGATGAACCGGAGGACAGACTCCTATGGCGGGTCACTGGAAAACCGCTGCCGCTTCGGAATTGATATCTTCACGGCCATCCGCAAGGCCGTTGGGCCGGACTTTCTTCTTGGCTTTCGTTTCATCGTCGATGAAGGACACGAAGATGGGCTTGGATTTGAGGAGAGCCTTGCCATCGCACATCGCTTTCAGGCCGAGGGCGTTCTGGATTTTTTCAACGCCATCTATGGCCGCATGGACACCTATGCCGGTCTTGCCATCGACAATATGCCGGGCATGGCCTCGCCAACAGCGCCGTGGCTGACCAGGGCGGCCGCCTTTCGCGAAAAGATCGACCTGCCAGTCATGCACGCGGCGCGGATTTCCGACGTCGCAACAGCTCGTCATGCCATCGCCGAAGGGTTGATTGATCTGGTCGGGATGACACGCGCGCATATTGCCGATCCGCATCTTGTCGAAAAGATCGCCGCCGGCGAGGAACACAGGATCCGGCCCTGCGTTGGTGCCACCCATTGCATGTCGCACCGACGGCCAACCTGTCTTCACAACCCGGCCACAGGTCATGAGGCGGTTCTGAACCACCGCATTGAAATCGCCGCATCCCCTCGCCGTGTCATCATTGTCGGGGCCGGACCAGCCGGGCTGGAAGCGGCACGGGTTGCAGCCACGCGCGGCCATGAGGTGACACTGTTAGAGGCCGCGCCGCGTGCCGGTGGACAGGTTCTGTTGGCATCACGCGCCAGCTGGCGCCGCGACATGATCGGCATTGTCGACTGGCGGATCGCTGAAATCGAACGTCTTGGTGTCGATCTGCAATGCGGTGTATTTGCCGAAGCTGAGGATATTCTGGCCCGCAATCCCGACCTTGTGATCATCGCCACCGGCGGGGTTCCCAATACCGACTGGGTGCCTGGCGGCGATGCACTGACCAGCCCGTGGGATGTCATTCAGGGAATTGTGGCGCCGGCTGCCGATGTTCTTGTTATCGATGGTACCGGGCGGCATGTGGCGTTGAGCGCCGCCGATGTCGCGCATGCCGCCGGCGCGCGCGTCAGCCTTGTGACCATCGACGAGACCCCGGCCATGGAACAGGCCTATGCCGAGCGGGTTATCTGGCGCAAATGGGCGGCCGAGGCCAAGATCGAGATCACCACCGAACACGCGCTTGTCGGGGTCAGGCGTGACGGCAACAGGCTGGTCGCGAGGCTGCGGAGCGAACTGACCGGCAAGCAGATCGAGACCGGCGCAGCGCAGGTGATTTTCGACTATGGCACCGTTCCTGCGGATGCGCTGTTCCACGAACTGGCGCCTCTGGCGCGCAATGGCGGCGTAACCGATCTTGGCGCGATGGTGGCGGGCATCACACAGCCGCTGGCCAGTCGAGACACGCCGGGATTCGAGCTTCACCGCATTGGCGATGCCGTTGCCAGCCGCAACGTCAATGCAGCGGTGACCGACGCGCTGCGCCTGTGCCAGAATTGCTAGCCCGGTTGATCCTCATTGCGAAGCAGCATCACCAGCGCCACCACCGTGGCGACAAGGCCAAGCAGCATCGGCACCGGCGGCAGCGCGTTGCCAAAGCCGATTTCCCACAGCATCACCCATCCCGGGGTCAGATAGGAATAGGCCATAACCTTGGCACTTGGCAGCCGCAGCGTTGCATATTGCAGCAGGAAAAAGGACGAGGCGGTCGAGAATATCGTCAGATAGCCAATGGTGATCCAGACCATGGGTGGCAGGGCCAACCAGTCGGTGGCACGAATGGCACCGAACCCGACAATGCCAAGCAGGATCGAGCCTGCAATCAGCATACCGAAGGTGAAGACAGCCGCCCCCTCGCCCTGGTTCAGCTTGCGCACCATCGGCGTATAGAGGGCATGCGCGATGCAGCCGATGAAATAGATTAACTCGCCGCGGCCAACATCCAGTGTCGACAGCGCCGACAGATCGCCCCGGAAGATCACCCACAACGCCCCGCCACCAGCAATGGCAAGCGCCGCCGCCATGCGCGGCGTCGTGACCTGACGGAGCAGTACCCAGCCGAAAACAGCCGACATCAACGGCATCAGCGTGAACACCGCCGCCGCCGACACCGGCGTGGCTGTCTTCAGACCCTCGAACATCAGGACGAAATACAGGGTGAACAGCCCACCAAGAATGAAATAGCGCCAGGGTTTGCGAAGATGCGATGGCTTCAGATCGCGCTGCATGGCGGCAACAAACCCCATGACGATGGTCGCCAGAACAAATCGGGCCGCGGTGATGGCCTGCGGGTCGATGTCATTGGCGACGATCGTGCCAAGGCTGAAGGATCCAGCAACAAGCGCCGAGAATCCGAGCATGGCAAGGTGGCCACGCGCTTCGTCAGGAGAAAGACCGAACCGCCCCATCAGCCGCACCGACCAAGATAATCACGCGCCAGCCGCGCCGAGACAGACGCGAAATACGGGGCCTGCGCGCGCGCCAGATCCGTGCCCGAATGCGAGCCGATCCATGCCAGCAACGCCATCCGGCGCAGCATGATGAAACTGTCGATCTCCGCCTCATCGGCGGCGCTCAGCGGCCGCACTGCGCGATAGCCGTCAAGCCAGGCTTCGCGCAACGCCGGCACCTGCGGGTGGTCCTCCATGAAACTGATGCCAGCGGCGAAGTCGTACATGAACCATCCCAACCCACAATCGTCAAAATCTATCAGCCGCGTCCTGCCACCATCAATCAGAAGGTTGGCAAGCCGCATGTCAGCATGGATCAGCCCATATCTGTCATCCTGTCGACCATAGGCGGCAAGACGTTCACGCAGCAGAGCCTCGGCGGCAGCGAGACTTTCCGTGCTGTCACCATCCAGGCCCGGTGCGGCACGCCAGCTGCCCCAGGTGGCGTGCGGGCCAAACACCATCTCATCATCCCAGACCAGCCGCTCAAACGGCTCTGGCCGGGTCCAGCTGATGGTGTGAAGATGCGTCTTCGCCGCAATCGCGCCAAGCTGCCGGAACGGGGCAACCAGATCCTGGTCGGGGTCGGGTTCCGCGCCATCAAGGAATTCAAACATCACCATGCGCCGCGGCGCCAGTGTGGAGGTGCCCTTTTCCTGGATCACCTCGCCATTGCGCCCGGGAAGCGGCCGCGCTGTCTCGACCCCCCCTTCACGGCTGAGCGCCGCCATCCAGGCAAGCTCGCACGCGATGGCGCGGCGGCTGTGATAGCCCTCGCGATGCAGGCGCAGAACCATGCGGTGACCGGATGGGGACTGGACAAGATAGGTGGCGTTCTCCGACAGATTGATCAGGCTGGCCGTGGCATCCACCGGGACATCCCAGAGCGGAAGCGAGGCTGTGGCAAGAGCGGCCAGCGCGCCAATCTGATCGGTATCGGAAGCTGTCACAGGCGGGGGCTCCTCTATGGGCGATGGGGCCGGGTGAAAAGGCATATCAGAACGCCGGCTGGCGTCGCGCTATCTTGCGGAAGACCACGCGAAAGGCAAGGACCCAACGTCATCAGGCGCAGTCCATGCGCCGGTTTATGCGTCACACAGACAACTTCTGGAAATGAAAAAACGCGGGGGCGGTCGGGTGGCAGGGGGTGATGAAACCTCGCCCTGCCGATCATGCCTGATGCCTGTATGTTGCCGACATTGCGGTGCCCGGCCATCCTGTGGCCATCCTGTGGCCACCCCGTAGCCGCCCTGTGGCCACCCTGTGGCCGCCAGACACAAGCGCGCGAAGCCTGCGCGGCAGGTTCCTAGTTTGCCACGACCTCTGCCTTGATGGCCTCGGCCTCATAATTGAAGATGTAGACGCCAGCGTAATTGTCTTCCTTGTAGACAAAGGTCTGTTTGAGATCCGCAAACACTTCACCGGCCTTGACCTCAAAGCGTTTCAGATCGTCACTTGATTCGAACTTTGTCTGGATAGACAGGCTGCCACACTTGCCAATCGAGATATTCAAGGAACGCATGTTGCTGTCGACGATGAGCTTTCCGAAAGCATCAGAGATGAAGGATGCGGCGACCTTGGCTTCAGCGACGCCATTGAATTTGAAATTGAAAATTTTCGCAAACATGACTACTCGATCTCCGCAAACATCTCGTCCAGCAGGGCTTCCGCCTCACCAGCGTCCATTTTGATCCGTTTCATCGCCTTCTGTTGAAGGTTCATGTCGAATTGCAATCTCCGGCCAGCTTCGGTCATTTGGACCCGACCCGCACCATCAATTTCAGCAAGGCCAACTCGGATCAGTCCGGCGGCATCCTCGCCGGGAACATTCATCTCCGAGCAGAGCGACATGTAAATCTTGAAGTCATTGAGACCAAAATTCCCGTCGATTTTCTGGAAATGCGCCAGCGCGTCGAGCATGCGTTGCGATGTCAATTCCTTCTGCTTGATCTGCAGGTCGAGCATCTGAGCTATGCTGCTGGTGATTTTCTTGACCTGTGTGACCTGCTCGTCCTTGAGTCCCTTCGGACCGCTGAAATTGATCATGCAAAGCGTGCCAAGCGCGAAATTCTCGCTGTTGATCACCGGAAAGCCTGCATATCCCGGCCCCTTTTCCAAACCCTCCAGAGCTGGATGATCCTTCCAGGTCGGATCCTTGATCATGTCCTCCATCAACAGAGGCTCGGTATCCAGCAACACATAGGAACACACATTCAAATCGGATCGTTCAGTCTTTGAACCGGGTACGAAATCTTCCACGCCAGCCTTTGCGATGGCACATTGCATCTCACCGTCATAGAGACTGAAGGTTGCCGTTTCAAACCCGGTCAAATCCTTTGCAAGGTCGCAATAGATCTGGAACATGTCGGGGTTTGGTGCGTCGATCAGGCCCGTCTTCACAACTGTCTGCGCACGCAATTCTTCATTTGCCGGACGGGGCGCTAAACCCATATTCATGATGTACCTCCATAAATCAAAGAGCCGCGGGCTACAGCGCGGAAATTGTATTGGATGAGGTATGCTGCGCGGCCATCACACAATCCGGCCACGTCACAACAGTGTGGCGTAAGTCTCGCTGATGTCAATTATGTTTCGAGACGGTTTATAAGCAATTCTGATCAAGCAAACCGCCAGCCATCTGGTCGATACACTATGCTGGTATGACCAACGCGACATTACTTCGATTCATGGTCAATTAGAAATAACAGTTTCCATCTCTGCTGGACTTGGATTCACCACCATTGTTTACTGATGCCGGATTTTGAGTGTGGGGAGGGGTTCATGGAAATCGGTCTGAAGATATTGCATTATTTCGCGATCCTGTTTGCTGGCGGGGTTGCCGTTGGCAGCGGTGTCATGCAATCGGCCTATGTTCGTGCTGGCGAAGTGCCACCTCCGCATATCGGCAAGGCGTTTGCCAAGCTTGGCTATATTGGTCTTGGTTCGATCCTGACGCTGTGGATCACCGGTATTGGACTGGCCCATCTGATCTATGGCGGGCTGGCAATCAATGGCGCGTTTCATGTCAAGCTTCTTGGCGCGGCGATTGTCCTTGGCATATCGGTCTTAGGCAACATGCATGTGTATGGCGCGATGAAGGCAAAGCGGCCACCCAACGCCGCCCTGATGAAACGGTTGGTTCAGCTTGGCCGCGGCGGTATCGCCATCGCCATCTGCGCCGCGGCTGTCGCCTTTTCAAACTGACCACCGACAGGCGAAACCCGGAGACGATGTGAGGCGTCAGTCGTTATGCGCGGCGACGCCAGCGCGGGAAACCGCGTCTGAACCTGATCCTGAGGGCGCCACAAGATCGTTGGCGGCCCGGCCATCACCGGACAGGCCATCACCGGACACATCACCGATGGCCTGTTGATCAGCGAAAAGCCGCTGCCGCCGCATGTGGCGAAGCAACGCCTTTGGCGCGTCGCCAAGTGGCAGGCCGGGAATGATCAGTAGATTTTGGGAACATAGAGGTTGTCGGGAAGGGTGCGCCGCTCATAATCCGGATTGAAAACGCGTTCGGGAAGGATGATCTTCTCATGCGGAATCTCGCGGTAGGGTATCCGCGAGAGGATATGTTCCATGCAATTCAGCCGCTCGCGCTTCTTGTCATTCCCCTCGACAATGTACCAGGGCGCCTCACTGATCGATGTGCGCTCGAACATCTCTTCCTTGGCCTTGGTATATTGCTCCCAGCGGATCCGGCTCTCCAGATCCATCGGTGACAGCTTCCATTGTTTCATCGGGTCGTATATCCGCATCATGAAGCGAAGCTGCTGTTCCTCATCGGTGATCGAGAACCAGTATTTCAGCAGAATGATGCCGGATCGCACCAGCATTCGTTCAAATTCGGTGACGTCCTGGAAGAATTGCTCGACCTGCTCATCGCTTGCGAACCCCATGACCCGCTCGACGCCGGCGCGGTTGTACCATGACCGGTCGAACAGAACGATTTCACCACCAGCAGGAAGATGCGGCACATAACGCTGGAAATACCATTGCGACATCTCGCGCTCGGATGGCTTTGGCAGTGCCACGACGCGGGCCACCCGCGGATTCAGACGCTGCGTGATCCGCTTGATGACTCCGCCCTTGCCGGCGCTGTCACGACCCTCGCAGATAATCAGGATCTTTGCGTTTTCTTCGACAACCCAGTCCTGAAGCTTGATCATTTCCGCCTGCAGGCGAAGCAGGTTCGGGTAATAGACCCGACCCTCAAGACTGTCGGGGTGTTGCTGCCGGTAGAAATTGCGAACTTCCTCGGAGAGCATCGGTTCGTTGAACTCGACCTCAAGGAGATCATCGAGAGTCTCCTCGAATTCAAGCTCCATCCATTCGCGCAATCTGTCGAACCTGTCCTCGGTCATCATCCTTCTTTCCACAGCAGGCAAGCTGGCCTGCAGCCCTGATCATTTTGTAGCATAAAAGGCCCCGTCGAGGCCATGGCCCGGCCGGGCCGGGCGGCATCCCTGACCGGCAATCAACCGGCGAAACGGGCCTGCGGCACGCCGGCCACGCCAAGCCCGGTGATGGCGAACAGCCCACCTGCCTGCGGTTGCGATGCGTCATCGACAAGACCATCCCCCATCGAGGTGACATACAGCGTACCCAGGTCAGCACCGCCGAACATTACCTTGGTCGGTCGTTCCACTGGCATGTCGATGACGCGGTCGACCCGCCCGTCAGGGGTAATCCGCACCACCTGCCAGCCACCAAAACCGGCCATCCAGTAGCAGCCGTCAGCGTCGACGGTGGCGCCGTCCGGCCGGCCAGCGATATCGCGCGTGTCGAAGAACAGACGCTGGTTCGAAGGGATGCCGGTATCAAGGTCATAATCGCAGGCCCAGATCGTGCGCACATCGCGATTGGTATCGGCAAAATACATCACGCTGCCATCAGGCGAGAAAGCCAGGCCATTGCTGGTAAAGACCGGGTCGAACCAGGATGTCAGATCATGACTGGCGTCAATCCTGTAAAAGCGGCCACGGCGTTCCGGCGGCGAGCCGTCATCACGCATCGTGCCGGCCCAGAACCGCCCCTGCGGGTCCGTCGCGCCATCATTGAACCTGTTCCCGGCAAGCCCCGCCTCGGGGTCGGCAAGCTGGTCACGGGCACCTGTTTCCGGATCGAACAGATGAATCCCGCTTGCCGTGCCAACGATCAGCCCGCCAGCATCACGCCTGGCAAGGCAGGCAACCTGTTCGCCCCAGTCAAATGTCGCATCAAGCCCTGTTTCAGGGTCGAAGCTGTGAATGTGGCCAGCCTTGATATCAACCCACCACAATGTCTGGTCAGCCACATCCCAGAACGCGCCTTCACCAAGCTTGGCGTGACAATTGACAACACATTCAACAGCAATGGCCATGACATCCCTTTCCGGCGGTTCACAGGCCAAGGTTGAAGCACGCCATCCAGCATCTGGCAACCGCCATCATGACGTCAGAATTCCCGCCCATCCTCATGTGGATATGGAAATCATCGCCTATGTGCGCCGCGGTGCCATCAGGACGCGCGGATCTGTGCCGGCACGCCGGCCGCCAATACCAGCCTGACCCACCATATCGAGGGACAGGCCTGTCTTCTGATCTCGGAAGGTGAAGTGACAGCCGGCGACCATCTGGCGAAACGCGGCGACGGGTCGGCGATTTCCGGTCAGGGCCGGGCCACTCTTGCCGCCGGCACCGACAGCGAAGTTCTTGCTATGGAGGTGCCGGGTCGTGTCGATGCCCGTCAATCCGCGGGCGTGGGTATGAAGCCGTATCTGACAAGTGTCTGTGCGAATTGCTTTACCAGTCTGAGTTCAAAGACGTTGAGCTCATTGACGATCTGGTCATTCCGCTCTTCAGTGGGCGCATACATCACCCCAAGCTTTCTGTCTGCCGTGACAAAGCCGCGCTCGGCGAGTGCCTTGACGTTACGGCGGACTGTTTCCTTGTCGAGACCGGTGAGTTCGGCGATCAGCGCATAGGTCAGTTTCTTGCCCTTCGCCCCAGGCTGGCTCGACAGCGCAACCCAGCCTAATCTCGTGGCATCAAGGGTCGTTTCTTCAAGGTCTTCGCCAACCAGCAGAAAATGGTGCCAGCAGATGACCTGAAGGACCAGATAGGCGTTGGCACTGCCGGCAACCTTCAGACAATGCTGGCTGCGGATGATTTCCATTTCAAGAAACCGCCGCCAGATGGGCACGAAATTTTCCTCAAGGGACAGATTTTGTTCAGAAGACATGGGAACCAGCAACAGATACAATTAACGTTGCTCACATTGAGCGCAAAAACCGTTTTTTTCAAGGGGAATTCGGCCGAACCTCTGCAACTGGTCCATTTTTTTTGGAGATTGCGTTTGTTTGGATCACCAAAACATATATCCCACGACATTGGCGACGTGCTGGTGAACAGGGTGACAAGCCTGCCCTTCAAGATCGTCGAGATGATCACTCTCAACGATATTCCGCATGTGCGGTTGCGCTGCCAGGCGCCCTGGGACAATTCCACGAAGACAATTGCCTTCAGCGCCCTTGAACTGACCTTTCGAATCCCGACAGGCGAGGATGCTGATCTGGTGCCGGCGACCTGATCACCAATACCCTTTCATTGCCCCCCGTCAGCATTTCGCCACCAGCATATTCCGGCCAATAATTCCGGTCAATAATTCTGGCCAATAATTCTGGCCCGTGATCCTCTTATCGCCTGGCATTGATTGATCAATGACCCGATGACATGCTGCTCCTGACGTTCGTAACGCAGGAAGGACAGACAGATATGGCGCGCGCACCACGACTGGCCATTATTCGCGGTGATGGGATTGGCGGTGATGTCACCGACGCGGCGCTGACGGTCGCCACAACGGCACTCACCGCTGTCGGCGCGCCCGGTTTTACCTGCGATCACATTGAGGCCGGCGCCGCCTGTTTCGCCAGCACCGGCGCCGATATGGAACCTGGCGGTGAAGAGCGTGCCGGTGATGCCGATGCGATCTTCCTTGGCGCCATCGGCCTGCCGTCGATCCGCCATGCGGACGGTACCGAGATTTCGCCACATCTTCGCCTTCGCGACCGCTTTCAGCTTTATGCCGGCGTCCGCCCGGTGCGGGCCTACCCGAACGCGCCGCAGCGGCTTGCCGACCCACGGGCGGCGGAGCTTGATCTTGTCATCATCCGCGAATCCACCGAAGGCCTGTTCTACAGTGCGGCGGTTCATGACCGTTCGCCAATCGAGGGGGACCCCGCCGCACCAGCCGCGGTGTCCGACATCATGCGGATTTCCGCCAGCACGACACGCAAGCTTCATGAATTTGCCTTCCGGTTTGCGGCCAGGCGCCACCAACGCGGCAGGCGCGGGAGGCTGACCTGCGTCGACAAGGCGAATGTCTTCAAATCGCAGGCCTTCTTCCGGTCGATTTTCAACGAGGTGGCGCAGGACCACCCCGATATCAAGATCAGCCATAGCTATGTCGATGCGATGGCGCTCGACATGGTGCGTCAGCCCTGGGAATTCGATGTGATGGTGATGGAGAACATGTTTGGCGACATTTTGTCCGATCTTGCCGGCGGACTTGTCGGCGGCATGGGTATGGCCGCCTGTGGTGAAATTGGTGATGAAAACGCATTGTTCCAGCCGGCTCACGGATCGGCTCCTGATATCGCCGGTCAGGACAAGGCCAACCCGCTTGCCGCGATCCTCAGCGGGGCGATGATGCTGGACTATCTCGCCACGCGATGTGATCTGCCAGCCTATGCCGTGGCAGCCGAGCGGATCGAGGACACCATCGCGGCAGGCTTTGCCGCGAATGAACTTCGCCCGATGGAGTTTGGCGGCGACATGGGAACCGCCGCCGTGACAGGTGCCGTTCTGAAGCGTCTATAGGCAGTCGCAGGATCACAGCGCCAGCAATACCGGGATCGCCAGCACCGACAGCACAAAGCTCCACAGAATCGACAGCGCGATGGCGTCTGTCTCGCCGCCATACCGGCTGGCGAAGGTCAGCGCCATGATGCCGACCGGCGATACCGCGACAAGAAGCGATGTCCTGGCCGCCTCCAGCGTATAACCGCCCCACAGCAGGATCAGCCCCGCCGCCAGCACCGGGTGCACCAGCATTTTCATGCCGGTTATATAGCCGGCAAGGCGCATGTGCGAGCTGTCAAACGGCGCTGCCAGCAGAACGCCGGCGGCAAACAGCCCGCAGGGCGCGGCTGTGTTGGCGATGAACCCCGCCCCCCTGACAAGGACCAGCGGCGCCTCGACTGGCGCGAGGTTGATCAGCAGTCCGAAGATCAGTGCCAGCAACAATGGATTGCGCGCCTGCCGGATTACCGCCGCCACAACACCGCGGGCAGCGCCGGCATTCACATCAAGAAGAACAATCGACAAGGCGAAAATGATGATGTCGAAGGCGATGATGCTTCGTACCGGAAGGGTCATGTCAGCCGGAAATGCAAATTGCGCAATCGGATAGGCGAACATCACATGGTTTGAGAAGGACGCACCTATGCCGACAAGTATGGCGTTCTTGAAATCAAGTTTGAACAACCAGATGCCAATCAGCGCTGTCGCCGCATAGAGCAACACCTCGCCAAGCAGATAGAGACCTACCAACGTCAGGTCAGCGGCGCCAAAGTCGCTGGTGACAAGGATGCTGACAAGAATGGCCGGCGCCGCGATCCGGGCGATCAATTTCAGAATCGCCCTTGCCTCGTCGCCATCAAAGATGCCACGACGCGCCAGCCAGAAGCCAAGGAAGAACATCAGCGCGACAGGGAAAACCGAGGACAGGAAATTATTCAGAATATCGGCCAAATCGCTCCGTCCCTCACAGCTTTCCTGGGCACGCCAGCGCGCAGTCTAGGCGTTTCAGACGGCGCTGCCGAGAGAATAAAATCCAACCACCGTCAGACTGCCGGCAAGCTGCAACAGGAAAATGCCAACCGAGACCAGATGCAGCAGTCCGAACATGCGCTTTGCCGTGGCGTCGCCTTCAAGATCACGGTCGCGATAGGCGTTGATCCGCGGTGTCAGGACAAAGACATTCACCGCAAACCCGCCTGCGATCAGGCCTGAGACAACAAGTTGCCAGTCAGCGTCAGCCACCAGCGCCGCCACACAGGCAGCCAGCGCCAGCGCCAGGCCAAACAGGAACAGTCGCGGGAACAACACCCGCAAAAACGCGCCAACCGCCTTTGCCGACAGGGTCTTGAAGGCGGCCTGTGGCACCACCGCCATGAAAAACAGCATGAACCCGGCAATCGCCGCGTGAATAAGGGCCAGCACGGCCATGGGTCACTCCATCAACACCATATGAAGACGTTGCCAAGATATAGGAAGGCCGGCATGTCGAGAGCAAGATGGGCTGATGCCGCAGGCACACTGGCTCAGCGAAGCGTGTCCATCCAGCCGAGACTGGCGTCGGTATCGCCGTCCTCGGGCTTGTATTCGGCGCCAAGCGGCGCGTCATAGCCCATATCGGCGATGTGCGCGAAGACATGGCGATAATCGATTTCACCGCGGTCAGGACGACCACGCGACGGCACCCCGGCGAATTGAATATGGCCAGTGATGTCAAGATTCGCGCTCAACCGGCGCGACAGGTCACCTTCCAGGATCTGGATGTGATAGCAATCGAACATCAATTTCAGATTCGGCGCACCAACCGAGTCAATGATCCGCCGCGCCTGGTCGGTATGGTTCAGGAAATAGCCAGGCGCGTCATGATGGTTCAGCGGCTCAATCAGAAAGGTGATGCCGGGCGCCGCGTCGGTGGCATAGCGAAGATTTTCAACAAAGCAGGATTCCGCCCGCATGCCCTCGGCAAAGCCTGCCATCACATGAATGTTCGGCGTATCGATGGCCCCGGCATAGGCGATGGCCCTGTCGATCGCCGCGCGCGCTTCATCCTGGCGCCCGGGAAGCGCGGCCAGCCCGTTATCCCCTGCATCCAGATCACCACGAAGCGTGTTGAGCCCCAGCATGCCAAGGCCGGTCGCACCGAGCGCCGCCTTGACCGCCGCTGGATCATGATCATAGGGCCAGTGACATTCAACAGCGTCAAACCCGGCCGCATGCGCCGCGTGGATGGCATCGACAAGAGGTCTGTCGGACCACAGAAAGCCGAGATTGGCGGAGAATTTCGTCATTCATCCCACTCTATGTCAAACCCTGTCACCACATCGCGCACCTGCGCCTCGGTCAGCAGGCGCGGGTTCATCCCACGGGTCAGCAGCGCCAGCCGCGCCGTATCCTCAAGTTCCTCAACAGCATTGCAGGCCGCTTCGATATCCTTGCCGGCGACCACCGGACCGTGATTGGCCAGCATCACCGCAGACCGTTTTCCGGCGAGGCCGCGCACCGCCTCGCCCATCGCCGGATCACCCGGCAGGAAGAAGGGAAGAAGCTTCACCTTGCCAAGTTTCATGATGGCATAGGGTGTCATCGGCGGCAGGAAATTGTCCGGGTCGATATCAGGAAGCATCGACAGCGCGACCGAATGACAGGAATGGAGATGCACAACCGCGCCGGCGTTGGACCGCGTTTCGTAGAAGGCGGCATGGAGCGGCATTTCCTTGGTCGGCGCATCGCCATCGATCAGCGTCCCGGCAGCGTCAAAGCGGCTGAGTCGGGCCGGATCGAGGCGACCAAAACTGGTGCCTGTTGGCGATACCAGCAATCCGCCATCCCCTGTCCGCGCCGAGATATTGCCAGTGCTGCCACCGGTCAGCCCACGGTCAAACATGGATTTGGCCAGCAGACAGATCCGCTCGCGAAGTATTGCCTCGTCAGACATCATGCCTCCAGTCCGGCCAGCGCGGTGGCAAAGAAATCCCGATCTCCGAAATTGCCGGATTTAAGGGTAATGGCGATCGGCGCACCTTTCACCGTGGCAAAAGTCCAGGGAACCCCCGGCGCGATCTCGGCCCCGATATCAAGCCGCGAGAGGCCAAGCGCCTGGGCCACCGCGCCTGACGTTTCACCCCCGGCCACAACAAAGCGCCGCCTGCCGGCATCGAACGCCGCCAGCGCCAGCGCGGCAAGAGCCTGTTCGACAAGGGCGCCAGCCCTGGCGGCACCAAGCTGGCTCTGAGCTGCGCGAACATCATCCGGTGCCGCCGTTGCATAGATGATCGGCGTACTGTCGATTGGTTGCGCCGCCAGCCAGGCAAGCGCCGCATCGGTGCCGGCCTCGGCAAGGTCAAGCGGACTCAATCGCAGCGACGGGCCATGCCCCTCATAGGCGGCCACCTGTTCATTCGTCATCGCCGAGCAACTCCCCGACAGCACCACCGCCCCGGCGGGAAGGTCCGGCGTCTGTAGGGACGGCGCGTCGGCCGGCAGCAGCCCGTCGCGGCGATAGATTTCCGGCAGCGGCATCGCCACCGCCGAGCCGCCTGTCATCAGGGGCATGTCGCGGCACGCCCCGGCGATAATACCAAGATCCCCGTTCGCCACCGCATCGACGACAATATGCGCCACATCATCGGCCCTGAGCGCCGCCAGCCTGTCGCCAAGAGCTGTCTCGCCGCGCGCCACCGTCAGCCTGTCGGCAAGCCCGACCGGGCGGGTGACCTGCGGTGCCAGCAGACGCATCAGATTGCTGTCGCACATCGGGGTCAGCGGGTGATCCTTCATCGGGCTTTCGGCAAGAGGCTGCTGGCCGACGAACAGATTGCCCATGAAGATCGAGCGGCCATTCTCCGGAAAGGCTGGGCAGTAGATGGTCTGGTCGGCACCAAGATCATCCATCAGCGCCTCGGCCACCGGACCAATATTGCCATCCGCCGTGCTGTCGAAGGTCGAGCAATATTTCCAGAAGAAGCGGCTGGCACCGGCCTGTTTCAGCCAGGCAAGCGCGGCGCGGCATTCCGCCACCGCCTCATCCACCGGCGCGGTCCGGCATTTCAGCGCGATCACCTCGAACGGCGCGGTATCCTCGGGCGGCGTGTCGGGCAGGCCAAGGCGAAGCGAGACATGAACGCCGGAACGTGCCAGCAGCCCGGCAAGATCGGTCGCGCCGGTGAAATCATCGGCAATGCAGCCAAGGATTGTCGCCATTCATCCCTCCCCCGGCAGGTCCAGCCCGCTGTTGCGGGCATAGACTTTGGCGACAGCGGCGTCATCCTCGCGCCCCAGCCCCATGCCGGACGCGGCCACATATTGCTGCAGGGCCGCCGCGGCGATCGGCGCGCTGAATTTGCCGGACCGGGCGATGTCGAGGACGATGCCAAGATCCTTCAGCCAGATATCGACCTGCGAATGCGGGGTGTAGTCACCATCAATGATGTGCGGCGCGCGGTTTTCCAGCATCCAGCTTGTGCCGGCGCATTTCGAGATCACCTCAAGAAACCTGTCCGGCGCCAGCCCCTGTTTCATGCCAAAGGTAATCGCCTCGGCCATGGTTGCGATATGAACCCCGGCCAGAAGCTGGTTGACCACCTTCATCACCGAGCCGGCGCCCGGCGCGTCACCCATGGTGAAAACAGTCTCGGCGGTGGCGTCAAGGATCGGCGCGGCAGCATCGAAACTGGCCTGGCTTCCCGATGCCATGATGCTGAGCTGACCAGCGGCAGCCTTGACCGACCCGCCCGAGATCGGGGCGTCCAGATACCGGACCTGACGCGCCTCGCAGGCGGTGGCCATATCACGGGCAAATTCCGGCGGCACCGTGGCGCAGGACACCACAACGGCACCTGAGCGGAGCATCGGCACAACGCCTGACTCGCCAAACAGCACGCTTTCGGTCTGTTCGGCATTCAGAACGACAACAACCACCGCGTCGAGATCCGGCGCGATGTCGGCAAGACCGCCCTCAGCGCCACCTTCGGCAACAAAGCGGGCCACCGCCTCTGGCACGACATCGAACCCATAAACCGTGTGACCGGCGCGAAGAAGCGACTGCGCCATGCCGTATCCCATCGACCCAAGGCCGAAAACGGCCACCTTGCTGACACTGTTCCCGGTCACACCATCTGTCTCCTGTAAAGCATGCCCAGCACAATACCAACGCCCCGCAGGATCACAAGCTGGTTAATATCCCGCTGTCACCATGCCCTGATCGCAGATTACGACTGGAAGAGCCAAATCCCACCTGATATCCATAGATCAGTGGTGAAGATGGAGGGTTGCGCAGCCCCCGCAGGGCGGGCCATCGCGACATCAGGTGGGAATGACAACAGCCAACAAACCCGATTTCGAATCCCCCGCTTTCCTGCGGTCGCATGTCGAGTCCATTCTGGCCTTCTATGAGCCGTCGGCGTTTGACCCGGCCGGCGGGTTTTTCCATCATTTTCTGGATGACGGCACAGTCTATGATCATGACACGCGTCACCTTGTGAGTTCGACGCGTTTTGTCTTCAACCATGCCAACGCCTTTCTTCAGACCGGCCGGCCACATTACCGTGACTGGGCGGCGCATGGGCTGCGCTATCTCGAAACGCACCACCGGACGAAGCAGGGCCATTATCTGTGGCAGCGCAAGGCGGATGTGATCGAGGATGGCCGCGCCATGGCCTATGGCCATGCCTTCGTCATTCTGGCAGCGGCCTGGGCGGCGCGGATCGGCATTGATGCTGCCAACAGGATGCTCGGCTCCTGCTGGGATTTCATGGAGGAACAGTTCTTCGAGGCGGCCCATGACGCCTATGCGGATGAACGCCCGGCAGATCTGTCACATCTTGACAGCTATCGCGGGCAGAACGCCAACATGCACACGGTCGAGGCGCTGATCGCGGCTTTTGAGAGCACTGGCGAGGCGCGCTATCTGGATCGCGCCGACAGGGTGGCGCACAAATTCACCGTCACGCTCGCCGCCTTGGCGGACGGGCAGGTCTGGGAACATTACGATGCCGACTGGCGGCATGACTGGACCTACAATATCGACAGGCCGGACGACCTGTTCAAGCCATGGGGATTTCAGCCCGGGCACCAGGTGGAATGGGCGAAATTGCTGCTGCAGCTTGACGCGCACCGGCCCGCCGAGTGGCATCTGTCAACGGCCATGCCGCTCTATGACAAAGCCATGGACCGCGGATGGGACACGGCCCATGGCGGGCTTGTCTATGGCTACGCGCCGGATGGCGGCTTTGCCGATGCCACGAAATATTTCTGGGTTCAGGCCGAAGCCATCGCCACCGCCTGGCGGCTCTATGCGCGCACCGGCAAGACCCGCTATCGTGATGATTATCACCGGCTGTGGGCCTGGTCATGGGATCATCTTGTGGATCATGAACATGGCGCCTGGTACCGCATCGTAAGCCGCGAGGGTGCCTGGGTCGAACCGTTCAAATCACCGGCAGGCAAGGTCGATTATCACACCATGGGTGCCTGCTGGGATGTATTGTCGGTGATGGAGTCCGGCTGACAGAGTGCAGGGAGAGCGGCGATGACAAATTCCGGCATGCCATCCACACCATCAAAGACAAGCTATGATGTGGTGATTGTCGGTGGCGCGATCATGGGATCGGCAACAGCCTTCTTCCTGTCGCGCAACGCGGATTTCGACGGGTCGGTTCTGGTCATCGAGCGTGACCCAAGCTATGAGCTGTCCTCGACAGCGCATACCAATTCCTGCATGCGCCAGCAATTCTCGACCGAGCTGAATATCCGCATTTCCCAGTTCGCGGCAGATTTCGTGAAAAATCTGCGGGCCCATCTGGGCGGTGACGAACGGGTGCCGGCACTCGACATCCAGACTTACGGCTACATGTATCTTGCCGACAATGCGCCCTTTGCCGAAATGCTGCGCCGCAATCAGGCCATCCAGCGCGCCGCCGGCGCCGAGACCGAATTGCTGACACCGCAGGAGATCGCCAGCCGCTATCCCTTCTACAATGTCGAAGATATCGTTCTCGGGTCGATCAACCGGCGCGATGAGGGCTATTTCGACGGCGGAACAATGTTTGACTGGCTTCGGCGCGGCGCCCGCGAAGGCGGTGTTGACTATCTTGCCGGTGAGGTGGTGGCCATGACCCGCGCAGGCGATCGCATCACCAGCGTGACGCTTGCCAGTGGCGAGACCATCGCCTGCGGCACTGTCGTCAATGCCAGCGGCCCCCGCGCCGCCCTCACGGCGGCGATGGCCGGGATTGATCTGCCGGTCGAGCCGCGAAAGCGATTCACCTGGATTTTCACCGCCGAGACACCGCTTGATCGTGATCTGCCCCTGACCATCGACCCGTCAGGGGTGCATTTTCGCCAGGATGGGCCTCGGACCTATCTTGCCGGCTGCCCGGCCGACCCCGACCCGGCCGTCGCCTGTGATGATTTCGTGATGGATCATGACCGCTGGCAGAGCCATGTCTGGCCGGTCATCGCCGCCCGGATTCCGCAATTCGAGGCCATCCGCGTGGTGACGGAATGGGCCGGGCATTACGCCTATAACACACTCGACCAGAATGCGATCCTTGGGCCGCATGACGAGCTTCAGAATTTCATTTTCCAGAATGGGTTTTCCGGTCATGGCCTGCAACAAAGCCCGGCCATGGGGCGCGGCGTGGCCGAATTGATCACCTATGGCGAATATCGATCGCTCGATCTGTCGCCCTTTGCCTTTGACCGCATCACGGCCAGGCGCCCGATTGTCGAGACAGCCATCATCTGACAGCATCTGCCGTGTATCTGCCGCGCATCTGACAGCGCGCCGGACAGATCAACAGCATGCGGCCATGTCGCCTCAGGCAGGTTCGGCATGTAGCGCGGCAACCTCGTCACGGCACAGATCAAGATAGATCGCGGCAGTCCAGGAAAAATCCATACCGCCAAGACCGGCACCGTCCATCGGGTCGAAATATTCCGCCATGCCCTGCGATTCGACAAGACTGCAGGTATCATCATGAATGCGCGCCGCCAGATCTGTCTCGCCAGCATCAGCAAGCCCTGTCCAGATCATGTGATTCATGATCGCCCAGACAGGGCCACGCCAATAGCGCCGGGATTCAAAATCACCATGTTCGGGGTCCCAGCTTGGCATGCCGTACCGGCAGGATGTCAGGATGCGCCGACAATGCGCCGCCATGCTGGCACGCTGTTCATTCGATCCGGCACCGCCATAGAAGCACAGCATTGACGCATTGGTGATGGCATTGCTGAAAGCGCCGCTGCGGATATCCCGCGCGCAATACCCGCCGATGGCGTCGTTCCATAACCAGTCGGCGCCAACAGTCAGCCGGTCGATCCATTCGCCGATCTCGTCGATGGCCTGCGTCATGTCGAGATGGCGCGCCAGTTCCAGCAGGTCACGATTGGCGCGAAGAAGGATAAACTGAACCCCCGGATCAGCCATCAGGAAAGGCCCACGCGCGTGAATGGCGTGATGGTCCCAGCCAACATCGCGCCCGAACTGGACGATGGTGATGAAACGGTCATATTGCGCCTGCGTCGGCCGTTGATCGCTTTCGATATGCGAGGTGTCGCGGCGGGTGTAATGCATCAAATTGCCCGGAACGGTAATGCCGTTCATCCCGATATCCCAGTCAGGGCAATTGTCACGACCTGATTCCCAGGGATGGACAATGCCGATGACGCCGGTCCCCTGCGGGTCGCGTGCTGCGCAGAACCAGCGGTGATACGCCATCAGCCGCGGGAAAACCTCTCGCGCCTTGCGGCTGTCATAGGCTGTTCCCATACGGACCATCCGCAGAACCACGCTTGCCAGCACCGGGGGCTGTGAATGACCGCTTGTCGAGGGTTCGGTATCGGTCTGCCAGACGCCCGGGCCCGGAAAATAGTCCGGGTCATTCTGGCGGAAGACAATATGCGGCACCATCCCGTCTTCCCATTGCGCGTCCAGAAGCGCCATGATCTCAAGCCAGGCACGCCATTTGTTGAAATGCCAGATGCCAAGCGCGGTGAACCCGGAATCCCAGTTCCACTGATAGGGATATAGCCTGTTGGTGGGTACCGTGTACCCGCCGCGGTCATTCATCCTGATGATCCTGATGGCCTCTTCGATTCGGCTGGTCATCCTCTATCCTCTGTTTCCGGACATTTGTTCTCTATGCCTCGACAGGCCCCGTCATGCGGAACCGGAACAACCTGATTGCGGTCATGGCGGGGTCTTGCATGCAACAAGATGATTGTTGGATCAGCCGGCACGCCCGACCATCGGCATCACGACCTGGATGCGGGACGATGCGCTGATATCCTGGTTGTCAGCCTCGACAGCACGTCGCAACCGGTATCCAAGATCGGGAATGGCCGAGTTCACACGGGTCCAGGAGGGGATGAAGGGGGTTTCCATCGGCGAATAGGTGAAATCATCACCAGCCCGCATGATGTTCTCGGCAAACAGTTCAACAGCGCGTTCCTCTGCATTGATGTCAAAGGACAGACCGTTGAGTTCGGCATCGCTCTGGTAGAAATTGACCATATCGAGGGCGATCCGGAAATAGGTTGCCTTGATGGTGCGGAAAGTATCCGAGCCAAAACAATGACCCTGCGTTGCCAGCTTGCGGATCAGAACCTTGGAAATATCAATCGACATGCGCGACAGGCCGGAGGTGGTATCGGATTCCGACAGGCTCTGATGCTTGTGATCATAATTCGCCGCAATATCGACCTGACAGATTCGGTTGCTTGCCTGATTGCGTTGCATCTCGGACAGGACACCGACCTCAAGCCCCCAATCCGATGGTATCCGCAATTCCGGGATCAATGAGCGGCGAAAGGAGAATTCACCGGCAAGCGGATAGCGGAAGCTTTTCATGAAGGCGAGGTAGTCGCTTGGCCCGAGAACGCGTTCCATGGCCAGCAATAACGGCGTGACGAGAAGTCGGGATACGCGGCCATTCATCCGCCCCTCGGCGACGCGCGCATAATATCCCTTGCAGAACTCGAACTGGAAATTCGGATTGGCGATGGGATAGAACAGTCGCGCCAGCAGGCTGCGGTCATAGGTCAGGATATCGCAATCATGAAGCGCCACAGCCTCGGCCTTGCCACGGGCGTTGGTGAAGCCGATGCAGTACCAGACATTGCGGCCCTTGCCCGCCTCGGTTGGCCCGAGCCCCCGTTCCTCAAGCTCTTGCTGAATTTCGCGAAGACGAGGGCCATCATTCCACAGGATCGAGAAAGGCGTTTTCAGTCGTGAAAAGAAACTGTGGGCGCGCTCATACCCATCACGATCCGCCTGGTCGAGACCGATGGTGACATGGCTGAGATAGTCGACCTTGGCGATTTCATCGACAATATGGTCAAGTGCCGGTCCGTCCAGTTCGGAATAAAGGCTTGGCAGGATAAGTTCCATCGGCCGGTAGCCTGAAAACAATTTCAGGTCGGCCTCAAGTTCTTCCAGTGGCTTGGTGTCGAAATTATGGAGTGTGGCGACAACGCCACCCTGCTGAAAATCACCCATGATCCTCTCCCCGTTTACACGCAATCAAAGACATCGCCTGCCGCGCCGCATCGACCCACCCCGCTGGCGCGGCTCTCCGCACGGTGATGACATCCGGCGGTGGCGTGGTCAGCTTCAATGGAGGGCTGTCCGGTCGCGGCACGATGCAGGCAATGTCGGATCCTTCAAGCATGGCGATGTCATTTTCACTGTCGCCGAAACCGACAATGACGAGTTCACGCCGCGCGGCGCGGTAGTCTGTTCGCAACGCGTCATTGAAGCCCGACTTGTCATGGTGCGCCGACAGGTTGCAGACACGCCCGCCCCTCTTGATCGCCAGCCCGCCATCCACAGCCTGCCGCTGCAATGCGCAAAAATCCGTCTCGGACCCGGTGAAGACAAAGGGGGCCGAGTAATCGCGCGCCATCGCCAGCTTCAACGCCGCACCCCGAAGCCCCAGATGCCACGCCTGCTCGGCCTCGGAAAGATCAGCCAGAAAATGGCAATGACGCTGTAGCGCGATATCAATATGCCGGCCCCACAGGGCCTTCAGTCGATCTGGCGCCAGACCCACTACAGGGGCGCTCTGCGAAACGCTTGGCGGATCGATCAACTGCCTGTTGACGATGGCGGCGCCATTCTCGCAGATGAAGGGAAGGCGTGTTCCAAGCTCGTCACAAAAGACATCAATCTCCCGCCGGGTCTTGCTTGAATTCGGCACAAGCGAAACCCCGGAATCAAGAAATTCCCGGATATCGGACCGGATCGTGGCAAAGCTGAAATCATCATGCCCCAGCAAGGTGCCATCAAGATCGGTCATGAACATTATTCCCATGGCGCTGCGCGTCTCCTGGTCAAAACGATCGCCAGCCTGATGTGGTAGAATGCGGGAGCGCGTAACCAAAGGGCTATATTTGACCGGTGGCGATGCATAATCTGCATCACGCAGGGCAGCAGGCCTGACACGGGGGTGATGCCACCAGGCAACAGCGTTGCGGTCACCCGCCGCCGAAAAGCCGCCGCGCCGCCGCCACACGCGCCGCGTTATCCGGCGCGATACTGCCATCCGGCATGAAGAGGGAATTTTCAAACCCGACACGAAGCTTGCCGCCACGCGCCACGGCCATGGCGAGGCTGTCATTCTCCGCCTCGGCAAAGGCGCAGACCGCCCAATCAACATCGAGGCCGCGCGCCGCCAGCCTGTCAAGGAAGGGGGGTATCAGATCCGGATGGCTGATCCGCCCGGTATAGTGACCAATCACAAACAGACACCAGATCTCGTCGCGCGGCAGGTCTGCCGCCTCGACAAGATCGACCAGCAGGTCGATCTCATCCGGGTAATACATGATGTGCTGGATTCGCGTTCCGGCCTCATGAAGCGTCCGGTAGAGATGAATATCTTCAGCCTGCGGGCGCCCTTCCGGCATCATCTCGACAAGTCCGATTGAAATGCCGGGGGGCATCACATCATAGGCAAGCTGACGCATTTCAGCAGGCTGATAGCGGCCGACAGCTTCGGTCGTGATCTGAAGATGCATCGCCGGTACGGCGGCCTCCAGCTCGGCCAGCGCCTCGCGATACAGCCCTGCGTCAAGGATATGGCGCTGCTCACTGTCACGAACATGAAAATGCATGGCCCCGGCACCTGCCGACGCGCAGGCAATGGCGGTCTCAACTGTCTGCGGAATGGTAACGGGGATGGCCGGATGATCGGCCCTGGTACGGCGCGCGCCGTTGGGGGCGACCATCAGGCGAGGCAGAGATTGCGATCGGGAATCGGTCATCATATCAACTTTCATTCATTCCATATGACTGGCGGCCGGAGGCGCGCGATCCAGCGTGGCATCTGCAGACCGCCACCGCAAGCATGCCCGCAGCCACAGGCCTTGCTGTCATCCGCTGATCGCGCGTTTGCGCTCACGATGCAGAACATAGAGCCCCGACACCATGATCACGAATGACCCGGCCCAGGTCCAGAGATCAGGGAAATGGCCAAACAGCAGATAGCCATAAAGACTGGCCCAGATGATCAGCGTGTAATGGAGTGGCGAGACAAAGACAGCCTGCCCGACCTCAAGGGCCCGTATGACCAGGAATTCACCAAGCGCCGACATGACCGACATCGAGACGAGGATAAGGATGATCCTGGGAGAGCCAATTGGCTGCCAGATGAAAGGTTGCGCGACACTCAGCATCAGAAAGGCCGTCAACGCCGTATAGGCGAGTGTTGTTTCGGTGCGATCACGCGAGCCGATATGACGCGAGATAACCTGCCTGACGGCAAACAGAACTGCCGCCAGCAGCGGCAGCAACAGACCTGGATGAAAGCTGGCGAAGCCTGGCCGGATCACGATCAGGGTTCCAACAAAGCCGATGATGGTGGCGGTCCAGCGGTGCAGTCCAACCCTCTCGCCAAGCACCAGTGCTGCCAGCATCGTAACAATAAGAGGCGCCACAAAGGTGACGGACACCGCGTCCGCCAGCGCGACATAATTCAGACCGATGATGAACAGCGTTGCCGACCCGGCCGCGGCCACCCCGCGGCCGACCTGCAGAACCGGAAAGCTGGTCCGCAGGATCGCCCGGCCATGCCAGACGATCAGGATCAACACTCCGATCACGAGGCCAATCTGACGCGCCCAGACAATCTGTAGCGACGGCAAATGCTCCGTCAGATATTTTGCCTGCGCATCGACGGCCGAGAAGACAAACATGCCGGCAAGCATGAACAGCGCGCCCTTTACATTGTCGCCTGCCGCCGGGATGGTCATATCGCACCGCAAATGGCGGGAGCGCGCCCGCGCACCAAAGCTATCGGCGCGAAACCATATATCGATTTTATGATGTTGGCTCTCCCTTTGGCCAAAGATCACCTGTGCCCATCAAGGATGGCAACCACAAAGGGTGGTAACACGACCTTGATATATGGTGACGCAGAACGGCCGCGGATGCCAGCCTTGAACATCCGGCCGGTCAGGAAAGTGCTGATTGCACCGCCACATCCAGCTTGTCACAGATTTCTTCAATCTGGTCGTCGCTGATGATAAAGGGCGGCGCCAGCAGCACATGATCCCCGTGCCGCCCATCGATGGTGCCGCCCATCGGATAGCAGATCAGCCCGGCCTCGAAAGCTGCCGCCTTGAAGGCACGATGGCGCGCCTCAGCCGGATCAAACGGGGCCTTGCTGGCGCGGTCGGCGACAAATTCCATGCCGAGAAACAGGCCACGGCCACGAATGTCGCCAATATGCGGGTGCGCGCCAAATCGATCATCAAGCGCGGCCTTCAGTTTCGCGCCCTGGACCTGCACCCGGCCAATCAGCTGTTCATCGAGAAGCGTCGTTACAACCGCCAGCGCCGCCGCGCAGGCCGTCGGATGTCCAAGATAGGTGTGGCCATGCTGGAAGAAGCCGCTGCCGGCCCCGATTGTGCGGTAGATTTCACCGCTGCACAGCATCGCGCCAACCGGCTGATACCCGGCGCCAAGCCCTTTGGCGATGGTCACGATATCAGGACGGACATCATCGGCCTCGCTGGCAAAGAGATGGCCGGTGCGGCCCATGCCGCACATCACCTCGTCGAGAATCAACAACACGCCATGGCGGTCACAGATCTCGCGAATTCTGGTGAAATAGCCTTCTGCCGCCGGCACCGCGCCAAGCGTCGCGCCAACCACAGGCTCGGCAACAAAGGCCATCACATTATCCGCGCCAAGGCGCTGGATTTCTGTTTCAAGCTCGTCAGCAACACGCTCACCGAATTCGCGCTCGCTCTCGCCATCCCGCATCTCGCGATAGGCATAGCAGGGCGCGATATGGCTTGTTTCGACCAGCAGCGGCGAAAATGCCTGGCGGCGCCATTCATTGCCGCCGGCGGCCAGCGCGCCAAGCGTGTTGCCGTGATAGCTCTGACGGCGCGCGATGAGACGCTTGCGCTCCGGCATCCCGCGTTCAACGAAATATTGCCGCGCCAGCTTGATCGCCGCCTCAACCGCCTCCGACCCGCCAGACACGAAATAGACATGATCAATGCCGTCCGGCGCCTGGGCGGCAAGAAGGCTGGCCAGCGACTCCGCCGGCTCGGAGGTGAAGAACCCGGTATGCGCAAAAGCCAGGGTGCCAATTTGCGAGCGCACCGCCTCGATCACCGCCGGATGGTCATGGCCAAGGCATGACACCGCCGCGCCGCCGGATCCATCAAGATAGCGCTTGCCGGTGGAATCGATGATGTAGCACCCCTCGCCAGCCACTGCGACGGGTGGCCTGGACTTCATGCTCCGCGGGAATACATGTGACATACCCGAAACTCTCCTTATGTCAGAATGCCGCGCCGCGCACGCGCTCAACCTATGACCGGCAGTTCTGGGGCGGCACGGCGCGTCAAAAGCTCTGCGCCACCTGCGCGCACCACGATATTTTCTTCATGAACCATCATCAGCCCGTTGCCATAGCCGACTGACGGCTCGATGGTCAGAACCATATTCTCGGCAAGCTCTGTTCGGTCAAAGATGGCATGTGATGGCTGTTCGGTCAGCTGCATGCCGAGCCCATGACCCAACCGCCCGACAGCACCACCACTGTCATCCATTTCAGCAATGATCTCTGACATGGCGGTGAACAGATCACGGCAACTGTTGCCCGGCCGCGCCGCCGCGATGCCGGCCTCGGTGGCGCGCCACAGCACATCATGCGCCCGCCGCGCCCGATCATCAGCATGGCCAATCGCCCAGTTCCGGTCAAAATCGCAATGGTAACCGTCCCAGCTGCACCCCGTATCGAGCATCAACACATCGCCAGCCTGCAAGGGGCGTGTCGATGGTGGCGAAATCACATCCGCATAGCCGCCCTGGCCGGCACCACCAACGACATAGGGCGCGTCATCGGCACCAAGGCCGATGGCGGTGCGCCTGAATTCGCGAAACACGGCGTCAAGCGGCTGTCCCTCGACAGCGAATTCCGGCACCGCCGCAAAGGCAGCTGACCCAATGCCGCAGATATGCCGGAGCTTTTCGATCTCGGCCTCGCTTTTCACCATTCGCAGACCCTGAACAAGGCCTGTCACATCGATGATGTCCAGCCCCGGCAGCAGGGTCATGAGCCGGTCCCAGTCGCCAAGCGGCATACGAAGATGCGTTTCATGCCCCTTCATGATGCCAAGCGCCGCGCCATCCCGCGCCAACGGAGCCAGCAGGTCGGCAAGAAGGCTGATTCCGTCATCGGCGGGGGCGGGCGCGCTCCATGTCCTGATGTCATCAAGCCAGGTCTGGCGCATCAGCGCGGCACCGATCTCGGGGATCACCGCTATCGGCTTGCCGGTTGCCGGCAGGAACAGAAACCAGGGGCGGGTCGGACTCTGCCAGAACAGGGTCTGGAATCCACTGAAGTAGCGAACCTCCGGTTCTGTCATCAGCAACATCCCGGCAATCCCGTCCGCCGCCATCTGCCGCTGCGCACGGTCGGCACGCGCCAGAAATTCCGCTTCGCTGAAGCCGCGGTCGGGAGGATTCGGGGAAATGGCAGGGTTCATGTCGTCACGTCCTTACATCAGCCACGCCGACGCGCAGGCTGATGTGTGATAGTGGGACGTCAGACGCGATTGATCAAGCCGGCTGACAGCATCAGGTCAGGTTTGCAGCATATTTATCCGGGGGCCGCGCGCCAGCCATACTCACCGGCCAGCGCCAGACAGTCGGACCAGCCCATCACCGCGTCGGTCGTTCCGATATGCCGCATCGAGGCGGCGGCGGCGGCATGGGCAAGTTCCACCGTCCGGTCCAACGCCCATTCCTGATGCAGCCCATATAGCGCGCCGGCGGCAAAGGCATCACCCGCCCCGTTGGTCCCGGCAATGATGTCCGACGGAACATTCACCGATGGAACAATCAGTCTCTGCCCGGACTTCGCCACCACAACCGCGCCGGAAGGAAAATGCACGATGACCAGCTCCATTGCGCCGCTGTCAAGAACATGCAGCGCGTTGGCAACACAGCCATCTATGTCAGCATCCTGCCCATGTCCGATTGGCCGGCCGGCGATGGCGGCGATCTCAAACTCGTTGACAATCAGATAATCGAGATGCGCCAGGCAGGGCGACATGATGCCGTGAAGCCGTTCGGCGGGAAGCGAACACATCTCGAAATTTGTTTTCAGGCCGGCCGCCTGCGCCGCCTTCAAAACCGTGACCCAGCCATTCGCATCACCCTTCCAGGCCGCATCCATCTGCGCGTGAAGACCCGGCAGCCCCAGATGCATGATGCGCGCGTCACTGTCTGAAAAATCGAAATGATCCGGCGTCAGATCGCCGCTTGTTCCGGGATGATAGAGATGCGTGCGTTGACCACTATCCCGCGCGGTGAAGGCATCAGTGAATGTGGTCCGCCGCCCGGGCAGCATGACAAGCCCGGCACAATCAAGCCCTTCGGCCCCGGCCTGTTGCACAAGCGCCTGACCATCCGCATCATCACCAAGCAGACCGATTGTCGCCACCGGCATCATAGGGTCGAGCCGCCTGATATCGACGGCAAGATTGCAGGCCGAACCGCCGCCTCTGATCTCTTCTTCAAAGATGATGACAAGATCTTCTTCCGCCGGCCATCTCTCGACAAGCTTGTTATGGTCGGCGCACCAGGTGCCGCCGGTCACAAAGCCACACCTGTGCCCGGCGGCGGTCATTCTGCCTCTGGCGCGAGAACCGGATCGGTGACCGTGAGGTCCTCGTCAAGCGGCCTTGCCGGGGGAATCTTCGCACCGGCAAGGGTGTCATGATAGGATTTCACCGCATCAACAGTGCCGATATCACCTTCAACGATGGCCCGCATCAAGCGCACGATCTCAACCGAATCCTCGGCAAGATAGATTTTGCGGCCAAACAGCGCGACACGGCCTCCGAACCGTTCTGTCTGCGCCACGAGCTCGAACGTATCACGGGTCGTTCCGGCGGCCCCGCCAAGCACCCCGACGATAAGATTGCCCGGGTCATAGGACGCCAGTTCGGCCATGGCGCGGGCACCATTATATTGCATCTTCAGAAACAGTGGCCCTTCATCGCTGCCAACACCGGCTAGACAGCGCACGATGGCATCATTGACGAAGGCGCCAAGTTCAGCATCCCCGATATCGATATCGAAGGCCGGGTTGAACACCTCAAGAAAATGCGCCATGCCGACCTGCCCGGCCCGATGTCGAAAATCGCGATAGGCGTTGAGTGTCGCGACATCCAGATCGCGGTCATTATAGAAGGTCACCGCATAGAGCCCGAGCGCGGCCAGCTGCCGGGCCGGCTCCAGCCGCGCGGTGCGAAACGGGATGGCGGCGCTGTCGCGGTAGGCGGCCCCGCGGAACCCCCAGATGTCGGTCGCGTCGTTCAGCCGGATGGCCGGCGTCACGTCTGATGTGGCAAACGCATTGCCGGCGTCCAGAACCTCGGCCGAGGACAGGGAGGTCAACATGATATCGACCAGCCCGGATTCCATCATCCTCGTCATCGCCGCCCGGTAGTCGGCCGCCGTGGCCGGGCGTGTTGTGCCGTCACCATCCGCAATGATACCCAGGGCGCCAATGCCGCCACCCATTTCCGCATCCTTTGCATCGGCGATGATGAAATCGACCGGTTTGTAATCGCCAGCGCGGATCCGTGAGAGCTTGCCATTCAGCCGGTCATGAATTTCAGACGTCATTGTCACGTTGTTCCTTTCAAGGCTCCGCCCGAGGCATGATCCCCATCATCGGGTCCAGCGCAAATCATGCACCTGCTATCCGCGAAAACTGGCCCGTGGCCGCAGTGTCAGCCTGAGCGAACCTGATTGATGCGCTGCATCGTCAGGTCGGTTTCGGGTATGGTCAGCAAACCCATGCGCATGTCTATGTTCCAGACCTGTCCGCCGCCAAGCTCCACCACCTGGCCCTTGGCCTTTTCGGCGGTATAGCCCTCAACCTCGGAGGTCGAGGGAAAGGCCATTCCAAGACCATCCTGGTCAGGCGTCCGGCAGATCCAGCGCGTGCAGACCGGCGCCTGCGCCGGGTAAAAGCCAATGTAATCGGCAGTGCCGTCAGGGCGTTTGTGAATGGCGTGGGCCATGCCGTCATCGCCAGCCAGCATGTCGATGGTGAACACCACCTCCGGATCAAATGCCAGATCCGGTGACAGCCGGTGATGGCGCACCGGGTCTTCGGCCAATTCCGCGATGAAAGCCTTGTAGTCCGGCTTTGGCGAGATATGCGCCGGAATTGATCGCCGCACCCGCACCGATTCAGCATCATAGCGCGCCGTGTAATGCAGTTCACCATCATCGACAGGCCGGAAATTGGCATGCGCCAGATACATCAGATCCATCGGTGTCTTTTTGAGATTTTCCACCGACAGCGACACATCAAGAATCGCCGCGTCGGCCGTAAGACCAATGCTGGCCGTTGCCAGATAATTGGTGCTGAAAGCCACGGTATGGCGGTAGGTGCCGCCGATGGTCACGCTCTGGCGCTGCTGGTCAAGCTCGACCCAGGCTGTCTGGAACGGCGCGTTTGGCAATTCGCCATGAAGCGGATGACTGTCCTGCGGCCCCGGCGCACCAAGCCCGGTCAGCCCACAATGGATGAGGAAGGCGCCGTAGGTTTCGAGATAGACCATCGTGTCGACAGGCTCTTCGAACATCGATTTCATGGTCAGGTCGCGACCATCAAATGAAGCACGCCAGATCTGCTGCCCCTTGAAGGGAAGAACGATGATCTCTCCGCGCGCGTTCTTCACGCGCAACGCCTCGATTCCCGACTGGTACTTGAATGTGGAAATCCGGAATTCGCCCATCTCGCATAACGGGCGTTCCCGGTCATGGAAACTGGATCGGTGAAGGTCAATCCGGGCAGACATGTCTGTCTCCGGCGGCACTAGCGGATTCGCTCGCCATTCGATTCATCAAAGATGAACAGGTTTTGGGGCGGCAATATCACCCCGACCTCATCACCCTGCTTGCCGTCGAAATCCTTATGCGCCTTGACGACAATCTGATCCGCGCCCCAATTCACCGTCACCAGCGTGTGATCGCCGATCAGCTCGGTGGTGTAGATCTGCCCGCTGATAGTGCCCTTCTTCGGGTCGGTGACACTGCAATCCTCCGGCCTGACACCGGCAACGGCCTTGGCCAGCTTGCCTTTGACCTTGGTTTTCACCTTCGCCCCGTTGGTCAGGAAATCGGCACCATCCAGCTCGCCATGGATGACATTCATTGCTGGCGATCCAATGAACTGGGCAACAAACAGATTGGCCGGGTTGTTGTAGATTTCCGACGGCGAAGCCAGCTGTTGCAGCACGCCCTTTTCCAGCACCGCGACCCGGTGTGCCAGCGTCATCGCCTCGATCTGGTCATGCGTGACATAGATTGTGGTGATGCCGAGCGTGCCCTGCATATGTTTGAGCTCGGCCCGCATATGGCCACGAAGCTTGGCGTCAAGATTCGACAGCGGTTCGTCCATCAGGAAGACCGACGGCCGCCGGATGATGGCCCGCGCCAGTGCCACGCGCTGTCTCTGGCCGCCCGACAATTCCCGCGGGTAGCGCTCAAGAAGCGATTCCAGCTGAACCTGCTTCGCGGCATCGAGAATCGCGGCGTCCATATCTGCCTTCGGCAGCCTCTTCACCTTCAGCGGGAAGCCGATATTCTCCGCCACCGTCTTGTGTGGATAAAGAGCGTAGGACTGGAACACCATCGAGATATCGCGATATTTCGGCAACACTTCGGTGACATCCCGCTCGCCTATATAGACGCGGCCATCGGTTGGCGTTTCCAGCCCCGACAGGATGCGGAGTGCCGTTGTCTTGCCCGATCCGGACGCCCCCAACAGAACGAGGAACTCGCCTGGCTCAACCTCGAGGTTGAACTCTTCCAGCACCTTCACACTACCGAAGCTCTTTTGTACCGCGTCAAATCTGACCGAGGCCTTTGAACCGCCGCCTGTCATGCCCTACCCTTTCACAGCGCCAAGAAGAACGCCCTTCGAAATAAACCGAGTCAACAGAACCGACATGATGATGACCGGAATGATCATCACCACGGTGACGGCGCACATCTCCCACCACAGAACGCCCTTCTCGCCGGTATTCTTCGCCGCGACCATGATCGGCATGGTCTGGACCTTGACGGTCGACAGAAAGACAGCGAACAAATATTCGTTCCAGTTCAGCACCAGAATCAAAAGCGTTGTCGCCGCAAGGCCGGGCCTTGTCAGCGGCATCACGATTTCCCAGAAAATACCGAAGCGTGTCGCCCCGTCGAGCTGGGCTGACTCCTCAAGTTCAATCGGCAGATTGGCGAAGAAATCATGCATCAGCCAGACGACGATCGGCAAGTTGGCCACCGCATAGAGCAGGATTAGCGCCAGATGCGTATCCAAGAGGCGGACCGCCTGAAACATCACATAGAGCGGGATCACAACCACGATGGGTGGCAGGATTCGCTGCGAAATCATCCAGAACAGTATGTCGCCATTGCCAAGTGACATTCTGAAATGCCGGCCGACCGCCCGCACCAGGAAGAAGAACAGCGCCAGCGCCACCGCCGAGGACATCCACCAGGGCACGCCAGCATAGTTTGTGACGACGATGACCCCGATGATCAGCAACACGAAAATCATGATGTTGCCAAACTTCGGGCGGTACTGGATCCGCGCCAGCGCATAGGCCGCCATAGACCCGACAGCGACGCAGAAAATTGTCGAGGTGATGCTGATGACAACGGAGTTTGTGAAGGCAAGGTAGATCTTGCAGATCTGCGGTTCCATTGGCTGCAACGACACAATCGGCGACAGCAGGAAGACAACGCTGTTATGCGCCAGAAGATAGATCTGGCGGGCGATGGCCGTCAGGTCGCAGAAGGGGTCGGCAGTGAAATTTATCCGCCAGGCATCAAGCGTCGGCTGAAAATCCACGAATGGCAGATAGCTGGGTCCCTGATTGACCGCCGCCGCATCCTTGAAGGACGTGATAATAACCCAGTAAATCGGGAACAGCACGAACAGGGACCAGATGGCAAGGAAGCTGTAGACCACCACCTTTGATACCGGCGCCATTTTGCCAACAGCGGGCGGCTCGAACATCCTTTCGAACAGGTTCCGATTCTGCAGATCGAATTTGGTATGCGCCTTGCTCATGCCCGCGCCTTTCGTATCTGCCCGAGAACCACATAGTTGAAGAAAGACGCGCAGACAACAACCGTCAAAATCAGCAGCAGATAGGCAATGGCCGCGGAGGACCCCATATCATTGGCGCGCCAGACATAAACCGAGTGGAGCGTCATGGATTCGGTTGAAGACCCGGGCCCGCCACCGGTCATGATGTTCGGAAGATCCATGATCTTGAAGGCCTCGATAGCCCGGATCAGCAGCACGGTGACGGCAACCGGCACCACCTGCGGCCAGGTCACTTCACGAAAGATCTGGAAGCTCGAGGCGCCATCGACCTGCGCGGCCTCGACATGGTCGCGCGGCACATTTTCCAGCGCCGCCAGCATGCAGATGAAGATGAAGGGAATCCACTGCCAGGAATCACAGGTCATCATCACGAAACGGGCTGACCAGGGGCTTGCCGACCACACCCAGTCCTGAAGGCCGAGAACGCCAAGAATGGGTTCAAACGGCCCTTTGGTCACGTCGGCAATCATCCGCATCGCAAAACCGACACCAAGCGGCGTCACCATGAGCGGAATAAAGAACAAGACACGAAAGAAATTCCGGCCCTTGATCGGCTGCGAGCAGAGAAATGCCAGCCCAGTGCCGATAATAAACTGCACCGCACAGCCGACAAGAACATAGAAAAGGGTGGTGTAGAGCGTGCCGATGGCATTGCCCGACAGCAGCGAGGCGCAGAGAAGCCAGGCCAGAAAAATCGCCATGGCGGCGGAAATCGACCGTCCCAGCATGCGCACCCAGGTGGCTGTCTTCCAGGATTTATAGAGCCACCAGAGAACAGCGACGGTGATGGCAATAAAGACAATCATTCCAAAGATGCTGACAGGTTCGGTGCGCCCGAGGAAATGCACTTCGCTGCTGCCGAAGAACTGCTTCTCGAAATTGCGAAACCCGACATAGCGGAACTTCAGGCCATCGCCGGTGAACCGGACCCGGCTGAGGGCGAATATCATCGAATAGATGGTTGGAAAAATGGCAAAAATCAGAATTAGCGACACCGCGGGAGCAATGAAAAACGTCCCAGCATGGCGATCGACCCACTCACGCCAGCGGTCGGCGGATGAGGCGCCAGCCGAGGTTTCCCCCGGCTGGGCATTGTTGATGGCATATGACATGTCGCTGGTGATCAGCTGCCAAGTGCGAGGGCCTGGGCCGCGACCTGCTCGTCACGACCGAAGTCCTCGGTTACTTCTTCCCAGCCCTCTTCGATGTTCTCGAGGGCTTCATCTACCGAAATCTCACCGGCCAGATAACGGGCCAACTCGGTGTCGAGGACGACAGCGGTATATTTGTTGGCACCTGGGATCTTCATGTCCGAGGCCATGTTGAGGCTGTTCAGCGCGCCGTTGATGGCACCGATATAGTTCTCGGCCAGGGCCTGCGGCATGCCGGCCTTGACGAACAGATCGGGGCTGGCGAGCTGCGACAGGCGATACGGGTTGTAGCCTGTGGCACCGATGGTGACGTCGACGCTCGATTGCGCTGCCTGGTTCATGTAGGAAAGGAACGCGTAGGCGGCATCCTTGGTCTTCTGGTCGGCACCCTTGTTGACCGCACCGGCCCAGCCACCAAAGGCGGCGAACGGCGCGTAGTTGATGCCGTCGATCGAATGCGGCGCGTTGGCCTTGGTCACCGGAACAAGCTTACCGCTGGCACGGTCAAGAACTTCACGCGAACCGATGGCCGATATTGCATAGAGCTTGCCCTTGATGGCAGTGGCATCATCGTCAAGCTGCAGCGGTCCCGGGTCACCCCACTCGACCAGCAGGCCGCAACGGCCAGCCTTGAACAGCGCGCGGGTGTCGCCAATGTCCAGGTTCAGTTCTTCGGGCGGACCGTATTTGCCGGTTTCCTTGTACAGCTCGAAGGCCTTCTTCCAGCCGGCATTGTTCACGATCGGCTTCATGTCGGCATTGTTGAAGTGGAAGCCCTGGGCGGTGCCCTGCGTCTGCACGATCGGGGCGGCAAAGGTCTGGATCGCAAAGTAGGACTGCGCGTTACGCTTCTTGAAGATGCAGGAGCCGAAATCGCCGTCGCCATCACCATTCATGTCCTTGCCATGAATCTTCGAGGCCACCTCGAGATAGTCTTCCCAGGTCTTCGGTGGCTGCAGGCCAGCGCCGTCAAGAACGTCCTTGCGGTAATAAACCATCTGGAAGTCGCCATCGACCATCAGAAGCTTGGTCTTGCCGCCGACCTTCTGGCCGAACTCACGGAAATAAGGCGCGACATCATTAAGGTCGATCTTGTCGTCCTTCGCGATATAGGGATCAAGATTCTCGAGAAGGCCCGCAGCGTCGAGCTCGACTCCCCAACCAGCCGCGAACACACCAACATCGATGGAATTTGTTCCGGTGGACCAGTCACTCTGGATCTTTGGGAAAATTTCTGCGTAAGGCACCTCGGTGACAACAATCTTTGCACCGGTGGCCTCTTGAAACTCGACGCCACGCTCAACCAGACGGCCGGCGATGACATAGCCGGGACGGGTCAGGATGTTGACGGTAACCCCGTCAAACTCGCCCGCTGTCACGACAGGTGCCGCGCCGACCAGCGCCATTGCACCGGCGGTCAGGCCCAACAAACTCTTACGAATTCGCATGTTTACTTCCTCCCTTGGATGTTGAGACAATTTATTATTTCACCTCGTGAATGGGTGATGTGATGTCTCATTGTTGAATGAACGGTAGTTTAAAAAATCTGCGATGACCATAGTGACATACAAAGAAAATGTGTCGGCCATGAATGACTGGCGTCAGACAGCATGCAGCGGTCACAGTTGCCGGCAAGACTTGCCTGAAGGGCTTGATTGTCCTGAGGCAAGGCGGTAGTCCTCGAGTCACCGGGGCACCAAATCCGCCCCCATGGCTGGGATGTATTCACCGTGAGTTCAAGGCCTGACGAGCAACTGAAGATTGGCATTCTTGGCTGTGGCGCGATTGCGCAGGCAGGCCATTTCGAGAGTGTGACAAAGGCCAGAAATGCCTGTCTTCACGCTGTCTGCGATGTCGCCGAAGATCTTTTGAAGCGCTTTTCAGTCGCCCATGACGTGGCAAAAATATACACCCGATATGAGCAAATGCTGGCCGATCCGGACATCGACGCGGTGATTGTCGCCACATCCGATGCCTTTCATGTGCCGGCGGCGATGGCCGCGCTGGCGGCTGGCAAGCATGTGCTGTGCGAAAAGCCGCTTGGTGTGACGCTGGAGGAGGTTGAGGAACTCCGCGCTGCTGTCAACCGGTCCGGCTGCAAGCTTCAGGTTGGTCACATGAAGCGGTTCGATCCCGGGATCGAGAGCGCCAGAAGTTTCATTGACGATGAAATGGGCCAGATGCTGGCCTTCAAGGGCTGGTATTGCGATTCAACACATCGTTATCCGATGACGGATGCGGTTCAGCCCCTGATCATCAGAAGCGGCGCCTCGCGCAAACCGGCCCGGGATCCGAAACAGGACCTTCAGCAATATTACATGCTGGCGCATGGATGCCATCTCGTCGATACCGCCAGATACCTGTGCGGCGATCTGGTCGAGGTTCAGGCCCGCCATCTGCAGCGCTTCGGGGCCTATAGCTGGTTTGTCGATGTGGGCTTTGCCAATGGCGCACTTGGCCATCTTGACCTGACGGTCGCTGTTCGCATGGACTGGCATGAGGGGTTTCAGCTTTATGGCGAGCATGGAAGCGTGGTGGCGAAAACCTTCAATCCCTGGCTGTTCCGATCAAGCGAGGTCGATATTTTCCGCGAATCCACCGGCGGCACCTCGCGGGTGCTTGGCGCTGACGGGCATTTCTTCAGACGGCAGATCGAAAGCTTCGCCGACGCCATTTTGAATGACAGGCCCATCGTCGGCGCGAATGTCGATGACGGGGTGGCCTCGGTCAGGGCCATGCTTGCCATCGCCGAATCGGCGCGAACAGGACAGACCGTAAAACTTGCCAATGTGGCGGGCGCCATCTGATGGGCGCTTTCCGATGAATGTTGGTGTCTTCGCCAAGACGTTTCCAGGTCATGAACCAGCGACCGTTCTTGCCGCCTGCCGCACCGCCGGCTTTGCCTCGGTTCAATACAACATGGCCTGTTCGGGCCTTGATTCCCTGCCAGAGGTGATTCCCGTCAGCGCAGCACAGCGGGTCGGCAGCGCGGCGGCCCGGATTGGCGTTCATATGGCCGCCATTTCCGCCACCTATAATATGACCGACCCAGACCCTGACCGGCGGCAGGCCGGGCGGCGCGCCTTTGCGTCAATCGCCGCACACGCCGCCGATATGGGCGCGGCCATGCTGACCGTGTGCAGCGGCAGCCTGGACCCGCATGACAAATGGCGGCGCCATCCGGCCAATGACGAGCCACAAAGCTGGACGGACATGTGCCGGGAATTCGAGATCATCTGCGATCTTGCCGAACAGCATGACATCGTCATCGGCGTCGAACCGGAACTTGCCAATATCGTCAGTTCGGCGGGAAAGGCCGCGCAGCTGCTGACCGAATTTCCGGGCAGCCGGATTCAGATCATCCTTGATCCGGCCAACATTCTGGAAGATGTCGCGCCGGAACATCACCACCGGACGATTGATGAAGCGCTGGACCTTCTTGGCGCCGCCATCGGGCTGGCGCATGCCAAGGACCGACACGAAGACGGGTCCGTGGCGCCGGCCGGACGCGGAATCATTGACTGGCACCATTTCCTTGGCGGCCTGTCCAGAGTCGGTTTTGACGGGCCGCTGATCGCCCATGGCATGTCGGCAGATGAGGCGCCGGCCGTCGCGGCCTTCCTGACCGAACAGACCACAAGACTGTAACGCCATGGAGCGCGGAACCTTCACAATTGGCGATCTTCGTCTGGCAACGGCAAGCAGCGGCGACGGCCGCGCCGTTCTGTTTCTTCATGGGTTGTGCGGCGCGGCCGGCCAACCGGCCGGGGTGTTCCCGAATGACAGTGGCTGGCGCTGTCTGACGCTGGAATGCCGCGCCCACGGGCACTCTGACTGTGGGGATTTCGCCGATCTGTCGATCCGGCAATTTGCCGCCGATGTCGCCGCCTTTGCCGCGACAATTGACGGGCCACCCCCCTTGATTGGCGGCATTTCGATGGGGGCCGCCATCGCCCTGCATCTGGCGGTCAGGACATCCGGCATGTTCGGGGGGCTGATCCTGGCGCGGCCAGCCTGGGTGGATCAGCCGGCGCCTGATACGCTGGCACCACATCGTCAGATTGCCGACTATCTTGCCACATATGACAATGCCGAGGCGCGGCGGCGCTTTCAGGATTCAGCAACGGCCCGCGCCATCGCCAGGGCATCGCCAGACAATATGGCATCGCTTCTGGGATTTTTTGACCGGCAGCCACTTGACCAGACACAGGCGCTTCTTGCCGCCATTGGCAATGATGGGCCAGGTGTGGACAGGGTTGATATCACCGCGCTGGACATGCCGACACTGATTATCGGCACAGACCATGATGTGGTTCATCCGCTGACCATGGCACGCGAGCTTGCCAGCCTGATCCCCTCATCTCAGCTTGTCGAAATCACCTCAAAATCCGAAAATCCGGACGCATATGTGGCGGAGTTCCGCCAGGCGCTGCGCCGCTTCCTGAAGGAGATCGCATGATGGAAACAGTCAACGCATTCGCAAGGACAATGCCGACGGATCGCCTTCTTGCGGAATTTTCACTCTGGTCCGCCGATCTGGTGCGGATTGCCGATGATGTGGCGCGGGTCGACAGCTTTGTCGATATCTATCATGCCGACGTTGCGGACGGACATTTTTCGCCGGCACTGCTGTTGTTTCCCGACCTGATCGCGCAGGTGAGGCCGCTGACCGCCAAGCCGATCCATGTTCACCTGATGGTAACGGATGGTGGCCTGATGGCGCAGATCGACCAGTTCGCCGAAGCTGGCGCCGACATCATCTCCATTCATGCCGAGAACAGCAATGTCGAGGCCGGACTGGCCGCCATTCGCGCGCATGGTCTTGCCGCCGGTGTCGTGCTGCAACTCCATACGCCGGTTGCCGCGGTCACGCCCTATCTTGGCAAGTTGGCGATGCTGACGCTGCTGGGAACGAAGATGGGAATCAAGGGCGTTGGCCTCGATCCCGAGGCCGAGTCACGAATGAAACAGGCCCGCCTGTTGATCGATAATCAGGCCGATATCGATGGCGCTGACAACACCCGGATCCTGCTTGCCGCGGATGGCGGCATCAGAGAGCACACCGTTCCCGGGTTGCGGCAATCCGGCGCCGATACGATCGTCATGGGATCGCTTGCCTTTGGCGCCGAGGATCTGGCGCAACGGATTGCCTGGGTCCACAGGCTGGCAGGACCGCAGTGAGATGAGCGAAGGCACGGCCATTGCGATCGATCTTGGCGGCACGCAGCTTCGCGTGGCCCTTGTCGAAGGTGCGCACATTCAAGGCCGTTCCGCCCTTCCCACCGACGCGGCGGCCGGGCCAGAAGCCATTCTTGACCAGATCAGGAAGATGATCGACCAGCTCTGTGCCGACCGGACCCTGTCGGACATCACCGGAATTGGCATGTCATGCGCCGGGCCAATCAACACCGAGACCGCCACCGTAACCGAAATTCCGACGCTGGCCGGCTGGGCGGATTTCCCGCTTGGCGAAGAGCTGTCACACCGTATAGGCCTGCCGGTGCGGATCGAGAATGACGGCATCGCGGCGGCGCTTGGCGAATGGCGTTACGGGGCCGGACAGGGCACCCGCAATATGGTCTATCTGACCATCAGCACCGGCATTGGCGGCGGCGCTGTTGTCGATGGCAGGCTTCTTCACGGCCATAAGGGGATTGCCGCCCATATCGGACATATGCGCATGGCGCAGGACGGCCCTGTCTGCAACTGTGGTGCCGTGGGATGTTTTGAAGCCCTTGCTTCAGGGTCGGCGCTGAAACAGCGCGCTGGTCTGGCGGCGGCATCGGCGGCGTCACCCTATCTTGCCGAGATCGCGCGGCGTGCGGAAGTTGCCGCGAAGGACGTGTTCGACGGTGCCCGCGCCGGCGACCCACATTGCCTGCAGCTTGTCACCGAAGAGGCGATGTATCTTGGCCAGGGGATTACCTCGGCCCTTCACATCTTCAGCCCCGAGCGTGTTGTCCTTGGTGGCGGGCTGTCCAACGCGTTTGACCTTCTGGTGCCGGGGATCCTCGCCGTCATCAGGCGCGACGCCATGACGCCCTTCAAGGAGGTGCCGGTCATTGCGGCGTCGCTTGGTGATGATTCCGGGCTGATGGGAGCCGCGGCGCTGATTCTGGACCGGCGGGACGGCTGAAAAACTGCCGCCCGCAACGGAAGAGACCGCCACGTTTGAATTCTGCCGTGCGGTGTGTATCCTCAAGGACAGGGTTATACGAATGACAGGATGATTTCAGGCTGGACGGGGATCCGGCGCGTTTGTGACGGGGGTGCAGGATGGAAGAATCAAAATTCGGTCAGGAAGATTCCCGCGGTCATTGGGCCCCTGACAGACGCATCAGCTATGGGCCTGCCTTTGTCTGGCCACCCCAGCCAAAGGCCTTCCTGAAATGGTTCTTCGGCTTTCCCGGCTATCTGCTTCCCTGGAACATCCCCTATGCGCTGCTGGCTGTCGGGATCTGGCTCTATCTGACGCCACCACTGGAACATTTCCAGACCCTGTCACTGTCCTGGGTCGGGATTGTCCTGCTTCGTAATTTTGGTCTGGCCATCATTGTCTATGGCAGCTGGCACCTGTGGCTTTATATCTGGCGCAAGCAGGGCACCAGCTTCAAATACAACCGCAAATGGCCAAGCGAGACGTCAGAGCGTTTCACCTTCAACAACCAGACCTATGACAACATGTTCTGGACGCTGGCAAGCGGAGTGCCGATCTGGACCGCCTATGAGGTGCTGATGCTGTGGGCCTATGCCAATGGCCATGCGCCCATGATCAACCCGGTGGAGAACCCGATTGGCTTCATCGCGCTGTTCTTTCTTGTGCCCTTTGTGCATGAGGTAGGGTTTTATTTTGCCCATCGGTCGCTGCACTGGCCACCGCTGTACCGGATCGCGCACAAGCTTCATCATCGGAACGTCAACCCGGGGCCCTGGTCAGGACTGTCGATGCATCCGATCGAACATGTGATTTATTTCTCCTCCATCCTGATTTTCTTCTTCATTCCAGCGCATCCGATCCACATGATCAATCTGGCCTCGCGGCTGGGCGTGGCGCCGGCGCAGGGCCATACCGGTTTCGACCGGTTGGTCGTTGGCGAGGATACGGTCATGGACACATCCTATTATGCGCATTACCTGCACCACCGCCATTACGAGGTGAATTACGCCGATGGCATGGTGCCGCTGGACAAGTGGTTCGGCTCGTTCCATGACGGCTCGCCCGAGGCCGACGAGGCGATGCGGGCGCGCCGCCGCCACCACGGCGTCTAACCAGCCGGCACCACACCTCGTTGACTTCGGACCATAAGTTCACGCCTTGGAAAGGACAGCACAGATGGAAAAACGCCAGGTCGGCCGCACCGAACTGATGATCGACACACTGGGCCTTGGCGGCGCGCCGCTTGGCGGGAATTTCGTCGAACTTGGCTATGGCCAGGCGGCCGAACTGATCCAGGCAGCCAAGGATGCCGGGATCGGCTTTTTCGACACCGCGCCCTGGTATGGCTTTGGCCGTTCGGAACGGGTGATGGGGGATTTGCTCCGGCATTCGGATTATGTGCTTTCCGACAAGGTTGGGCGGCTGTTGCGTCCCGGTCCGGTTGCCGACCCGTCGGAGTTCGGCATGATCGACCCTCTGCCGTTCCATGTGATCTATGATTACGGCTATGATGCCATCATGCGCGCCTTCGAGGACAGCCTGCAGCGGCTTGGCCTTGACCGGATCGACATCCTGCTGGCGCATGATATCGGCACCTTCACCCATGGCGATGAGAATGCCCGCCATTTCAGGGATCTGACCGAGGGCGGATACCGGGCGATGGACGAGCTTCGCCGCACCGGCCATGTGAAGGCCATCGGCCTTGGCGTGAATGAAAACCAGGTCTGCATGGACGCGCTTGGGATTGGTGACTGGGATGTGTTCCTTCTTGCCGGGCGCTACACGCTTCTTGAACAGACGCCGATGACGGCGCTGTTTCCGGCCTGCCGCGCGGCGGGCACGACGATTATCTGTGGTGGCCCGTTCAATTCAGGTGTTCTGGTCGGGCGTGAAATGTGGAATTACGCCGCCGCGCCGACCGAGGTGGTCGACAGGGTGCGGGCCCTTGGCGCGGTGGCTGATGAATTCGCCGTGCCGCTGGCCGCTGCCGCGCTGCAATTCCCGCTTGCCAATGACATCATCACGTCAGTCATTCCCGGGCCCCGCAACGCCGCCGAATTGCAACAGATCCTCGACTGGTTCAACCTGCCGATCCCGGCTGCGTTCTGGGCGGCACTGAAATCGCGTGATCTGCTGACGGCGGACACCCCGGTGCCAGCCGGTACCTAGGGTCTGCCGGCGACACTGTCCTGCAAGCCACGAAGTTCGGCCATAACGGCGGCCACCGCCTCTATATGCGGCAGATGACCGACATTCTCGATGACGCGCAGCCCCGGCAGCGGCTGGTCAGGCGGCGGCGCGATTTCGTCCGAATCCCCCCACAGCACCGTACAGGGAACGGCAGGCGGAAAGGGCGGCTGTGATGCCAATGGCAGCGCCCCGGCAATCTGCCGCAGCGCCTGCCGGCGCCCGTCGCCCCGCAATGTCTCGACAAAGGCGTCTGCCATACGCCGGGTCATCAGGGTCTTGCGCACAACAAGCCTCTGCATGACCGCCAGCGCGAACTCGCCATCCTCAAGTTCGGGCAGAATGTCGATGAAGTCACTGTCAGGCTGACCGGAAACCCCGGCCGGCGCCAGCAACAGCAATCCTGATATATCGGCTGTGGCGCTGGCGGCAAGATGAAGCGCCACCGTCCCGCCAAGTGAATGGCCGACAATGATCGGCCGTGTCAGCGCGCCACAGATCGCGGTCTCTATGGCGGCGGCGAGGCTCTGCGGCGTGCCATCACCAACATCATTGCCAGCACCGCCATGGCCGGCATATTCGACCGCCCAGAGCGTGGCGGTTTCGAACATCTGCGAGGCCACGGCGAGCCATGACATCCGGTCAGCGCCAAAGCCATGGATCAGCAGGACATCCGGCCCCTCGCCGCCAAGCCGGTGCAGGACGGCATCCGTCATTCAATCACGCCAAGAACGGCGCCAACCTCGGTCAATTCGCCTTCGCCAATGCGGATTTCGGCAAGGCTGCCATCGCATGGCGCCTCGATTTCAAGGGCCGCCTTGGTTGTAGAAATCACAACCACAACTTCGCCGGCCGATACATCATCACCAACGCTGGCAGCCCATTCAGTGACCTCTGCTTCGGTGACTTCATTGCCAAGCTGCGGTACCAGGATTTCAGTTGCCATCACTCTCTGCCCTCTTTCCCATATCTTTCATGTTTCGCTGATAGATTCTGCCTGTTCAGATACCGCGCTTTGCCATGCCGACGATATCCCAATCGCGAAGACCGCGCCGGTTGACGCGCTTCTCGGCAAAGAAATTGCCAAGCGCGGCATCACAGATATCATGCACCTGCGGCGCGTAGGTGTCCTCCATATCCGCCCCTGGCGCAATCCAGTTCGGTGCGCCAAGCACGATTGGCGGCGCTTTCAGATCGTCAAAGGCAAGACGGGTCACATTGGCGGCAACCGTATTGGCGAAACTGCCCCGCTCGACAGCTTCCGAGACAATCATCAGCCTGCCTGTCCGCCTGACCGAGGCGAGGACGGTGTCATAGTCAAACGGGACAAGCGTGCGGGCATCAATGATCTCCGCCTCAATGCCATGCGCCGCCAATTCGGTGGCGGCATCAAGCGCTGGATACAGCGACGGGCCGATGGTCAGGACGGTGACATCATCACCGGCGCGGCGCACAACCGCCTCGCCGAAGGGGATGCGGAAATAGTCGGAAGGCACGCCGTCCGCCTCAAATGTCTCCACCCGGTCATAGAGGCGCTGGCTTTCAAAGACCATCGTCGGATCATTGCCGGCCAGCGCCGTCGCCATCAGCCCCTTGGCATCATGCGGCGTCGCCGGATAGATCACGCGAAGTCCCGGGACATGCGTGACAAGCGAGGTCCAGTCCTGCGAATGCTGGGCCCCATATTTCGACCCCACCGAGGCACGAAGCACCACCGGAAGGCGCAACTCGCCAGCCGACATCGCCTGCCATTTGGCAAGCTGGTTGAAAATCTCGTCGCCGGCGCGACCGATGAAATCGGCATACATCAGTTCGACAAGCGCCCGCCCACCGGCAAGCGCATAGCCAACCGCCGTCGAGACAATGGCCGCCTCGGAAATCGGCGCGTTGAACAGACGGTGATAGGGAATGATGTTGGCAAAACCTCGATGAACACCAAAAGCACCGCCCCAGTCGCGGCATTCCTCGCCATAGGCGATCAGGCTCTGGTCATGGACAAGATGATGCAGGATGGCTTCAGACAACGCATCACGAAGCGTGACCGCCCGCATGGGCGACTGCAGATTGCCATCCTCGTCAATGCCGAACCGTGCCTTGCGCGCGATTGACTTCATCGCCGCTGTCTCGGCCGGGTCGGCAAGAAGGTCGGCGGCCGGATCGCCAAGCTCGATCTCCTCGCCATTGAAGGTCATCTCGCCGATGATCGTTGGGCTGGCCGCGATATCAACGGCCGGCGCGTTCTGCCTGTCGACCACCGCCCTTGTCACCGTCTCGATCTGACTTTCGACGGCAGCCATCATGTCATCGGCCGCGGCGGCGGTGATCACACCCCCCTCGACAAGCCGGTCGCGATAGCGCGTGATCGGGTCATGCGCCTGCCAGGCCTTCATTTCATCGCGCGACCGATAGGCGTTGGTGTCGGTCGTCGAGTGGCCGGAATAGCGATAGCATTCGATGTCGAGAAGCGCCGGCCCCTGGCCGGAGCGCAGAATTTCGGCCTTGCGCGCCACCGCGTCAGCCACAGCAAGCGGGTTCGAGCCATCCACCGTTTCGGCGTGAAGCTGGGCCGGGCTGACACCGGCACCGATCCGTGACAGCCGGTCCCAGGCCATCGTCTCGCCGCGTGTCTGACCACCCATGGCGTAGAAATTATTGGTGAAGCAGAACAGCACCGGCGGGTTGCGATCGAAAGGTGGCTGCCAGAGACCGCGAAACTGTCCCATACCGGCGAAATTCATCGATTCCCAGATCAGACCACAACCGGTGCTGCCATCGCCAAGATTGGCCACGCAGATTGACCCGGATTCAGACAGGTGCGCGCGCAGCGCGGCACCTACCGCGATGCCGGATGACCCCCCGACAATGGCATTGTTGGGATAGGCACCAAAGGGCGTGAAGAACGCATGCATTGAACCGCCCATACCGCGATTGAAACCGGCATCCCGCATGAAAATCTCGGCCAGAACACCGGTCAGCAGAAACGCCTCTGCCGCCGTGCCGCCGCCGGTGCCAACATGTTTGGAGACAAGCTCCATCAGCTGGCCATCACCATGTGTTTTCATGATGGCGTGCAGGCTGTCTTCGTCAATGGCGGCAACAGCGGCCAGCCCCTTGGCGATAATTTCGCCATGGCTGCGGTGCGAGCCAAAAATCTGATCCTGCGGGCCAAGCGCCATGGCGCTTCCCACCGCGGCGGCCTCCTGCCCGACCGACAGATGCGCCGGACCTTTGTAGACATACTCAATGCCACGATAGGCGCCGGTCGATTTGAAGGCGTGAAGCATGCTTTCGAATTCGCGGATCACCAGCATATGGCGCAACGCCTCGCACAGCGCCTCGTCACCCCATCTGGCGCGCTCGGCCGTGATATCACCTTCATAGGCGTGGACCGGAATGTCGACAAAGCGGACAATGTCGGAGCTGTAGGTCTGTTCCGGATCGATTTGAAGTGTCTTTGGCATGTCAGTGGTTTTTTAAGAATCCCGAGAAAATTACAGTGTCACAAGTTCATTACGCCATGGCGGGTTACAGCCTGATCTGCCGCAATTGATGGCCGCGGCGGTGGCGGCACGGTGAAGGGCGGCACGAAGCACCGCCTCGTCAATGGCGGCAAGCGCGGCGCGCGCGGCAAGGTCACTTTCCACCACCCAGGACAGGAGGGTGGCCATATAGGTATCGCCGGCGCCGACCGTATCGACAAGATTGTCAACGGCCGGGGCATCCGCCTGTATCTCAATGTCGCCAAGAAAGGCGCGCGACCCCTCGCCACCAAGCGTCAGGACGAACAGCGCCGCGTCGCAATCGGCGCGGCAATCGGCAAGCGCCGCCTCGAGCTGGCGGTCGGGATAGAGCCATTCAAGATCCTCGTCGCTGAGCTTGAAGACATCGGCATGGCGCATCATTCTCTTGATTCGCGCGACATAGCCGTCGCGATCGGCGATCAGGCCAGGCCGCACATTCGGATCGAGCGAGGTCATCAACCCCCGCCGCTGGCAATCAGCAAAGAATGCCTCCCAGGTATCGGCATCGTCTCCGTCGACCAGCCCCAGCGAGCCAACATGAAACAGCGTGGTTGCCGCCGGCATATCGCGTTCAAGACTGTCAATGCTGACCTGGCGTTCGGCCGTGCCATTGCGATGAAAGGCATAGGACGGGATGCCGTCGGTGATCGACACAATGGCAAGCGATGTCGGGTTTGGCACCCGCGGGGCGACAATCCTGACATGGCTCTGTTCCAGACGTTCGGCAAGAAGATCGCCAAGCGCGTCCTCTGATACAGGCGTCAGATAGGCGACATCCTGGCCCTGCCTGCCAGCCGCCATGGCGACATTGAAGGGCGAGCCACCCGGATTGGCAGTATATTGCGGCAGACCGTTCGCGGCGGCGGCGCCGGAAACAAGATCAATGAGGTTTTCACCACCTACCGAAATCATCCACTCTACCCTTCTGGTGTATCCACCCCTGAGGTGCCTTATCGCGCCATCTTGAGCCGGGCGCTAGTTCTCATATCCCATCTGAACCCGCCCCAGAGGTGATAGCATGTCGGCGGTGAACCTGCCTTCGAAATCCACCTCGTAATTCTCGGCGGCAAAATCGGGTGAGCTCTCGCCAGCCTCGAAGGCGCGCCTCTGGTTGGCAAGGAACCGTTCATTCTTGGCGCAGGCTGGCGCGGCACCGATATACATGACATTGCTATAGCCTGTTCCGGCATGCCGGTCCTCGACCCCATGGATGACATCGGGATGCCACCACACTGTGTCCCCGGGTTCGACCACCGGTATCGGCACATAGGCACGCAGAATCTTGGCGTGCCAGATCTTGCTGATGGTCAGGGCGCGTGACGGCGCCGCACCGCATAATTCGTCATTGGGAACGTCATCCTGCAACGCGCGAAGGATAACCCAGGCCATCGCGTTGGCGATTGGCACCAGATTCAGCGTACCGTCACCAGGCCCCTGACGACTGAGCGCCGTCCAGCCCTGATATGTGCGGAACATCGAGCAGACAGCGGGTGACGGAATCTCCCTTGTTGTGGTCCGAAAGGCGGCATCGAACGGGTCATAGGAGGCGACATCACCCGACAACAAATGCCGATAGACCCGCTGAAACCCCTCATCCAGCCAGCGTTCCACCGAGCCGCCATCGACATGCGGGCTGAGGCCAAGCGTATCATCGCCGGGTTCGCGCTGGCGAAGCCGGTCGGCATAGAGGCATTCGCGGTCGGGATCGAATTCAACACCATTCTCGGAGGAGAATGTCCACAGGCGGTTCAGCCAGCGCCGCGCCGCGGCAAGTTCGGAAGAGGTGCGGGCCTCCATCTGAGGCTGTGACCAGTAGAGGCCGAAAATCTGCGGGCGCGAAGATGACAGGCTGGCGAAATACTGGTCCATCCCGTCCTTGGCCTTCTGTTTTTCGAAATAGTCGTTCTTCGCGACATAATCCATCAGACTGTTGTTCCAGGATGTCACACGGTCCCGATCGAAGGTGTTGCGAAGGACCACAACGCCGCGCTGCTTGATCCTGTCCGTCATCCCGGGCCCGACAGCCCCGGTGGCGATGTCGGCGAAATCACACTCCGGCACCGGCGAGGCTCCAGCCTGCCTTTCAGTTTCAATCTGACGGATCTGCGCCTCGACGACTGCATCCATTTTCGCAAAGGCGGCCGCGATATCGACGCCGGAGCGTTTCAGCCCGGCTTTCATCTCGCGGATGGAATCGCGAAATTCATCAGTCATGGTATCAGACATTCTGCCATCCTCCGGCTTGTGATCCCGTCGATCATCCTCCTATGATGCAGTGGACCGGGCGGCGTCGGCAAGCATGTTGATGCGTGGTGTTCGCCTTGTTTGAATTCTGTGCGCCCGCGACCTTCGGGCCGGGTGGGAGGGCCTGACATGCAGATCGATGCGCATCACCATTTCTGGAATCCGGCACGCGGCGATTATGGCTGGATGCCGGACGACAACGCCACGCTGTATCGTCGCTATGGCCCGGCCGATCTGGCGCCACATCTGCAGGCGGCCGGCATTGACGCCACAGTTCTGGTGCAGGCCGCCGACAGTATTGAAGAAAGCGAATATCTGCTGGGACTGGCGGATGCGACACCGCATGTGGCGGCCGTCATCGGCTGGATTGATTTCGAGAATCCGGCGCATCTCGACCAGCTGAAGCGGCTTGCCGGACATCCAAAGTTCAAGGGCGTGCGGCCGATGATCCAGGATATTCCGGATGACGACTGGATGTTGCGGGATGATGTCCAATGGGGGTTCAGGGCTGTTGCCGATCTGGGGCTGTGCTTCGAGGCTCTTGGCTTTCCGCGCCACCTGGAAAATTTCCTCACCATCCTGAAACGCTATCCGGACATGAAGGTCGTGATCGATCATTGCATGAAGCCGCAGATCGCCGCCGGTTCGGACCGGGACTTCTCGGTCTGGGCCGGAGGGATGACAAGGCTGGCTGATGAAACCGCGGCTTTCTGCAAATATTCAGCGCTGATCACCGAGGCCGACACCGACTGGACAACCGAGGATCTGCGCCCCTATGTCGACCATGTCATCGCCGCATTCGGGGCCCGTCGGATGATGTGGGGATCGGACTGGCCGGTCTGCCGGTTGCGCGGTGAGTATGGCGACTGGCGCGCCGCGGCGATGGAATTGACCAGCTCATTGAGCGATGCCGAGACAAAGGCGATCTACGGAGAGACGGCGAACAGCTTCTATGGGCTTGGCCTGTGACGTGAACCGTGCGTTATTGCCCTCGAGACTCGCACCGGTCTGTCTATCCACCACCGCACAACATCAGGGCGAGACATGCCACGACGATCCATCCTTCTTGCCGTCACCGCGTCCCTGTTTTTTGCCGGCAGCACCTTTCTGTCAAAACTCCTTGGCAGCGGATTTCTGGACGACGCGCTGCACCCCCTCCAGATTGCACATAGCCGCTTTGCGTTTGGTCTGCTGACAGCGATGATGTTCTGTCTTGCGGCCCGTCGTCACATTGTGCGACCGCATTGGCGACTTCATCTGCTGCGCTCAACACTGGGCTGGCTGGGCATTGCGGTCCTGTTCACCGGCGTCATCCACATACCTGCGTCAGATGCCGTCGCCATCACCTTCCTGAACCCCATCTTTGCGATGATGTTCGCAATTCTGCTTCTTGATGAACGGGTGGGCAAACATCGATGGAGCGCCGCCATCATCGCCTTTGTCGGCGGCGTGTTGCTGATCCGTCCCGAAGCGACAGGAACAAACCCAATCGCGCTTCTGTGCCTTGGCGGCGCGGCCATTATTGGACTCGAAATCGTTGTCATCAAAATGCTGGCTTCCCGCGAGGATGTTTTCCAGATTCTGCTGATCAACAACGCCATCGCGGCAGTGGTGGCGACAGTGCCCCTCTTTTTCATCTTTGACATGCCGTCCGCCTCGCAATGGGCAGCCCTGGCGGCGGTTGGCGGCGTCATGGTCACAGGCCAGATGCTGTTCCTCTTCGCCATGCGGTCAAGTGATGCCAGCCTTGTTGCACCCTTCATCTACGCAACGCTGATCTTTGTCATGCTGTTTGATTTCGGCGTTCTGGGCGTGGTGCCGGATTTTGTTTCACTGGCCGGCACCGGCATCATTATCGCCGGTGGCAGCTATATCGCAATCCGGGAACAACGACAGACCACATCCTGATACCTGGCCACAATCTCCAATCCCCGATCTTGGCCGGGGACGGCAGACTGAACACAGGCAACCGCCCCCATCCATCACGCGCATATGGACCTGTTGAACGGATAAGTTTGACTGCCAACATGCAATTTGACATCGTCATCTGATGAGCACTGAATCCCCGTTTGCCTGTTTTTGGTGGCAGGAACGACCACCTCAATCCGCCCCGCCCACCACCTGGCAACCACATGCCGATATCGCCATCGTCGGATGCGGCTTTACCGGGCTGTCTGCCGCCCTCACGCTGGCGCGGTCTGGCAGACATGTTGTCATCCTGGAAAAGGGCCTGATCGGAGACGGCGCCTCGACGCGTAATGGCGGCATTACCAGCGGCAATATCCGGCTTTCAGCAGAGCAGCTGAAAAAACGGTTTGGCGCCGAACGGGCGCAACAGTTTTTTGATGAGGCTGTCACGGCGCGGGCCGATCTGGCCAGATTCATCCATGATGAGAATATCGACTGCGACTTTCAGCCTGTCGGACGCGTCGTCGGCCTGACAGGCCAGTTTTCCGCGGACAAGATCAAGCGGGACAACGAAGCATTTCAGACCCGATACGGCATAAGCCCCAGCTTCATCGAAAAGCACGAAATGGCCGACTATACCGAATCATCTATTTATGAAGGTGGCATTCTGCGGCCTGATATCGGTGGCATTCATCCGGCAAAGCTGTTGCACGAAATGGTGCGGCTCGCGCTGGACGCCGGTGTGAAGATATTTGCCGAGACACCGGTTCTGCAGGTCAAGCGACGGCAATCCGACTTTGTCGTTCTGACAGACAAGGGGGCGGTTGAAGCCCAGCATGTCATCTCGGCCACCAATGCCTATACGGACAAGGCCCAGCCCTGGTTGCAGCGGCGCCTTGTGCCAGTGATATCCGAGATGATCGCGACCGAGAAAATTGGCCGGAACCGCGTTCAGTCGCTGATGCCCAAACTGACGATGTTTGGCGAGTCCAAGCAGCTTGGCTATTATTACCGCCCCTCGCCTGATGGCGAGCGGATCCTGCTTGGTGGCCGCCGCGGGCACAAGGACACCGAAAAGGCAAAATTTCAGCTTCATCAGGCGCTGGCAAGAATTTTCCCGGCGCTTGGCGACACCACCATTGACGCCCATTGGCAGGGGTTTGTCGCCTTCCCCTTCGATCAATTGCCGAAACTCGTCGTCAGGGACGGGGTCATCTATCCAACAGGGTTTTGCGGATCGGGGACTGTCTGGGCACGTTGGCTTGGCCAGAAGGCGGCGTTGATGATTCTCGGCGAGGAGGGCAACAGCGTTTTCAGCAACCTGCCAATGCACACTCTTCCCTTTTACACAGGTGACCCGTGGTTCATGCCGCTTGCCATGACCTATTACAGGCTTCGTGACAGGCTCTCGGCCAGCACGAAATAGACCGGGTCACTCTTGGACCTCGAATCGATCCGGGCGGAACGGCTCCAGCGAGATACGCGGCTGCTGGCCCATCACAAGATCAGCCAGCGCCTCGCCAACGGCCGGCCCCAGCTGGAAACCGTGGGCGGAAAATCCGAAGCCATGCACAAGTCCCGGCTGTCTGCCGCGACCAATGACCGGCAGATTGTCGGGCATATAGCCCTCTATTCCCGACCAGCAGCGGATAATCTGTGTGCCTGCGATCTCGGCAAACAACTTTGTCGCCAGACGCATGGAAACCGCCAGATCGGGAATGGCGACCTCGCCCCTGTTGCCATCCAGGTCCGCACGCGCCCTGACCCCACCGCCAATGACGAACTGTCCGGTATCAAGCTGTTTGAGTGACAATGTGTGTCCCAACACGCCCATCACCGCCGGCAGAATGGGTGGCCGGCGATCAGTGACAGCCAGCATTGGCGCGTAGGCGGACAGCGGAAAGGCCGGCTCTCCGGCCCGAAGGGCGAGCTCGGCCGCCCAGGCACCAGCACAGTTCACGATCTGCTCGGCCCCAAAGGAGCGCCTTGATGTGTTCACCCGCCATCCTTCGCCCTCTGGCTCCAGGCTGAGAACATGCTCTCCCTCGATGAGCGTTGCGCCATGTCTGACAGCCGCGCTGGCAAAGCCCTGAACGATGCGCCATGGCACAGCCCACCCGTCACCTTCGACAAGAAGGCCGCCATGGGTCGGGCAGGACAGATGGGGCAATCTCTTTCGGATGTCCGCATCATCCAGCCAGATCTCGTGATGGAAACCGGCTTTCCGCAGCGCCGCCACCCGTTCAAGACCAAGAGCCCGCCCTGTCTCGTCAAGAGCGATCTTGGCATAGAAGCAGGGGTGGAAGGCATCCGCGTGATCGCCAATCTCAGCCTGCAGATCCTGCCAGATATCCATCGCGGCAAGGCTCAGCGGGACCTCCGCCAGATCGCGGCCAAGACGGCGCACCCCGCCAGCATTGACCCCGGAGGCATGGCGACCAATATGGTCTTTCTCGATCAGGGTGACTGCCTGCCCGCGCCTGGCCAGGAAATACGCCGTGGCACAGCCCTGGATCCCGCCGCCAATGACGACGACCCGACCGCTACTTGCCGGCATCTTCATTCGCCAGCGCCGCCAGCTCGCCCACCGTCAGAGGGCGGATTGGCGGACGAATTCTCAGATAACCGATCTCATCTTCCGAACCGCCATTATGATCATGGATCATTTTCTGAATGGTCAGGGAACACATACGGCCCTGGCAGCGGCCCATGCCGGCACGACAATAGGTCTTCAGCTGGTTCGGACCGGATACGCCCAAGGCTATGGCGGCGCTGACGTCGGCCTTTGTAAGGGCCTCGCATCGACAGACGACTGCCGTCTCATCCTGCGGAACGCGCCAATCCTCGGGCGGTGTGAAGAGATGATCGAGAAACGGTCTGATGGCCGTCTGTCGCCATTTCAGGGCCTGCCATATGGGGGCCAGAAACAGCGAGGCGCCCTTTGCCCTGGCGACAATCCGCCCTGCGGCCAGCCTGCCGGATGATGCCGCCGCCGCGGCGCCGGCAATGCCCATGCCATCGCCGGCAACAAAGATATCGCCAACCGAACTTTCGCCAAACATGTCTGTCTGCGGATGCCAGCATAGCTGGCGCGGACACCATCGATGGGCCAGCTCTGTCGCCATGGTCAGATTCACATTGGGAACAACGCCCTGATGAATGAACAGGTGATCCGCCTCAATGATCTGATCCTGCCCGCTGGCGTCCCTGAAAGACAGGCCTGTCACCTTGTGGTCGCCGGCGATCCTGACCGAGGCCACCCCACAATGATATTCCGTCTTTCGGCGAATTTCGGCCCGCCAGCGAAGACCTTTCAGCAACAGCCCCGGCTGCAGCAGCGCTGGCAGGGCCAACATGTAATGCCTTGGCGTCATGCTGGCCGGGGCCGTATCAATCACTGCCCTGACCGCGAATCCGGCCTGCAAATACTGCCAGATCGTCAGATAGAATAGTGGGCCTGAGCCGGCAAAGACCGCCCCGTCAGCGCCGCTGCCATTGGTTTTCAGCATTGTCTGCGCCGCGCCGACACTCATCACCCCCGGCAATGTCCACCCGCTTACCGGCATCGGGCGCTCCATCGCGCCTGTCGCGATCAACACCGCCCCTGCCTGCACACATTGCGCCGCACCCTTGCGGCTGAAAAACACCTCTTTGTCCCCGGTGATCTGCCACACCCGGCTTTCCGGCCATACCGCGGCAGATGACGCCGCGAACGCTGCCGCCAGATCCTGCCCGGACCAGTAATCGGCGCCAAGATAGGGGATGTCTGCCTGCTTCTCTGCGTTCTGCAAAATATGCCGATAGACCTGACCACCGGGCGCAGGCTGATCATCAAGAACAAGCGTTGTCAAACCGCCATTGGAGGCCTCGATGGCGGCGGCCATGCCGGCCGGACCAGCGCCGATGATGACAAGATCATATTGCGACTTCATGGTCATTGGCCTGCCTCATCCCTGCGGGTCAGCGGCAGCAGGATTCGCATGCCATCCTCGGCATATGTCTGGCAGGCCTGTTCGATCCGGCCATCCTCGAGGGCAATCATGCAGTCGAAACACACCCCCATCATGCAATAGGGCCCTCGCGGCGTGCCGTTCGGCGCGGCATGAACGGCGGTGAGCCCCTCATTCAGCAGAATGGTCGCGATGGAATCACCGGCCGCCACCGCGTATGGCCTGTCATCTATGTAGATGGTGATGCTTGTCTGCGGTGACTCAATCTGGCGAAACATCGAACCGTCTTTCCGTAAATTCACGCAAATTATGGGCCAGCCCGCCAGTTTCGATGTCGGCGGCGAGATCAACAGCATGCGCCGCGGCCAGCGTTACCCCACTATGGCAGGTAATCGCAAAGGCACCCGGATGCGTGACGGACTGATCATAGATGGGATAGCCATCCGGCGACATCACCCGCAGCGCGCCCCAGCTTCGGATAATCTGCTGATGCTTCAGAACTGGCATCGTCCGCTGCGCCCGACTGGCGATCTGCGCCATCACATCGGCCGAGGACGAAATATCAAACCCGACCTCCTCCTTGCTGTCGCCAATCATGATGCTGCCCTCGGCAGTCTGACGAAGCAATGTCATGGGAAGCCTGATCAACCTGTCGGTTTTCTGGGTGACCAGAATCTGGCCTTTCTGGGGGCGAACAGGCTGGTTAAGGCCAACAAACGGCGCCAGGGTCCGGTTGCCAAGACCTGCCGCCAGCACCAGACGTGGCGCCCGAAAGACACCCTGCCTGCCTTTGACGGTGAAAATGCCCTGCTGGGTCGAGATGTCGGTGACTTCGGCATCGGAATGCACACAGCCACCATGATGCAGAAATCCATTATGGAGGCTTCGCAGAAGATAAAGCGGATTGACATGACCATCTGACGGACACCAGGAACCACCAACGACGTCAGGGCCAAGATCAGGCTGAATCTCCAGCAAGGCCTGCCGGTCGAGCATCTCATAGGAAAAGCGGCCATTTTGGTGCGACCTCAACAGATCAAGCTTCGCCTTACGGTCATCATACTCCGTCTGGCTGAGACAGATATGGATGCCGCCTTCCTGCTCAAGCCCAAGATCATGGCCGGTCAATTCCTGCAGCTCGGAACATAATGCAGGCCACAATTCGGATGACCGCATGGTCCAGTCGGCATAGGCGGAAAAGCCGGCCCCCTTGCCCTGCACCCATACCAGCCCGAAATTGCCCCGGGCAGCCCGGAAATCGGTGTCCGAGGCGTCCAGCACCACGCAGCTGAGACCACGCCGCGCAAGCCCATAGGCAATGCTGAAGCCTACCAGACCGCCGCCAACAACAATGGTTTCATAGTTCTGTCTTATGTGAACCTGCCTGTTCTGTAGGGCTGGAGATCCATCTCGGGTGTGCGGCCGGTCACACAGTCGGCGATGATCCGGCCTGTGGTCGGTGCCTGGCTCAATCCATAATGAGAATGCCCAAACGCGGCAAAAAGGCCATCATGGCCACCAACCTGACCGATACAGGGAAGGCTGTCAGGAAAGGTTGGGCGTCGTCCCATCCACGGCTCCGCCTGATCCGTGTTGATTCCGGGGAACAGACTTTTCAGGGCATTCCTGAACACAAAGGCGCGCCTGTTGTCGGGCGCCGCCTGAATGCCGGCGAATTCCGCCGTGCCGGCGACGCGGACACCAGCCGCCATCTGGCTGGCGACGCACATATGTTCCACATCCATGATGGAATTGTTGATCTGGATGCCCGGGTTGCGGCACAGAAGATGATATCCACGCTCGGCCTCAAGCGGCAGATGAAATCCAAAGGGCTTCAGCAGTGACGCCGACCAGACGCCAGCCGCCAGCACAAGCTTTGCACCGTTATATTGCCGATCCTCGCAAACCGCGGACCAGCCATCCCCATCGCGGGAAATGGCCTTTGTTTCGGACAGAACAAACCGAACCCCCATTGACCGGGCCTTGGCCGCGATGGCCTTGCCAATGGCCGCCGGGTTGAGAGCACGACCCTGTTCATGAATGAGGATGGCAGCCTCATATTCGGGCGAGATATGAGGTTCGCGTTCGCGCAATTCACCGGCGTCAATCAGGCTGAGCGGCACGTCACGGGTCCGGCGCATCCGCCAGCCAAGCTGATCCAGATTTGCCTGCTGCGCCTGCCGATAGACAAAAACATAGACGGAATCCCTGACAAGCTCGAGTTCCGGTGTGCCCTGCAGCAGCGCCCGATAGTTCGACGGGGAATTCCGGCTCAGCGCCATCATCGCATCGCCGATGCCATCAATTCTGTCGCGCCGTCCGGCAGACAGGAATTTCAGCGCCCAGGGCAGAAAGATCGCCGCATGGCGTTTTCGGATGAACACCGGCCCTTGCGGATCAAGAAGCCATTTCGGGAGCTTTCGCCAAAGGCCGGGCACCGACTGTGGCACGCAGCTCCATGGCGAGATCACACCGGCATTGCCGAAACTTGTTTCTTCACATGGCGGCTTCCTGTCAATGACAGTGACCGAAAGCCCGCGTTCGGCAAGTTGCAGGGCGCAGCATACACCAACGATGCCAGCGCCGATGACAACCACATCGTCCCTGTTTTGCGCTTGCCGCCCCGCCATCCTTTATCCTTGCTTGCGCACATCCTCTACATCACGCCGCCAGGCGTCACGCGGCTGATTCAGCAACCACCCGCCGCCGATAGGCCATGATCTGCATTGCCAGCACCGGCGCCGCGAAGAACGCCGCATATACTGTCGAACTCCAGGATGGCGCGACAAGGAAGATGCCGGCAAGGCCGAACAGGGCCCGGCTTGGCCCGTTCATGTTTGCCAGAAAATATCCGGCAACCGAGGCTGACAGCAGGAACACGCCAAGACCGCATGTGATCACGGTATGCAGAAATTCCTGCCAGGTGAAATAATCATCCAGAACGATCAGCATGGCTGGCGAGTAGACAAACACCATCGGCACGAGAAGCTTTCCGATACCAAGTGAAAAGGCCGACAATCCGGTCCTGAACGGGTTTGATCCGGCGATCCCAGCAGCGGCGTAGGCCGAGGCACAGACCGGCGGTGTAATCTCGGAAATCACCCCGTAATACAGAACGAAAAGATGCGAGGCCAGCGGCGGAATGCCAAGATTCGCCAGCGCTGGCTGCGCAACCGTTGCCAGCATGACATAAAGCGCCGTCGTTGGCAGACCGGCGCCCATCAGGATACATGTCACCGCAATCAGGATCAGCGAGATGAAGAGGGTGATATCATTCAGCGTGAATTCAGCAAATGGAATGTAGGAGAATAGCGGCAGGATGGATTCACCCATACCAAGCGCGCTGTTCGTAACCATGAAGCCAAGCCTGAAGCCAAGGCCGGTTGCGTTGACCACCCCGACGACAACACCAATCGCCGCACAGACAGCGCCAACGGACAGCGCATATTTCACACCCTGCGACGCGCCAGCAATCAGGTCGCCAAGACCGATCCGATGGTTCGGGTTGATGAAGCCGACAATCAGCACCGCGGTGATTCCCCAGAAAGCCGCCATATGCGGCGAATAACCGGAAAACAGGACATAGATCAGAACCAGCAGCGGAATGGCCGTCATCCATCCCCGCTTGATGACTTCAATGAATTGCGGGATCTGCTCTGCCGACAGGCCCTTCAGGCCAAGCTTCTTTGCCTTGAAATGCACGATGGACATGACACCGATATAGTGCATCGCCGCCGGAACAGCCGCGGCGATGACGACAGTGCTGTAGGGAATTTCAAGAAACTCGGCAAGGACGAAGGCGGCCGCGCCCATGATTGGCGGCGTGATCTGGCCACCGGCACTGGCTGCCGCTTCCACCCCGCCCGCGAAATGGCCGGGGTAACCGCTCTTCTTCATGTTCGGAATGGTCAGGGACCCGGTCGAGACGGTGTTGGCGATCGACGAGCCGGAGATGGTTCCGAACAGGGCCGATGACACCACCGACACCTTTGCCAGACCGCCGGTGTAGCGGCCGGCAGCCACGGTGGCGAGATCGACAAAGAACTGGCCAAGGCCAATGCGCTGCGCCAGGACGCCGAACAGGACAAAGTGAAACACGACTGTCGAGACAATCCACAGGGTGACCCCATAGATTCCCAGATCGGGAAAATACATGTTGTTGACGAAAAGTGACCAGCTCAGTCCCGGATGCTTGAGTATCTGCACCGGGATGTAGGGCCCAAGCACGGCATAGCCGATAAAGACCAGAATGATGATCGGCACGATGATGCCAATGGTCCGTCGCACCGCTTCAAGCAGAACGAGGATCAGCAGGGATCCGAAAACAACATCGACCGGCAGCGGCACACCCATGCGCAGAACCTGCTCGGGAATGGAATAGCTGAAGCCGAGGATATTCAGATCAAGGCCGTACCATGTCACCCCGACATACAGCGAGGCGGCCACACCAACGACAATGAACAGCCAGTCATAAATTGGCACACCCGACAGCATTCCGGTGATGGTTGGTTGATCGCCGCTCTGCTTCAGGCGCTTGAACGCCGGAAAGGAAATGAAAATCAGGATAATGACGCCCGACATGTGGGCGCCCATATGCCAGTAATCCACCGGCACGCCAATGCCAGCTGTCACATAATGGTAAAGGGCAAAAAGAACACTGAACCAAAGAACAAATTTTGCAAGCCAGTCGCCGATAGGGCGGGTTTGTAATGAATCGTCATATTTACTCTCCAGAGAGAGCGCCCGTTCCAGACTGAACTTTTCCATATTAACCCCCGAGCAAAAAAAAATGAGGGCGCCACAGAGGCGCCCTCATCACCGTGATTACTTCAAGCCTGCTTCCTTGTAGAAGCGCTCTGCGCCCGGATGCAGAGGGATAAGAACACCTTTCAGGGCAGTTTCAGGGCGAATTGCCTTGCCTTTCGGGTGGCCTTTGTCCAGCAGCTTGCGGGTATTCTTGTTCCACAGTGCCTTGGTGATGTCATAGATCAGGTCTTCCGGCTGATCGATGGAGGTGATCAGCTGACCATTCACCGCCACAGTGTTCACATCATAGCTGATGTTCTCATAGACGCCTGTCTCGATCACATCCTGAACATAGTAAGGGATGATCTCATTGATCGCCTTCTGCTCATCAGCAGAGAAGCTGTACAGATCAAAGCCCTTTGTCGAACCAAGCTGGATCAGCGCTGACAGCGGCGTGCCGGCAGCATAGAAGAAGGCGTCAATCTGACCGTCAGCAAGACGCTGCGCGCTCTGACCGACATTCAGCTCATACTCATCAGCCTTGATGTCGTAATGCTTGAGGATCATGCGAACAGAAACCTGTGTTCCCGAACCTGCCGCAGCCACGCCAACCTTCATACCATTCAGGTCTTTCAGGCTGTTCAGCTTGGTGCCCTTCTTGAGTACAAGGTGCATGCTTTCAGGATAGAGATTCGCGATGACGCGGATCTTGTCCTTCTTGTTGTCGACAAACTTGCCTTCGCCATTATAGCTCTGCACAACGGTCTGGGCGCCGGCAAGGCCAGCATCAAGCGAACCAGCCTGAATGGCATTGGCGTTGAAAACAGATGCCGTCGTCGAAACCGCGATGGCGACGAGGCCAGGCACGCCACAGCTGCCGCCCTTGTCACAGGGGCGCGAACCCGGAGGGTTGGAAATCGCGTTCGCGATCAGGCCACCGATCGGGTAGTACGTACCCCCGGTGCCACCGGTTCCGATTTTGAAGAATCTCATTTCCTGTGCCGACGCGACACCGGCAAACGCAAAACTTGCTGTCAGCACGGTAGCGACTGCTTTAACCCATCTTTTCATTATGTATCTCCCTGGCTTGGCCACATTGAAACCTGGGGAGCCTGATTGGCCGATCTACCTGCGACGCTCAAATTCAGCACAAACAAGGACCCCCCTGTTTTGACCTGAAATCAATAATCTAAAGCTGTTTCAGCCGACTCCCCACTGATCAATCAGAACCTAATTTGCCCCATTAGCTCAAGCGAAAAAGAGCAACAGGGTAAACAAAGTTTGCGTTTGGGAACAAAATTACCCGCCTGCCTGGTCCAGCATTGTCGAAATCTGATCCTCATAGGCATAGATGGCGGCAAGGCCACCTGTATGCACAAAACACACCCTGCTTCCTTTCGGGATGTCGCCCGCTGACACAAGTGACGGCACCGCCGCAAAGCTTTTGGCTGTATATACGGGATCGAGGAACAGCCCCTCGCAGGAAGCCATCATCCGGATTGCCTGAAGGCTCATGTCGCCGATTCTGCCATAGCCAGGGGCCAGCGCCCCGTCCCAGACATCTATATCGTCCGCTGTGACATTGGTGGCTGGCGCATAGAGGTGACCAAGCCGCTTCATTACCCGTTCAATGCGCGGACGCTGCGAATCGGCACCACGCCTGACACAGCTCCCGACAACCCTGGCGCGCGATCCGGCACCACGCAGCCCGGCAAGAAGACCAGCATGTGTGGCGCCGCTCCCCGATGCCACGACGAACACATCGAAATCATCACGCTGGTCCAGAATCTCGAAAGCGGCATCAACATAGCCAAGCGCCCCGAGCGGGGGATGGGATTCAGACAGATGGATCGTATAGGGACGGCGCCCGGAGGCGCGGAGCTGTTCAGCCTTGCGGTCCAGCGCCGCATCGGCACCAGCCTCATCCTCACCATCCGGATAGAATTCGATGTCTGCGCCCATCAGGCGTGACAGCAGGACATTCCCCGAATGTCTGTAGCGGGGGGACTCGCTCTTCACCCGATCCTCAAACTGCACAATGGCCCGCATTCCGCGCGATCGCGCCACGGCAACGGCGGTTCGGGTGAAATTCGACTGCACAGCCCCGGTGATCAGAATGGTGTCGGCATCCTGTGACGCCGCCTCGCCGAAATAATATTCAAGCTGGCGCGATTTGTTGCCGCCAAAAGACGGGCCGGCCAGATCATCACGTTTGATATAGAGCTCGATATCAAGCTGCCTGGACAGTTCGCCCGCCACCTGCAACGGCGTCGGCGCGGCCACAATGTCAATTTTCGGATGCATCTCAGGCAACCTCGCTTCCCCGGGCCATGCTGTCTCTGACAAGGCCGCGCGGCGGCGGCCCATCCAGCGGCGCCGCTTTACGCCGGCACAGCATCGGCACCAAAAAGTCTAGGCACAGATTGCCGCCGCCTGAAGAAAATAATTTCGCGGCCCGCATTCACAGCAATTGCTGCCACCATGACCGCCCGGACATGCCAGCCACGAAATCGGCGCACAAAAAACCGCCATCCGGGTGGATGGCGGTGTTTCATATGAGAGATCTTGTCGGTTGCCGGCCTGGCCCGGCTGGCAACCAGCTCACTGCAGACGCCAATAAGGATCGCCACTGGCATGAGACCTGCCGCAATGTCCTTGCGGTGGCGACCCCTAGAGGTGGGTCAACTGACTTTCATCAGACACTCCTTCAGTGACCGCGCCATGTTGCGGAGCAGGCCGAAGTAAAGCGTGGGACCGTCCGCCAACGACGCGCCAAGTGGATCCAGCACACCTGATCCAGCATTGGTGTTTTCCGTAATTGTCGCGACGAGCTTTGGCTCGAACTGGGGTTCGGAGAACACACAGGTTGCATCGAGACTTCTTACTTTTTCCTGCAATTCACTTACCCGTTCGGCGCCCGGCAGAACCTCCGGCGAGACGGTGATTGAACCTATGGCAGAGACACCAAAGCGATTTTCAAAATACTGATAGGCGTCATGAAACACGACATAACCCCTGTCTTTAACCGGTGCCAGTTCGGCATCAATCTCAGCCACCAGATCATCAAGCTTTGCCATCACCGCTTCGGCATTGGATTCATAGGTTGCCGCATTTTCAGGGTCTGCCTCGGCAAGAGCCTCCTCGATTTCATGAACCAGCGCTTTCGCGTTCACCGGATCGAGCCAGACATGCGGGTCAACCTCATCATGCCCATGGTCATCGTGCCCATGATCGTCATGCTTCTCGTCGGCGTGGTCATCATGCCCGTGATCGTCATGCTTCTCGTCGGCGTGGTCATCATGCCCGTGATCATCATGCTTCTCGTCAGCATGGTCATCATGCCCGTGATCTTCAAAGGCCCCGCCTTCGCGGAAATTGAGTTTGGTCAGGCCATGACTTTCCATCAACGGCACCGACCTTGCCTTTGTCGCAATGCTTTCGATGGAATTTTCAAGAAAAGCCTCAAGATCGTGGCTCATCCAAAATACAAGATCAGCATCCTGAAGTTGTTGAGCCTGCGATGGCTTAAGCGAATAGGTATGCGGAGATCCCGCGCCTTTGACCAGCAGGTCCGGCGTGCCAACGCCCTGCATTACCGCAGACACAAGGGAATGCACCGGCTTGATGGAGGCAACGACTTTCACGTCTGCCTTGGCAAGCGTGGCGCTGGTGACAAGCATGGTGGTGGCCAGAAAGGACGTTCTGACAAGGCGCATTTTCGGTCTCCTGTTGATCATACCCTGTTGCCGAGCGGCAATGTAATAGTATAACATAATGATTTGGAGACCCAAGGCAACAAAAAAGGCACATGATTGAAAAATGTAGCTAAAACTAAATACAGTTTTTCATTGTTGAGAATCGAAACATGCTCATATCGTTAGACAACGCCGGCGTTTACAGATCGAACAGATGGTTGGTTCGCGGCGTATCCATGACCGTTGAAGCTGGCGAAATTGTCACACTCATCGGGCCAAATGGATCGGGCAAATCCACTACAGCCAAGATGACGCTTGGTGTGCTTGACGCAGATGAAGGACAAGCGTGGCGCAAGGCAAATCTTCGCGCCAGCTATGTGCCACAGAAACTTGATGTCAATTGGACGCTGCCGATATCAGTGAGACGGTTTTTGCAGCTTACGAATGGCGCGACCAAGAAACAGATGGAGATGGCGCTATCAGCCACCGAGACTCTCCATCTGGCCAACGCCCAGATGAGCAAACTGTCTGGCGGTGAATTCCAGCGCGTTCTGCTTGCCCGCGCCATTCTGCGCTCGCCAGAATTCCTGGTGCTTGATGAGCCTGTACAGGGGGTGGATTTCAACGGTGAAATTGCCCTTTACAAACTGATTGAGGACATTCGCAACAAGCTGAATTGCGGGGTTCTGTTGATTTCCCATGATCTGCATGTCGTGATGTCGACGACGGACAGGGTGATTTGTCTTAACGGTCACGTCTGTTGTTCCGGCACCCCCGCCAACGTTGCCTCGAGTGATGAATTCAAATCCCTGTTTGGTGAACGTGCGGCCTCCGGCCTCGCCCTTTACGAACATCAACATGACCATGAGCACCTGCCAGATGGACGGATCAGACGCGGCGACGATGGGTCGGCAACCAGCGGCAAATCCAGCAACGACGGGCCGTCAGTGACTGGCAAGGCAAAGATTGATGCTTGACGATTTTTTCACTCGCGCCGTTATCGGCGGCATCGGCGTCGCTCTGGTGGCTGGACCAATTGGATGTTTCATCATCTGGCGGCGGCTCGCCTATTTTGGCGATACGCTGTCCCATTCAGCTTTGCTGGGCGTTGCGATCGCCCTGCTATTGGAGGTGAACGTCACGATTTCGGTATTTTTCATATCCGTCATCGTTTCGCTTTTGCTTGTTCTACTGCAACGCCGCGCAACACTCTCTTCTGATGCTCTGCTTGGATTGCTTGCACACGCCACACTTGCTGTTGGACTTGTGGTGCTGGCATTCATGACCTGGGTGAGGGTTGATCTGATGGGCTTCCTGTTTGGAGACATTCTCGCGGTAACAACTCAGGATCTAGCGGTAATCTGGTGTGGGGGTGCGGTTGTTATTGCTGCGCTGGCTTACATATGGCGGCCCCTGTTTGCAGCGACAGTGAACTATGATCTTGCCACCGCCGAGGGCGCGAGACCGGAGCTCACGAACATTGTTTTCATGACTCTTGTCGCAGCCGTCATTGCTGTCTCGATGAAACTTGTCGGCGTGCTCTTGATCACAGCCTTGCTGATCATTCCAGCTGCAACTGCACGGCGTTTTTCAACATCTCCGGAGCAGATGGCGTTTGTGGCGGCCGGTGTTGGCGTGGGCTCTGTCTGGCTCGGCCTCAACGGCTCACTGGAGTGGGATACGCCTGCTGGTCCCAGCATCGTTGTGGCGGCCCTCGCGTGCTTCGTCATTTCGGTTTTGCCGGTCCCAAGGCTCTGGACAAAAAGACAGGCCCGGGACCCCAAAGTCACGGATTCATCGTCAGAGGTGAAAGACCTATGACGACAGACGCCGGCGCAAAATCAAAACTCACAAGAAATCAAACATTGGTCCTGGAGGCGTTGGCCAGCGCTGGCCAGCCATTGGGAGCCTATTCGCTGCTGGACCTGCTGCGCGATCAGGGCTTCAAGGCGCCTCTGCAAGTTTACAGGGCCCTCGACCAACTCATCTCAGAGGGACTTGTTCATCGTCTTGAAAGCCTGAATGCCTGGACCATTTGCTGTGAAAATCATCATTCCGAAACGCCGGTATTTGCAATTTGCAACGACTGCGGGAATGTGACGGAGCATTTTGACCCGCAGCTCACCGTTAGCATCGCAACGTTGTCCGCGCGCAGCGGCTTCGTCCCTGACCGGTCAGTTATCGAGATCTACGGTCAGTGCGATGATTGTGCCGCAGGCTGAAAAGCCTGGACAGTTGCCGACGTCCTGTATGCAAGGAATCATTGGGTGCCGGGGCACGCCATCAGTCAGCATCAAGGTCGAAATCAGGAAGCTGGACAAGGCTGGTTTTCAAAGCTTCGCCCCAGGCTCGTGAAATCATCTGATAATAGGGATCATCCTCGGCCACCGTCAGCTCATGGCCGGGTTCAAGGCTGTTTTTGTCATATATCCGGATATCCAAAGGCAGGCCTACCGACAAATTGGCTTTGATCGTCGAATCGAACGACACCATCAATAATTTGATGGCATCACTGAATTCCATCTCGGGGTCAAAGGCCCGCACCAGGATGGGCCGTCCATATTTTGTCTCGCCGATCTGAAAGAACGGATTGCTCTCCGAGACTTCAATGAAATTGCCCTCGGGATAGATGAGGTAAAGGCGCATCTCGCCGCCCTGGATCTGACCACCGAGGATCATGGTTGCCGAGAACGCGCTGTCGGCTACCTGCTGGCCCGGCGCGGAACTCCCGATCACCTCGGCAAGTGTCTGGCTGACGACACGGGCCACCTGGAACATGGTTGGCGCCTGCAGGATCGACGGATTACGCTCATTCGATACCTTGGTCTGCTCCGACAGGGTGCTGATCACCGCCTGTGTTGTGGCCAGATTGCCAGCAGTGGCAAGAAAAATCTGCCGCTTGCCGGGAATGCCCCAGCGGAAGGTCTTTGGATAGCAAGAGATATTGTCCACCCCACCATTGGTAAGGGTGTCTGACATGAAAATCAGACCTCGGGTCAGCTTTAGCGCTACGCAGTAGGACATGTCACACAGGCCTTGAAGCTCATTGCTCTACCATAATTCTTGTCGATATCTGCTCGCCACCGGCACCAAAACGAATTCCTGAAACCGGTATCACGTCGGCATAATCGAAACCAGTGGCAAGCTTGATATAGCGTTGATCAGGCGAAATTGCGTTGGAAATATCGAAACCAACCCAGCCAAGCCCGTCAAGATGCACTTCGGCCCAGGCATGGCTCGCTGTCTGTATGGCCGTATCGTCCATCATAAGGTAGCCACTGACATAGCGTGCGGCGAAACCACTGCGTCTGGCGACACCGATGAATGCATGGACATGATCCTGACAAACACCCGCACCCAACTCCATCGCTTGCTCAGCTGTGGTCGTCACATTGGTGACATCCTTGGTATAGCGAATACAGTCCCGGATACGAGCGGACAGATGATGCATGAGTACAGGCTCGCTGACTTCACCTGATTTTTGCGAGCTGTCCAACTCCCGCGCCAGAACACGCAACCGGGGGCCTGCCGCAGACAACAATGTCGGCTGCAGAAACTGCGCCAGCGGGACACCCCCCTCATGCTGACCGACAATACCGTTGAGGTCCGTGACCTCCACGGTGCCGTGGCATGTGATCGTAATGGAATCCATGAGAGGGTCGTGTCTGCACAGTTGGATGATGTTGCCGTGAAAGTCGGTTGTCTCGAGCTCAAGCGAGCCACCCTCAATCTCGATGCGCCATTCAATGACCTGCTGGCCACTACAGTCGCGCGGCGTCAAGTGAAGCCGCTGGATGACAGCGCCCGGGGCTTCGTCAAATTCAAAACGCGTCTTATGGGTAATCGAATAGCGCATCTAGGGTTCCAGATTGAAATCTGCCGCAATCGTCAGGCTGAGGTTGTTGTTGTCGGCAATGAACCCGTTTATGAAGTCACGAAGGCCGAGACGGTGGATGTCCATCCTTTTGCCTTCCTCCAGCTGTCGCAGAATATCCCGTGCGCGTTCACCGGAATCGTAGGTGCCGTTGTAAGCCGTCTCCAGATCCATGAGATTCGCACAGATCTCCTTGTAGCAGAAAGACAGCGATCGCGGCATTCTGTCATCGAAAATCAGGAAGGCGGCGACGCCAGACGGGTCCAGATGTCCCCGGTTCAGCCAGTTATAGGAACGCCAGGCTGCAAGTGAACGCAGCATGATCTCCCACTGGCTCTGGTCGGAGCCGCCCATGGAGGCAGATGCGGTTGGCAACAGGCGATGATATCTGGCGCCAATGAGACGCGCCGTGTTATCGGCACGCTCCATGAAGGTTCCAAGTCTCAGAAAATTGAAAATATCGTTGTGCAGCATGGTCCCGTAGAGCGCGCCACGAAAGACCGAACTTCCCTTGATGATGTCTTCCAGAATTGAGGGGAGGTCATGGATATTGACCGGGCGTTTCAATGCCGTATTGCCGTTCATCCAGCTTTCATTCAACGACTGCCAGACTTCCTGTGTCAGCGCGGTACGCACTGAACGGGCATTCTGGCGAGCCTTCTCAAGAAGTGAGATGACACTGTCTTCATTTGACTTGTCACGCAAAAGATAATCAATCGCATTGGCCATCGACACTGCATCGTGACGATCGGCGAAGGCCTCCACTTTCCCGGTGCTGTGGATGATTGCAGCCCATTCCTTGTTTCCATCGGTTCTTTGGGTGAGGGTATGAAGAAAAGCCGACTGGATCCTCCGCGCCGAATTTTCCGCACGCTCAAGATACCGCGCCATCCAGAAAAGATTGTCAGCGTGCCTGCCAAGCATCGTCAAGCCTCCAGCACCCATGTGTCCTTGGTGCCACCGCCCTGGCTGGAATTCACGACAAGCGACCCTTTCTTGAGGGCGACCCGGGTCAGGCCACCGGGTGTGACTTGGATGCCCTCGGGCGAAACCAGAACAAAGGGACGAAGGTCCACATGCCGTGGCGCCAGGCCACTTCTGGTCAATACCGGCACAGTCGACAGCGACAAGGTTGGCTGCGCGACATAATTCGCCGGATTGGCCTTCAGCTTGCGTGCGAACGCGGCGAGTTCACGCTTGCTTGCCGCCGGGCCGACAAGCATGCCATAGCCACCTGACCCATGGACTTCCTTGACCACAAGTTCGGCAAGATGCGCCATGACATAGGCAAGATTGTCCGGCTCGGCACAGCGCCAGGTCGGAATATTGTCGAGAAGCGGCTTTTCACCCATGTAGAATTCGATGATTTCGGGCATGTAGGAATAGATCGCCTTGTCATCGGCGATGCCCGCACCGGGGGCGTTGGCCAGCATCACCGCGCCGCTGCGATAGGCGTCGAACAGCCCCGGCGTTCCCAGAACGCTGTCCGGGTTGAACGACAACGGATCGAGAAATTCATCATCAACCCGGCGGTAGATCACATCGACCGGCGCGGTTCCTGCAGTGGTGCGGATGATGACACGACCATTGCGCACCTCGAGGTCAGAGCCCTGCAGAAGGTCAACACCCATCTCGTCAGCAAGAAAGGAGTGTTCATAATAGGCAGAATTGTAGATCCCGGGCGTTAGAACGGCGATATTGGGGTTTTCGATGAAGGTGCTGGCACATCTGGCGAGCGACCTGAACAACTGCTTTGGGTAATCGCTGACTGCCTGGATACGATGGCTGGCGAACAATTCGGGGAACATCTGCAGCATCGTGGCGCGGTTCTCGATCATATAGGACACACCGGACGGCACCCGCGCGTTATCCTCAAGAACATAGAAGTCATCCGGACCGGTGCGAACGATATCGACACCCACAACATGGGTGTAGACATTGCCCGGCGGCGTAAACCCGCACATTTGCGGCATGAAGGCCTTGTTGCCATGAATCAATGCCGACGGAATGATGCCAGCGCGAATGATTTCCTGACGATGATAGATATCGGCAAGGAAGGCGTTGATGGCGGCAACCCTCTGGACAATCCCACGCTCGAGGCGGCGCCATTCCTCGGCAGCAATGATCCGCGGGATCAGGTCAAAGGGGATGATCCGCTCCTCTCCGTCGCGCCCGCCATAGACATTGAAGGTGATCCCGATACGTCGAAAGAGTTCCTCGGCCTGTAAGGACTGTTTTGACAGCTTCCTGAAATCCTGATCTTCAAGCCAGGACAGCAATGACCGGTAGGGCTCGCGCCCTTCGGATCCCGGTCCATCTAACATTTCGTCAAACATCTGGCCGTCAACAAATCCACTTTGCCACCGTAAAAATCTAGCCTAACGGAAACCACCAAAAAAATGCTAACTTTTCACCTCTTTGATGCATTTTTTGCAGCAGCCCCATGTGACAGAAACTCTCCATGTGGCAGAAACTCTCCATGTGACAGAAACTGGGGTGATCTGGGTGGCGCACCCATCCGCCGCAACCGCATCAACAGATGAACCGGCCTCGCAATGCGGGCCATCAACATTGGAATCGTGACCCCAACAGAAAAACCGCCATCCAAGAGGATGGCGGTGTTCGCAGGGTCTTCATGGTTGCGGGGCAGGATTTGTTCAGGAGCCTGCGACTGGTGTTTGGATATGACTCCAGGCTGACAGAAGGCACCGGTCACACGGCGCTGGACGGGCTCTCTTCAAGAAGGTCTATGAATTTTCTGACCTTCAGGGGCGTGAATTTCCTGTCCGGATAGACAACATAGACGCCGCGTTCCGGGGCTGTCGGATAGGCAGGCAGAATATGCACGAGGCTTCCATTCTCAATCTCGGCCTCGCAACAGAATTCGGGCAGAAGAGCCGTGCCGACACCCTCCAGACAGGCCTCTTTCATCATGCTGGCGCTGTTTGCGTAAAGTGCCGGGGACAGGTTAAGGGACGACCCTTTGCCGTCCTGATCTGTGTATGACCAAAGCGACGGGTTGACGGCATTCGAATAACAGATGAAAGGCCAAGCTGACAGGTCCCTTGGCTGTGATGGGCTGCCATGTTTTTCTATCAGCTTCGGCGATGCGCACATCAATATGGGAAAATCAGAAATACGTTTGGCGATCAGGCCTGAATCTTCGAGTATGCCGATACGCACGACCAGGTCATATCCCTCCTCGATCAGATGAACACGCTTGTCATCAAAATCGACATCAACAATCACATCAGGGTACAGCGCGGCAAATTTTGCCATTGGCCTGGCCAAGAATAATTCGCCATAGGACATGGGAACATTAATCCGCAATCTGCCCGTTGGCATGGATTGTTCTTCCGCCAATTCTTCCAGGACTTCATTGAAATAGTCCTCACTCTGGCTGACCACTGCATTGATCTTCACCGCCGCATCGGTGGGTGTGACCTTCCTCGTGGTGCGATGAAACAGGCGCAGGTTCAACTTGCGCTCCATAAGCTGAACATGTTTGCCCACGGCTGCGCTTGACATATCCAGCTTCTGAGCCGCTTTGGTAAAACTGCCCGACTGCATGATGGCTTGCAGGACATGAAAGGATGTGTGCAGAAACATATTATAAACCTCAAACTTATTATATTTAAATTCTATCGGTATTTATAAAAAATATAATTAGATTAACTTCCCCATCAGTCAACACGCTAATGGAGACACCAATGTCATCTTCTGCATCACAATCACTGAACCAGTCATGGGGCCTGAGCCTGCTTCGCATCCATCTGGGGGCCATTCTGCTTGCTCATGGATGGCTGAAAATTTCTGTCTTTACGGTAGCTGGTACTGTCGGGTATTTCGCCAGCCTTGGCCTGCCTAGCATTGTCGCTTACCTCACAATCTTTGGAGAGATCGCCGGGGGACTTGCCTTGATCCTTGGCGTGCAGACGCGGCTTGCCGCGGCCTTGTCGGTGCCGATCCTGCTTGGCGCAACTTTTGTCCATCTTGGCAATGGCTGGCTGTTTTCCGCCGAAGGCGGGGGCTGGGAGTTTCCGGCATCGCTGACCATCATTGCACTTGCTGTCGCCTTCATGGGGTCGGGCAACCGGCTGCAGGTGAAATTCAACCCCTTTGATTCCTACCTCCCCAGCCAAGTGCAGGGCTAACCCTCACCGCATCAATGGGGATGGATCCTGATGCCATCCCCGTTGACGCGCTTTCAAGGAAACCGAAACATGCTTCAACATCATTCATTTGATAAACTTGGTGGCGCCAGGCATGGCTGGCTGGACGCCAAGCACCATTTCAGCTTTGCCAGCTATCATGATCCGAAGAAGATGAGCTTTGGCGAGCTGCTGGTCATCAATGACGACCGCATCGCGCCGCATACCGGCTTTGACACGCATCCGCACAAGGACATGGAAATCATCACCTATGTCCGCCGCGGGGCCATCACCCACAAGGACAGTCGTGGCAACAAGGGCCGCACCACCGCCGGCAATGTGCAGGTGATGAGCGCCGGCACCGGCATCATGCATTCTGAATACAATCATGAAGATGAGGAAACCAACATCTTCCAGATCTGGATCATGCCGCGTTCCAAGGGCATCGAGCCAAGCTGGGATGCGGCCGAGTTTCCGCGAGAGCCGGTGAGCGACAAGCTGCCGCTTCTTGTATCAGGTGACGGCAGCGCGCCGCTTCAGATCAATCAGGATGCACGCATCTTCGCCGGCACATTGTCAAAGGGCACCAGCCTGACACATGCCATCACCGGCCAGGCCTATCTTCTTGTGTCCGAGGGCGCCATCACGGTGAACGGCACCGCCGCCGTCAAGGGTGACGGCATCTCCGTCACCGGTGAGAAGACGATGAGCCTTGATGCGGACAGCGACGCCGAAATCCTGATCATTGAAGTTCCCGGAAAACAGCGGGCCCGGTAAACAGCGGGCCCGGCAAACAATCAAACAGCCAATCCCGGGCGGAAAGCATGGACCACATGTCCAATCAGGACCTGATCGCGCCCTTCACCGAAGTGCGCGCGCACAAGAATTTCCTCGACCGGCCGGTCGAGGAAACCACCCTGCGCCGCTTCCATGACATCGCTGAATTCGCGGCATAATATTACCTCGCAATCGGGGTATTTCGAATGACGGCGTTGACGAGCCTGTCGCATTTCTGAAGGGGGCCGGTGGCCTTGGCCAAGGCAACAACGCCTGACCACGCATGGGAATGGCACTTTGTCCCGGAATATGTCTTGACGCCTCCGCACAATTGGGAACAGTTTTCTGGATAGCCTTGGCAAGAGGACTGGTTGCTGTTGGGGAAAGTCAGTTATGGGTTTGCTGTCACAAACGCAGAAGGACACGTTCTGGGAAGACGGGTTCCTTGTTGTCGAGGATGCGGTTTCAGGCGCGCAGCTTGAGCGGCTGAGAGCGGTCTTTACGGGCTGGGTCGAGGAAAGCCGGTCCGAAACCGAGGATTATGGCGAGACGCTCGACGGACGTGCGCGTTTCGATCTGCAGCCGGGCCACAGTGCCGAACGACCCGCCCTTCGGCGGGTCCAGTCACCCGAAGAAGTCTCGGACGTCTATGAAGAGACGATGCGAAACGGACGCCCGGCGGATTACTGCGCCGAGCTGCTGGGGCCCAATATCCGCTTCCATCACGGCAAGGTGAATTCCAAGCTTCCAGGATCCGGTACCGCGGTGAAATGGCACCAGGATTTTCTGTTCCAGCCGATGACAAATGACGACATGATCACATGCCTGATGTTCATCGATGATGTGACACCGGAAAACGGCCCGCTCGAGGTCATTCCGGGAAGCCACAAGGGGCCGTTATATTCGCACTGGCATGATGGCGTGTTCACCGGCGCCGTGGACGACGGCATCATCGACCCGCAGCGCGGCAGGATCACCAGCTGCACCGGCAAGGCAGGGTCCGTCTGCCTGATGCATGTGAACCTCCTTCACGGTTCGGCGCCCAATCTGACAGACCGGCCACGCACGCTCTACATTACAACCTATTGTGCCGAGGACGCCGTCGAGCTGAGCCCCAATCACCTGCCGAGCCGGTTCACCCATGAGCTTGTCAGAGGCGAGGTCACGGGCACGGTTCGCTGCAGCTCCTATTCAATGGCTTTGCCGGCCGTTCCCAAGGGCACCTCATTCTTCGCCCAGCAGGAGGGTGCCGACAAGTGACGCCTCTTTCGCATCCGCAACCGGAAGACGGAGGCCACTGATGCCCGGCACCCTGCCCGACCGTGCCCAGGCCGTCATCATCGGCGGCGGCATCCACGGCTGTTCAGTCACCTATCATCTCGCCAAGGCCGGCTGGACCGATGTAATCCTGCTTGAGCGCAAGCAGCTGACAAGCGGCACGACCTGGCATGCGGCCGGGCTTGTGGGCCAGCTGCAGGGTAGCCACGCCACCACCGCTTTTGCCAGCTATGGTGTTGAGCTGTTGCAGGAGATCGAGGCGGAGACCGGCCAGAATCCGGGGTTTCGGCAGAACGGGTCCATTTCCATCGCGGTGAATGACCAGCGCCTCGCCGAACTCAGACGCAAGGCCGACTTCGCCAGCCTGTTCGGTGTCGAAGCCTCTTTCCTTGAAACGGCGGACATCGCCGAGCGATGGCCCCTGATGAATGCCGAGAGCGTGCTTGGCGGCATCTTCATGCCGGGCGACGGCGCCGCCAACCCAAGCGACCTCACCCAGGCGCTGGCAAAGGGCGCGCGCATGAACGGCGCGCGCACGTTCGAACACACCCCCGTTGAAGAGGTCCTGACCGAAGGCGGAAAAGTGAGTGGTGTGCGCACCCGTCAGGGCGTGATCAAGACCAATGTCGTCGTCAATTGCGGCGGCATGTGGGCCCGCGAACTGGGCCGGCGCAACGGCGTCGGCGTGCCGCTGCATGCCTGCGAGCACTACTACCTCGTGACCGAGGCGATACCCGGCCTGCCGGCGGATCTGCCGGTCCTGCGATCCTATTGCGACGGCACCTACTGGAAGGAGGATGCCGGAAAGCTGCTGTTCGGCTTTGCGCATTTCCACGCCAGGGCCTGGGCCGCCGACGGGATTCCCGAGAATTTCGAATTCGACAGCCTGCCCTTTGTCGAGGATGACGTGATGGAGGTGCTGGAACTGGCCATGGAGCGCGTTCCGATACTGAAAAGCACCGGCATCCGCACATTCTTCAACGGGCCGGAGAGCTATTCCCATGACGGGCGCTTCACGCTTGGCGAGGCCCCCGATCTCGCCGGATATTTCGTTCTGGCCGGGGTGAATTCCACCGGCATTCAGTCCGGTGCCGGCGCCGGCAAAGCGCTGGCGGAATGGATCATGGCCGGACATCCGACAATGGATCTGTCCGAAATGGACCCGGCCCGTATCGAGGATTTTCAGACGCGCGACCCCTATCTTCGCGAACGCTGCGCCGAAACGCTGGTGCTCACCTACGCCATGCACTGGCCGGGCCGGCAGCGCGAGACCGTGCGCGGGCTTCGCCGGACACCGTTCCACCATAAGCTGAAGGCGATGGGCGCGGTTCATGGCGAAGTCCAGGGATGGGAGAGACCGGCATTCTTCGTTCCCGAGGGAGCCGAGCCTGTGTTTGACCATTCATTCCATCGCCCGAGCTGGTTCGAATATGCGCAGGCCGAGCAAAAGGCCGCCCGCGAGAATGTGGTGCTGTTCGACTATTCCATGCTTGGCAAGCTTATGGTCGAAGGGAGAGACGCGGGATCATTCCTGCAGAGGGTTTGCACCAACGACATGGCCATGCCCGTCGGCGGGGTGGCCTACAGCCTGATGCTGAACGAACGGGGCGGAATCGAGAGCGATGTCACAGTCGCGCGGCATGGTGATGACAGCTTCATGGTGATGAGCGGGATCTCGCATACCCGCAGGGACCGTGACCATCTGCGGCGCCATATAACGGACGGGGAGGATGTCAGACTCCGGGATGTCACAACGTCATATGCCGTGCTGGCCATTGCCGGGCCCCGCTCGCCGGTTCTTCTCGGCGGCGTAATGGATATCGATATCTCGGATGGCTCCTTCCCGTCCTATCATCTGCGCCACGCCAATATAGGCCATGCGCCGGTCTTTGCGCAGCGGCTCTCATTCACCGGCGAAACCGGCTGGGAGATTTTTGTCACGCCCGATTTTGCGGAGCATGTTCTGGAAACCATTCTCGAAGCAGGCAGGCCGCTTGGCCTGCGCCTTGCCGGCGGCGAGGCGCTTAACGCGCTGCGCATCGAGAAGGGGTTTCTCCACTGGGGTGCCGATATGGCCTATACCGAGACACCGCATCAGATGGGACTCGACTTCATCTGCAAGCCGGGCAAGCGTCCTCCGTTCATTGGCCGGGATGCCTATCTTGCGCGCAAGGCCGGGCAGGAGGGACCTTATCTGTGCTCGGTCAGGCTGGCCGATCCGGAAGCCATTTTGCACCACAACGAACCGGTGTTGCGCGACGGACATATCATCGGCTTTGTCACCAGCGGCGCCTTCTGCGCCGCGCAGAATGCTGCCGTGGGGCTGTGCCTTGTCTCGCCGCCAGAAGGAACAGCCGGCCCCGAAGACATCGAGGCCGGGCAATTTGCCGTCATGGTCGAGGGCCACGAGGTGCCGGCCGAGCTTCGGCGCAAACCATTCGGGGTTTGACGCGCAACGTCAGATGCGACGCAGGGTCTCCGGACACAAAAAACCGCCATCCGAACGGATGACGGTGTTTTGAATTCAATGATGTTGTTGGTTGCGGGGGCGTGACAGGCATAACGGGCTCGGGGCCTTCGGCTTCGCAGAATAGACCATTCCTGCTTTGAATTGTGCCTAGAACATCATTTTCGGCAACCAGGTTGCCAATGAAGGCAAGAACCAGATCAAGGCCACGCCAATCGCCTGAAGAACGATAAATGGCAGGACACCGAGATAGATGTGGCTGGTGGTGATCTCATCCGGTGCCGCGCCGCGCAGGTAAAACAGGGAAAAGCCGAAGGGCGGTGTCAGGAATGATGTCTGCAGGTTAATGGCGAAAATGATTCCCAACCAGATTGGGTCGTGTCCCAACAGGATAAGCGATGGTGTTACAAGCGGCAGCACAATGACCGAAATTTCCACGAAGTCGAGGAAGAAACCCATAAGAAATATGATGAGCATGGTAACCAGAAGTGCGCCTGTGGGGCCGCCCGGCAGATTTTCCAGCCAATGGGTGACGCGCTCCTCGCCTCCAAGGCCTATGAACACAAGGCTGAACATGCCGGCGGCCAGGATCGTCGCGAAGATCATCGCTGTCATGGTCATCGTTGAGGTGGCCGCGCCATGAATCATACGCTGGCTCAGGACATTGCGAAGAGCAGCAAGGATGCCGAGCACCCCAACGAATGCCAGCGCAATATAGACACCGCCAAGGACATAGGACCCGGCGCTCAGATCGTCACGCTGCAGACGGACGGGGAACATGCCGGCCAGCATGGCCAGAAGGATAAAGGCACCAGCCGCCATCATAATGACACGACGGTGCCGGTCCAGACGTGCACCTGACATCAACAGCGCCCCGACCGCGCCCACCGCCGCCGCTTCGGTCGGCGTCGCAACCCCACCAAGGATTGACCCCAGCACGGCAAAGATCAGCAGAATGGGCGGCACAATGGCCGCAAGAACGTCGGCAAGCGCCGGTCTTGACAGGCTTGAATCCGTGGGGGGCATATCGTGCGGGCGCAATACACCACGAATCAGAACGTAGACCAGATAAAGCGAAACAAGAACCAACCCCGGAACCAGGGCGGCAGCAAAGAACTGGCCAACCGACAGAGCCTCAACCGAGAATTTGCCCTGTTCATACTGCGCCTGCTGGTAGGCGTTTGACATCACGTCGGCCAGAATGATGAGAAGTGTCGAAGGCGGTATGATCTGCCCCAGCGTTCCGGCTGTACAAACAATGCCAGAAGATACCCGTGGATCATATCCGGCGCGCAGCATGGTCGGCAGAGCAATCATGCCCATAGCCACCACGGTCGCACCCACAATGCCGGTCGAGGCGGCCAACAGCGCGCCCACAAGAATTACCGAGATGCCCAGCCCGCCGCGCAGCTGACCAAAAGCCCGGCCCATTGTGTCGAGCAACTCCTCGGCAATTCGGCTTTTCTCAAGGAGGGCACCCATAAATACAAAAAGGGGAATGGCGATCAGTACCTGATTCGAGATCAGCCCGAAGACGCGCTGGCCAAAAGCCCCCAGCAGCGAGATGTCCATTGCACCTGTCAGCCAGCCAAGACAGGCGAAAAGCACAGCCACGCCGGCAATGCTGAAGGCCACCGGAAAGCCGGACATAATGACCACTACCAGTGCCAGGAACATCAACAAATCGAGCTGCCCGGTCATGTCGCGTCCCTGCCGGCAAGAAGCCGTAGAAGATTGGCCACCGATTGCAGGGCGACCAGAAGGCAGAAAATCGGGATCAGCGACTTGAGCAGGAATACAGCCTCGATTCCGCCAACCGAAATCGGCCCCTCGAAAATTTTCCAGGAGTTGCGCACTGACGGCCAGGACCACCAGGCAAGCACGGCCATGGCCGGAAGAAGGAACAGCAGATGGCCCATAATGTCGATGCGGCGGCGGCTGGCATCGGAAACCCTGGCGTAGACAATATCGACACGGACATGCTTGTCGACAAGCAGCGTATATCCGGCGGCGAGCATGAACAGCGACGCGTGAAGATAGAGCACGCTTTCCTGGACCCAGATCGAGTTAACGCCGAAAATATAGCGCCCGATCACGATGCCGAATTGAATCAACGCCATTGCCACCGCGAACCAGCGCACAAATTGCGCCACAGCGCGATTGAGCGCATCGATCCAGTCAGCCAGCCGCAGCATGCGTGCCCTCCAAAGGTATCATCGCAATGGGCGCACGGCCCTGTCCGCCGTGCGCCCGGCGTTCGTCAGTAACCCATTACATGGGCACGGGCGTTCATCTGCCCGTTGTCGGCATAGGTCATGTAGGCGCCAATGCTGTCGCGATGGGCTATGAAGCTTTCAGTGATGCGCTTTACCAGTTCATCATCGTCATTGCGCAACTCCTCGATCACCTCGGCGGCGGCAACCCCCATGGCATCGATCACTTCCTGCGGGAACATCCTGACCTGCACACCGTGTTCGCTGACCAGCTTTCGCAGCGAAATGGCATGCTTCGTCGTGTATTCGGACCAGACCGGATTGTAGAGACTTTCACAGGCCAGTGCGACGGCTTGCTTCAGGTCATCGCCCAGCGCGTTATAGGCTGCAGCATTGACGCCGCATTCCTCGGCCGACGAGGGTTCGCCCACACCGGGCCAGTAGTAATTCTTGGCAATCTGGTGATAGCCAAGGGCGCTGTCGGTCCAGGGTCCGATGAACTCGCCGGCATCAAGTGCACCGGTTTGCAGCGCCTGGAACATGGCCGGGCCACTCATCGCCTCGGCGGCCATGCCAATCTTGGCACACATCTCGGAGGCCAGGCCCGTGGTGCGGAATTTCAGACCCTTGAGATCCTCGACCGAGTTGATCTCCTTACGGAACCAGCCGCCCCATTGCGGGCCTGAATTGCCGCACAGGAACGGCTTGATGCCAAAACGGCCATACATTTCGTCATAGAGCGCCTGTCCACCGCCATGGTAGAGCCAGCCGAACTGTTCGTCCGCGCGCAGGCCGAATGGTTGCGAGCCGAAAAGCAGGATGCCCTTGGATTTCGAGCCCCAATAGGCCGGAACGGCATGGTAAAGCTCCGCCGTACCTTCGCTGACAGCATCAAAGACACCGCGTCCAGGCACCAGTTCGCCGGCGGCAAAAAGTTTCACTTCGATCCGCCCACCCGAAAGAGTAGTGATGCGATCAGCCAGCATCTGCGCCGCCACGCCGGGGCCGGGCAGATTCTTCGGCCATGCGGTAACCATTTTCCACTGCTTCACACCCTGTGCGATGGCGGGTGTTGCCAGAGGCACAGCGGCAGCACCGATGACACCGGCTTTGATAAATTTCCGTCTATCCATTGTCGTCACTCCTTTTCGACTGATGGGGGTTTGCCTTCCAGTCCGTCTTCCGCGGCTCCTGATGCGCTTGGGATACGCATCTCAAAAATGTCCGTGATCGTTGCGTAGTCGTAATAGCCCATGCGGGCGATCGGCCGGATGCTTGCAATATCGAGTTTGCCTGACGGCAGGATCACCCGGTCCGCCACATGAATGCGCCTGACCTGGCCGTAGACCACATCGACGCCGCCGACAGGGCTGTTGCCGGGCAGTCTGTGGGTGGACAGGTACCGGCATTCAAAATGGCAGGGGCTTTCCGCGACACGCGCGCCGGGGGCATCGATGCAATCGGCCTTTGTAATGCCGGCACGCTCGAACTCGTCCTCATCGGGCGGCAGCGCCATCGCCGAGATATTGACCGCCTCACGGAGGTCATAGGTCGCCATATTCCAGACAAACCAGCCGGTCTGCTCGGCATTGACAACCGTGTCCTTGCGTCGTCCATCCGGATACTGGTTGGCGGCGAACATCACCATTGGCGGGTCGAAGGTCAGATTCTGCCACTGGCTGTATGGGGCAAGATTGTGCACGCCGTCAGCGCTGATCGTCGACAGCCACCCGATAGGCCTTGGCACGGTGCAGGCCTTGAACGGTGAAAAGGGAAGCGGGCAGGTCTCGCTGTCAGGCGCGTAATGCATGGCTCAGTTCCCCAGAATTCCGGGCAGTCGAAGCCCGTGTGCCTTGGCACAGTCAAGCGCGGCTTCATAGCCGGCATCGGCATGACGCCAGACGCCAGACGCCGGATCGTTCCACAGAACACGTTCAAGACGCCGTGCCGCTTCGGGTGTTCCGTCGGCAACGATCACCACGCCCGCATGCTGGGAAAAGCCCATACCGACACCGCCACCATGATGCAGGCTGACCCAGGTGGCACCGCTGGCGGTATTGATCAGCGCATTCAGCAGGGGCCAGTCGCTGACGGCGTCCGAGCCGTCCTTCATGGCCTCTGTCTCGCGGTTGGGGCTGGCGACCGACCCGGCATCAAGATGATCGCGACCGATAACGACGGGGGCTTTCAACTCACCGCTCGCAACCATTTCGTTGAACTTCAAACCCGCCCGGTGGCGGTCACCAAGTCCGATCCAGCAGATGCGTGCCGGCAGGCCCTGAAACGAAATCCGCTCCCTTGCCATTTCCAGCCAGTTGTGCAGATGGGTGTTGTCCGGAAACAGCTCCTTCATCGCCTGATCGGTCCTGTAGATATCCTCCGGGTCGCCCGACAGGGCGCACCACCGGAACGGACCGACCCCCTTGCAGAACAGCGGACGTATATAGGCAGGAACAAACCCCGGAAATGCAAAGGCGTTCTCCAGCCCTTCCTCAAGGGCGACCTGGCGAATATTGTTGCCGTAATCCAGTGTCGGCACGCCGTCATTCCAGAAATCAACCATTGCCTTCACATGCGCCTTCATTGAGGCACGCGATGCCGCCTCCACGGCCTTCGGATCACTCTCGCGCAGATCGCGCCACCGGGCCAGGGTCCAACCCTGCGGCAGGTAGCCGTTGAGCGGGTCATGGGCGCTGGTCTGATCGGTCACGATATCGGGGCGCACGCCACGGCGGTGAATTTCCGGGAAGATATCCGCTGCATTGCCAAGAAGCCCGACAGACTTCGCCTGCCCAGCTTTTGTCCAGCGCTCGATCATCGCTAGCGCCTCATCAAGGCTGTCGGTCCTTTCGTCCACATAGCGGGTGCGAAGACGGAAATCGATGCTGTCCGGGTTGCATTCGACCGCAAGGCAGCAGGCCCCTGCCATTACCGCGGCCAGCGGCTGTGCGCCGCCCATGCCGCCCAACCCTCCGGTCAGGATCCATCTGCCCTTCAGATCACCTCCGTAATGCTGGCGACCAGCCTCGGCAAAGGTCTCGTAAGTGCCCTGCACAATGCCCTGAGTGCCGATATAGATCCACGAGCCGGCGGTCATCTGGCCGTACATCATCAGGCCCTTTTTATCGAGCTCGTTGAAATGATCCCAATTCGCCCAATGCGGCACGATGTTCGAGTTGGCGATCAGAACACGCGGCGCATCTGTATGGGTCGTCACGATGGCAACAGGCTTACCCGACTGCACGATCAGCGTCTCGTCCGGTTCGAGGTCTTTCAGACCAGAAACGATCCGGTCGAAATCATCCCATGTCCTCGCCGCTCGCCCGATGCCGCCATAGACCACAAGTTCATGAGGATTCTCAGCCACTTCAGGGTGCAGATTGTTCATCAGCATCCGCATTGCTGCCTCGGTGAGCCAGCTTTTCGCAGTGATGTCGGTGCCTGTTGGTGGATAGATGTCTCGAATGTTGTGACGCAGATTGGTCATGCGGGGCTCCAACGGATTAACTCTTCAAGAATGAGCTTAAGGTGCGGGCGCAGGCGCTCCGCGACATGCCTTTCATAAGTCCAGGGCGGATGTTCGAGCATGTATGTGGATTGCGCGAGCTCCATCTGGATCGCATGCAGCCCGTCGCTTGGACGACCGTAATGACGCGTGGTCCAGCCACCTTTGAACCGGCCATTCAGAACTGTGCTGTAGCCTGTAGCTGCATGGCATCGGTGCTTCACCAAAGCCTCAATCGACGGCGCGCAGGTGCGTCCACCATCCGTACCAATATTGAAATCCGGCAACACGCCCTCGAAAAGAAACGGGATCTGCGACCGGATAGAGTGACAATCATAGAGGACCGCAAAACCATGAATGGCCTTCACCCGCTCCAGTTCGGCGCTCAGCGCCCTGTGGTAAGGGGAATGATAGAGCTGTCTGCGGTTTTCGATCTCGGCGGCAGCCGGTTCCGCACCGTCCTGATAGATCGGCAGCCCGTCAAAGTCGGTTATCGGGCACAGCGTCGTGGTGTTCTGTCCTGGATAGAGGCTCGCGCCAGCGGGATCGCGATTCACGTCGATGGCATAGCGGTGTATCAATGTGCGCACCGTCGTTGTATCGGGTACGAGCCCGTCATAGAGCTCGTGAATATGCCAATCTGTATCCGCCTTGGCACGGCCGGTTTCGTTGAGTTTTTTCGCAATGTTCTCAGGCAGCTCGGTCCCGGTGTGGGGAAGTCCCAACACAAGCGGGCTTTCGCCGCGGGTGATTTCAAGAAAGCTCAAAGCACGACCTCCACTCCGGCAGACCGGGCCAGCGCATCAGAGCTTATCAGTCCGGCTGCTGCCTCCAATTCCGGCGCCATGTAGCGATCAGAACACAGCGGCGGAACAACGGTCCGCAGCAGGGTAACCACCTTTTGCAGGGCCTCGGAGGTTTTCAGCGGTGCGCGCGCCTCGATTCCCTGAACCGCGCACAATGCCTCGACACCAAGAATGACAGACAGATTGCCCACCATTCGCTTCAGACGGCGGGCACCGTGAGCGGCCATGCTTACATGATCCTCTTGATTGGCAGAGGTTGGTGTGCTGTCGGTAGAGCAAGGATTGGCAAGATGCTTGTTCTCGCTCATCAGTGCAGCGGTCGTGACCTCGGCGATCATAAAGCCGGAATTCAATCCGGGTGCCGGTGTCAGGAAGGGGGGAAGGTCGAAACTCAGGGTCGGGTCAACCATCAAGGCCACACGGCGCTGCGCAATCGCCCCGAACTCGGCAATCGCCAGAGCAATCTGATCGGCGGCGAAAGCCACCGGTTCGGCGTGAAAATTTCCGCCGGACAGAATTCCGCCTCCCGTCACCAACGGGTTGTCGGTCACCGCGTTGGCCTCGATTTCCAGTGTCTGCGCGGCAAAGCGGAGCAGGTCTAGCCCGGCACCAGCAACCTGCGGCATGCAGCGAATACAGTACGGGTCCTGTACACGGGTATCGCCGTCGCGATGGCTTTCGCGGATTTCACTGCCTTTCATCAGTGCCGACATCGAAGAGGCAATGTCGATTTGTCCCCTTTGCCCGCGCAAAGCATGGATTTCGGCTCGCAGGGGTTGCGTCGAGCCCATGATCGCATCGGTCGACAATGACGCGGTGACGACGGCACCGCGCACCATCCGCACCGCATCGAATAGAGCGGCAAGTGCGCAGGCCGTCGAAAATTGCGTGCCGTTGATCAGTGCCAGCCCCTCTTTCGGACCCAGCACCAGCGGTGACAGCCCGGCTTTTTCAAGGGCCGATCCTCCAGGCAGAAGTTTCTCCTCGAAGAAGGCCTCGCCCTCACCGATCATCACCGCAGCCATATGTGCCAATGGTGCGAGATCGCCCGACGCACCGACCGAGCCCTGGGTCGGGATCAAAGGTGTGATGCCACGATCCAGCATGGCCTCAATCGAGGCGCAGACCTCCCACCTTACGCCCGACGCCCCGCGGCCGAGCGACAGCAGCTTCAGCGTCATCATCAGCCGTGCGGTAGGAACATCCAGCGGATCACCAACCCCGCAGCAATGTGACAGGATCAGATTGCGTTGCAACGTCTCGGTGTCCTGCGGCGAAATCCTGACCGACGCCAGTTTTCCGAAGCCGGTATTGATCCCGTAAACCGGCTCGTCGCCCGTCGCGGCATCGCGCACCTGCGCGGCTGTAGCTTCGATCAGATCGCGGGCTTCAGGCGCAAGACGCGCCGGTGCGCCATTACGCCAGACCGTTTCAAGGGTCTTGAGGTCGGTTGCCGCAGGGTGAAGCGTCATACTCATGACTTACCTCCGAAAAACCGGGCCTTCAGAGCATTCACACCGAAGGAACAGCTCAATTCCGCCGGGTCCTTTACATCCCAAAGTGCAAGGTCTGCCCGCATCCCCGGCGCGATGAAACCGCAATCATCGAGGCCAAGGGCCCGCGCCGCATTGCGGGTGGTTCCTGCAAGTGCCTCGGCCGGGGTCAGGCCAAAGAGCGTACAGGCCATATTCATGGCAAGACGCAGCGATCCCAGAGGCGATGATCCCGGATTCCAGTCTGTGGCAACGGCCATCGGCACCTGATGGCGGCGAAACGCGTCTATCGGCGGTTTCTGTGTTTCGTGAAGCGTGTAGAAAGCACCGGGGAGTACCACCGCGACACTGCCGGATGTCGCCAGCGCGACGGCATCCATCTCGTCTGCATACTCGATATGATCCGCTGACAGCGCGCCAAAGTCGGCGGCAAGTCTGGTGCCACCAATATTCGAGAGTTGCTCGGCATGCAGTTTGACCGGCAATTCGAGCTGTCTGGCCTTGTCAAACACGCGCGCGATCTGCGCGGTGTCAAAGGCGATTCCCTCGCAGAACCCGTCCACCGTATCCACAAGCCCTTCGGCATGCGCCGCTTCAAGTGCGGGAATGCAGACCGTGTCGATATAATCATCGGCATCCATGCCCCGCGGCACAGCATGAGCCCCGAGAAACGAGGTTACGATGCGAACCGGCCGCGTGCCACCAATCGCGCGCGCCACCCGCAGCATCTTGAGTTCGGTCTCCAGATCAAGCCCGTAGCCCGATTTGATTTCGATGACGCCAACCCCTTCGGCAATCAGCGCATCGGCGCGCTTCAGGGCCTCGGAAAGAAGCGTCTCCTCGTCGGCCTCGCGCGTGGCCGTAACCGTCGAGATGATACCGCCACCGGCGCGTGAAATGTCCTCATAGCTTGCCCCTTCGAGGCGCATTTCGAATTCCCGCGCGCGGTTGCCGCCATGAACAATATGTGTGTGGCAGTCGATGAGCGCAGGGGTCAGCACACATCCGTTGCCATCCAGCTGCCGCGTGTCGTGAAGGCTCGGATCGACATCCTTGACGCGGCCAACCCATCCGATCCGGTCTCCGTCAATCAACACGGCCCCGTCACAAAGCAAGCCATATCCGCTGTCCGTCGTATCCATCCGGGCAATGGATACATTTGTAATCAGCAGACGATCGGTCATTCATCCTCCTTGAATGTTGTCGCTCTTAACGATATTTTGTAGCGACATATTTTGTCAATGGAGATCATTCGTGTCGAAAATCCATGCCCGTCAGGCGCTCACACCAGATGGCTGGACGCGCAATCTCTGCGTTGAAATTTCCGATGGACGCATCACGCGGGTCTCCGAGGATACGACAACCGGGCAGACATCGGTCGATCTGCTGCTGCCAGCCCCGGTCAATCTGCACAGCCATGCTTTCCAGCGCGCCATGGCCGGGCTGACCGAAACCCGCGGCCCCGACCCCGGCGACAGTTTCTGGACCTGGCGGCAATTGATGTACCGCTTTCTCGACCGGCTGACGCCCACGCAGGTCCAGGCCATCGCCGAGCTGGTTTTCATGGAAATGCTGGAAGCCGGTTATGGCGCGGTGGCGGAGTTCCATTACCTGCATCACGACATTGGCGGCGCGCCCTATCACAATTTGCCCGAAATGGCCGAGCGCATCGTCGCGGCCGCGCAGGACACCGGCATAGGCCTGACGCTGTTGCCAGTTCTCTACATGCAGGGTGGCTGCGATGAACGCGCGCTGCAGGGCGGGCAAAGACGATTTGGATGCGACTGGGACCTGTTCGGCAAGCTTCACGACGCAAGCGTCAAAGCCATCTCGAAGGGGCCTGACGATCACAGCATCGGCATTGCGCCCCATTCCCTGCGCGCTGTCAGGCCCGAGGCCCTGGCCCGCATTCGCGAGATCTGTCCTGATGGCCCGATCCACATGCACCTCGCCGAACAGGTGGCCGAGGTCAGGGAAGTCCAAGCCTATCTTGGCGCACGCCCGGTGGAATGGCTCCTTGCGAACGCCGACGTCGGTCCTGACTGGTGCCTCATCCACTGCACACAAATGACCGACTCCGAAACAGGCAAGCTGGCCGCGAGCGGGGCCGTTGCAGGCTTGTGCCCGATCACCGAGTCCAGCCTTGGCGACGGCATCTTCAACGGTATCACCTTCCGGGATTCCGGCGGCCGGTTCGGGGTCGGCTCGGACAGCAACATTCACATCGCGCTCTGGGAGGAGCTTGCGACGCTGGATTATTCCCAGCGCCTGCGTGATCTCAGCCGCGCCGCCATGGCAACCCCCGATCGATCGACCGGCCGGGTTCTCTTCGACGCCGCCACATCGGCCGGCGCGCAGGCGGCCGGTCGTTCTTCCGGCCAGATCGCGGAAGGGAACATCGCCGATCTGATTGCTGTTTCGACCGACAACGAGTTCCTGTGCAACCGCTCGGGCGATGCGGTTCTGGACAGCCTTGTCTTTACCGGACATGGGCGCAGCTGTGTTACCGATGTCTGGAGCGCTGGCCGCCACATGGTCAGGGACGGCCGTCATATTCACCGCGAGCGCATTGTCGCGCGGTTTATCGAGGTGTCGAAACAACTTGGTCAGGACATATGATGAAAACCAACCGCCTGTCCTGGAAAGATGTCCGCGACGAAATTCACGAAGCGATTCTGTCCGGGCGCTACGGGCCCGGCGACAGGCTGCCGCGCGATGCCGACATAGCGGATGACCTGAATTGCGCGCGTTCCACCGTGCAGCGCGCTATGCAGGATCTATTCAACAACGGGCTTGTCGAACGACGCCGCAAAGGCGGCACAAGGGTGCGTTCGGAACCTGTCACACGCGCGACTCTGGATATCCCGATCACCAGGCGTGAAATCGAACAAAAGGGTGGCCGATACGGACATCAGCTGATCCACTGCACACAGGCGGATGCGCCACGCGCCGTCATGGCAACCTTCGAGCTGACAAAAACGCACCCCATGCTGCGGGTGGAGGCGCTGCACCTGTCGGACGGACGTCCCTATATCTTTGAAGATCGCTGGATCAGCCTCGACACCGTGCCGGAGATCACCGGGGTCGATCTCACCACGCAGAGCGCGAACGAATGGTTGGTATTGAACAGGCCCTATAACCGGTGCGATCTGCGGTTCTACGCCAACTCGGCGAACAGCAGGGTCGCCGACCTGTTACAGATCGAGACTGGCGCGGCGCTGCTTGTGGTGGAGCGTACAACCTGGATAGACAACGCCCCCATCACCACCGTGCAGGCGATAACAAGGCCGGGGTATCAACTATTGACCCGAAGCTGAACTTGCGGTGTCCGAAACACAAAAAACCGCCATCCGAACGAA
>JBMZTC010000003.1:0-145820 GCA_049623505.1 Puniceispirillaceae bacterium (SeqCode) | reverse complement strand
CACATTCAGCCGGCAGCAGCTTCTTTGCCGCGCTTTGCCGCCACCATCTCCTTGGCCGTTTCAACGGCCACCGCGGCGTCACGGCAATAGGCATCGGCACCGACCGAGTCAGCAAAGGCCTCGTTCAGCGGCGCACCGCCGACAAGAACGATGTAGTCATCGCGGATGCCCTTTTCGACCATCGCGTCGATGACAACCTTCATGTAGGGCATGGTCGTCGTCAGCAACGCCGACATGCCAAGAATATCGGGCTTATGTTCTTCAAGCGCTTCGAGATAATTCTCGACCGGATTGTTGATGCCAATATCGACAACATCGAAGCCGGCGCCTTCAAGCATCATCGACACAAGGTTCTTGCCGATATCATGAATGTCGCCCTTGACCGTGCCGATGACCATCGACCCGACCTTCGGCGCGCCGGTTTCGGCCAGCAGAGGCCGCAGGATCGTCATGCCGGATTTCATGGCGTTGGCCGCCATCAGAACCTCGGGAACAAACAGGATGCCATCGCGGAAATCGATCCCGACGATGGTCATGCCCTCGACCAGGGCCTTGGTCAGGACATCATAGGGTGTCCAGCCGCGATCAAGCAGGATCTCGACCCCTTCGCGGATTTCATCCTGAAGGCCGTCATAGAGATCGTCATGCATCTGCTGGACAAGTTCGTCATCGTCCAGTTCGGCAAGGATGATTTCGTCATCGTCAGACATGTCACCACTCCCTGGTCGCGGCGGCGCCTGTGAACGCCGGTCATGGGTCCACAATTGCGGCATGAAGCCCCCTGAATGTGGGGCAAGCGCGACCGAATCTATTTTTTTCGCGACACTGCTGGCGGAATATGACCGGTGTGAGCCTTATTCCTCGATCTGATGGCGCGTCATGATCGGAACACTGATAACGGTGAACACCAGTGAAATGGCTGTTATCCCGAAGACTTTGAAGGTGACCCAGTCATCCGTGCTCATCGATCGCCAGGCAATTTCATTGGCCAGCGCCGTGGTGAGGAACATCGCCACCCAGAGCCAGCTGATGGCCCGCCATCCCGCATCCGACATGCGAAGCTGCGTTCCCATGATGGCACCCAGAGGATTGCGGCCAATCAATCTGCCACCGGCAATGATCGCCGCCAGAAGGCATGTCAGCACGGTCGGCTTGATCTTGATGAAAAGGTCATTGTCGAAATAGACCGACAGACCGCCAAAAAACGCCACAGCGATGCATCCGAAAAGCGCCATCATCGACACCCGGCGATCCAGGATCCAGCCTGCCGCCAACGCCACGACAGTTGTCCCGACAAGAACCTTCACCGCAAGCATGAAATCGCCCGTGACATAGTTGGCGGCGAAAAACACCACCAGCGGCCCAAGATCCAACAACAATTTGCGGCCCGGGCGTTCGGCATTCGGGCGTTCGGAATTCGGGCTTTCGCGCTGCGCAGAAGGGTCGGCAGGGCTGTTCTGGTCGGGGGTTGCGCGGTCGCTCACGTTGCTGTCTCCGGATCGGTGTCAGGCGTTAAAGATCAAGCGGCAATGCCAGTCGCCATGGCCTCGCAGGCGGTGGCAACTTCACGGATCAGACTGCCACCATCATCTCGGTTGCGGGCTTCCTCGCCAAGATGGCGGCGCCACAGCCGCGCCCCGCGCTGGCCATGATAGAGGCCAAGCATATGGCGCGTGATGGCGTGAAGCGGCACCCCTTCGGCGACATGGCTGTCGGCGTAATCCGCCATCCGGCCGGCAATTTCAAACCGAGAAGGCGCATCGCGGCCATCCATGGCGGCAAGAAGATCGGCCAGGATCATCGGCGTCCGATAGGCAGCACGACCAAGCATGATGCCGGCAAAACGCGGCATGTTCCGCATCGCATCCTCGACAGTCGTGAGGCCACCATTGAGAATGATCTCGAGATCGGGTCGCCGGCTGGCAAGCCGCGCGGCGCGATCGTAATCCAGCGGGGGAACGTCGCGATTTTCCTTTGGGCTGAGTCCGTTCAGCCATGCCTTGCGGGCGTGAAGATAGATCACATCAACACCGGCGGCAGCCACAGCGTCGATGAAATCGTCAAGACCCGCCTCGGGATCCATATCATCAATCCCAATCCGGCATTTCACCGTCACTGGCAGGTCGCTCGCGGCTTTCATCGCCGCCATGCAGTCGGCAACAAGCATCGGTTCCGCCATCAGGCAGGCGCCAAAACGCCCTGACTGCACACGATCAGACGGGCAACCGACATTCAGGTTGATCTCGGCATAGCCGTAATCCGCGGCAAGGCGCGTCGCTTCGGCAAGTCTCGCCGGATCGCTGCCGCCAAGCTGCAACGCCACCGCGACCCCGGCCCGCACATCCTCGGGCGCCTGTGCCAGCAACCTGTCACGGTCGCCATGCACCACCGCATCCGCTGTCACCATCTCGGTAAACAGCAATGCGCCCGGCGCGATATGACGGTGGAAATGGCGGCAATGCCGGTCGGTCCAGTCCATCATCGGTGCCACGCACAACCGCCTGTCCGGCGCTGGCCATGATGTCGTATTGGTGTTCATAATGCCCTTATATAACATGTGCGTAGGCGACGCCACAGCATGACCATTCGGTCGACGGGGTCACTAGAGAAGGTCAAAGGGATTGCGCGCCCGCGAATCCTGAATGGCCAGAACCCAGGCGTCCGGGTCAATCTCCATTTCGCGCCGCAGCCTTGTTTCCACCGCCTCGTCACTGGCCCAGCCATCATTCTGCGGGCCGGCCACCACCGGCCTCCAGCCATAGGTGCCATCAAATTCGAGCGCCCGCGCCAACAGCCGATGACGGCCATCAAGAGCATCAATGTGAACAAGGATCGCGCCTGCCTCGGCGTTGCCTCGCCGCAACACCACACAATCGATCAATTCGCCACTTGCGATCCGCAGCGCGGCCCCGACCAGCATTTCAGTCTTCATACGTGCGATCATGGACCCGCCAGCACCCTAAAAATCGCTACAGCGACCCTTCTGTTCCCAGTCACCATAGCGCGTTGGCTCCGGCCCCTTCGGACCATTGATTTCAACCGGCGCGTTTGGCCCGGCGTTTGGCTGGTCAGTCTGTGCCTGTTTGGTTCCGGATCCTTCGGGTCCAGATCCTTCGGAACCGGTTTCTTTGGGATCAGGTTCGGTGTCTGTCTTGTCAGTGTCCATGAAAACCTATATGCCCCGTGACATGCGCAAAAACAAGCCGAGCCGCACGGCCACCCCATCTCCATCGCGGGACTCCCGCCAGCCAGCCAAGAGCGGCACTGCCAGCCGTCTTGCCGCCTTCAACGCGTTGAAGGCCATCGCCGCTGGCCGACATCTTGATGATGCGATGCGTCATGCCGGGGATTTGTCACAGCGTGACCGCGCCTTTGTCCGCCTTCTGGTCACCACGGTGCTTCGCCGCGCCGGGCAGATCGACCGGGTTCTGAGCGAGATCATGACCAAACCTCCGGCCGGACGCGGGCGCGACGCCATCGAAATATTGCGTCTTGGCGCGGCGCAGCTGTTATTTCTTGAAACCGGCGCTCACGCCGCTGTCGACAGCACCGTGGATTTAATGCGCATGGCCGGCTTTGACAGCATGACCGGGCTTGCCAATGCCGTGATGCGCCGCCTGTCACGGGACGGCGCGGACATCCTGGCCACGACCACTGCAGCGGACAACCTGCCGGACTGGATCCGCCAGACCTGGCACCGTCATTGGGGGCAGGACCGGACGCAACAGACCATGGAACTGGCGATGCTGCCACCATCGCTGGATATCACGCCTGCGCGCGATCCTGCCGATTGGGCGGCACGCCTTGAAGGCGCTCTTGTTGACGACCATACGATCCGCCGCGAATTCGACGGTGACCCGACACAGCTTGCCGGATTCGAGGATGGCGCCTGGTGGGTACAGGATGCCGCCGCCGCATTGCCGGCACGTCTGTTTGGCGATCTTGCCGGGCGCCGTGTGATTGACCTGTGCGCGGCCCCGGGCGGCAAGACAGCCCAGCTTGTTGCCGCCGGCGCCAACGTCACCGCCATCGACACATCCGACCGCCGTCTCAGAATCCTGAGCCGGAACCTGCAACGGCTTGGCATGTCGGCAGACCTTGTCCGGAAGGACGGGCGGCGTTATCGCCCCGAACACAAAGTCGATGCCGTGCTGATAGACGCACCATGTTCCGCCACCGGAACACTGCGCCGCCGCCCCGATGTGCTTGGCCATCGTTCACCGGCGGATATCGACAATCTGGCAAAGACACAGGCCGAGCTTCTCGCCGCAGCTGCCGAATGGCTGGCTCCCGGGGGGTGCCTTATTTACGCCACCTGCTCGCTCCAGCATGAAGAAGGCGAGGCCATCATCGACGCGTTTCTGCGCCGACCGGACTGCCAATTGATCATCGACCCTGTTTCGCCAGAGGAAGCTGGATGCTTCGCGCCAGCCTTGACGGATATCGGAACACTCCGGATCATTCCGGCCGACTTTGCGTCACTTGGCGGTGTTGACGGCTTTTTTATTGCACGGTTGAAATTACGTTCGTGATGACTGAGAGGCAGGAAGGCAATTGATGGCGGGGCGCGGCGACGGTCATTCGGCGGCAATAACGCCCATGCGGCTGTCAGGCCTTGAAAGGCTGTTCCGTCGGAGTGGTCTGTTCGGCTGGCAGATCCGCGGCGCGGCACGAGGCGTGATGCGCACCGGCCTGCAGGATCCCTGGCAGGGCGATCAACAGACAGGCGCAAGACTGGCGGCAGGCCAGATCATTCCCGCCAGGGATGACGAGGACAGCGCGCGTTTCACCTGGCTGTGTGACCTTCGTGCCGAGGGTGGTGATACAGCCCGCGTCAAGGCGCGGGAGCTGATCACCCGCTGGATTTCGGACAATCAGAACTGGCACCTTCCCGGCTGGCGTCCCGACATCATGGGGCAGAGGCTGGCCAGGCTGGCGCTTAATTTTGGCTGGTATGGCGTATCGGCCGATGAAGGTTTTCAACGCAGGCTTGCCGGTTCGGTTGAGATGCAGCTTCGCTGTCTCGCCATAGACTGGCGACGCATGCGCAGTCTTGATGACCAGATCGGCGCGCTACGCGGCCTTGCCCTTGCCGAGACGGCGATGGGTGCTGAAGCGGCCCGACTCAACGCCCTTGTCGATATCCTGATGCCAAAACTGACAGCCGCCATCCTGCCAGACGGCGGTCATGTCAGCCGTATGCCAGACAGGCATATCCTGCTGCTGCGCCAGCTTGTCGAGATTCGCATGGCGACAAGCCTTGCCGGCGCTGATGGCGCTGCCATCGGTGACATGATTGAACGCATGGGCGGACTTGTCAGGATGTGGCGCCATGGTGACGGGCGTATCGCGCATTTCAACGGTGCCGGCACGTTGCCAACCGAGATTGTCGAGGAAACTCTCGCGCGCTCCAGCAGCCGCAGCAAGACCATGCAGCAGGCTCCCTACAGCGGTTTCCTTCGTATCGGGAGTGGCCGTACGGTGGTAATCATGGACGCCGGCGAACCGGCGACCATGACTGACGGCACGGTCATCGGCTATGGCACGCTCGGCTTTGAGATGAGCGTTGGCCCGACCCAATTGATCGTCAATTCAGGCCAGATGATGGGTGACCCGACCCTGCGTCGCGTGATGTGTTCGACGGCGGCACACTCAACAGTCGGGCTCGACAATCAGAACTCGTCACGGCTTCAGGATGGCCGCCTCGCCACCGTGTCCGGCGTCGAGGTGGGCGAGGCGCAGGCCGGTCTTCTTGCCGTCGCCTCGCATGACGGGTTTGAGTCATCACACGGCATTCTGCACCATCGTAAACTCTATCTGCGGACCGGCGGGGCCAACCTTCGCGGATCTGATACGCTGGAATATACCGGCGCGCCCGGTGAAATCCCCAGCCTTGCCTTTATCCGCTTCCATCTTCACCCGCGGGTGACGGCGGCACCGCTGCCAAATGGCACGGTACTGATGAAGATTCGCGGCAGCCGGGTGGGATGGACCTTCAAGGCCTCGGGCGGGACGGTCGAAGTCGACAATTCGGTGTATTTCGAGGACGGACTTCGGCAGGCCAGCCAGCAGATCATCGTCAAGGCGATGGTCAGCGACATTCGCACCACCGGGTCGCATGAAGTCAAATGGGCCTTTACGCGAACTACGCAGTAAAGATGACACCAGATCGCCGGTTCGCATTGCCATAAGGCGGCAGCTTTGCCATAAGGCAGGCGAGTTCTTCAGCAGCCACCGGAGCAACCGCAGCATGACATCACGGCGTGCCCTTCTTTCCGTTTCCGACAAGACGGGTCTTGTCCCCTTCGCCACCAGCCTTGCCGCGCAGGGTTTCGAGATCCTGTCGACCGGTGGCACCGCCACCACGCTTCGCGAGGCCGGACTTGCGGTAACCGATGTCGCCGACATCACCGGGTTTCCCGAAATCATGGACGGCAGGGTGAAAACTCTGCATCCGAACATCCATGGCGGGTTGCTGGCCCGGCGGGACAATGACACCCATATAGCCGCGATGCAGGAACAGGGAATTGCCGGAATCGACCTTCTGGCGGTCAACCTCTATCCATTCGAACAGCAACGGGCAAAGACTGACGATTTCGCCACTCTTGTCGAATATATCGATATCGGCGGGCCGGCGATGCTTCGCGCCGCGGCCAAGAATCACGAATTCGTCACCGTTCTCTGCGATCCGGCGGATTATGAGGGTGTGATCGGGGAACTGGCCGAGTCCGGCGGTGTCAGCCAGGCAACCCGCCGCCGTCTTGCCGGCCGTGTCTTCGCGCGCACCGCGGCCTACGACCAGGCCATCGCCGACTGGATGGCCAATGGTGAGAATGGCGACGGGTTTGGCGAATCGATGACCCTTGCCGGCCGCCGGCTGCAGGATCTGCGCTATGGCGAGAACCCGCATCAGAAGGCGTCACTCTACGCCGCCGGGCCAGCGCGCCCGGGCGTTGCCAGCGCCACACAGATTCAGGGCAAGCCGCTGTCCTACAACAATCTGAACGATACCGACGCCGCCTTTGAACTTGCTGCTGAATTCAGCGACCCGACAATCGCCATCATCAAACATGCCAATCCCTGCGGTGTTGCCACGGCGGCATCACTGAGCGAGGCCTGGGACGCGGCGCTCGCTGCCGACCCTGTCAGCGCCTTTGGCGGCATCGTGGCAGCCAACATGCCGCTTGATGGCGAGACGGCCCGCCGCATCACCGGCATTTTCACCGAAGTTGTGATCGCCCCCGGCGCCGATGAAGAGGCGCGCGCCATCCTTGCAGAAAAACAGAACCTGCGTCTTCTGACCACCGATGCCATGCCACAGGCGGACAGCAAGGCGGTAAAGATCAAATCTGTCAGTGGGGGGTTCCTTGCGCAGTCACGTGACAGCGGCATGATCACTGTCGACGACCTTCGAATCGTGACCAAGGCCCAGCCCGATGAGCATCAGCTTGCCGATCTGATGTTTGCCTGGCGCGTGGCCAAGCATGTCAAGTCCAACGCCATCGTCTTTGCGCGTGATCGCTGCACGGTCGGGGTTGGTGCCGGCCAGATGAGCCGGGTCGATTCGGCCCGTATCGCCGCGCAGAAAGCGCGAGATGCCGCGGCCCATAATGGCTGGGACGCGCCAAGGACAATCGGCTCGGCAGCCGCCTCGGATGCCTTCTTCCCGTTCGCCGACGGGCTTGCCGCGCTGATCGAGGCCGGTGCCACGGCGGTCATCCAGCCAGGTGGATCGAAAGCCGATGAAACAGTGATCGCCGCCGCGGACGAGGCTGGCATCGTCATGGCCATGACCGGGATGCGGCATTTCAATCACTGATTTCCCGCCACCGATATCCGCCAGTTGATTGCCGGCCAGTTGATTGCCGGCCAGTGGATCCGGCCAGTGGATCCGGTCGGTCAGGTCTGTCGCCGTCCAGCCTGCTTTCGCGCCACATGCCAGACCTTGCGCATCAGCGTTGGCAAACTTGCCGGACGAACGGCATGCCAGCAATCCGATGGCCCCATGCCGTCATATTCGATCCCGTCATATTCGGTCCCGTCACATGCGGCAATGGCGACATCCATTGTCAGCGAAAAATGCGTGAAGACATGGCTGACAGCGTCCTCAGCCATCCGCCAGTCTGCCTCAAACGGCGCCCCGGCAAACGGGGACATGGCGTCATACACGCCATCATCCGGCGTCCACCCGACGGATGGAAAGGCCATCATGCCGCCAAGCATGCCGCGTTCGGGACGCGTCATCATGAACGCCCTGCCATCATGGTCGATGGCGACAAAGGCAATGCCGCGACGTTCCGGCTTGATCTTCTTCGGCGCCTTCACCGGCCAGGCCTCAGGCGTGCCGGCACGGCGCGCGGCGCATCCCTCGCCAAGCGGACAGGCAACACAGCCGGGATTCCGCGGTGTGCAGACAGCATTGGCAAAATCCATCAGCGCCTGTGGGAAATCCGACGGACGATCGGGCGGCAGGACGTCCTCATAACAGCTTCCAATCTCCGCCTTGGCGGCGGGAAGCGGCGTTGTGATCGCGAAAAACCGCGCCAGAACCCGTTCGATATTCCCATCCACCACTGTGCTGCGGCGGCCAAAGGCAATGGCGGCGATGGCACCGGCTGTGTAGGGACCAATACCGGGAAGCTGGCGCAGCCCATCAACCTCATCGGGAAACCGGCCTTTATGTGTGGCACAGACAATCTGCGCGGCCCGGTGCAGATTACGCGCCCGCGCGTAATAGCCAAGGCCGGCCCAGGCGGCCATGACCTCGTCCTGATCAGCGGCGGCCAAATCGCAGATTTCCGGCCACCGCCCGGTGAATTCCAGAAAATAGGGAACCACCGTCGCGACCACAGTCTGCTGAAGCATGATTTCCGACAGCCACACGTGATAGGCAGGCGCCAGATCCGGCCAGCGATGGCGCCATGGCAGGCTGCGGCCATGGCGGTCATACCAGTCGAATATGGCGGCGGTGGAAAAAATGGCTGTGGCAGGAACGGCGCTGGTCATGGCGATGAGACTGGCATAGCCCCTCTGACCATTCAATCACCGGTCGGCATCACAATGGTCGCACCTGTATGTCTGTGCTACCATGCCGCGCGACGCAGCAGAGATCACAGGACAACCGCACATGACAGCCGACCGCCGCCAACGCATGACACGCCTTTCGAGGCTTGTTGACGGCATGGTGGCGCCAAGCGTGCGCGAGCGCGGTTTTGTGATCGGCCGGCTTGTCTCGCACTGGCGCCAGATTGCCGGCGACATGGCGGACTGGAGTCGCCCCACACAACTCAATCTGTCGCGGCGTGGTGGCGGCACGCTGAAAATTGCCATTGCCAGCGGTTACGGGCCCATCGCGCTGCAGATGAAGCAACCCATCATAGACCGTGTGAACGCGACCTTTGGCTACCGCGCGGTTGCCGAGCTGGTGTTCATCCAGACGCTGGCCCCACAGCGAGCACAGCCCGAAATGCCGGAAAAGAAGGCGCCGCCGCCGCCGGCGCCGCTGTCGGACTCGATCTGGGAACTCGACGCCAGGCTGGAGCGGATCAACTCGCCAGAAATCCGCGCTGCGCTTCGTCGCCTCGGCCGGGCCGAGGGCGGTGAATGACGACGGCGAATGGCGGCACCGAATCTCGGCTTTCCATGTCTGAATCTGCATTGCCCAGCGTCCGGGCTTTGGCTATTGTGACGCCATGAAACAGACCGCCTTTCACATTCCTGCCGTGTCGCGCCGCCACTTTGTTGGCATGGGCGTCAGCGCAACCGCCATGCTTGCCGCCGCGCCGCGCGCGATGGCCGGTGACGATCTGATTGAACATGCCCTGTCACCCCGATACATAGGCAGCGACGAAGCACCGATCAGGGTTGCTGAATATTACTCGATGACCTGTGGACATTGTGCCGACTTCCACAACAACACCTTTCCCAAGGTGAAGGCGAAGCTGATTGATGAGGGCATTGTTCGCTTTGAGATGCGCCCGTTCCCGCTGGATGGGCTGGCGCTGCGCGCGCACGCTCTTGTCCGCGCGGTACCGGAGGCAAAATTCTTTCCTCTGGTGAAAATGCTGCTTGCCAAACAGCCGGTCTGGGTACGTGCCCCCGACCCGGTGGCGGAGCTTCAGAAAATGGCCAGGCTGGCCGGGGTAAGCGCGGATGAATTCAACGACATCATGCGCAACCGACCATTGCTGGAGGGCATTGTCGACCAGCGCCAGCAGGGAATGGACAAATGGAAAATCAGTTCGACACCTTCTTTCATTGTGAATGATGATCTGACGATTTCCGGCAACAAGAACTACGAAGAATTTGCCGAGCAACTCAGCGCTTTTGGCGCGTGAGAGGCCGTCAATCATGTTTCCTGACCTGTGTTTCCTGACTGGGGCTGGTAGCCGCCTGTGATTTTCCGAACCTTGAAAATGACCGGTTTCAAGTCCTTTGCCGACGCGGCAGAGGTGGAGATCGAGTCCGGCATGACCGGCATTGTCGGACCCAACGGGTGCGGCAAGTCCAATATTGTCGAAGGGCTGCGCTGGGTCATGGGCGAAAGCAATGCCCGCCAGATGCGTGGTTCGGAAATGGACGATGTGATCTTCTCCGGAACCGAGCAGCGGCCGGCCCGCAACCTTGCCGAAATCACCCTTCGCCTCGACAACAGCAATCGTAGCGCGCCAAGTGAGTTCAACAACGAAGACGAGCTTGAGATCACGCGCAAGATCGAGCGTGGCAAGGGAAGCAGCTATTTCGTCAACGCCAGGCCAGCACGGGCCAAGGATGTGCAGCTGCTGTTCGCCGATTCGGCCACCGGCGCGCGGTCCTCGGGCATTGTTTCGCAGGGGCGGATCGGCGCCATTGTCGGCGCCCGACCGGTTGACCGTCGGGCGCTTCTCGAGGAAGCGGCGAATATCCGCGGCCTGCACGCCCGCCGGCATGAGGCCGAATTGCGCCTGCGCGGCGCTGAAACCAATCTGGAACGGCTCGACGATGTCATTGCCGGGCTTGCCGAGCAACGCGACTCGCTGCGCAAGCAGGCCCGCCAGGCGGCACGCTACCGGTCTGTCGCCGATCGTATCCGCAAGGCCGAGGCGCAGCTTCTGATGGCGCGTTGGCATGCCACCGAGTCAGCCCGCCACGACGCCGACACCGCATTGAAAGCAGCGCAGGTCGCCACCACCGAACTGACCGGAACCGCCGCCGCCTGCGCGACGGTGAGGACCGAACGTGCCGCCGCCCTGCCAGCCTTGCGCGAGGCCGAAGTGGCGCGGGCGGCGGAATATCAGCGCCTGGCCCTGACACGCGATGAACTCGACCGCGAGGAAGCTCGGATTCGCGATGCGCTGGAGCGTGGCACACGCCAGCAGGACCAGATGCGCGACGACATCACCCGCGAAACCAGCCTCCGCAGCGATGCCGACGAGGCGATGCGCCGCCTTGCCGAGGAAGCCACCGCGCTGCAGACGCAGATCGATGATGCGGCCCCGCAGCGTGACGAGGCGGCACAACGACTGGCCACGGTCCGCGAGGAGACCAGCCAGACCGAAGCACAGCTTGCCGACGCCGCCGCCCAGGTCCGTGCTGCCGCCGCAACCCGCCAGGCGCTTGCCACCCGCATCGCCGATCTTGAAGGGCGTCTTGCCACCGCCGCCGAGGCGCTTGCCGATATTTCGCTTGAGTCGCTTGAACAAGAGGTCACGCAAACACAGGCTGACTTCACCTCTGCCGGCGAAGCCGCCGATACGGCACGTCAGAAGCTGGACGCCGCCGAGGCCGCCTTTGCCGAAGCGCAGCAGGCCGCCGAAGCCACCCTTGCCGCACGCCGCGACGCCGCCACGGCAACAGCCAGGCTACAGGCGGAAATCGATGCGCTGAGTTATCTTCTGACCGGCCCTGATGGCAGCGCCGACACCCCGATTCTTGACAGTCTGACCGTCAGCGACGGCATGGAAAAGGCCCTGACCGCCTACCTTGCCGAAGAGCTGGCCGCGCCGGCGGGAACGGGCGAAACGGCCTATTGGCGGGGTGGGGCCGATGCCGCGTCACTCGCGCCGCCCGATGGCACCTTGCCGTTAACCGACTTTGTCAGCGGGGCCCCTGAACTGGCGACAGCACTTGCCGGGGTCGGCGTTGTCGAGAGCGCGTCGGAAGCGCAGATCATGCAGCCATCACTGCAACCCGGCCAGGCGCTGACAACCCGCGATGGCGGGCTCTGGCGTTGGGACGGCTTCGTGCGCCGCAGCGCCGCCCAGGACAGCAGCGCAGAACGAATCCGCCAGCGCCAGCGGCTTGAGACTCTGCAGGGTGAACTCATATCCGCCGCGGCCACCGAGAGCGCGCAGACCGACGCCGCCACCGCCGCCGAGGACGCGCTTCGCAGTGCCCGCGAGACATTGGCCGAACAGCGCGTTGCGACTGACGGTGCCGAGGCGACAAAGGCCACCGCCCGCCAGAAAGAGGAAAGTGCCGGTCTGCGGCTGGACAACGCCCGTCAGCGCGCCATCGAACTTGACGATGCCATCACCGGCATGCGCGCCGACCTGGCCACAGCCAACGGGGATGCGGCCAAGCTTGGCGATGACGCGGCACTGGCGCAGGCCGAGACCGTGGCCCGCGAGAAAACCGAAGCGGCGCGCGGATTGCTTGCCGAGGCGATGCAGGCCGAATCGCGGCTTGCCGAAACACTGCGCGCGGCGCGCGACAGGCTGGCAAGCTGCCAGCAGGAATCAACGCAATGGCAACAACGCCAGGCCGGCGCGTCATCACGTGTTGAACAGATGCAGGCGCGCCTTGCCGAGGCCGAGGCCGAGCAGACACGGCTTGCCGCCATGCCAGACGAGATCACGACACGGCGTCATGAAATGGGGGACCAGCTCGACGCCGCCGAAGCAGAACGCCAGGCGGCCGCCGACGCGCTTCACCTTGCGGAAACGGCGCTTGCCGAGGCCGAGGCCGCGCAGCGCGACGCCGATGCGGCGCTGGCAGACAGCCGTGAACAGCTGATCCGCGCCGAAGGCATGCGCGAACGCGCCGATGAAAGCCGCCGCGTGATTCTCGAATTGATCAGCGAGAAGCTGAGCTGTACGCCGGATGGCCTTCCAGAACTTGCCGAGGCCGAGGACGCCGCCGCACTTCCTGAACTTGGCGTGCTTGAAGACCGGGTGCAGCGGTTGATCCGCGAGCGTGACAATATCGGCCCGGTCAATCTTCGTGCCGAAACCGAAATGGCCGAGGTCGCCGCGCGGATCGAATCGATGGAGGCTGAGGCCGAGGACCTTGTCGCCGCAATCGAAAAGCTTCGCGCCGCCATCGCAAAGCTGAACCGGCAGGGGCGCGAACAGCTTCTTGGCAGCTTTGCTGACGTCAATGCGCATTTCAAGGAGCTGTTCAAGATTCTGTTTGGCGGCGGCACAGCCGAGCTTCAACTGACCGAATCCGACGACCCGCTCGAGGCAGGCCTGGAAATTCTTGCCCAGCCACCTGGCAAACGGCTGCAATCGCTGTCGCTGTTGTCAGGCGGCGAACAGGCGCTGACAGCCCTGGCGATTATCTTTGCGGTGTTTCTGACCAATCCGGCACCAATCTGTGTTCTTGACGAGGTCGACGCCCCACTTGATGATACAAATGTCACCAGATTCTGTGACCTGCTGCGTGAAATCACGAACAAGACAAGCACGCGGTTCCTTGTGATCACACACCACCGGATGACAATGGCGAGGATGGACAGGCTGTTTGGCGTGACGATGGAACAGCGCGGCATTTCCAAGCTTGTCTCGGTGGATTTGCAGACCGCCGAGCGAATCCGTGACGCGGCTGTGGCCTGATCCGGCACACCCTCGCATCAAGGTCACTTTGCCGCGCTGTCAAACCCACGGATTTGCTGGCAAAATCCCTCCCGATTGAAAGCTTGACAAATGTCGAGGCGCACCCCTATTTTGTGCGCGATTTCGGGTACCGGATGACGCCGCCCTATGCGACGGCAATCGGGCCCGGCTAAATGGACAGCAACAGCACGGGATGAGCAACGGCACACCGTCTTTTGTCTTTTGGCCCATGGGCATAACGCCGGCTTCCGGCGTTGGTTCCGGTCATGACCGGCCTCTCTGACGACACTGACATGAATGACCATGAACGGCACCGTGGCGATGACCGCCTGCAGGAACTAGACCGCCGCATTGATCGCATGCAGGAAGACAGGGCTGAGAAGGCGCGCGGACCGGATCGTCACGGCCTTCCCGCAGGGGCAGGCGCCATTCTGGGGCGGGTTGCGACGGAACTTGTCGCCGGCGTGATCGTCGGATCGTTCATTGGCTGGGTGCTGGATCGCTGGTTTGGAACGTCACCACTGTTCCTGGTGTTGCTGTTCTTTCTTGGCGCCGCTGCCGGAATGCTGAATGTGTGGCGCATGGTGTCGGGACGCGGCATGGCCGCAGGATATTTTGACGAGCATCGGCGTGACGCCGAGCGTGAGGACAAGCAGGACGGCGAATAGCCGTTGGTAACGAGAGGACGATCGACCCATGGCTTCTGAGGGCATGCATTCCCCGGTTGAGCAGTTCGAGATCAAGCCGATTATCGAACTGAACGCCGGTGGCTACGACATCTCCTTTACGAATTCCAGCCTGTTCATGCTGCTGGCCATGGTTGTTGGCGGCGGCTTTCTGGTCAGCGCAATGCGGAATCGCGAACTGGTCCCCGGGCGGATGCAGGGCGCGGCCGAGATGATGTACGAATTCGTCGCCGACATGGTCCGCAGCAATGTCGGCAATGATGGCCGGGCCTATTTCCCGTTTGTCTTCACATTGTTTGTGTTCCTGCTGTTCGGCAATATGCTGGGACTGATCCCCTATTCCTATACTTTCACCTCGCAGATAATCGTCACCTTCGCGATGGCCGGCTTCATCTTTATCGGCGTGACATTGATCGGCCTTTTCAAGCATGGCCTGCATTTCTTCAGCTTCTTTGTGCCGCAGGGTGCGCCGAAGGTGCTGATCCCGTTTCTGATCGTCATCGAAGTGATCTCGTATTTCGTGCGTCCGGTCAGCCTGTCTGTCCGGCTGTTCGCCAACATGCTGGCAGGCCACACAATGTTGAAAGTGTTTGCCGGTCTGGCGGTGATGATTTCGGGTGCTGGCGGCATTGCCATGACCGGTTCGGTGCTGCCTTTCCTGGCGCTCGTCGGTCTGACCGGGCTTGAGGTGCTGGTGGCGGCACTGCAGGCTTACGTGTTCACCATCCTGACTTGCATGTATCTGAATGACGCGCTGCATCTGCACTAGACACAGCGTGGCGTAACGTTGACCGCTGACGTTCAAAAGCGGCCTTGAAAGACAAAAGTGAACTGATTTCAAAACCTACGGAAGGACTAGGAAAATGGAAGTAGAAGCTGCAAAAATGATCGGTGCCGGACTGGCTGTGATCGCTCTTGCCGGCGTTGGCGTCGGTATCGGCAACATCTTCTCCGCTCTTGTGACTTCGATTGCCCGCAATCCTGCAGCCCGCGGTGAAGTGTTCGGCATCGGCATTCTGGGCTTTGCCCTGACTGAAGCTATCGCGCTGTTCGCGCTGGTTGTTGCGCTGCTGCTTCTGTTCGCCCTCTAGGCCGGTATTCCGGACCCGAATGTGGTACCGGTGCCGGACATGGTCCGGCACGGGCGCCCATCAAGGAGACTGGCATGAGAAGAGTGCACGCATGGGCTGGCACAGCCCTCCTGGCGGTGATGGCGACAGCCACATCGGCCGCATATGCGGCCGGTGGCGAAGCCGGGCTTCCTCAGCTTAAGATCGGCACCTGGCCATCACAGCTGTTCTGGCTCGTTGTCGTTTTCGCGCTTGGGTACGTGTTCATGGCACGGGTGGTGACACCACGCATCGGATCAGTCCTCGAAGAGCGCCGCACGCGTCTCGACGAAGACCTGACCCGCGCCCGCGAGGCCAGCAGCGAAGCGGCGCAGACACGCGCCGACTACGAGGCAAGCCTGGAAGAAGCCCGCAACGAAGCTGCCGAATTCGCGCGCACCGCCGCGAGCGAGGCACAGGTCAAGGCTGAAGCCACCGAGAAAAAAGCCGCCAAGAAGATGGCGACCAAAATCGGCAAGGCGGAAGCCGCGCTGGCTGAGGCACGCGCCGAGGCTGAAAGCAACCTGACGGCCATCGCCGCCGAGGCCGCCATTGAAGCCGCGACCCAGGTCGCCGGTGTCAAGGCAACCAAGGCGCAGGCTGACAAGGCAGTAAAGGCCATGGCCAAGACCATGGTTGCGCAGGAGGCTGGGTGATGGAAGGCATCGTCATGGAATCCGTCTGGGTCGCTGTTGGCTTTGTCGCCTTCGTCGCCCTCGTCTGGAAAAAGGCAGGCGCCGCCCTGTCCGGCATGCTGGATGAGCGGTCCGCAAAGATCCGTACCGAACTGGACGAGGCGCGCGCGCTTCGTGAGGAAGCTCTTGATGAACTTCATCAGTTCCAGCGCCTTCATCGCGAAGCTGCTGAGGAAGCCAAGGTCATCCTGAAGACGGCCGAGGCAACCGCCGAGCGGATCCGCGAAAACGCCGAGAAGGCCGCCGAGGAGACGATCAAGCGCCGCGAGCAACAGGCCACAGCCAAGATCAAGGCCGCCGAAGCCGCTCTGGTTACCGAGCTTCGCGAAAAGGCCGCCACGCTGGCCATCGCCTCGGCAGCGCAGATCATCACGTCCAAGCTTGACGACAAGTCAGGCCTCGCACTGATTGATGACTCGGCCGCCGAGATCGAAAAGCTGAACTGAGCCAGGTCAGTTAAAGCCGAAATATCCCGGCTGCCAAAAACTGACAAAAAACGGGCCAAAACAAATTTGGGGGTACGCCATCGGCGTGCCCCCTTTCTCATATCCATGCCTTTGAACAGATATACCGATACGCCGCCGCGATACCGGCCTAGAGCTCTGGAACGAGGCTCAGAATCAGCCGTTGGCCTTGCCTTACCGTGACATCATGATCAACCACCGGATATATTAGCTGCTGACCCTTCTTGAAGCCTGCCTTGTATCTGATTGGCGGTGACGTGCTGACAACCTTGTCACCCTCGGCGACAAGCGCGGCCACATTGACCTGCGCGACGCCGGCCGGCAGATCCCCGGGGTTCAGCCGCTTGATCTTCAGACCGATTGACAATTCCATCGATACGCCATCATCACCAACCTGTTTGCAGCGGGCGCGGACACCGTTCAACCGTGCATTGATGATCTCACCCGTATCATCAATTCGCATGAAGGCTTCGGTGCCTTCCTCCGGGGCTGTCAGCTCAGGACATTTGACATAGGCCGGGTCACCCGTACAGCCAGCCAGCAATGCTGCCGTGACGAGGAGTGGGGAAGCGGCGAAAAAGCGGTTCAGGATGCGGCGTTTCATGGCGGCATCGTAACGTCTTTTTCCGACAACAGCAATTGACCTCTGGCGCGTTATCGCGCAAGAACAAGCGCATGGACACGACCCTAGTGCAAGACCGTAAATTTCTGCATCTCGCGGCGCCCCGCGGCTTTTGCGCGGGAGTTGACCGCGCCGTCCGTATCGTCGAGGTGGCGCTGGAGAAGTTCGGTGCCCCTGTCTATGTCCGTCACGAGATTGTTCACAACCGCACCGTCGTCGATGGCCTTGCCGCCCAGGGCGCTGTCTTTGTCGAGGAGCTTGACGAGGTTCCGGAAGGCGCGCCAGTCGTGTTTTCGGCCCATGGCGTTGCCCGGTCGGTCGTCGAAGAAGCGGATCAACGAAACATGATTGCGGTTGATGCCACCTGTCCGCTTGTTACCAAGGTTCATATCGAGGCCCGGCGTCATGCCAGCCAGAAACGGCATATCCTGCTGATCGGCCATGCCGGTCACCCGGAGGTCGAAGGCACGATGGGACAGGTTGAAACCGGCGAGATGACATTGATTGAAACAGCCGAAGATGCGCGCACTGTCACGCCGCCGCCCGATGCCGCCCTTGCCTTTGCGACCCAGACAACGCTGTCGGTGGACGATACAGCCGAGATCATATCCATCCTGCAGTTCCGCTTTCCCGAGATCACCGGTCCGCGCGGGGAGGACATCTGCTATGCCACGACCAATCGACAGAATGCGGTGAAGCAGATCGCCGGAAAATGCGACATGATGCTGGTCGTCGGTGCTGAAAATTCGTCAAATTCGCAGCGGCTTGTCGAGGTGGCGCTGCGGGCTGGCGCCAGAAACGGTCAGCTTGTCGCCGATTGCCGGTCCATTGACTGGGCGGCCATCGACGCGGCAACGCATATCGGGTTGTCGGCTGGTGCCTCGGCGCCAGAAAGCCTTGTGATGGAGATCATCGACGAGATGCGCGCCCGTTATGACCTGCAACTGGACGAAAATGCGCTTGTTGAGGAATCGCTGACCTTCAAGCTTCCCAGCATTCTGTCCGACGGGGCCTAGTTGCTTCATGGCGGTCTATACGAATGTTGATGATGCCGCGCTTGGCACCTTCCTTGAGGCCTATGACCTTGGCACCGTCCTCAGCTTTGCCGGCATCGCCGAGGGAGTGGAGAATTCCAACTATCTTTTGCGGACTGATCGGGCACATTACATCCTGACTCTCTATGAAAAGCGGGTGGAACGGACAGATCTTCCCTTTTTCATCGAGGTGATGGAGGTTCTGGCAAATTCCGGACTCACCTGCCCCCTGCCCGTGCCGGCCCGTGACGGCACCATCCTGCACGAGCTTGCCGGACGACCATGTGCCATTTTCACCTTTCTCGACGGCACCTGGAGCCGTTTTCCAAACCGCGAGAAATGCGCCGAACTCGGCCGTACACTGGCGCATATGCACCTGAATTGCGCGCCGGTCACGCGCCGCCGGCCAAATGCCCTCGGGCCGGACGCGTGGCGGCCTTTGCTCGAGTCGATTGGCGAGCGGGCCGATGTGGTTGGCGACGGCATGAAGATGGCGATCAAGGACCGTCTGGACACCATCCTTGATTCCTGGCCAGACGGCCTGCCGACAGGCGTTATTCATGCCGACCTGTTCCCCAACAACGTGTTGTTCATTGGCGACAGGCTGACCGGTGTGATCGACTTCTATTTCGCCTGTGACGACATCCTCGCCTATGATCTTGGCATCTGTATGAACAGCTGGTGCTTCGAGCCTGATGGCAGCTTCAACCTGACAAAATCACGCGCCATGCTGAAGGCCTATCAGGCGGTACGCCCACTCAGCGAGGCCGAGACCGAAGCCATCCCCATTCTGGCGGCCGGATCGGCGATGCGGTTCTTCCTGACGCGTCTGTATGACTGGATTCACACACCAGCCGACGCCCTGGTCAGCCCCAAGGACCCGATGGAATATTGGAGCATCCTGCGCTTCCACCAGTCCGTGTCCGGAACGGCCGCCTATGGAATAGGCCTCTAGGACTGACAGCATGGCGGACAGGATTACACTCCACACCGACGGATCATGCCTGAACAATCCCGGGCCAGGGGGATGGGCGGCCATTCTGCAGTGGCGCGACGAGGAACGTGAGCTAAGCGGCGGCGTTCCGGACACCACAAACAACCGGATGGAACTTCAGGCTGCCATTGAAGGGCTGAACGCGCTGAAACGCCCCATGGAAATCGATCTGCATACGGACAGCAAATATGTCATGCAGGGTGTGACCGACTGGATGCCTCGCTGGAAGGCCAATGGATGGCGCACCGCCGCCAAAAAACCGGTAATGAACCAGGATCTGTGGCAGACGCTCGACGAGGCGCTGCAACGCCATCGGGTGACCTGGCATTGGGTCAAGGGACATGCCGGCAATGAACTGAACGAACGGTGCGACCAGCTGGCCCGCGCCGCCGCCACGCAGATTGCCAGCTGACGCTGATCAGAGCTGCGTCAGCACATGCGTCGGGCTGGACACTTCATAGGCGCCAACCTCTTCCATCATGATCCTGGTCAGCACGCCATCATCGATGATCATCGCACAGCGGGTCGCCCGTTCACCAAGGATCGCTCCCATCTGCACGGCGATACCAAGCGCACGGGAAAATTCGGCATGCGGATCGGCAAGCATGTCGATCTTGCCGGTAGTCCCATGTTGGTCGCCCCAGGCTTTCATGACATGTGCGTCATTCACCGACAGGCAGGCAATCCGGTCGACACCGGCCGCCTTCAAATCATCCGCACGATCAAGAAATTCCGGCAGATGCTTGGCCGAACAGGTGGCGGTAAAAGCCCCGGGAAGCGCAAACATCACGGTACGTCCTGCGCCAAAATAATCGGCCGTTTCGTGGGCGTCGATGCCATCTTCGGTCTTGATCTGAAAGGTCGCCTGCGGAATCGGTTGCCCGGGTTCGATGGTCATGATCTTGGTCCTGAAAATCTGTTCTGATGGTCGGTGCCGGAAATGGCTCCCGTAGGGTTATTTGGAGGTCACGCCGGCATTTTCAAGGGCTGAAAGCACCGCCTGGCCGTTCAACAGCTCAGGAAGGATGATCGGTGCCTTCCCGTCTGGCAGGAGGATGATGTTGAACGGGATACCGTAACGCCCATGGGATGCCAGAAAGGCGGCGATATCGGCGTTCTGCCTTGTCCAGTCCGCGCGAAGCAGTGTCAGTCTGTCGGCGGCAAGGGCCTCTGCCATCGCTGACATCACTGGCTGCCGGTCCAGAACCAGGGCCTTGTTCGCCTTGCAGGTCACGCACCAGTCCGCCGTCACATCGACAAACACCGGCCGTCCCTCATCAAGGCTGTCTGAAACTGCCTGTCGGCTCCATACGCCCCAGCGCGCATCCGCAGTTGCCATGGCTGACGGTGAACCGGTGCCAAGAAGCGTCACCAGAACGCTGCCAAGCCAGATCATCGTGCCCAGCAGCAGCAGGGCAAGGCCACGCTTCAGCCACGGCATCCAGGGGCCCGGACGGGGCAGGAAACCAACAAGTGATGGCTGCAGTGCCACCGCGATCCAGGGCGCGGCAAGGCCAAGTCCCAACGCAACGAAGATCCCGAACAAATCCAGCATTCCACCTGAAAGCGCGACAGCCACCGCCGTGCCAACAAAGGGCGCTGAACAAGGTGTTGCCAGCACAGTCGCCAGCATGCCAGCCATGAAATCGCCGCGATAGGGTCGCGCGTCGCCAGCCGTGCCCGTGGTAAGACGTTGCGCAAAGCCGGGCACCGGAATCACCACGAAATCGACAAGGCTGAGCGCGAATATGCCAAGCATCGCCATCATCACGACAAGAAAGACCGGGTTCTGGAACTGAACGCCCCACCCAACCGTACCTCCGGCAAGCCGCACCAACGCCAACGCGCCAGCCAGCAACAGGAAACTTGTCAGAATGCCTGCCGCGCCGGCAAGAAACCGCAGGCGAAGCTGCTGACGCGGCGCACCGACGGCATCCAGGACGGCGGCAAGCTTGAGCGCCAGCACTGGCAGCACACAGGGCATCAGGTTCAGGATCAATCCCCCGAGAAGCGCCAGCGCGATGATCCGCAATGACAGGCCGGCCGAAGGTGCCGTGGCATCAGGTGCGTCCTCCGGCACCTCTCCGGCTGCGGACACAACAACGCGGAACTCCGCCATTTCTGGCGGGGCGCTGATGGTCAGTGTGACAGGGGCGGTGCCGAATACCAGCTTATCGGCTGGCACCGCTTCAAGAAACAAGCCGTCCTGCGATGACACCGGTGCCTTGAAGGCCACGTCATCCTGCGCCTCGACAAAAATGTCGGCGATTGGCGGCGCGCCATCCGCAAGCGCGACATACAGCCCGTCTGGCCGCGCCTCGACACGTGTGGGGCGCAATGACGGCCCGCTGGCGCTTGTCCCCTTACCATCAGCCCGGCGCGGCACCATGGCGGCATATTGCGCGATTGCCTGCGCATGCGGACTTGCCGCCGCCACGCCGTCGGGAAGCGTCATCTGCAGACGGCCGCCAAAAGGCACACAGATGTCCGCACACACCAGCGCGTCCAGATCGGCTATGATCTGCAGCGGCGCGCCGGCCACATGCCCGGCAACCTCAAAGGGCAGAATGACTTCATTGGCATAGCCGAAATTGTCAAACCCGAAGGCATCAAACCTGGCTGGCAATGGCCAGCTGATCCGGCCCGTAATGTCAGGGTTCGGACTTGCCGCCAGATCGATGACCGGCGCCAGGCCAGCCTCGCCGGGTGTGCGCCAGTATATTTTCCAGCCAGCGGCCAGCGTGAATTCGATGCCAAGCGGAATCCGGTCAAGATCGCCAGTCGCCATAACGGCCGAAACTAGCCTAGCCTCACCAATCTGCGGATCACCAACCCAGTCAGATTCAGACGCGCGCGCGCCGGCCAGACCAGACGTCATACAGGCCACGAAAGCCATCAGCCCAATGATCAGCCATGCGGCGGCGGTTTGGCGGCCTGTCGCCATGCTGTATCTGTTTCCTGGCAAGGGCATGCTATGCTGGTTGTTCTTTCGCGGCATGATGAAGCTTTACCCCACAGGTTTTTCCTGACTAGGGTATGTTATGACGCAACATAGGAAATCAGACGAACAGGCGCAATCACCGCCTCATGGCAGACCTGACCAGCATGCGCTGTCATCGCTTCAGGGACATCTTCTTGTCGCCAGTCCGCATATTGGTGATGAGCGGTTCGAGAAGTCTGTCATCCTGATGTGTCACCATGACCCGGAATCAGCGATGGGTCTGGTCATCAACAAGACAGCGTCACGGCTGAATCTGGGTGATCTCTATGAAAAGCTGGGTATCGGCGCGCCGCGTTTCTGCGTCGACAACCCGGTGCATATTGGCGGCCCGGTGGATGGCAATCGCGGCTTTGTTCTTCATAGCCAGGATCACATGCTTCCCGATAGCATGGAGGTGACGCATGAAATTGGCCTGACCGCCAGTATCGACATTCTGCGCGACATCACCGAGGGAGTCGGCCCGGCGCAGTCGATCGTTTCGCTTGGATGCGCGGGATGGAGCGCTGGCCAGTTGGACCGTGAAATGGCCGAGAATGTCTGGCTCAGCCTTCCCGCCTCGGCGGCGCTTGTCTTTGATCATGACCGGAAAACGCTGTGGGAGCACAGCTTCGAGGCACTTGGCATCGACCCGGGATTCTTCGCTGGCACAACAGGCAGCGCCTGATCAGGCCGCCCCGCCTGCAAGCAGACGCGACAGCACTTCATTTTCCATAATCGGCGATTGTGGTCCGATGGCGGCGATGGCCGGCTGTCCACCCGCAATGAGATCGGCGGCCACACCACGCACCGCGCTGGCGTCGACAGCGGCAATCTGATCCAACAGATCGGTATCATCCACCGGCGCGCCGAACAGCATGATCTGCCGGGCCAGCGCGTCACCACATCCGGAGACCGATTCACGCGCCATGACGAGTGAAGCTCGCAGCTGTGCCTTTGCGCGGTTGACCTCGTCTTCACCAACATTTGTCGCCAGATCGGCAAGCTGCTGTGCCGTAACCGTCAGCATCTCATTGGCCCGGTCTGCCGAAGTGCCGGCATAGACACCGAAATGACCGCTGTCCGAATACATGCTGGCAAACGAGAAAATCGAATAGCAAAGGCCACGCTTTTCCCGCACTTCCTGGAACAGGCGCGAAGACATACCCCCCCCGAACAGCGTCGACATCACCATCAGCGCGAACCGGCGGTCATCGCGGGCACCAAAACTCGGAAGGCCAATCACAAGATGCGTCTGTTCAAGGTCACGAACCTCGATGTGGCGGGCACCCTGCCAGACCGGCGAATCACGCCGCGTATCCTCGGCGCCGGCAAGATTGCCAAGGCGCTGCTCGACACGTTTTACGAAATCATCATGCTCAACCGCGCCTGACGCGGTGACAAGCATCTGCCCGGCACCGTAATGGCGTGACATGAAACCGCGAAGATTGTCGCGTGAAAAGCCGCTGACACTGTCAATCGAGCCCAGAATCGGCCGGCCAAGCTTATGATCGCCATAGGAAGCGCGGGCAAACATGTCGAACACAATATCGTCCGGCGTGTCCTGAGACTGGCCGATTTCCTGGATGATGACGCCGCGTTCACGCTCAATTTCATCATCCGGCATCGTCGGTTCGGTCAGGATATCGGCAAGGATATCGATCCCCATATCCAGATATTCGGGAAGAAGGCGCAGGTAATAGGCGGTTTCCTCGCGGCTGGTATGCGCGTTCATGTAGCCACCGACGTTCTCCACCTCGGTGGCGATGTCGCGCGCCGACCGCCGGTTCGTGCCCTTGAACGCCATATGCTCCAGCATATGGGCGATCCCCATTTCGTTGTCACGCTCGTCACGGGCACCAGCATTCACCCAGATGCCAACGGACAGGCTCTGCGCCTGTGCCAGGCTGCGGCTGGCGACACGAAGACCGCCGGGAAGCGTTGTCAGGTCACCGCGGGTCATGTTGCCCTCCGCATCGCCAGAATCAGATCACGAACAGCGTCCGCGCTGGCTGGGGCGTGCTGCATGGCCTGCTTGCGCGACATCAGATCGGCAAGGTGCGGCGGCAGGACGGGTTCATCCCCGGTGGCGCGGGTTACGGCATCCTGGAACTTTGCCGGATGCGCGCAGGCAAGCGCGACAACAGGAACTGCCGATCCAACCGTGCCATCGGCAACGGCGCGCCGTGCCGCCGAGACACCGACGGCGCTGTGCGGGTCCAGCAACATGCCCTCTGCCGCGCTTGCCGCGATTTCGGCGATGGTGCCATCATCATCCAGCCGGTAGGCGGCGAAAAGATCCCGTGCCGCTTCCATGGCCTGTTCCGGCAGCGCAAAGCTGCCAGTTTCGGAAAACCGCGCCATGATCTCGGCCACGGCGGCACCATCGCGGCCCATCAGTTCGAACAGCAGACGTTCAAAATTGCTTGATACCTGAATGTCCATCGACGGGCTGAGCGACGGGGTGACCGTCTCACGCTGCATCGCGCCACCTTCAAAGAAACGCGTCAGGATGTCGTTCCGGTTCGAGGCGACAATCAGGCGTTCAATCGGCAGGCCCATACGCATCGCCACATAGCCGGCAAAGACATTGCCAAAATTGCCTGTCGGCACCGAAAAGGCAACCGGCTGGTCCGGGGCGCCAAGCGCCAGCGCGGCCTTGAAATAATAGACGATCTGCGGCATCAGCCGCGCCCAGTTGATCGAGTTGACAGCTGACAGGTTAACCTCGTCGCGGAAGGCGTGATCGTTGAACAGCGTCTTCACGATAGCCTGGCAATCGTCGAAGTCGCCATCCACCGCCACCGCATGCGCGCCCGCCGCGATCACGGACGTCATCTGGCGCTGCTGCACCGGCGAGACCCGCCCCTCGGGAAACAGAATGAAAATGTCGACTGCCTCGCGCCCCTTGAAGGCCTCAAGGGCAGCCGACCCTGTATCGCCACTGGTCGCGCCAAGAATCACCGCCTGCCGTCCGGCCGAACGCAGCGCCCGATCAAAGGCGCGCGACAGGAACTGCATCGCATAATCCTTGAAGGCGATCGTTGGGCCATGAAACAGTTCCATGACATGGATACGGTCATTCAGCGCGTGAAGCGGCGCAATCTCGGGATCGGTAAAACCGGCATAGGCTTCGCCAGCCATGGCCGTCAGTTCAGCCTCGCCAATCTCACCATCGGTGAACCGCGCCATGATCCGGCCAGCCAGCGCGGCATAGGACAGACCGGCCATGTCGCGGATCTCATCGGCGGTGAATTGGGGGTAGTCTGTCGGCAGGTAGAGACCGCCATCACGCGCCAAGCCGCTGAGAAGCGCCTTTTCATAGCCGAGCGGCCCATCCTGTCCCCTGGTGCTGATATAGTCCATCCGCGGGCTCCTATTCGTCCCTGTCATTGCCACCGGCACCAAAGCCCAACCGCCCACGTTGGTGATGAAAGGCGGCATAGACGCCAATCAGAGCGCAGGCAATTCCATACCAGGTGATGGCGTAGCCAAGGTGCGAATTGCGAAGGTTGGTTTCTGTCTTCGCGCCAATTGGCAGCGAAATCTTGTCAGAGGTTCGCAGCGCCGCCGCATAGATATCTGTTTCAGCGTCATCACCAAGGGCAAGATGCTTCACCATCTGCGCGGGCACAAGCGTGAACCAGAACCCGTTGTCAGGCTCATTCTCAGGGACGAAATATCCCTTCTTGGCCGGAAAGCGGAGGATGGCGGCAACCGTTGTCTCGCCCTCGACAAGCGTAAAGGCGCGCTTTGCCGGGTCGCGGTAGGATTCCGATACCCAGCCCCGATTGATCAGAATGATCCGCCCATCGGTCAGCTGGAATGGCGTGACGATATGAAAGCCTGCATTGCCTTCATAGGTGCGGCCCGTCAGGAAGAGTTCCCGATCATGGTCGAATTCACCGGTCAGAGACAGATGGCGAAATTCCATCTCCGGCGCGATGGCACCGACCGGCAGTTCGATCGGATCGGCTGTGGCGCGGGTTTCGAAATCATGGATCAGCTGGTTTTTCCATTCCAGCCGCTGAACCTGCCATGTGCCAAGCCCAAGCAGGATAATCAGCGCCGGAAGCGCAAAGAAGGTCGGCCATAGGAGTGGACGGAATTTCATCAGCATACCCGTGTTGGAGGTGCTTTTTACCTAGCACCAATGAAAAGGGAGCGCCCGTGAAAAGCGCCCCCTCCCCGTGAATTTACACAACACCGCCGAGGCGGCGTCAGTCCGATTATCCGCCCCACCAATAGATGGCGGCGAACAGGAACAGCCAGACGACGTCAACAAAGTGCCAGTACCAGGCCGCTGCCTCAAAGCCGAAATGCTGTTCGGCCGAGAAGTGGCCAACCCGGCCGCGAAGCCAGCAAACCGCAAGGAAACATGTGCCGACGAGAACGTGGAAACCGTGGAAACCCGTGGCCATGTAGAAAACCGACGGATAAATGCCGTCGGTGAAGCCAAACGGGGCATGGCTGTACTCGATCGCCTGAAGACCGGTGAACAGCGCGCCAAGAAGGATGGTGATGCCAAGGCCGTTCATGAAATCCCGACGGTTGCCATGCTGCAGCGCATGGTGGGCCCAGGTGACTGTGCACCCGGACAAAAGCAGCACCAGCGTGTTGATCAGTGGCAGATCGAACGGATTGAAAGTCTCAATCCCCTCAGGCGGCCAGATCCCGTCCATCGGGAACAGCGCGCGGTCAAAGAAGGCCCAGAAAAACGCCACAAAGAACATCACCTCGGAAGCGATGAACAGCATCATCCCGTAGCGCATGCCAATCTGCACGATCGGTGTATGGTGACCCTGATATTCCGCCTCGCGGATGATATCGCGCCACCACATGAACATCGTCGCCAGGACGAGTGCAAAGCCAGCGGCAAGAACGCTGACGCCATGCGCGACTTCATGCATGTACATGACGCCGCCAATGGCCGCCGTGAAGGCAGCGGCCGCGCCTACGGCGGGCCAGGGGCTCGCCTCAACGAGATGATAGGGGTGTTTGTTTGCACCGCTCATGATGGTCTCCTCTCAACCTGATGCCGCATTGGCGGCACCACCTCTCCCTGATCAAGTGTCCTCGGCCTTTCCGGCACCCTGTACCGGAAAGAATGTATAGGACAAAATAATTTCGTCGATATCCTTTGTGTTGCTGTCGGCAACGATTTCCGGGTCGATATAGAAACGGACCGGCATCAGTACCGATTCACCCGGCTGCAGCGTCTGCTCGATAAAGCAGAAGCAGTCGATCTTCATGAAATGCGGACCAGCCTTGACCGGCGTGACATTATAGGTCGAGGTGCCAGTCGATGGCGCGTCGCCAAGATTGGTGGCGCGGTAATTGATCACCACCTCTTCGCCCGGGTTCAGCGTCACCGGCGCATCGACAGCCTCAAAACGCCAGTTCAGCGCCCGGCTGGTATTGGCATCGAAGCGCACCTTCACCGGATGGTCCGCCACCACCGCCTCGGCCTGTGTCTTGGTCACCTGTGTTGTGCCGCCATATCCGGTGACCTGGCAGAAAAGCTGGTATAGCGGCACCGAGGCGTAGGCAAGACCAACCATCCCGCCAACAACAATCGCGAGGATCATCAGGAGCCGGCGGTTGCCGTCCTGCGGCGCGGCGGCCGGGGTGATGGCAGGACCGTTCATCCGGCACCCCCCATCCTGACAATGGTCAGCACGAAAAACAGCACGGCAAGACCAGCGATGGCGCCAAGAAGGGCGCGGTTACGGTTGCGCCGCATCTGCACCATTTCATCGGCTGTTTTCGGCTGTTGACGCTCGGCCATCACAGTACCGCCAGCAGGCCGCTCTTGACCAACGCCCGGTCGATTACCAGACCAAGGAAGAGCAAAAACAGATAGAGGATCGAAAAGGCAAAAAGACGCTTTGCCGCCGCGTCGTCAGAACGCCGATACAGCATCCAGGACAGACGGACGAAATTCAGGCCAAGCGCCGCAGCAACTATGCCATAGGCCATCGAGGTCATCCCGATCAGCGCCGGCACCAGCGCCAACGGCGCCAGAAGAAGTGCGTAGATCAGGATCTGCCGACGCGTTTCGGCCTCGCCGGCGACCACCGGCATCATAGGTACGTTGGCCCGCCTGTAATCATCATTGCGGAACAGCGCCAGCGCCCAGAAATGCGGCGGTGTCCACATGAAGATGACAGCAAACAGGATCAGGGGCTCAATCGACAGCCCGCCCGTCACCGCGGCCCAGCCGATCACCGGCGGCAGCGCGCCAGCGGCACCGCCAATGACGATGTTCTGTGGCGTACTGCGCTTCAGCCAGATGGTGTAGATGACGCCGTAGAAGAAGATGGTAAAGGCCAGCAGCCCGGCAGCAAGCCAGTTTGCGGCCAGCCCCAGAAGCAGAACCGAAAGCGTTGAGATCACCAGCCCGAAGCTAAGCGCCTCGGCAGGCTCAACCGCGCCCGACGGGACAGGCCGGCGGCGCGTGCGTTCCATCACAGCATCGATGTCACGATCATACCACTGGTTGATCGCCCCCGATGCACCGGCGCCGGCGGCAATGGCGAACAGCGAGATAATGAACAGCAGCGGATGCATGTCGGCTGGCGCCAGGAACATCCCCACAAAGCCGGTGAAGATGACAAGGCTCATCACCCGCGGCTTCAGAAGCTGCCAGAAGTCAGCAACCGACGGGCCATAGAGCCCGTCGGTCGTCGCATTTGCATTCTGGTTAGATGTAATGTCCATCGTCTCCAGCCAAAGAAGGTTGATCGGTCACAGCGGCCCTACTTGACCTTCGGCAATTCGTCGAAGGTATGATAAGGCGGCGGCGAGGACACCTGCCATTCAAGCGTTGTGGCCCCTTCACCATACGGATTGTCAGCCGCACGGCGCTTGGCAATGAATGCCTCGGCGATCACCACAAGGAACAGGATCGCACCGGCGGCACCGATGTAGGACCCATAAGACGCAACCATGTTCCAGCCGGCAAACGCGTCCGGATAGTCGATGTAACGACGCGGCATGCCTGCCAGACCAAGGAAGTGCATCGGGAAGAAGGTCAGGTTGACACCGACGAATGTGACCCAGAAATGCAGCTTTGCCAGCCCTTCGGAATATTCATAGCCGGTCATTTTCGAGAACCAGTAATAGAAGCCGGCGAACAGGCCAAACACCGCACCAAGCGACAGCACGTAATGGAAGTGCGCAATCACGTAGTAGGTGTTGTGAAGCACGACGTCGAGACCAGCATTCGACAGCACCACGCCGGTCACACCACCAACGGTGAACAGGAAGATGAAGCCAATGGCCCAGAGCATCGGGACACGGAAGGTGATTGATCCCCCCCACATTGTCGCAATCCACGAGAATATCTTCACACCTGTCGGCACCGCGATGACCATTGTCGCCGCGGTGAAATAGGCGCGGGTGTCGACACTCAGCCCGACCGTATACATGTGGTGCGCCCACACGATGAAGCCGATAAAGCCAATCGCCACCATCGCATAGGCCATGCCGAGATAACCGAAAACCGGCTTCTTCGAGAAGGTCGAGATGATGTGGCTGACAATGCCGAACGCCGGCAGAATCATGATATACACCTCGGGATGACCGAAGAACCAGAACAGGTGCAGGAACAGGATCGGGTCACCACCACCTTCGGGAATGAAGAAAGTCGTTCCGAAGTTACGGTCGGTCAACAGCATGGTGATAGCGCCGGCAAGCACCGGAACCGCCAGAAGCAGCAGAAAGGCCGTCACGAGCATCGCCCACACGAACAGCGGCATCTTGTGAAGCGTCATGCCGGGCGTACGCATGTTGAAGATCGTGGTGATGAAATTCGCCGCGCCGAGGATAGAGGACACACCGGCAAGGTGAAGCGAGAAAATCGCCAGATCCATCGACATGCCGGGAGTGCCCGCGCTTGAAGACAGCGGCGGGTAGATTGTCCAGCCAACACCGGCACCGCCATCCATCACGGCCGACAACAGCAGCAGGATGAAGGATGGTGGCAGCAGCCAGAAGGAGATGTTGTTCATCCGCGGAAACGCCATATCAGGCGCGCCGATCATGATCGGGACAAACCAGTTGCCAAAGCCACCGATAAGACCCGGCATCACCACGAAGAAGACCATGATCAGGCCATGCGCGGTGGTGAAGACGTTCCAGACATGACCGTCGGCCATATATTGAACGCCCGGCTCCATCAGTTCCATACGCATATAGACGGACAGTCCACCGCCGATAAAGGCGGCGAGGATGGCGAACACGATGTACATCGTGCCGATATCCTTGTGGTTGGTCGAATACAGCCAGCGGCGCACGAAGCTGGTTGGTGCGCCATGATCAGCGTGGGCGTGAGCACTCATTTTCGTTTCCTCTGCGCTAACGTGTCTAGTTGGCCGACGCCAGAATCACCGGATCAGCGGATCCGATGACCGGGGTGTCAGCCGGTGACGGCGTGTTCATCGCGAACTCCTCGCGGGCGGATTTCAGCCATTCCTGATATTCCGCCGCGGGAAGGGCCCGCACTTCGATAGGCATGTAGGCATGGTTGATGCCACAGATCTGGTTACACTGTCCGTAATAGATCTGCTTGCCTGCCGGCACGTCGATCCAGACTTCGTTCGTGCGGCCGATAAAGGCGTACACCTGAACCGCAAGCGATGGCACGAAGAAGGAATGCATGACGTCATTGCCGGTGATCAACAGCTTTACGCGGGTGTTTTCCGGAACAACCATCGGGTAGTCGACCGACAGCAGGCGAATCTGCCCCTCCTGAAGATCGGCCTCATCGACCAGATAGCTGTCAAAGGCAATGCCCTCATCCGGGTATTCGTAATTCCAGTACCATTGATTGCCGGTGACCTTGATCACCATGTCGGTATCAGCTGTCCGGTCGAGATAATACAGCAGCCGGAAGGATGGTACCGCGATCCCGACAAGGATCAGCACCGGGATCACCGTCCACAGGATCTCGATCACCGTGTTGTGTGAAGTCCGCGAAGGCACCGGGTTCGCCGAAGCGCGGAACCGGATGCCGACATAGACAAGCAGTCCAAGGACGAACAGCGAGATCAGTGTGATCACGACGAGAAGCAAATCATGCAGATTGTCAGCCATCTCGGCTATCGTTCCCGCCGGTGGCTGCAGCCCCATCTGCCAGGGCAGCGGCTGGGCAGCTGATGCCGCGCCGGCGACAAGGCAGGACGCCGCCGCAACCAGCCATGCCGGATGCAGAATGAACTTTCGCAGACTTGCCATCACCTCAGATGCAATGGTGGCCATGAATGCCATGGATATCTCCCCCCAGAAAAAGCGCTTGATCGGAGCAGACGGCCCTGACGAACTAACGTCGCACGGCCCAAAATTGATCAAGCAGTTGATAGACCGATTCGGAGGAATTTGAAAGCCCTGTGCGGCAGCCTGTCGCTATAAATGTGAAATTTTTCATACCTCGGGCTTTCTGATCTTTCCACAAGTCATTCTGCGGCCCCTCGACGCGCCTCTTGACGCTTGAAATCCACCCGGCTGAGCCCCATTCTCAAACGATCACAGGGACGCATTCCCGAGGGCGGATCATCGCCATCAGGGCCGCGCAGGATGCACCGCATGTCGAGGAGACATCATGGACCAGTTGCAGACGACAGATTCGATCTTCTTTGACAATACGGCACTTGACCGTGACCGCGCCGAGGCCATTGTCCGCGACGCACTTGTTGATGCCGATGATGGCGAATTGTTTCTCGAGATGCGGCATTCGGAAATGCTGATGTTCGATGATGGGCGGCTGAAAGCTGCCAGCTACGACCAGACAAGCGGATTTGGGTTGCGGGCCATCGCCGACGAGGCACATGGCTATGCGCATGCCGGAGAGTTGAGCGAGGCAGCGCTGAAGCGCGCCGCCGACAGTGTGGCCGCCGTCACCCGCGGCCATTCCGGCATCCATGCGGCGCCGCCAATTTCGGCAAGCAACCGCCCGCTATACAGCGACGGCAATCCCTTGTCCGGCACACCGTTCGAAGACAAAGTCGCCCTGCTGCAGGAAATTGACGCCTTTGCCCGCGCCGCTGATCCGCGGGTTGTGCAGGTCAGCGCGTCGGTTGCCGGATCGTGGCAGGCCGTTCAGATCATCCGCGCCGATGGCCATCGCGCCGCCGATATCAGGCCGCTTGTCAGGCTGAACGTCTCGGTTGTCGTGGCGCAGGATGGTCGTATGGAGTCCGGCTCGTCAGGTGCCGGTGGCCGGGTGATGTTCGACAGCTATATGACTCCGGAAATCTGGCAATCGCAGGTTCATGAAGCCTTGCGCATCGCGACGCTGAACCTCGCCTCGGTCGCGACACCGGCCGGCGAGATGGACGTGGTGCTTGGCGCTGGCTGGCCTGGCGTGATGCTTCATGAGGCGGTTGGCCATGGGTTGGAAGGCGATTTCAATCGCAAGGGAACGTCAATCTTCAGCGGCCGTGTCGGCGAACAGGTTGCCGCCAAGGGTGTGACCGTCGTCGATGACGGGACGATGCAGGATCGCCGCGGGTCGATCACGATTGATGACGAAGGCACACAGTCGCGCCGCAACGTGCTGATTGAGGATGGCATCCTTCGCGGGTACATGCAGGATCGCCAGAACGCCCGCCTGATGGGAGTCGAGGCCACCGGCAACGGACGCAGACAATCGCATGAGCACGCCCCGATGCCGCGTATGACAAACACCTTCATGGAAAATGGCGCGCATGATGCGGACGAAATTGTCGCCTCGATGAAAAAGGGAATCTATGCCGTCAATTTTGGAGGCGGCCAGGTCGACATTACATCTGGCAAGTTCGTGTTTGCCGCATCCGAGGCCTATCTGGTGGAAAATGGCAAGATCGGCGCGCCGGTGAAAGGCGCCACCCTGATCGGAAACGGTCCCGACGCCATGTCGAAGATCAGCATGGTTGGCAATGACATGGCGCTTGATGATGGCGTCGGCACATGTGGCAAGGCCGGGCAGAGCGTGCCCGTCGGAGTCGGCCAGCCAACCGTAAAGATGGGCGGAATCACCGTTGGTGGCACCGAGGCCGCCTAGCCGGTCACCTGTCTTCCGCCGGCCTGTCCTCTGTCGGCCTGTCCTCTGTCGGCCTGACAAGGAACGGCAGCAGAGCCAACATGCCAAACATCGCCAGCGCACCGAAACTGAACGGGTAGGAAGTGCCGCCAAGATCATAGAGCGGCCCGGCGACGACAAGGCCAATCACCTGACCAAGCGAGCCAAATCCCTGGACAACGCCAAGTGACCCGCCGCGCGATGAGCGCCCGGCGACCTTGCTTGCGACGCTGCTGAGTGCTGGCGAGGCGATGGCGAATCCGAAACAGATCGCGGTGGTGGCGATGATGGTCTGCACAAGCGGATGATCATTGCCAGGCAACCAGCCGATGACGGCAAGAACAGTCATGATCTGTCCGCTGACGAGCAAAATACCGCCAAGCCCCATCGCGCCAATCTCGCCGAATCTGGCAACGATATGCCGGATCAGCACCGCCTGCACGATCACTATGCAGACGCCGATATAGGTAAAGAGCCAGCCTGTTTCGCGGGCGCCAAACCCAAGATAATCGCGAAGCACCAGAACAAAGGACGCCTCGACCTGCGCAAAAGCCAGATTGAGCACCAGCGCGACAGCGGCATAGAGCGCCAGCGGCGAACGGGCCATCGCAGCCACCCGCGCCATCGTCGGCAGTTCTTCGCCGTCAGGCACAATGCGCCCACCGGGCGGTGCCTTCAGCCGTATTGTCAGGACCAGCGCCAGAAGTGAAAACCCGGCCGCAAGAAGGAAGGGTGCCTGATGCAACGGCCCGCTGCCAATATGGCTGAGCAGGCCGCCAAGCGCCGGCCCAGCCACAAACCCGACACCAATGGCGGCGCCAAGAAGCCCCATATACTGGGCACGTTTTTCATCCGTTGTACGGTCAGCGATCATCGCCTGGATCACCCCGGTATTACCCGATGCGAACCCGGCGATAATCCGCGAGATAAACATCGACAGGATGTCAGTCGACAGCGCAAACCACAGATGCGCCACAGCGCTGATGGCCAGCGACAGAAACAGTATCCGACGCCGCCCATAATGGTCCGACAACCTGCCGAGAATCGGGTTGGCCACAAACATCGCCAGCGCGAACGAGGCAAGAAGCATCGTCATCACACTTGCCGGCAGGCCAAGCATCTCGATCACGGTGTAGGGAAGAACCGGAATCAGAGCGCCGACACCGATGAAATTTATTCCCACTATCAGCAGGAGTACCGGCATCCTGTCCCCTTTACGATCCGAAAGAAGGGCGTCTTGTCACGATCCCCGGAAGGCCCGGCGCGCCGCTGGTCATGAATATCTTTCAGCTTCGAAAATCTGCGTAAGATCGCCATTCCAGGAATCGCGATACAGCCGCAGCAATCTTTCGGCTGGTGTCTCGCCACTTGCGATGGCGTTGCGAAGCGGTGCCAGATACCCTGTCTCATCGCCGCCACTGTCATCTATGCGGACGCGCCGACGCAGGCCTGCCGATGCCAGATCGACAAGCCGTGCGGCAAGGTCGTGAACGTCCCGTCCACCAAGCTGACCACGAAGCCCGTCACGAGACACCGAGAGCCGCGCCTCCATAACATCATTCGCGCCAAGAGGTGCCGCCAGCGCCGCCGCTTCCTCCAACGCCTGATCGTCATAGAGAAGCCCGACCCAGAAAGCCGGCAGGGCACAGATATTGCCCCAGGCACCACCATCGGCACCGCGCATTTCGAGGAAGCGCTTCAGCCGCACTTCGGGGAAGGCCGTGGTCACATGATCCTGAAAATCGGTCATCGATGGCATCTGGCCTTCAAACCCGACAAGCATCCCATCCATGAAATCGCGGAATGACTGACCGGCGACGTCGATGTAATCATCGCCGCGATGGAGGAAATACATGGGCACATCAAGGATATAGTCAATCCACTGCTCATAGCCGAAATAGTCATCGAAAACGCATGACGGGACGCCGCTTCGCGCGGCGTCAGTGTCGGTCCAGGCCTGCGCCCGCGTCGACAGCCATCCCGACGGCGCGCCATCCTTGAATGGTGAATTCGCGAACAGTGCCGTTGCCACCGGCTGCAACGCCAGCGAGGTGCGGAATTTACGCCGCATGTCGGCCTCGTCGGCGAAATCGAGATTCACCTGCACCGTGCAGGTGCGAAGCATCATGTCGAGCCCCAGCGTGCCAACCTTTGGCATATGCCGGCTCATGATGCGATACCGCCCCTTCGGCATGAAACTGATATCCTCGCGCCGCGCCGTCGGGTGATAGCCGATGCCGAGCATGCCGATATCGAGGGGCGCCGCCGCCGCCTTCATGTGTCTGAGATGGCGTCCGGTCTCGCTGCAGGTCTGGTGAATATCATCCAGCGGCGCGCCTGACAGCTCAAGCTGTCCCCCGGGCTCCAGCGTCACCGCGCCACCATCGGAATCCATGATGCCGATAATGTTCCCCTTTTCCATGATCGGCTCGGCGCCAGGGCCAAGTTCGGTCAGCAGCCGTTCGAGGAGCGCGCCGATGCCAGCCTCACCTTCATAGGCAACCGGTGCCAGACTATGCCGGTGATAGAGGAATTTTTCGTGTTCGGTACCGATCTTCTGGTCGCCGACGGGAGTCTCGCCATCGGCAATCCAGGCAATCATCTGGCCGACATCGACAGGATCATCTTGGTGGTCATGCATTGAGGCGGCTCCGTCCCTTGCCCAACGCCCCGCAAATTGCGGCCCGGAGCGTCGGACTGATGGTGGAAGGCAGGCAGGGCCGGTTCAGGAACCCCGGCATCAGACCCAGTCTCCACACACCGATTGAAAACAGGCAAGGGCCGCAATGGCCGCCGTATCGGCGCGCAATATGCGCGGGCCGAGCGAAAGTTTCAAACTATTTTGACGGGTGGACATCATTGCCCGTTCAGCCTCGGAAAATCCACCTTCGGGGCCAATGACCACCGCCGCGCGCGAGATTGGCGCCGCCTTCGTCAACACACGAACAGCGTTCATGTCGGCATCGCCGGCGCTTGCCTCGTCACAGAAGATGATCTGGCGGTCAGCCTCACAGCCGTCAAGCGCCGCGGCAAGATCGGTGAAGGGCATGATTTCGGCGATGTCGAGCCGTTCGGTCTGTTCTGCCGCCTCGATGGCATTGGCCAGCATCCGATCATCGTTCACCCTCGACACCTGGCAATGGTCTGTTCGCACCGGCCAGATGCGAGAACACCCCATCTCGGATGCCTTCTGCGCGATGAAATCAAGCCGTGCCTTCTTCACCGGCGCGAAAAGCAGCCACAGATCGGGGCTGAATGTCTGCTGACGCGTGACCTGCTGCACCACAAGCTGGCAGCCGCGTCGTCCCTCTCGCTGGATTTCAGCCTGCCATTCACCGTCACGCCCGTTGAACACAAGCACCCTCTCACCATCGCGGCAGCGCATTACATTCAGAAGATAATGCTGCTGCTCGCGTGATGGCTGGACGGATATTCCGGCGGCAAGTTCATCGCCGACAAACAGTCGGGCTCTGGCGGCTGGTGCGGTCATTTGACACATTTAGGACGCCCGCCGCCGCTTTACAAGCCGACCGCCACCACGCCGGCCGGCTATACGCGAAAGGCAAACTGCGCTAAGGGTGGTCCGCATGAAAGATACCGCCAGACACACATCATCCGGCGATGACGCCGCGCGGCGCCAGCACACCGACATCGACCCTCGCGGATGGTGGCAGCGCCTGCCACGCCCGCTTCATCCCTACATCCTGCTGGCACGTTTTGACCGGCCGATCGGATGGTGGCTGCTGTTGCTGCCGGGATGGTGGGTCATTCCCGTCGTCACCGGCGACACCGGCCGTATGTACGAGCTGATGATGCTGTTTCTTGTTGGCGCGGTGACAACCCGCGCCGCGGGCTGCGTGATCAATGATCTGTGGGACCGCCGGCTTGACCGGCAGGTCGAGCGAACGGCCGGCCGGCCGCTTGCCGCTGGCACCGTCGGGGTCGGCACCGCAGTGGGGTTTCTTGCCATGCTTGGCCTGCTGGGGCTTGCCGTGCTGGTGCGGCTTCCCGGGGCAGCGATCCTGACCGGCATCGCCGCCCTTCCCCTTGTCATCCTGTATCCACTTGCCAAGCGTGTGACCTGGTGGCCGCAGGCCGTTCTTGGCCTGACCTTTTCATGGGGGGTGCCGCTTGGCTGGGCGGCTGCCGGCATGCAGCCGACACCCGAATTGCCACCCACGGCGCTGCTGGCCATCTATGCCGGCAGTGTGGCCTGGGTTTTCGGCTATGACACAATCTATGCGGTTCAGGATATGGCCGATGACCGCGCCGTCGGCGTCAAATCATCGGCGCTGGGACTTGGCAGACATCTGAAGGTCGGCGTCGCGGCCGCCTATTGCCTTGCCGTTCTCGGGCTCGGCGGCGGGTTCTGGCTGCTGATCGGTCCCGGGCCATGGCTTGGCGGGCTGGCGCTGATGGCCGTGCATCTTGGCTGGCAGGTACGGCGACTCACCGCCGATGATCCGGTTGGCGCACTGCGGCTGTTCCAGTCCAACAGGGATGCCGGGCTGATCCTGACCGCCGGTATGGTGCTGACGCATCTTGCTGGCTGAGGCCTAGAGAAACGCGGCGATTCCATCAGCCTCAGCGCTCTGCACCTGCCACGGGCCATCACCATGAAGGGCGCGACCCTGAAGATGCCGGTTTACCGCCAGACGGCAATCCTTGTCGCCGGTCACCAGATCAACGAACTGGTCGCGATCCGTCCCCAGACCAAGTGCCGGATCGATGCCGGCGATGAAGGCCTGCACCAGCGCCGCCGCCGAATCCTGCGCCAGGGTTGAAAATTGCCGGTTGCGGGCGGGAATACGGCTGAGCCCGCCTGGCTGACCGGCACCAAGGTCAAGGGCGCCACCACGTGCGCTGTAGCCGAAGACAGGCTGTGCCGCGGGCACGACATCGCCGCCGGCGATCGGCACCGGAAGATGCGTGATCGTGCCGGTCAGCATCCGCACATAATCATAGGCGACACCGACCGCCTCGGTGCGGTGCATGATTGCCAGCTGCGCCTCGTCAAGCCAGGCGACATTCAGCATCACATCAGTGCCTTTGGACGGAAAGGCGGTGCAGGACACCGCGCCGTAATAGCTGACCGTCGCCGCATGAACGATATCACAATCATGAAGGATGGCTGGTGTCACCGGCACGATGGCGTCATCACCGAATTTGCGACGAAGCTGCACCGGGGCGCGGTTTGACCCGACCGACAACACCGCGGTGCGGCCGGCAAGGACCGCCGGATCATCCAATGGTGCCAGACGGCCCTTGTTCAGGACGAAGGCACCTTCCGGCGCGGCATAGGGATACTCGGCGGCGCGCTGTGCCTCGGACTGCACGGCAAGATAGACAGCATCATCCAGCGGCGCGATCATGATGGTCCCGTCAGACTGTGAGGCCGGTGGCCTCGTCGAAGCCAAGCGCGATGTTCATGTTCTGCACCGCCGCACCTGACGCCCCCTTGCCAAGATTATCAAGTCGTGCGGTCAGCCAGAACTGGCTGGCATCGGCATTGGCAAAGACGAACAGCTCAAGGTGATCACTTCCGGCAAGCGCCGAGGCATCCAGCATCAGCGCCGCTGTCTCGGGTTCACCCGCACGGGCCGCCCCCATACGCACAAATTGCGTGGTGGCGTAATGCGCCGCCAGAACATCATACAGGTCGGCCGGTGCCACCGTTTTCGAGAGTTGCGTCGCGTGAAGTGGCAGATGGACCAGCATGCCGGCATAAAAGGATCCGACTGACGGCATGAAGATCGGTGCTGTTGTCAGGCCGGCATAACGGGTCATCTCGGGAAGATGCTTGTGGCAGAGCCCCAGACCATAGGCACCGAGAGGTGGCAGGTCGCCATCCTCATGCCGCGCGATCATACCCTTGCCGCCACCGCTATAGCCGGAGACAGCCGGCACGGCAAGCGCGGCATCGGCTGGCAGCAGGCCGGCATCGCTCAGAGGGCGGGCCAGCGCCAGGAACCCGGTCGGATAACAGCCGGGATTGCTGATCTGGCGCGCGCCGGCGATTGCGGCGCGGACGTCGATGGCAAGCTCGGCAAAGCCGTAGGCCCAGCCATCAGCGGTCCGGTGCGCCGACGAAGCGTCGATCACCCGCGCGCCGATTTCCGCCGCCATGGACGCCGATTCACGCGCCGAGTCATCCGGAAGGCAAAGAATTGTCAGATCGCATTCATCCATCATCCCGCGCCGCGCTCCGGCATCCTTGCGCCGCGCGTCGTCAAGCAGGACAGGCTCGACCAGCGGATGCGCCACCAGCCTGTCATGCACCTGCAGGCCGGTGGTGCCGGCCCCGCCATCGATGAAAATGCGATAGGTCATCGCGGTGTCATAAACAGAATGGCCGCCCCTTGCAAGGATGGTTATAGTGGCGGCCCGGTGGTTGAAACGCCGCCCCTCACCCTATATCTGGGAAGCGTTATGAGCACAGTTGATGAACATCTGATTTCCGAACTCCTCGACGCCGCGCGAAGTGCCGGTGCCGACGGAGCAGACGCCGGCGTCGCACGAAGCGAGGGTACCTCCGTATCGGTGCGGCTTGGCAAGGTTGAATCAAGCGAGCGGTCCGAAGAGGTGAACGCCGCCCTGCGGGTCTTTGTCGGCCAGCGCAACGCGTCGGTCTCGACAAGCCAGCTTGACAGTGAGAGCATCCGCACCCTGGCCGAACGCGCGGTGGCGATGGCGAAAGTGGCGCCTGAGGATCCCTATGTCAGGCTTGCCAGCGCCGATGAGATCGCCACCGAAATTCCGCAGGTGGAAATCCATGATCCCGATGTGCCATCGGTCGAACATCTGACCGAAACCGCGACAACTGCCGAGGCCGCCGCGTTGGCGGTTGCGGGGATCACAAATTCCGACGGCGGGTCGGCAAGCCATGGCGTCACCCATGTCATGATCGCCACAACGAACGGCTTTGCCGCCGATTATCGCCGCTCGTCACAGGGCATATCTGCCGTTGTCATTGCCGAGAAAGATGGCGCGATGGAACGCGACTATGACTATACGGCGGCTGTCTTTGGCGAGGATCTGGATGCGCCCGACGAAGTTGGCGTCAGCGCCGCCGAACGCACACTTGCCCGCCTTGGCCCGCGCAAGCCGCAGACCGGACAGTTCCCGGTGGTCTACCACCAGCGTGTGGCGGGCTCGCTTGTCGGCACACTTGCCGGCGCCATCAACGGGGCGTCGATCGCCCGCGGTACCAGTTTTCTGAAGGACAGCATGGGCGAGCAGGTCACCAGCCCCGGCCTGACCTTTATCGATGATCCGCTGCGCCCGCGCGGCATGGCGACAAAGCTGTTCGACGGTGAAGGCCTGCCGGTCAGCCGGCGCGCCATGGTCGAGGACGGCATTCTGAAGAGCTGGTTCCTTGACATCGCCTCGGCAACCAAGCTTGGCCTGACATCCACCGGCCAGGCGGCGCGTGGCATGGGCAGCGCACCGGCACCGGGAAGCAGCAATTTCTATCTCGAAAATGGTGATGTCAGCTTTGATGAACTGATTGCCGATATCGAGGAAGGCTTGCTTGTCACCGAGATGATGGGAAGCTCGGTCGACATGATCACCGGCGATTACAGCCGCGGCGCGGGCGGATTCTGGATCAGCAACGGCAAGGTCACATATCCTGTCGCCGAGGCCACCATCGCCGGCAATCTGAAGGACATGTTCAGGGCGATCACCCGTGCCGATGATATCGACATGCGACGCAGCACCGCCGCACCGTCACTTCGCGTCGAGGGCATGATGGTGGCCGGATCATGAATTTTGTTGCCCCGCCAGGCGCACGCCGCGGACTGCGCGACTGGATGGAGTTGATTTTCAAGGATCACGGGTTCCTGCGAATCTGGTGGCACAACCATCATTTGGTGGCGCCGGGCATGTGGCGGTCCAACCAGCCCGGGCCATCGCGGATCCATGCCGCCGCCGCCGCCGGCATCCGCACGGTGATCAATCTTCGCGGCCCCCGAAGCGATGGTGGCTGGCAACTTGAGGCCGAAGCCTGCAAGGCGGCCGGCATCATCCTTCTCGATTTCACCGCCCGGTCTCGCGCCGCACCCGACAAGGCCATGCTTCACGCCGCGCGGCACCTGTTTGCCGAGGCCAGGCTTCCGGCATTGATGCACTGTAAATCGGGCGCTGACCGCGCCGGATTGATGTCGGCGCTGTATCTTCTGATTGTCGAGGAACGCCCGGTCCGCGAGGCGGCGGCGCAGCTTGCCTGGAAATATGGCCATGTCAGACAGGCCAAAACCGGCCTTCTGGACGCCTTTCTGGCCGCCTATGCGCCCTATGAGGATCAGGGCATGGCCTTTTTCGACTGGGTGGACAATGTCTATGATCCGGCCGAGGTCACCCGCCAGTTCCAGGCAAAGGGATGGGCCATACGCCTGACCGACAGCATCCTGCGGCGTGAGTAGACGGCCGGCCTAGCCGCCAAGAGACTGCAGCCGACACAGCCGCGCATAAAGCCCGTCAGCGGCCAGCAATTCATCATGCGTGCCGCGCTCGACGATGGCGCCATCCTCCATCACCAGAATCTTGTCGGCATCGCGGATTGTCGATAGCCGGTGCGCCACGACAAGCGTCGTCCGGCCCGACTGCAAGCGTGACAGCGCGGCCTGGACCTGCTGTTCGGAGTCGGCATCAAGCGCCGCTGTCGCCTCGTCAAGAAGCAGGATCGGCGCGTCTTTCAGCATCGCGCGCGCAATCGAAATACGTTGCCTCTGCCCACCGGAAAGCCGGTTGCCCATGGCGCCGACCTGTGTGTCATAGCCGTCATCAAGCGCCATTATGAAGTCATGCGCCGCCGCCGCCTTTGCCGCCGCTTCTATGTCCCGGCGCGTTGCATCGGCACGGCCGAACCCGATATTGGCAGCGATCGTATCATCGAACAGCACCGCGTCCTGGCTGACCAGCGCCAGATTGCGGCGCAGGCTGTCCAGCGTCACCTCGGCAATGTCGGCACTGTCAATCATGATTGTTCCGGCGCTGCGGTCAAAGAAACGTGGCAGCAGGTTGATCACTGAACTCTTGCCGGCGCCACTTGGTCCGACAAGAGCCACTGTCTCACCACGGCTCGCCGTGAAACTGACCTCGCGAAGGGCCGGCGGGCCGTCCGTCGATGCTGTGTCATAGGCAAAGCCGACAGCATCAAAGCTGACCTCGCCCGACACCTTGCCAAGATCAGTCGCGCCGGGCCGGTCGGCGACAAGACGTTGCCGATCCAGAAGCGACAGCACGCGTTCAGCCGCGGCGAGCGCCTCCTGGGTGACGGCGTTCAGCGTGCCGATGCCGCGAACCGGCTGCACAAGAAGGATCAGCGTCGTGATGAAGGCAATCACATCGCCAACCTGCAACAGGCCGTTGGCCACTCGCCAGCCAGCCAGCGCGACAACACCGCCAACGGCGACTCCGCCAACAACCTCGAGGATGGGATCGATCTTGGCGCGGCCGGTCAGCAGCCCGACAAGACGCGCATAAAGACCATCAAAGGCCGATTTTGTCCGTTCGGTTTCAGCAGCCTCAAGCTGATAGGCCTTGACCATCCGCGCGCCCTGCAGGGTTTCGGCCAGAAGCGAGGTCACATCCTCCATATGTTCCTGAAGATTGCCCGACGCCCGCCGCTGGCGCGCGCCAATGCGGATGATCGGTTGCATCGCCAACGGGTAGACCAGCAGGACAATGACCGCCATCAGCCAGTCAAGCCACAGCATGGCACCAATCAGCACGATGATTGTCAGCAGGTCGCGCACCAGATTGTTGGCAAGCCGCACCGCGGCCTCGCGGACAAGGTTCAGATCGTTCATGATCCGCGACATGAAGGCACCTGCCGGCTCACGCGACAGCACCGCAAGGTCGGCATCAATCAGCGTCCGCGCCATGTCTTTCTGCAGATCGGTCGTCACCCGCAGCGCCAGCGCGTTCACCTGCACCGTCTGCGCGAACAGCGCCACCCCCTTGACCAGCGCCAGCAGGATGATGGCCGGCGGCGCAAGCCAGATGACCTCGGCCGCGCGACCATCGGCAAGTGCGTTGAAAATATAGCGGGTCAGCAACGGATAAGCCGATGCCGAACCGGCAACAACCGCCATCAGCGCGAAGGCGATCAGCAGCCGCCCAAGATAGGGACGCACCCATCCCTGCCACAGACGCACCAGGATGGCCCGGCTGTCGGGTGCGCTGTCTGGCGCACTGTTCGGCGCGCTGTTCGGCACGCTTTCTGGCGCACCGGTCGGGGGATTTGCGGTTGAAGGCATCGTCAAGAAAGAGATCCTGTTCTGCCGTGCTCCGGCAAGGCCAACGTTATTCCTCCGCCGCCGGCTGGCGGGCCAACACCCCGGCAACAACATCAAAGGCCTGCGCCGCGGTGATGCGGGCAATGGCCCCGGGTTCACCAAACCGGCCGCCGGGTTCGATGATCGGTACGAACGCGTCACTATAGTCCAACGGTGGCGATTGCGCAAAAATCCCGGCCGCTGGTCGACCGCAGGCGGCGGCAAGATTCAGAAGGCTGGTGTCATTGCCGACATAGAGACGCGACGCGTTGATCAGCGCGATGGCTTCATCAAGCGGGGCGACATTGGGAATCAGATCGGCTGGCGCCGCTGGATCGGCAAGAACGGCATCAATGATCGGCTGTTCCGAGGGCGCGCCCATGACCAGGATGCGCATTGTCGGTGCGAGGTCCCGGAGACGCGCCGCCAGAGCGGCGAAATGGGCTGGCGGCCATTTGCGCTCATCATCCATGGCACCAACACCCATGACCACCATATCACGAAGGCCATGCTGTGCCGCGCCGAAACCCGGAATGCCGAACTCATCGCACCAGCTGTCGGCGGCACGCTGCGCCTCTACCGTCGGCGGCAGACGCCAAGTTGGGCTGGCAAGCCCAAAGCCGTTCATCCGCGCGAAAGTGGCCAGCTTGCGGGTCGGATGTTCGTAACGGGCATCGCGGCCCAGAAAACCGCCGCGATTCAGCCATCGCCGACTGCCCCCGATGCCATAGCCCCAGCGATGGGGGATTCCGGCAAGCCGCGCCGCCAGACCATAGGTGGCGCTGTGATGAAGGATCAGCACATGATCGGCACCGCTGCGCCGAAAGGCGCTGGCAAGCCTCAGCAGGCCAAATGGCCCGTCATGCCGGCCCTCTTTTCCACGAAGCGACCGTTCAATCAAAATCCAGTCGGCAATGCCATCGGTGCCGCTGAACAGCGTTTGTGCCTTTGCCGTCGGCTTGCAGGCGAGGATGACGTCGAAATGCGCCGCCAGATGATCAATCCAAGGCTTGTGCCAGACCATATCGCCAATGCCGACAAGCGGCTGGACCACAAGAAGGCGGCGGCGGCCGGTGCCGGTATTTGACAAAAGGTCGTGGTGGAAATCCATGGTCACGGGGCCCTGGTGGGATTTCGCCGCGAGGCGACCGGCATCATCCCGCCCTGTCAACTGGACGGGCACCGGCTTGCCGGTTATAACCGCAAGGCTAGCTTGGGGAAACCGTAATCAGATCAGGTACCCGTTATCGTCGCCGAGCTGGTTCGATATCGCACCTGAGTCTGGACCCATGACATGCATTTTATTCACCCCGCCGGTGGCGTTTGTTTCCGGACCAGCCAGACCCGTTATGCTGAAGCGTTTGATCCGTACCAAGATTGGCTTGTTCTGCCTCAGCTGGATTGCCGCCATTATTGTCGCCGGTCTGATGATGACGGTGCGCTGGCGAACCGACAACCCGGCCGGGTTGCGCGCCTTGCTGGCCGATCATGACGGCTTCATCCTTGTATTCTGGCACGAACATATCCTTGCCATGCCGTGGTTGTGGCCGCGCCGTCATGCCATGACGGCATTGCAGTCACCCCATCCCGACGGCCGGATGCTTGCGCATACGGTCAACCATCTTGGCGTGAAAACGGTCTGGGGAAGTTCAAATCGCAACGCGCTGTCAGGTCTTCGTGGCCTGAAGCGGGTTCTTGATCGCGGCCAGATTGCCACCATCACCCCTGATGGGCCGCGCGGCCCCGCACGCAGCGCGGCTATGGGCCCGGTGGCGCTGGCACATCTTTCCGGCAAGCCCATCGTGCCGGTCGCCTGGTCGACAGACAGGTACTGGCGCGCCCCGGGATGGGATGGGATGCGCATTCCAAAGCCGCTGTCGCGCGGCGTGTTCGTCGTCGGCAAGCCTGTGGATGCGCCAGTGGATGGCGATCGCGCCGCCATGGAGGCGCACCGCCAAAGGCTGGAGACAGCGATGAATGAAACCGCACGGGCGGCCGACCGGATCGTCATCACACCGGACAGTACAGCATGACCCTGCCACCGTCATATGATCTGCTGTGGCGGCTGGCACGTCCGGCGCTTCCCTTCATTCTGAATCGCCGCGCTGCCGCCGGCAAGGAAGACCGGGCCCGGATTGCCGAACGGTTTGGTCAGCTTGGCGAACGTTCCAATCTGCCAGCCTCGCCGATCTGGATCCACGCTGTCAGCGTTGGCGAAAGCGTTGGCGCGGTGGCTCTGGCACGGGCGCTTCGGACCCGCCAGCCCGATATCCCCCTCCTCATCACGACAAATACAGTGACCGCGGCGACACGGATTGCCGCGCAACCTGCCGAACTTGCACTGACACATCTCTATCAACCGCTTGATCACCCCGGCATGGTTGATGCCTTTCTTCGAACGGTGCGGCCGCGGCTGGCGCTGTTCCTGGAATCCGATTTCTGGCCCAACCTGATTACCCGCACAGCCGCCGCGGATGTGCCAGTCGCCTTCGTCTCGGCACAATTGTCGAACCGCGCCTTTGCCCGCTGGCAGCGGCAGCGTCACCTCGCCAAATCTGTCTTTGGCACGCCAGACCTGGTGCTTGCCGTTGATTCAGAACAGCAAGGCAGGTTCGCCGATCTGGGGACAGACCCGCAAAATGTGCATATTGGTGGATCACTGAAACTGCCACCGGTACGCAGCGACAAGGATGATGACCTCATGGCGATGCTGCGGCAGGCAGCTGGCGACAGGCGGATCCTTCTTGCCGCCTCGACGCATGAGGGCGAGGACAATGCGGTGATCGAGGCCGCAGAGGCGCTTGGGGATGGCTGGTTCACCATCATCGCCCCGCGCCATCCCGAGCGCGGCGGCGCGGTGGCGTCGCAATGCGAGGGGGCCGGGCACAAGGCGGCGCGGCGCGGCGCGGGCGGATCGGCACAGCCCGGCGACAGCATCTATATCGCCGATACGCTTGGCGAGATGAACAGCCTGTTCAGCGTTGCCGACATCGTCTTTCTTGGCGGATCGCTGAAACCGCTTGGGGGCCACAACCCGGTCGAACCGGCGGCGCATGGGCTGCCCATCATCACCGGACCGCATACCGACAAGAACAGGGCCGAATTTGCCGGGCTGATGGCAGCCGGCGTGGTCAGCGAGATTGCCGATGCCGCTGAGCTGGCCGCCACAGCAAGTCAGATCGTCGACGACCCGGGGAAGCTGGCGCGCATTGCGCGCGCAGCGCGGGATTATGCGTCGCAGACTGGTAAGCGACCCGAATTCGCGGCAGACTTCTGCCTTGGACTGATCGACAGGACGGGCAGCAAATCATGATCAAGACCCCGGCATTCTGGAGCCATCGCGGGGCCGCCGCCCTGGCCCTGCTGCCGCTCACACCCCTGTGGTGGCTTGCCGGCGCGCTCAAAGGGGCAACTGCCAGGCCCTATAGATCGGCGATCCCGGTTGTCTGCGTTGGCAATCTGACAGCAGGCGGCACGGGCAAGACGCCACTTGTCGGCTGGCTTGCGGACCGGTTGGCCGAACGCGGATGGCAACCGGCGATTCTCACCCGCGGCTATGGCGGCAGCGCCGCCGGCCCGGTCTGGGTCGATCCAGCCGAACATGATGCCGGGTTTTGCGGTGACGAGCCGCTGATGCTGGCCGACGGGCGCGCCGTGATGGTGGCACGCGACCGCGCTGCTGGCGCGCGCGCCATCGGGTCCAGCGGGTCATATGATATCATCATCATGGATGACGGGATGCAGAACCCGACGCTTCATCGCACCCTTACAATCGGGGTCTTTGACGGTGGCAGCGGAATCGGCAATGGCTGGCTGATCCCGGCGGGACCACTTCGCACCCCCTTTGCCAGCGGGGTGGAACAGCTCGACCTTGCGGTCATCAACGGCGCTGACGAGACTGGACTGGCATCTCGTCTCAGCGACAGGGTACAGCTGTTTGATGCCATCCTGCGCCCCGAGGCCGGCGTGATCGAAGCCTTTGACCAGACACCCCTTCTTGCCTTTGCCGGCATTGGCAGACCAGGCCGGTTCTTCGCCAGCATCGAGGCCATTGGCGGCCAGATCGCCAAGAAGCTGTCCTTTGCTGATCATCACCCCTATTCGCAGCAGGACCTTGCGCAGATCCAGGAGGACGCGCAGCGCCATGGCGCCGAGATGATCACCACCCACAAGGACTGGATGCGACTTCCTGCCGACTGGCGGGCGCGAGTCGCCATGCTGCCTGTCAGCGTGGATATGGGCAATGAGACAGGGTTTCTGGACGCCATAGAGACGCATCTGGTCGCGGCCGGCTATGGGAACCCGTCCAATGGGTGATCCATTTGGCACCGAGCTTGGGCGGGCGCTCACCCGCAATTTTCGGAAGATTTTCATCTGGCCATTGGAGGCGGCGCTTGTCGTGCTGATCTTTGGGGCCGCGCGGCTGCTTCCTGTATCCGTTGCCAGCGCCGCGATGGGTGGCCTGTTCGCCATCATCGGCCCGTTGACCCCCTGGCATGGCCGCGCCGCGCGCAATATGCAGCTGGCGATGCCAGATATGACAGAGGCCGAGCAACGCCGTGTGCTGGCCGGCATGTGGCGGAACCTTGGGCGTGTTATTGGCGAATTTCCCCATATCCACCGGATGGTCGGTCTGGGCCGGATCGAATTTGACGGGCTGGAACATTTGCGCGGCCTTGATGGCGGCGCCATCCTTGTCGGCGCGCATATCGGCAATTGGGAACTTGGCCCCTACGCCGCCCTGAAGGAAGGCCACAAGGTGGCGGCCATCTATCGGCCATTGAACAATCAGCTTCTTGCCTGGCTGCTGGCGCGCCGCCAGGCCAATTATGGTGGCGACATTTACCGCAAGGGACGCGAGGCGGCACTTGGCATGGTCAGCACGCTTCGCAAGGGACAGGTGATGTGCCTCCTTGTCGACCAGCAACTGCGCGAAGGTATGGCGGTGCCCTTTTTCGGACATCCGGCACAAACCTCGATCAGCCATGTGAAACTGGCGATCAAGAAACAGGTGCCGTTGATCTACATGCGCACAAGACGACTGGCGGGAAGCCGCTTCAGAGTGTCGATCTCGCCGCCCCTGGCGCTGCCAGACCGCGATGATGATGACGCGGTGCTGGCGGTGGCATCCGACATCAACCGCGCCATCGAAGGCTGGATCCGGGAAACGCCGGAACAGTGGTTCTGGCCCCACCGGCGCTGGGGAAAGCATATCCAGCCGCCATCCTGACGTCCCCCTGTTGAGGGCGCCTCAGAAAAGACTGTCCTGCGAATCACCTGCCGATTTCGCGGCAGCCTTGCGGGCGCGTGCCGGTTTTGGCCGCTCCGCGGCCTTACCTGATTTGGGGCCTGATTTGGGGCCCGATTCCGGATCAAGACGGGCTGACCGATCCCCATCGGCAAACCGTATCTGAACCGCGGCACCCGGCGGCGCTTCGGCGGCACGTTTCACCGGCGTCCCGTCAGATGTCGTGACAAGGGCGAACCCGCGTTCCAGGACCCGTTGGAACGAATTTGCCTCAAGCAGCCGGCCCGCCTGGTCAAGCGCCCCGCGCTGCCTGTCAAGCTGCAGCTCAATCGCATGATCAAGGCGCGACCCAAAGGCTGAAAGCTCGGCACCGACCTCGGCAAAGCGCCGTTCGGGTGGGCGAAGGCGCGCCCCGAGATCGGTCAGCCGCAGGGCCGCCGCCGACAGTCGCTGCTGCAACCCGCGCTCCAGCCCGGCAACGGCAAGATCAACCGCCTGCGCGCGCCTCTCGACCATCTCGGCAGGGTTGAGAAGGCCACGCTCAGCCGCGCGAAGCGCCTGTGTCGCCCGGTCCAGCCGCTGCGCGATGCCACCACGGATCCGCGCCTCGATCTCGGCAACGCGCGACAGCAGATCGGCGCGCACCGGCACCGCCATCTCGGCAGCGGCGCTGGGCGTTGGCGCGCGTTGATCGGCGGCAAAATCAATCAGCGTTGTATCGGTTTCATGGCCAATGGCCGAGATCAGCGGAATCCGGCAGTCAGCCGCCGCCCGCACAGCCTCCTCCTCATTGAATGCCCAGAGATCCTCCAGCGAGCCACCACCACGTGCCACGATCACCAGATCGGGGCGCGGCAGATCGCCGTCAGCCGGCATTGAATCAAATCCGCGAATGGCACGGGCCACCTGCCCGGCCGCCTCAGGTCCCTGGACAAGCGTCCCCCAGACCAGCACCCGCACACCGAACCGGTCGGTCAGACGGTGCAGGATATCTCGGATGACGGCACCTGTGGGGCTGGTCACGACGCCGATAACCGCCGGCATGCGCGGGATCGGCTTTTTGCGCTCGGCATCGAACAGCCCCTCGGCAGCCAGACGGCGGCGGCGCTCCTCAAGCTGCTTCAGCATCGCGCCTTCGCCGGCCATCTCCATCGTCTGTACGACGATCTGGTATTTCGAGCGGCCGCCATAGATGGTCAGCTTGCCAGTGACAATGACCTCAAGACCTTCTTCCGGCTGCACCGCCAGCGACCCGGCCACCATCTTCCAGCAAACACCGTCAAGCGTGTTGCGGTCATCCTTGAGGGTAAAATAAAGATGACCTGATGCGGCCCGTGTCGGCCGCGAAATTTCAGCCCTGATCCGCACGAAGTCGAACTGGCTTTCAACCGTTGCCTTGAGCCGCTGCGCAAGCTCGGTGACGGTCAGGAACGGCGGTGCGTTGGAACCAGTTTCATTCATCGGCCCGGTGGGACGGCCTGAACTGTCTTCATGCATGGGTTGGACCCTTTCTTAGCGGTTCACTCTTATGCCATATTGTGCCCCGGGCAAGCCACCCTGCCCGCCATCCACCAGAAGAATCGCCCCGGAAGGATCATCCCCGGTCAAATCATCCCCGGTCAAATCATCCTCAGAAGGATTGTATGATGAAAATACTTCTTATCGGCAGCGGCGGCCGTGAACACGCACTGGCCTGGGCCATCGCCGGCTCGCCGCTGACCGACGAACTGGTTATCGCGCCCGGAAGCGCCGCCATGGCATCGCTTGGCCGCTGCGTCGATGTCGGGGCGGAGAATCTTGACGGCCTGCTGGCCCTGGCCGAAACCATCAGGCCCGATCTTGTGGTTGTTGGTCCGGAAGCGCCGCTGGTTGCCGGCCTTGTGGACAGGCTGACAGCTGCTGGTCACGCGACCTTCGGGCCAACCGCCGCCGCCGCACAGCTTGAAGGATCAAAGGCGTTCGCCCGCGAGGCCTGCGATCGATTCGCCATTCCGCAGCCGGGATTTGCTGTCTGTCATGATCTGGACAGTGCCGCCGCCGCCATCACCGCCGCTGGCGGTGCCTGCGTCGTGAAGGCCGACGGTCTGGCAGCCGGCAAGGGCGTTGTCGTCGCCGACACCGCCGACGAGGCCCGTGATGCGGCCGCCGAGATGCTTGGCGGCCGATTTGGTGATTCGGGCAAAACCCTGCTGATTGAAGAGCGAATTGCCGGACCCGAGGCCTCGCTGTTCGCGCTGATCGACGGACCGGACGCGCTGTTCATGGGAAGCGCGCAGGATCACAAGCGTGCTTTTGACGGTGACAAGGGGCCGAACACCGGCGGCATGGGGGCCGTATCACCGGCACCGCGCCTGACCGAGGATCTGAAAACACAGGTCATGGACGAGATTGTGATGCCGCTTGCCAGGGGCATGGCCGCCGAGGGCACGCCCTATCGCGGCATCCTCTATGTCGGATTGATGCTGACCGATACCGGCCCACAGGTCATCGAATTCAATTGTCGCCTTGGCGATCCCGAAGCGCAGGTCATCCTGCCACGGCTTCGTTCCGATCTTGTGGCGGCAATGCTTGGCACCATTGAAGGCAGCCTCGGGCATCTCTCGCTGCGCTGGGACGAGAACGCCGCTGTGACGGTGGTGATGGCGACAAATGGCTATCCTGGCGCCTATGAAAAGGGCAGCGTCATTGGCGGGACCGAGGCCGCAGCCACCCGCGATGATGTGATCCTGTTCCATGCTGGCACAACCATTGATCCTGACGGCACGGTGCGCGCCGCCGGTGGACGGGTTCTGGCGGTGACAGGGCTTGGCGCGGATGTGGCCACGGCGCGCGGCACCGCCTATGAGGCTGTTGGCAGCATTGACTGGCCAGACGGGTTCTATCGCAAGGATATCGCCGCCACGTAACAAACAGGCCTAGCGGCGCTTCGCAAAAAAGGCGCGCAGCAGCGCCGCCGCCCTGGTCTCGGACAACCCGCCATAGATCTCGGGCCGGTGATGACATGCCGCGCTGTCGAAAAACCGGACACCGGATTCGACGGCGCCCGCCTTGGGATCATGCGCTGCGAAATAAAGTCGCCTGACCCGCGCATGCGAAATGGCGCCGGCACACATCGTGCAGGGCTCCAGCGTGACCCAGAGATCACACCCATCCAGCCTTTCATTGCCGCGCGATCTCATCGCCATCTCAAGCGCCACCAGCTCGGCATGGCGCAGTGCGTTCGAATCACGTTTCATGCGATTTTGCGCCATGGCGATAATGGCGCCGGACGGGTCGGTCACCGCCGCGGCAACCGGCACCTCGCCAGCCTTGCCGGCGGCCTCGGCCTCGGCCAGAATCAGCGCCATGATATCGGGGCGTTCAGTGGATCCGTTCATTCCGATCTTGTGGCATAGCCACCGGCGATTTGCAAAGCGCGGGAATTGCGCGTAACACGGGCCCCATGAGTGACACACCTTCCTTCACCCTCGACGCATCCACCGCACCTGAGCGGATCGCCAAACATATCGCGCGGGCCGGCATCTGCTCGCGCCGCGAGGCTGAACGACGAATCCAGGACGGCCGGGTCACGGTCAATGGCGAGACGGTGACCAGCCCCGCCCTGAATGTCACCACCGCTGACAGCATCACCATTGACGGAAAACCACTGCCAACACGCCAGCCGGCGCGTCTGTGGCGTTATCACAAGCCGCGCGGCCTGATCGTCAGCGCGCGTGATGACAAGGGGCGCCAGACCATCTTCGATGCACTTCCCGACACCATGCCACGAGTGATGTCGATTGGCAGGCTGGACCTTGATTCCGAAGGGTTGCTGCTGCTGACCAATGACGGGGGGCTGGCGCGCCATCTGGAGCTTCCAAGCACCGGATGGAGCCGCAAATACCGGGTTCGGGTCCAGGGCAGAGTGGATCCGGAAGCGCTGCCGAAGCTTGCTGATGGCGTCACCATCGATGGCATTCGCTATGGTCAGGTGGCGGCGCAGCTCGACCGCCAGATGGCAAGCAATGCCTGGCTGAGCATCGCCATTCGCGAAGGCAAGAATCGCGAAGTGCGCAAGATCATGGAACATCTCGGCCATCAGGTCAGCCGCCTTATCAGGGTGTCCTATGGCCCGTTCATGCTTGGCGACCTGCCATCCGGCGGTGTCGAGCCCATAAAGCCGCGGGTGCTCGCCGACCAGCTTGGTCTGCAACCGGAAGCAGCTGCAAATCAGGGTGGGGACGCGGCGGCGTCCACCGGACAGCAGCGCAAAAAGCCATCACGAGGACCACGAAATGCGGATCATCGCCGGTCGACATCGCGGCACAAAACTGGCCCAGCCCGCCGGCGCTGATACAAGGCCGACAGGCGACCGGGTGCGAGAATCGCTCTTCAACATTCTTGAGGGCGGCCGCTTTGGTGATGTGCTGGCCGGTGCCATCATCATTGACGCCTTTGCCGGCACCGGCGCGCTGGGGCTTGAGGCGTTGTCACGCGGCGGCATATACACCACTTTCATCGAACGCGACCAGGCCGCTCTGTCGGTCCTGCGCGCCAATATCGCCCGCCTCGACCGCACCAAGGATAGCCGGATCATCGCCGGCGATGCCATGTCTGTGACAAGCTGGAAAGGCATGCCGGCCTCGCTGATGTTCGCCGACGCACCCTATGGCAGTGGCGGCGGCCTTGCCACGGCGGTGCGGCTTGCAAACATCGGCGCGCTGGCGAGCGGGGCTCTGATCATTCTTGAGACCGAAAAATCGGAACAGCCCGATCCCGACCAGATGGCAGCCGGTGGATTGTCGCCGGTCGACGACCGGCGCTATGGCCGTGCAAGGCTGCATTTCCTTCAGGTCGCAGGCTGACAACGCGCCTCAGCGGCGACCGAACAGTCTTTCGACATCGGCGAGTGACAGGCGGACCCAGGTTGGCCGGCCATGGTTGCACTGGCCGGAATTCGGCGTTGCCTCCATCTCGCGAAGAAGCGCGTTCATCTCGGCATCATTGAGGCGGCGGCCGGCCCGCACCGACCCGTGGCAGGCCACGGTTGCCAGAACATGCGCAATCTTGTCCTCAAGAACGCGGCTGCCACCAAGCTCGACAAGTTCCTCGGCGATGTCGCGGACAAGCCGCGCCGCGTCTGGCGTGCCAAGTAGCGCCGGAACGCCGCGAACAAGGATGCTGCCCTCGCCAAACCCTTCGATCTCCAGCCCCAGGTCCACCAGAAAGGCGGCCTCGTCCAGAAGCGCCTGCCGCTGGTCAGGCGGCAGATCGACAACCTCGGGGATCAGAAGGGCCTGCACCGCCACCCCGTCGGCTGCCAGCGCCGCCTTCATCCGTTCCATGACAAGACGTTCATGCGCGGCGTGCTGGTCGATGACGGTGATGCCGTCACGTGTCTCAGCGACGATATAGGTCTTGTGAAGCTGTGCCCGCGCCGCGCCGAGAAGCGTGTCATCAAGCGCATTGTCAGAATTGTCGTCTGGCGCGGCCCCGGCGGTTCCACCCCCGGCCGGCGGCGCCGAAGGCGGCATGTCACCGGCAAGTGAGGATTGCGCCGGCGCTGACAGCGGTGCCTGCCAGTCAGCCACCGGCCCGGCATAGCTGGCGGCTGGTGGCGCCGCGAACCCGCCGCCGCCCCGCCCCGGTCCGGCGAACAGCCGCGCCGCGGTTACCGCGCCTTCGGCGGTGGTCTGCACACCATGATCCCGCAACTGTGCCGAGATCGCCCCGACCAGCAGTGACCGCACACCGGCGGCGTCGCGAAATCTGACCTCGGACTTTGCCGGGTGAACGTTGACGTCGAGCGCCGCCGCCGGCAATTCGAGAAACAGCGCCGCCATCGGATAGCGCCCGCGTGGCAGCGTGTCCCCATAGCCGGCGCGCACCGCGCCAAGAAGCGAGCGGTCCTGTACCGGACGTCCATTCACGAACAGGAAGATCGACGCCGCGGTCGGGCGGTTCATTGTCGGCAGACCGGCAAGACCGCGAAGCATCGCCTCGTCGCGTCTGGCATCGATTGCCAACGCCTCGTCCCCAAAGGTCCGCCCCATGATATCGGACAGACGGCGCTGCCACCCCGCCTCGCCGCCAGGCTGCGGCGTCAGGTCAAGAAGCACCCGACCGTCACTGCCAAGGCGGAACCCCACCTGTGGCCAGGCCATGGCGAGACGGCGCACGATATCAAGACAGCGCCCCTGCTCGGTCCGCTCGGTTTTCAGGAATTTCAGCCGTGCCGGAACCGCCTTGAACAGGTGTCGCACCTCGACAATCGTGCCACGGTCGAGGGCCGCCGGCTGGGGCGGCGTGACAGTGCCGGCATCGACGCTGATCTGCCAGGCATGCGGTTGATCCGATGTGATCGAAGTGATGACAAGCTGTGACACCGCCCCGATCGACGGCAGCGCTTCGCCGCGGAATCCGAGAAATCTGATGTCATCAAGCCGGCTGTCGGGAAGCTTTGAGGTGGCGTGCCGGCGGATCGCCAGTGACAGATCGTCAGATGACATGCCATGCCCGTCATCGCTTACGATGATTTCGTCTATCCCCCCGCGAAGCAGGGTGATGTTGATCCGGCTTGCACCAGCATCAAGCGCGTTTTCAACCAGTTCCTTGAGGGCGCTTGCCGGGCGTTCGACAACCTCCCCGGCGGCGATCTGGTCAACCAGCGTATCGGGAAGTTGCCGAATGCCGGACATGATGGCTAATTGCCGATCGTTACCGGCTCGTCATCAAGCAAATCCACGGCTGGCGTGCCACCCTCGGTCGGGGATTGGCCCTCGCGAAGGAGGCGGCGAAGACGCTGGTCCTCGGCGAATTTGTCAAGCACTGGCCCGACATCCGGAAGACCGCCAAACAACATCTGCAGGGGGATCCGCTTTTCAAACTGGATGCCGTAGGTTTCCTCATCGACAAGTTCGCGGATATTGCCCGGAACCGCAGCGAAATCAAAAATCTGCTCAAAACTGTCAGCTGCCTGACCTTCAATCGAGCCAAGGGTGGCGGCAGCCACCGAGCGGGCGTCAATGGGGCTGTCAGTTGTCGAAGATGTCGGCGCGTTCTCGGTCAATTGCGATGCGCTGGCAAAAAAATTCGGTGGCAATGAGAGCGGCGGCCGCACCACAACCTCAAACTCGTCAGGCGATGATTTCTCCTCGCCAATGGCTTTCCGAAACCCGGTGCAACCGCTTGCCACCAGACCGATGCCGGCAAGCAGAAGGCAGGTCATGGCAACGCGGCCAGCGCGGGCATGCCGCGGCTGATGGTTGGTGGGGACAGTTGGCGTCTGGTTGGTCCAGTAGGTCATGTCGGTCCATTCTCTCGCTCGACAAAGAGGCTGACAATCCAGAGCAGCGCCCCGACTGTGATCGCGGCGTCAGCGATATTGAACGCCGGCCAATGCCATGTTTGAACATAAACGTCGATAAAATCAACCACCTTGCCAAAGCGGATACGGTCAATGGCGTTGCCAACCGCGCCTCCGGCGATCAGGCCGGCGCCAAACCGTTCAAGCGGTTGGAATGTCGGCGCCTTCCAGATCATCCACGCCGCCACGGCAAATGCCAGCCCAGTCAGCACCACAGGCATGAAATCGCCGGCATCGGCAAGCATGCCAAAGCTGATCCCCGGATTCCAGACTGGCGCAAAGTTCAGGAAGGGCAGAATTTCAACCCGCCGCGGCGGCTCAAAAATCCAGCCAAGCATGAACTGCTTGGTCATCAGATCGGCAGCAAACACCGCAAGCCCGATGATCAGGACGAGACGGCGGCCGACCGGCGGCGTCATGGCATCAGGCTCTTGCATTCACCACATCATGGCAGCGCTGGCAGATTTCAACACCGTCCGTGACCTCGGGCATGAATTTCCAGCAACGGGCACATTTGCCTCCGCCAGCAACGGCGAAGGCCACCGCCACATCCTCGACACCCTCAAGCCGGAACGCATCGTCGGGCGCCGTGCCGGTGGTGATCTCTGCTGCCGAGGTGATGAACAGGCTTGCCGCGTCCTCGCCATCGAACAACGCTGCGAGATCGGCGCTGACATGCACCGTTGGGGCGGCCTGAAGCGAGGCACCGATGGCCCCGTCATTCCGCGCTGCCTCAAGCGCGCTTGTCACCACCTGCCGAACGCGCCTGATGCCATCCCAGCGCGCGCCAAGCTGTGCGTCGCGCCAGCCGGTGGGGATTGCGGCATAGCTGCGAAGATGAACCGAATTGGTGATATCCTGAACCCGCGACTGCCAGGCTTCCTCGGCGGTGAAGCACAGGATTGGCGCAAGCCACGCTGTCAACCGCTCGAACACCTCGTTCATCACCGTGCGGCAGGCCCGGCGCTCAACCGAATCAAACGCATCACAGTAAAGACTGTCCTTGCGGATCTCAAAATAGAACGCCGACAGATCGCTGTTACACAGCGTATGCAGCTCGGTGAAGATCCCGTGGAAATCATAGGTCTCTGTCAGGGTACGGATGCGCTCATCGATTTCGGCAAGCCGATGAAGAACCCAGCGTTCAAGCGCCGGCATCTGGTCGTGATCGACCGCCTCCTCGGCCGAAAAGCCATCAAGCGCGCCAAGAAGATAGCGCAGCGTGTTGCGGAATCGCCGGTAACTGTCGGTTGTCCGTTTGATGATCTCCTGACCAATCCGCAGGTCGTTGTAATAATCGGAACTGACAACCCACAGCCGCAGGATATCGGCGCCATTCTGGTCCATGACCTTTTGCGGCGTGACGACATTGCCAAGCGATTTCGACATCTTGCGGCCCTGCTCATCAAGAACGAAACCATGCGTCAGCACGCCCTTATAGGGTGCCTTGCCACGCGTGGCGCAGGATTGCAGAAGCGAGGAATGGAACCAGCCACGGTGCTGGTCAGAGCCTTCGAGATAAAGATCGGCCGGGCTGACCAGATCGTCACGCTCTTCAAGGACAAAAGCGTGAGTCGAACCTGAATCGAACCAGACATCGAGGATGTCGACGACCTTCTCGAAATCATCCGGATTATAGTCCGGCCCCAGGAAGCGGCCAGCGTCAGAAGAGAACCAGCAATCGGCACCTTCCTCGCGCATCGCGGCCACAACACGGTCGATGACCGCCTGGTCACGAAGCGGCTCGCCAGTCGCCTTGTTGACGAACACGGTGATCGGCACGCCCCAGGCACGCTGGCGCGACAGGCACCAGTCGGGACGCTGTTCGATCATCGAGGTCAGGCGACGCTGGCCGGCCGGTGGATAGAAGGCGGTACGGCCAAGCTCGGCCACCGCGGTATCGCGAAGGCCATGCGATTCCATCGACACAAACCACTGGGCGGTGTTGCGATAGACAAGCGGTGCCTTTGAGCGCCAGGAATGCGGATAGGAATGGACAAGCTTGCCAATGCCGATGACACCGCCATGTTCGGCCATGATCTCGGCAATCCTCGCATTGTCACGCAACACATGAAGACCGGCAAAGACCGGCAGATGCGCCATCAGCTTGCCATCCTCGGCCACCGTATCGGGAAGCGGGATGCCGTGCTCAAGATGGGCCAGCTCATAATCCTCGACACCATGGCCGGGGGCGATATGCACAAAGCCGGTTCCCTGTTCGGTGGTGACATAATCGGCAAGCAGCATCGGCACGTCATGATCATAGCCATGATCATGCATCGGATGACGCGAGACTGTGCCGTCGATGTCGGTGCCCTTCAGCGTCGCCAGCGTTTCCGTGCCGGTGATGCCGATGGCGGCAGTCACCTCGGCCACCAGATCAGTGGCAAGGCAGATCACATCGCCCGGCTGTGCCAGCGCACCTTCATCCAGACCGGTGATCCGCAGCACCGAATAATCGATGTCGGCGCCGCAGGCCATCGCCCGGTTGCCGGGCATGGTCCAGGGTGTCGTCGTCCAGATGACGATATTCGCCCCTTCCAGTGCCGGATGGCTTGGCGTCTTCACCGGGAAGCGCGCATAGATGGTGACCGATGTGTGGTCCTGATATTCGATCTCGGCCTCGGCAAGCGCCGTTTTCTCGACCGGCGACCACATCACCGGCTTGGCACCGCGATACAGGCTGCCATCCATCAGCAGGCGGCCAAGCTCGCCGGCGATCGTCGCCTCGGCCTCATAGGCCATTGTGGTGTAAGGCGCCTTCCAGTCGCCAAGCACACCAAGACGCTGGAACTCCTCGGACTGCACCGCCAGCCAATGGGCGGCGAAGTCACGGCATTCCTGGCGGAATTCCTTGACCGGAACCTCGTCCTTGTCCTTGCCCTTCTTGCGGTATTGCTCCTCGATCTTCCATTCGATCGGCAGGCCATGACAGTCCCACCCGGGCACATAATTGGCGTTCTTGCCAAGCATTGATTGCGAGCGGTTGATGACATCCTTCAGGATCTTGTTCAGCGCATGTCCAATATGAAGCTGGCCGTTGGCGTAGGGCGGTCCGTCATGAAGCACGAACAGCTCGGCATCGGCGCGGGCCTCGCGAAGGCGGGCATAGATATCCATCCGCTGCCACTGCGCAAGAATTTCAGGTTCCTTTTTCGGCAATCCGCCACGCATCGGAAAATCGGTCTGCGGAAGGAACACCGTATCTTTGTAACTCATCGCAAGCTCTCTCGCTTTTCAGTCCTGTCTGCCGGTGGGCTGGTCACCCACCGGCATGCCCGTTCAGGCTGTCTGCTTGATAGGGGGTAGAAGGGCCCGCGCGGCGCGGGCATCCTTTGCAATCTGTGCCGTCAGTTCGTCTATGCCGGTGAATTTGCGCTCTGGGCGAAGGAATGATTTCAGCCCGATGGCAAGCCGCCGCCCATACAGGTCGGGCTGCTGGTCGAAAAGATGCGCCTCGCACAAAACACCCCGGTCTTCGACGGTTGGCCGCACGCCTATATTCGCAACACCATTGCCAAGCAGCCTGTATGACTGGTCGGTTTCAGCCTCGAAAATCTGCACCGCATAGACCCCGAAGGCAGGATGCAGAAGATTGCCAAGCGGGATGTTGGCTGTCGGGAACCCGATGGTGCGCCCACGCTGGTCACCCATCTGAACAGTGCCTGTCACCGCCCAGTCATGGCCAAGCATTTCGGCGGCGCGCTCGGGCTCGCCGTCCTGCAGCGCTGCCCGCACCCGGCTTGATGTGATCACCGCGCTGTTCGGGTCCGAAAGCAGCGTCACGGCGGCGGCGCTGATGCCAATTCCGGCGCCAATGCTGTTGATGGTATCGATGTCGCCGCCGCGTCCCCGGCCAAAGGCGAAATCGGCACCGGCAAACAACGCCTTTACGCCAAGCGCCGGCAAGATCGAGGTGACGAAACTGTCCGCATCCGTGCAGCGCAGATTGTCATCAAACCTGACATGGATGATCCGGTCGACACCAAGCGCCGCGATCAACCTGTCCTTCTCCTGTCTGTCGGCAAGGTGGAAGGGGGTATCATCCTGACGGAAGAACTCGCGTGGGTGGGGATCAAAAGTCACCACCGCCGAGGCCACTCCCTGTGCCCGCGCCGCATCAATGGCAGCCGAAATGACCTGAGCGTGCCCGCGATGGACACCGTCAAAATTTCCGATCGCGGCAACCAGTTCGGGCCCCTCCAGCGGGGCCTGGCCGACACACCAGTCGATCGATTCGCAGCTTTGATGATGGCTAGAATTCATGGCGCGGCACTATATCGTGCAACACGTTATAATATCAACGCTCGAAAGCGCTTTATTTCCCTGCCGCCAGCGCCGGGCCCGCCCTCGCCCCGGAGGACGAATTGCCACTTTGCCCCCGGCAGAGGTTGGCGGCGGCAGGGGCGGCGTCTATACTTCGGCCCGCGAGGCACGCCTGACTCCCATGGGCGCATGCCCCGTGGCATCCGAACCGGTGCCTCCCATTTCGAACATTCAGGGTCGCCGCATGAACGAAATCTCCCTCAGCACCATTTCAGATGATCTTGGCCTGTCGGGCCTGGTCACCGAACAGACACTGACACTGGCCACCGAATATGGGCTGAACTTCCTGGCCGCGTTGATCACCATCATCATCGGCGTCTGGGCATCCCGGCGGGCCAGCCAGGTGGTGCGCGACTGGCTGACAAGATCGAGTCGCATCGACAAGACCCTCGCCCCCATCATGGCCGCGCTGGTGCGCTATGCAATCCTGACGCTGACCATCGTCGTGACACTTGGCAATTTTGGCGTTGAAACAACCTCGATCATCGCGGTTCTTGGTGCCGCCGGCCTTGCCATCGGCCTGGCGCTGCAGGGCACATTATCGAACGTCGCCGCCGGATTGATGCTGCTGTTCCTGCGACCCTTCAAGATCGGCGATTGGGTCGAGGCCGCCGGTGTTTCGGGGTCGGTGCGTGAAATCGGCCTCTTCACGACGATCATCGACACATTCGACAATGTGTTCATCAGCGTGCCGAATTCGGCCATCTGGACGTCCAACATCATCAATCATGCGCGCTATGGCACGCGGCGCCTCGATCTTGATATCGGGGTCAGTTACGACTGCGATCTCGACATTGTCGAGGAAGCGCTGATGGAACTTGCCGCCGACCCGCGCGTTCTGGCCGAACCGGCACCACGATTCCTTGTTGTCAGCTATGGTGACAGCGCCATCAATGTACGCCTTCGCGCCTACGCGGAATATGCCGATTTCTTTGATCTTTACTGGGACCTGAACCGCAATCTGAAAGGTGTTCTTGATGCACGTGGCATCGACATCCCCTTCCCGCAGCGCGTTGTTCGTCATGTTGGTGGCGGTCCTGCACTGGCGGGGGATGATGAGGGCCAATGACGGATGAGCCAATCCTGAAGGTAACCCGCGAAAGCCTGAGTTCTGGCACCATCATGAAGATGGCCAACGAGCGCAATGACGGGGCCGTCGAAATCGCCTCGGAAGACGAGCTTTACGCCTCGCGTCGCCAGCTTGTCCCCGACGAGGCCGATTGTTCGGACATCTGGATCTTTGGCTATGGCAGCCTGATCTTCAACCCGGTGATTGATTATGTCGAACAGTCACAGGCCCGCATCTTTGGCAATCATCGGCGCTTTTGCCTGTGGACCCGGCTTGGCCGCGGATCGCCGGAATGCCCGGGGCTGGTTCTGGCGCTTGACCGTGGCGGCAGCTGCGCCGGCGTCGGCTTTCGCCTCAATCCGAAAACGGCGATCGACGAGCTTGACCTGCTATGGCGCCGCGAGATGATCACCATGGCCTATCGTGCGCGCTGGCTGACACTTCACACCCCGAAAGGTCCGAAACGCGCCATCGGATTCGTGGCCCGGCCGGACCGGCCAAATTACGCGGCCCCGATGCCGATCGAGGATGAGGCTGGCGTGATTGCTGCCGCCAGCGGCTTTATCGGTCCCTGCCGTGACTATCTTTTCGACACTGTCGACGCGCTTCGCGAGAATGGCATTTCCGATCCGCATCTGGAAAATCTGACGCGGCATGTAAAGCTGAGGCTTGCCAGTGACGGGGGTGTCGGCTAGTACCGTTCAAGGATCATGCGAGTGTGGCGGAATTGGTAGACGCAGTGGATTCAAAATCCACCGCCCGCAAGGGCTTGGGGGTTCGAGTCCCCCCACTCGTACCATTACCCCGACGTTCATTTCGAGGCATGTGATGACATCGCTCTGGCGATATTGCAGAACCCAGTATGACCGCGTCATTCGCATTGCGGGCACCGCGCTGGCTGAACGCCTGATGTGGCTTTTTGCCGTCCTCGAATCAATCATCATTCCAATCCCGGTCGACCCGCTGTTGGTTGCGACAGTGCTGGCACGGCCCACAGCCTGGATCCGCCTGACAGCCGGATGCACCATCGCCTCGATCATCGGCGGCGGCCTTGGCTGGGTCCTTGGTGCGGTGCTTGGCGTCGGCATAGAACAGATTCTGGCGATGCTGCCACATGTCATCGCCGCGCCTGAGAAATTCGCCGCCGTGCAGGATGGGTTTGTTACCTTCGGCATCATCCTGGTCTTCATCGGCGCCTTCACGCCGCTTCCCTATAAGGTGATTGCCGTCAGCGCCGGCATCGCCGGCTTTGCGCTGGTGCCGTTTCTGGCCACCTCGCTTGTCGGGCGGGGGTTGCGATTTGCCATTGTCGCCGGCATTGCCCGCCATCATGGCGACGCCCGCATTGTCATGACATTGCTCAGCACATTGGTTCTGTTGATCGGAGGTGCCCTGTGGCTGGTCCACTGACACCAGCGCCACGACCATCGCTTGGTGCCGAACTGTCGGTAATCCTCGCCCCGCGACATGGCCTGATTATTTGTGGCGGCATGTCGGCGCTGCTCCTCATCGCGGCGTTCCTGTTTGAGTATATTGGCGGCATGGCGCCCTGCAGCCTGTGCATCTGGCAACGCTGGGCACATGTCGGGGTGATCGGCGCGGCTCTCATCGGCATGGTCATGCTGCCGGCCCGCAGCGGATTGCTTCTCGTCGCCGCCGGCGCGCTGACAAGTTTCGGCGTCGCCTTCTATCATGCAGGTGTTGAATGGGCGCTGTGGGACGGGCCGGCAGGCTGCACGGCCAATCTCGGATCGGGCGCCTCCACGGCAGATCTTGTCGATCAGCTTCTGGCAACCCCGGTTGTTCGCTGCGACGACGTGCCATGGTCCCTGTTCGGTCTCTCGATGGCAGGCTGGAACGCGTTGTTCAGCCTCGACATAGCGGCTGTGGCGACATTGGCCTTCATCTTTGGTGGACGCAGAGCGAGACAGACATGACCGAGCTTTCCAGACCTACTGCCGGGCGGCGCGATATTGAGCGTTTTCTGCGCGTTGACCATGCGGGCGAGCGGGCCGCACAGCAGATTTACCGCGGCCAGCTTGCGGTGTTGCGGAACCACGCTACCGGCCCGCGGATCCAGCATATGATGGAGCAGGAGATCGAGCATCTCGAAGCCTTTGAATCATTGCTGAATGAACGCCGGGTGCGGCCCTCGCTTCTGGACCCGGTCTGGGGGGCGGCAGGCTTCGCGCTTGGCGCGGTCACGGCGGCCATGGGTCCGAAGGCTGCCATGGCCTGCACCATCGCGGTCGAGGAGGTCATCGGCGAGCACTACGCGACACAGGCGGACCGGCTTGGCGACGAGGAAGCCGAGCTTCGCACCACCATTTCGAAATTCCGTGACGATGAACTTGAGCATCGCGACATCGCCGTCGACCACAGAGGGCGGGAAGCCTTGTTCTATGCCGCGTTGAAAGCGGTGATCCAGCAGGGATGCCGCACCGCGATCCGGATCGCCGAACGCGTCTGATCGGTGGATTGACGCCTAGCTCTGCTGCAGCTCGCTGTCCCAATACAGATAATCGCGCCAGGATTCGTGAAGATAGTTTGGCGGGAACCCGCGACCATTTTCCTGAAGCTGCCAGATATTCGGCGCCACCGGCCTTGCCAGTGGCGACATTCCGCATTGTTCGGGAAGAAGATTGGCCTTGCGAAGATTGCAGGGGCTGCAGGCGGCAACAACATTCGTCCAGGTTGTGCGTCCACCACGTGAACGTGGCACAACATGATCAAAGGTCAGATCGGCCGCCGCATGCCCGGTGCCACAGTACTGGCAGGTGAATTTGTCGCGAAGAAACACATTGAACCGCGTAAAGGCCGGATTGCGCATCTGCGGCACATATTCCTTCAGCGCAATCACTGATGGAAGCTTCATCTCCATCGAGGGTGAACTGATCGAAAAATCATACTCGCTGACGATCGTCACCCGGTCGAGACATACCGCCTTGACCGCATCCTGCCACGACCACAGCGACAATGGAAAATAATTGAGCGGGCGGAAATCTGCGTTCAGGACAAGGGCCGGTGCGTAACTGCCTGCGTTCATCATGCTCCCCGTGTGGTTTTACCAACACCCAACAGGAGCAAAACATGCCAGCGCCAGAAACACAAGCCTCCCACAATATATTGGGCACTGCGACACAGTGCCCGCAAAATATTGCGGCTATGTTACGGCCAGTGTGACAGGGATACAGGCCGGTCAGCCTGGCAGATGAACCGCGAGGAAATCAATCGCCTGTGTCAGCGCGTCCGGGTCGATACCGTGCCCCAGGCCGGGGCGCGACACACAGGCAGCCTCGATGCCATGAGTGGCAAGAATGGTCGACGCCGCCTCCATCATCGTGAAGGGCACCACCTGATCGTCCGTGCCATGGACCAGCATCACCGCCGGACGGCCATCGATTTCCGCGATGTCGCCGACGCCGAGAAGCGCGCCTGAAAAGCTGACGACAGCCTGCGGCCTGTCAGCCATGTGAAGCCCGCAATGCAGACTCATCATGCCGCCCTGTGAAAAACCGGTCAGCGCCACCGCCGCCATATCGAGCCCAAGTTCGGCAGTTGCAGCGGCCACCGAGTCCTCAATCACCGCCGCTGCGGCGACCGGCCCCGCGTTGGTATCGGCAAGGTCGAACCATTGCCGGCCCATCGGGTTCATCGAACAGGGGTCCGGCGCGTTGGGAATGAAAAATGCCGCGCCGGGAAACCGCAGCGACATGGGATAGGCAAGGTCCGCCAGATCGCTGGCGTCCGCGCCCCAGCCATGCATGATCACAATCAGGCTTGATGGCGCGCCGCCACGGGCCGGGGCGTTGAAATGACCACTCAACGCGCCAAAACTCTTCATCATCATTCCCTCCACTGCCACCTTTGATGGCGTCAGCAAGAGGCTACACCCGACCACCCCATCTGGTCTATATTCACTGGCATTGGTGCCGTTGACGGCACCCCAACAGACCTGTGGACACGAAAATCGTGACCGTTTCTCCCATGATATCGGTACCTGTGACGCGGTTTGCGCCAAGCCCGACAGGGTTGCTGCATCTTGGCCATGCCTATTCGGCGCTTGTCGCCTCGCGCCTTGGTGACGGATATATCCTGCGGATCGACGATATAGACCACACGCGGTGCCGTCCCGAATTCACCGAACAGATCTATCGGGATCTCGAATTTCTTGACCTGCCCTGGCGTGGCGAGCCGGTGTTCCAGAGCCACCGTCTTGCCGCCTATGAGGACGCTCTTGCCAGCCTGCGGGCGCGCGATCTTGTCTATCCCTGCTATCTGACCCGCGCCGAGCTTGCCGAGGTTCTGTCCGCGCCGCAGGAGGCGCCTGTGGCGACCGACCGCGCCATCTCCACGGCCGAGGCGGGACGCCGGTCCGATCAGGGAATGGCGCCCGCCTGGCGCCTTCGGACCGGACCGGCGCTTGATCTCGTCGGCGATCTGACCTGGCGCGATCTTCGTACCGGACGCGAACAGCCTGTCGACATGACCGCACATGGCGACGTCGTTCTCGCCAGGCGGGATATTGGAACCTCCTATCACCTCTCGGTCGTCGTGGATGATTCGCTCGACGGCGTGAATCTGGTCACACGCGGCGCCGATCTTGCACAAAGCACACATGTGCATCGCCTTCTTCAGGCCCTGCTGGATTTGCCGTCACCGGCCTACCTTCACCATGACCTTGTGCGGGACGCCGCCGGAAGCCGTCTTGCCAAGCGGCATGACGCGCAGAGCATCAAGCAGCTGCGAGCCGAGGGAATGAGCGCGGACGATATTGTCGCAGACCTGCCGCCAGTGGCAGTTTCATTGCCTTTCAGCGGCAATTTTTGAAATTCAACTAAATGTTTTTTCTTGTTTTTTTATGAATCATTACCCGGCGTTCTTTTTTTGTTGAAAAGCCTTTTGGCAGGGTTGACGGAGTCAATCTTCGGGCGCATATACGCGTGGCACGGCGCACTCGTCGTGCGTTTCCTCCCTAAACTCGGCCGTGAGATGTCTCACGGCCTTTTTTTTCGCCGCTCGGGATGCCTGACAAGGTTACGGGGTGCGACGTGTCGTTCCTTGCCAAGCCAGAAGTGCGGGGCGTAGCATACTTGTCTTGTGATGGGGAGGAGACCACCATGCCGCTGACGGACGCCGCGCCGGCCACAAAGCCGGGCCAGTTGATCGACCCTTATGGCCGCACTGTCGACTATCTGCGCGTGTCGGTGACGGATCGTTGCGATTTCCGTTGTGTCTACTGCATGGCCGAGGAAATGACCTTCCTGCCGAAGGCCGAGCTTTTGACTCTTGAGGAGCTGGAAGTTCTGTGCCGGCGCTTCATGGCGGCAGGCGTTCGCAAGATCCGGCTCACCGGTGGCGAGCCGCTTGTCAGACGCAACATCATGCAGCTGATCCGCGCCCTTGGCGCTGAGGTGAAGGCGGGTCAGCTTGACGAGCTGACGATCACCACAAATGGCAGCCAGCTTGTTAAGATGGCCGACGATCTGTTCGATGCCGGCGTCAGACGGGTCAACATTTCGCTGGACACGCTCAATCCGGAAAAATTCCGACAGATCACCCGCTGGGGTGACCTGGACAAGGTTCTGGCCGGGCTTCGGGCGGCACAGTCCGCCGGTCTTGACGTCAAGATCAACGCTGTGGCCCTGAAGGGCGACAATGATTCCGATCTTGGCGACATGCTGGCATGGTGCGGGGATGAAGGGTTTGACATGACCATCATCGAAGTCATGCCAATGGGCGATATCGGCACCGAGAACAGGCTTGACCAGTATCTGCCGCTGTCACGCGTTCGCGCCGACCTGGCAAAGCGCTTTACCCTGACCGACATTCCGTTCCGCACCGGCGGCCCCGCCCGTTATGTCAAGGTCGAGGAAACCGGGCGCAAGCTTGGCTTCATCACCCCGCTGACCCATAATTTCTGCGAAAGCTGCAACCGGGTGCGTGTGACCTGTACCGGCCAGCTCTATATGTGCCTTGGTCAGGATGACAATGCGGATCTGCGCCGCGCCCTTCGCGATGGCGGCGAACCTGCGTTGGACGCCGCGATTGCCGAGGCCATTGGCCGCAAGCCAAAAGGCCATGACTTCATCATCGACAGGCGTCACAACGATCCTGCTGTCAGCCGGCACATGAATGTGACTGGTGGCTGACGCGACCGCGTGTCGCCAGTCCGTATCCGCATAGACATCCGTATTCCCATGGAAGGGCGGTTGTCAGCCGACAACCCCGGGCTGCTGGCGCTGTGCCATCCCAAGCCAGACAAGCGCAATCGCAAGCACCGTTACCGGAACAAGCGCGGCCATGCCGACGGAGTCCCACCCCAGCTGACTGTGGATCGCGCCAGCCGATAACGAGGCGGCCGCCACGGTTGTCATCGTGACAAGATCGGCAAGTCCCTGAACGCGACCACGTTCCTCGGGTTCTGCCACCTTTGCGACCAGCGAGGTGCCGCCCACATACAGGAAATTCCAGCCCAGGCCGAGTGTGACCAGCGCCATCCAGTAGGGCCAGAACCCAACGGCGCCCACCGCCAGGAAAATGGTCATGCCGTAAAAGAAAACACCGGCCCATAACACACGCAAAGCGCCAATCCTGGCGATAATTGAACCAGTGAAGAATGATGGCAGGAACATCGCCACAACATGCCACTGGATGATGGTGGCGTTGGCCGAGGTGCCAAGTTTGGCAACATTGACCACCTGTAGCGGGGTCGCTGTCATCAGGTAGCTCATCAGCGCATAGCCAAGCGCACAGCAAATGACCCCGACAACGAAAACCGGCATGCGAAGGAACGCACCGATGGGCCGCCCGCCGCTGGCGCTGCGTTTTGGAACCTCGATCTTGAGACCGGCAAGCGCGATGATCGAGAACAGCTGCACAACAGCAACCGTGAAAAAGCAACCCGCGTAAAGAATGTCAGGGACAAGATCCACTGTTCGCCGGGCAATTTCCGGGCCCAGAAACGCGGCTGCCAGACCGCCGGCAAGAACATAGGCAATCGCCTTTGGCCGCAATGCGGTGGCCACGCCATCCGCCGCTGCATAGCGATAATAGCTGGCGATCCCCATCGCCATGCCAAGTCCCATGCTGCCACCACAGAACATCAGGAAATGACCGGTTACGACGGCGATTCCAAGGCAGGTTGTCGACAGGCTGCTGATCAACACACCGACAATCAGAATCGGGCGCCGGCCAAACCTCGCCATCAGCAGCGAGGCTGGCAGGGTGATCATCATTGAAGTCAGGAATTGCAGCGACAATGGCAGGGTTGCCAGCCAGGCAACTGGTGCCAACAACACGCCGACAAGCGCGGTATTGATGATATTCACATTCATTGAGGTCATCGACAGCGCCTGCGCGATGGCAAGCCTGATGACATTACGCTTCTGTGTCGCGCTGCTCATAACCACCGCATAACGGCTATGGCGCGTTCATATGCTTTGGTGGGAAGGTTTGCCGAGCCGGTCAAGAGCGCACCGCTCAGCCTTCACTTGGCGGCAGCTTGCGGCCGAAAAGCTCAAGCCTGTGATCGACAAGTTCATAGCCCATCTCACGGGCAATCTGCTCTTTCAGCGCTTCGAGTTCGGCATGATAGAATTCGATCACCTCGCCGGATTCCACATCGACAAGATGCTCATGATGCTCACCTGCTTCCTCATACCGCGCCCGGCCATCCCCGAATTCGAGCCGGTCAATGACACCGGCCTCCTCAAGCAGCTTGACGGTACGGTAGACAGTCGCGATCGAAATCGTGCTGTCCTCGTTGACGGCGCGCCGGTAGAGCTCATCGACGTCGGGATGATCCTCGGAATCGCCGATGACACCGACAATCACCTGGCGTTGGCTTGTCATGCGAATGCCGCGACTGAGACATTTATCCAGGAGACCGTTGGCCATGGCTGTTCCATTGTGACCGGCAGGGGCGTCGCCGGCGGTGTTATTGCAAGGCCGACATTTTGCCCGTTAACGGTGCAAACTGCAACACCATGGTCGCGTGAACCAGCCTTCAGCATGACGCACGAGTTTGATTGACCTGGCTTTGGATTGCCATGCAGGATGCCGCCATGAAAATGGCAAAGACACAGCAATCAAATCATGCGCTTGGCGCTCTTCAGCTATGCGCCGGCATGCTCATCATCCCCTTTCTTGACGTCTTCGCCAAGCTGCTGGGGGTCACACATGGCCCGTTCGAAATCACCTTCTGGCGCTTCTTTATGCAGACAGCGCTGATGCTGCCCTTTGTCATTGTGCTGCGTCTATGGACCATTCCGGCAGGCACTCTCATGATGCAGGCGGCGCGTGGCCTGTTGCTGGCCATGGCGACGGTGTTCTTCTTTGCCGCGCTGCAGCATCTGCCCATGGCCGAGGCAATCGCCATTTTCTTTGCGCAGCCAATGATCCTCACCTTGCTGTCAGCGGTGCTCCTTGGCGAGCGGATACGGGCCCGGCGAATCACCGCCATCCTTGTTGGCCTGGTGGGCACAATCATCATCGTCCAGCCAAGCGTGCTTGTTTTTGGCTGGGCCGCCCTGCTACCGCTTGGCTCGGCGCTGTCGATGGCGCTCTACATGGTGCTGACCCGCAGGCTGGCAGACGATGTCAATCCGTATCAGATGCAGTTCTTCGGCAGTGTCGCCGCGATGATCGTGCTTGGCGCGGTGGTGCTGATCGGCAGCATGCTGGCAATCCCCAAGGCCACCATGTCAGTGCTGACGCTACAGGAAACGTGGTGGGTGATCGGCATGGGAATCGCGGCAACGCTTGGCCACGCCTTCATCGTCCTTGCCGCCGCCAAGGCGCCCGCCAGCCTGCTGGCACCGTTCCAATATGTCGAGATTATCGGCGCGACGGCTCTTGGCTATCTTGTCTTCGGGGATGTTCCCGCCCCCAGCACCGTTCTTGGCGTCGGCGTCATCATCGCCAGCGGTCTGTATCTGTTTCACCGTGAACGGGTCGCCGCCCGACAATATGGGGCCGGCGAATAAAGGTCAGGCCTCTCGGGTCAGGCGTCAGGCCTCTGGCGCTGGTAATGCATTGCCGAAATGGGGATGGAAGCAGCATAGGCCGCCGCCAGCGCCATGTAGGTGATCCATGGCTGCATGAAGATTCCGGCAATCAGGATCGAGCCAACCGCCATCACTGGCAATACCGTGCCAACCGGCAACTTCACCCGCTTTCCGGCAAAGGTCGGCAGGGCCGAGACAGCCAGCCCACCGATCAGCACCAGCCAGCCACTGACATAGGCGGCCTCGCGCGCCCAGGCGATCCCGAATTCGAGATCAACGGCGATCGGCACGAGAACAAGAAATGCCGCCGCCGGCGCCGGCACACCGGTGAAGTAATCCTTTGACTGCTCCGGTGGATCGCGAAGTTCGGAATCAAAGCGGGCAAGCCGCAGCGCGATTGATACCGCGTAGAACATCGTCGCCCACCAGGCAAGATTGCCGGAATCCTGAAGCGCCCAAAGATACAGGCAAAGTGCCGGCACAACGCCAAAAACCACAAGGTCACTCAGGCTGTCCAGCGCGGCCCCGAAGGCCGAGCTTGTCTTGAACCGGCGCGCTGTTCGCCCGTCAAGCGCATCAAACACCGAGGCAAGCGCGATCAGACCAATCACCGCCGCCCAACGCCCGTCCAGCGCAAAGCGCAACGCGGTCAGTCCCGAGATCAGCCCGGCCACCGTCAGAACATTCGGCAGCAGCCAGAAAATTGATACTGTTCTGAAACGCCGCTGATGGCGCGGTGCGGGTGCCATTATGCGCGCCTCGATTCACCAGGTTCCTGCAGCCCGCCGGAAAGGTCGGCAAGCACCGTTTCGCCAGCCACCGTGCGCTGGCCAGCCATCACCAGCACTGGCGTCTCGGCCGGGATCCAGACATCCACACGACTGCCAAAACGGATGATTCCGAATTGCTGACCTATGGCAAGCTGGTCACCGACACCGGCCTCAAGCAGGATCCGCCTGGCCACAAGACCGGCAATCTGGACAATGCCGATGGCCTGGCCGGCGGCGGTTTCCATCACGATGTTCTGACGTTCATTGGCCTCGGCGGCCTTATCAAGGCTGGCATTGAAAAACTTGCCGGCATGATAGCTCGTCGCTGTCACATGGCCGGCCACGGGGGCGCGATTCACATGAACGTCGAACACATTCATGAAAATGGCGATGCGCCGCCACTCGCCGGCGGGAAGGTCCAGATCATCGGGTGCCGGGGCGATGCCGGTCGACAGCACGCGGCCATCGGCCGGTGCGACAATCAGATTGTCAGTGACCGGGGTGGTGCGCACCGGGTTGCGGAAGAAATAGACACACCACAGACTGAGCAGCGTTCCGGGAAGCGCGAAAGGCTGCCAGAATGTGGTGATCAGGATGCTCGCCACGACGAAGATGAATATAAAAGGCCAGCCCGCCGGATGGATCGGGACCAGGACCTCGGTGGTAATCGCCTTGTAGATGTTCATCGGCGGCTTTCTGCCTCAATCAGGGTTCGGGAACGCACAAACTATGCGCTGCGCCAGAAAAAATCACCCTGAAATACGTGCCAGCATGTCTCACCCCGGAGATTCGGTTGCCCGTGGCGAGACGTTGTGGCGACCGTCACTTGCTTTCGCCGGCCGCCGCAAGGCCACGCTGTCTGAGTTCATCAAGCTTTTTCATCATCGCCTCGCGTTCCAGCGTCCGTGGCATGTCAAGACCCGGCACCATCACCTCGATGACCGGCCGTGGATAGACAGGCCGGTTCGGCATCGCGCCAAAGGGTGTTCTGTCCTCTGGCACCTGAATGTCATGCGCCGTCGGTTCGTCCACCGACCCGGTCTGCCCGTCATCATTCTGTCCATCACCATTGGTCATGGACACTGTTACCGGCATCTGATCAGAAAGGCCCCTTTCGGATCCGGTCGGTTCGGGCGGCGTGACATCCAACGCGCCCGGGCCGGATTCATGCGCCACCGCACCGGCACTCACCTGGTCAGCCGGTGCCGCGTTGCTGTCGCTCGGGTCTGTGGCGGGCAATGATGGATTGCCCTGCGAATCAGACTTGCCCTGCGAATCAAGGGGCGCTGCCCTGTCGATTGCCGGATCAACCGGTGTCGGATCAACCGGTGTCGGATCAACCGCTGGCGACGCGATCCTGACCGGATATAATGCAAGCTGGCGGCGCTTTGGCGACTGCACTGGCTGGTCCGTGACCTTCCCTGTCGACAAATTGAGAAATTCGTCCACAAGCAGCGCCTGCCAATGACAAGCCTCAATCTCCCAGGGGCGCAGATGCCAGACGAGATTTTCGATCATCACCGGTTTACCGCCCATCCATCGCGCCATATCGACCATGGTCTTGCGGCCGGCGATCTTGGCTTTCCGGGATGTGATCAACAGGCGTCCGTTGACCGCCTGGGATATGTGAAGCATCTCATGTGCGATGGTTTCAGCAGCATCGCGGATTCCGCCTGCCGTCGAGACAGTCATTGCGAACAATGTCGGTGCCTTGCTGCCAAAACCGGCCTTTTGCGGGCCCAGCATCGCTCGTGTCACCGGAACGCGCGCAGGTTCTCTTGTGACATCGATCAGGACGCTCAGGCTTTTGCGTTGACGCGGCGTGAACAGCCGCGCCGCCATGTAGGTGGCCGCATGCGCCAGAAGTTCCGTCTCGCCGGCAACCGAATCGATAGAATTTACGTTAACCATCGCCATGGTTCTGACCTGTCCTGAGCAGTCATAACTTCATAATTTAGCGATAATTAACACAGTAAACCTTTTGCACAAAATGTGTGAAATTCTCATTATTTCAATTTGTTGAATTGTTCTTTGCCGATTTTGGCACACCATCCTGGCCCAGTCCGGCTATAGTTTGACAGGTTGGGGCCATGTCGTGCTGCCGCCTGACGGGCGCGATGCCGGCCTCATCCAGCGACTGATGACACATCCAAAAAGGTATGAACCCATGGACAACATGTTTGAAACCGGCCTCGCCCAGCGTAAAGCCACCCTTGGTGCGGCCTATGTCGACAAGACATTCGAGAATGCCGATGATTTCAACCGGCCGTTTCAGGAAGCCATGACAGCTTGGTGCTGGGGCTTTGGCTGGGGTGATGATGCCATCGACGCCAAAACACGTTCGATGATGAATCTCGCGATGATCGGGGCGCTTGGCAAAATGCATGAATGGGAATTGCATTGCCGCGGCGCCATCGGGAACGGTGTTACGCAAGAAGAATTGCGCGCCATTATCCACGTCATCGCCATCTATTGCGGTGTCCCACAGGCCATGGAATGCTTCAGGTCGGCGCGCAAGGTACTCGACGAACTGGAAAGCTGACAGCCGATTCCCGGCCAGCACAGGGCGGCGGACAACCGATTGACCACCGCCGCCTTGCCGAAAAAATGACTAAAAACTGGACATAATCCCCATTTTGGGCGATTTTCGTTTGGCTTAAAGTTTTCAAGTACCGTATTGATATGTACGGTTATCGCTGGGTACTGTTATAGTATCCAGGTACTTTTATGAGAGAGCTTGTGATTGTTAGGGGGTCATGAGTAATGCGTCGACTGTGGATTTCCTTGATCGTCGGAACGGTCATGTCCGCAGGTGGACCCGCCTTCGCAGGTGGTCTGCCTGGTTCTGATGCCGCGTCAACGGCAACCGATGGTTCGACAGCGCAGGCTACCGCCGCGCCGGCTGCAACCGTTGCCGAGACCGCGGCACCTGCCGCTTCCACCACCACGTCAAGCCAGGCTGCTGTCACTGAAACGGCATCAGCCGCTTCAGCCACACAGGCCGCCAGTGGCGGTGGGGTTGATAATGGCGATGTCGAAACCGGGTCCTTCATCGCGATTGAAGACGACCCTCTGATCATCGATGCGTCATCGGTTGTGGATGGCGACGGCGTTGGCAGCATGCAGGTGCAATGGCAAATTTCCAGTGACGGGACCGCATGGTCGAACCTGTCAGGGGAAATCAGGCAATCCTTCACGCCGCGTGAGCGGCATGTTGGCAAGCTGCTGCGGGTGCAACTGTCCTACGTCGATGGCCAGGGCAATCTGGAAACAATTCTCAGCCCGCCATCCAGCCCGGTTCAGAATGTGAATGACAAGCCGAATGGCGCCCCGCAGCTTGTCGGCGCGGCACGCGAAGAAGACTCGCTTGTCGTTGATACCAGCATGATTTCGGATGATGACGGCCTTGGAAACTTCTCCATCATCTGGCAGCGCTCGAGCACGAAAACCGAATGGCAGGCCTTCCCGGAGACGAATGGTGAGGTTCTGCAGCTCTCGCAGCGTCATGTCGGCTATTCCTACCGCGCTGTCGTCTCATATCAAGACGGTCACGGCACCAAGGAATTGCTTGTCACCAGCCCGTCCGAAACAGTGCAGAATGTCGATGACCCGGTCCAGGGCGAGGTTCTGATCACCGGCGAAGCCACCGAAGGCGAAGTCATCCTGGTCAGCACAAATGGCGTGTCTGACGAAGACGGGATCGCCAGCATGTCGGTTGGCTGGGAAGCCTCGACTGACGGGCGGAACTGGCGCGCCATCGAAACCGGTGGCGCGACACAGCTTTCACTGTCGCAGCTTCTGGTTAACAAGCAGATCAGGGCGCGCGTCGCGGTTGTCGACAGCTTTGGCGTGGAGACCGTGATCTTCAGCCAGGCCACGAACACCGTTCGCAACATCAACAACAAGCCTGCCGGAACCATCTTCGTCCGTCGCGTCGGCGGATAGGAATCGGCGCCGCCTTCAGCGGCCCAAACGGTACGGACACCGCAGGAATTGCAAGGAGGCCCCAACGGGCCTCCTTGTCGTTTTGTGATAATTTCGTGACTGATTCATTTTTTGCTTTGCAGCGATTCTCTTTGCGTTCACACTGTATCTTGTATGGAACGCACGGACACGCACCTAAGTGTAGATAATCCGCGCCACGGCGCCCACGGGGGGCTTTTACGCTTCAATTCCCCAACAGGCCGTCCTTCTGCCCATATTTTTGTTCTGACAACGTCCGCCAACGACCCTGTCAATGGAGCATGCCAATGCGAGTGACCGACCGAGACCATCGGCCGGAATGCCACGTCATTCCGTTCAACCGCCCTCATACCGAACCAGAAGTGGCGACGACGACAAGCATCGCCGCCGTGATTGCCGTGACGGTGTTACACACATCCTCGGAGTCACCGGAGGACCGGCTTCTTGCCATTCTTGAGCAAAGTGGCGAAGTCGAAATTCTGGATGCCGATGAAGCTCTCGGCGCCTATGAGGCGGCCTGTGCCGAAGGTGCGGCCGAACCCGTCAATGACAATGGCGTCCTGACGGCACTCTAGGCACCCGCATCAGGCTGAGACATTACATCGCCGCCAAGACACCGGCGAGCCAGATCCATAATGGCAAAGAGACAGCCGCGCCAAGCGTCTGCAGTGATACAATTTCGGCCATCAACTGGGAATCACCGCCAAGTTCCATGGCCAGGGTATAGCTTGAGCTTGCCGTTGGCGCCGCCCCGACCGCGGCCAGAACCGCAAGGGCAAGCGGATCAAGGCCCATCGCAAGCCCGATCATCACCATCGCCAGCGGAAACACGAGAAATTTCGCCAACAATGCGAGGCCCAACGGCGCGACATTGCCACCGATGGCGTTGAATCTCAGTGATGCCCCTATGCTCAGCAACAACAACGGCAGGGCACCGGCACCAAGAAAGGCCGCCGCCTGCGAGATGAATTCTGGCACCGGTATTTCAAGCAGGTTCACCAGAACGCCAACAAGCATGGAGCCAAGAAGCGGATTGCGGGCAATCTCGGCAAGAATGGCGCGCTTCATATGCGTCTTGCCGGCTGACTGTGTCAGCATCAGGATGGCGATGACCGACACGATATTCGAAATGGGCACCAGAAAGGCTATCGCGATGGCGCCAAGCTGCAACGCCGCAACACCGAAGGTTCCCTGCAGGATCGAAAGCACGAGAAACCCATTATGCCGCAACGCCCCCTGCACCAGCGAACTGTGCGCCGGCCCGGACAGGGAAATTGCCCGGCCCGCGACAAGCGCGAATACGACGATAACAAAACTGCCGCCGGCGATCGTTGTGAGAAATGGCGCCAGTGAAACCGCGCCAAGATCGGTCTGCGACATCAGATTGAACAGCAGCCCCGGAAACAGCACCCAGTAACATATTGGCGACAGGGTCTGCCAGGCTGCCTCAGGCAGAAAATTCCGCCATTTCAGAACGTATCCAAGGGCGACAATCGCCAGCGTCGCGGCGATCGCCGATAGCATCAGGCCACAACCCTATTCTGCATCTTTGTCAGCGCCCGGTCGCAGCGCATGAACAGCACGCCATGCAAATGGCATCAGACCGGCAGCCACAATCAGTTTCAACGCATCACCATAGAGGAACGGCAGCATGCCGCCTGCAAGGGCCTTGTCGAAACCGATAAACTGGCCAAGCCAGGACACACCGGCGGCGTAGATAATGATCGTGCCAATTGCCATCGCCAGCGCCGTCGAGACCGGCCCGCGGCCAAGGCCACGCTCGGCAAGCTTGCCAAGAACAAAGGCAGCGGCGACGAAACCGACAAGATATCCGCCGGTCGGCCCGGCGATAACCGGCCAACCCGCCGTGCCATTGGCAAAGACTGGAAGCCCCATGCCACCTTCAACGAGATAGGCCAGCACTGTCGCGGCACCAAGGCGGGACCCGTAAGCCATGCCGATCATCAGCACGACAAGCGTCTGGCCCGTAACAGGCACAGGCGAGATCGGGATCCGGAAGGCGAATTGGGCAGACAATGCCAGGAGCGCGCTGCCAGCAACAACCAGCAGAATCTGAGACATCAGTGATTGCGTGTGGTCATCCCCGAAATATCTGGCCAGCATGCTGTCGGCTAGAGTCTCGGCCTGACGCGGCTTTGGCAGGGATGCAACCATGATCGTAATCTCGCTTTCAGTTATTCCGGGCCTGATGGGGTTAACCCGTTACCGCATCACGCCTGTGGATCGCGCGACATTTGGCGGGTGTTTTGCTGCCAGCACTATAGCCGGGTGAAGACCAAAGACAAGCTATCAGGCACCCGGTTGGTTATCGGGGCCAATCGTCAGGTGCTGGCCGATGACAAAAACCTCTGCCGGCAAATTACCAACTGGCTGATGGCAAAGAAATGCAACACCCGACTGGTCATCCACCAGCATTTGGTGCTACCACCCGCCGCAAGACAGTTTTACGCCCGGGCGCGCGCCTGAAAGTGCCGCACAGCGCCCTCTTTCGGAGATACCAATGAACCGCTTCTTTGGACTTGATGACGCCAACACGACTGTTCGCCGCGAGCTTCTCGCCGGACTCTGCACCTTCCTCACGATGTCCTTCATCGTCGCCGTGAATCCGATTTTTCTTGCCGATGCCGGCATTCCATTCGCCGCCGGCTTTGTGGCAACGGTTCTGGCGACGGCGATTGGCACCGCCATCATGGCCCTCTGGGCCAAATGGCCAGTCGCGGTGGCGCCCGGCATGGGGTTGAACGCCTATTTCGCCTACGGTCTTGTCCTTGGCCAGGGTTTTACCTGGCAGCAGGCGCTGACGGCGGTTTTCGTCGCTTCTGTGCTGTTTTTCCTGTTTTCGCTGTCCCGAATCCGCGGATGGCTGATTGGCGCCATTCCTGCCTCGCTGCGTTCGGGAATCACCGCTGGTATCGGTCTGTTCCTTGCGATGATCGGATTACAGGGCATGGGCCTTGTCGTCGATGACCCGGACACGCTGTTGCGGCTTGGCAATGTTACCGCGCCGGAATTGCTTTTGGCGCTTGTTGGCCTCCTTGTCATGGCAGGCCTCGCGGCGCGCGGCATCCATGGCGGGATCCTGATCACGATCCTCGGCCTCAGCCTGATTGGCTGGACCAGCGGCCTTGCCGAATTCGGCGGCATTGCCTCGGCGCCGCCTGTGGCGAGTGCGGCCCTGTCTCTGGATTTCTCGCAGGTTGCAAGCTTCGGCTTTCTGACAGTCGTCTTCGTGCTGTTCTTCCTGGATTTCTTTGATACCACCGGCACGCTGACAGGAATCGCCGATCTTGCCGGCAAACGCCGCGCTGATGGCAGCATCGAGAATCTCGACCGCGCCGTTCTTGCCGATACCGGCGCCTCGATGGTTGGCAGCCTTCTCGGCACCTCCAGCATGACAACCTATCTTGAAAGCGCGACCGGTCTTCGTGCTGGCGGGCGTACCGGGCTGACGGCGCTCACCGTTGCCGCGCTGTTCCTTCTTTGCCTGTTTTTTGAACCGCTTTTCGCCTCGATACCGGCATTCGCAACGGCGCCGGCACTTGTCTTTGTCGCGGCCGGTTTCCTTGCCCCGCTTGCGCAACTCGACTGGGACGACATGGTCACGGCCGTGCCGGTCATGCTGATGGCTGTTCTGATGCCCCTGACCTTCTCGATCGCGGCAGGGATCGCTGTCGGCTTCATCGCTCACGTCGCCATATGCCTTCTGGCCGGACGTGGTCAGCAGGTAAATGCCGGCACCTGGGTCATCACAGTTTTCGGCGCGCTGTGGCTGGCGACACCGCTGATTGGTGGCTAGTCCCGCGGCATGATCACCGACAGCAATGACGAGGCGGCGGCCACTGGCCGGATGAGCGCATAGCCGTCGCCCTTGTCAGCGATGATGTCGACATCGCCACCTGTGGCGACATTCGAGGTGCCAACCATGTTTCCCGGCGCCATCACCAGCCCGTCGAGTGACCATCGAAGGCCCGTCGAACGCAGGAATCGCTGCGTGCCAAGAGGCCAGATGGACACCCTTTCGCCAGCGACCGCGGGAAAGGCGATATCGCCGCGCAGACGCAGCAACATGTCAGTTGTGCCAACCAGCATGATCGGCCTGTCATGCGGCACCGCCGCCAGCGCGTGAATCGCCGCCAGCGTGTGATCAAGGCGAGCCTCAAGAAAGCCAAAGCCGATGATCACCGGCGCGATGATGCGCTTCAGGCATTTCTCGAAATCCGTGTCGTCCTGGCCAGTCAGGTGAAGTTGCTGAATGCCGGGTGGCAGACCGGCAATCGAATCCATATCGCCGACAACCAGATCGGGCCGCCTTCCAGAGTCCAGTACCGTCTGCGCCCCGCCATCCGCGGCGATGATGGGCAGAGCGTCCGGCAGTTCCGCAAACAGCCCGTCAAGCGGCACCGGCGCGGCGCCGACAAGAATCACCGGGCTGTCATAGGTGAATGTCTGGTCAGGCAACATCATTGTCCCTATCTGCCGAATTCCGCGTCAATGCGCAATAGACGGCATACCGGCCACCACTGACAGGAGGCTGAGGTAAGGCCAGCAGGACGGGCGTCAAGGCACATGCCAATTCAGGCATAAATTTCATTTTTGTACGACTTAGGGCTTGTGACTAAAGTTAGGCGAGGCTAAATAAAGGTGATGGAGCGAGAAGTGACAACAAGCGCTGACAACAGCGCGCAGCTGCCAGCACGACAACGCACGAACGGGATGAGTCTTGCCCTTATCCTGGCACCGGCGCTGTTCGCCACCGGTCTGATGCTGAATGCCGAAAGTGAACTTCTCGACATTGTTTTCGCGTCAATCGCCGACGCCTATCTTCAGGTCAGCACCTTTGTCGCCGCGACGTTTCTGATCATCTACGGTCTGGAACGGGCATTCAAAATCGACGCGACGGCGATGCTGAAGCGCGACACCATCTGGCAGGTGCCGGTGGCGGCCGGGCTTGGCGCGCTGCCTGGATGCGGTGGGGCCATCATCGTTGTCACACAATATGTCACCGGCCGGTTATCTTTTGGCGGCGTTGTCGCGGCATTGACGGCGACAATGGGCGATGCGGCCTTTCTTCTGATTGCGCGCGAGCCGATCACCGGACTTTCGATGATTGTGCTTGGCTTTGTTGTCGGCAGCCTCAGCGGCTGGATCATCAACGCCATTCATGGCGGAGATTTCCTTCGCGGCAGCCGGTCCACCCCCGACGCCAAGATCGAGGTCGAGCATGACGATGCCTCGACCCGGCTTCTCGACGGGCTGTGGATGCTGATCCTGATCCCGGGCATGGTGCTGGCGGCGCTTGTCGCCTTTCAGGTCGATGTCGATTCCCTGTTCGCCACCGAGGCCCTTGAACAACCAGCGACACTTCTCGGCGTTGTCGGCGGCACATTGGCAATGAGCATGCGACTCGCCCCTCGTTTTGGAATCAAGGGGGATGCCGCCTTTTCCGCCAGCGCGGGCCTTGTTCGCCGTACCATTTCCGACACCAATTTTGTCACCGTCTGGGTGATCTTCGCCTATCTGGTGTTCGAACTGTCGGTCTATTTCCTGAACCTCGACCTGAAGACGGTATTTGACGGCTGGGCGCTGTTCACCCCGATGATCGCCATCCTTCTCGGCTTTCTGCCGGGATGCGGCCCACAGGTGCTTGTCACCACCATGTACCTGTCCGGCATCATCCCGTTGTCAGCGCAGATCGGCAACGCCATCAGCAATGATGGCGACGCGCTGTTCCCAGCCATCGCCATCGCACCGAAAGTGGCGATTGTCGCCACACTCTACTCCGCCGTGCCGGCCATAATCCTGGCCTATGGCTGGCTGTTCTGGATGGAATAGCCAGGCCCTGCCAGCCCCCTATTTTTCACGAAACGCCGTTGCCAGCGATTTCTGGATCGGGGTCATGATGTAGTTCATGATCGTGCGCTTGCCGCCAAGAATATCAACCTGCAGCGGCATGCCGGCGGTGATCACGGGCGTTTCCGGTGACTTTGTGAAAGCCACCTCGGGAATGGCGATGACGGTCTCATAGAATGGCATCGCATTCTCAGGCTGAGTGGTGTTGCCGGCCACCTGTCGAACGACGCCCATGATCACGCCATAACGCGATGGGTCATAGGCGGCCAGCGAGATACGGGCCACCTGCCCCGGCTGTACATCGGCAACGTCCTGCGGCAGGATCTGTGCGCGTACCATATACTGCGCCTCGGCTGGCACAATCTCGGCAAGCATGGTGCCAGCCTGAACAACGGCACCAACTGTCTTCACATGGACGGCCGAAACGGTTCCACGAAGCGGCGCGCGCCAGCCCCAGCCGGTGCGCCAGCTGGCAGGCCCGTGCATTCGCCTCGGCAACCCTCGGGTCGAGAAGCACCGCCTGGCGAAGCCGTGGCGACAGCGGGGCCACATCGCGGGTCAGAACCGCAGCATCACCTTGCCCTTCATCCGGATCCACAGACGGCGCGGCATGGCCCGAAACCGCCAGTGCCATCAGACTGACCACGGTCAGCCCCGCAAGGGCCAGGTGCCACATCGGTCCAACCGTTGCACCAATCCTGTGCCGGTCGCCCGCGCCTTTCCCCACGCTTACATCCGCGGCAATTCCGGCGGAGGTCCCGGGGTGTTTCCGGGGGTGTTTCCGGGTTTGTTTCCGGGTGGCTCTGGCCTGAAATATTGCAACGGCACAGGCCTGAATGCCCGTGTGCCCAGGGATCCCTACCCCAAGAGCCCCAACACCAAAGACAAGGAGAAGACGAGCAAGGATGCGCGCCAGGCGCGCAGATCCCGTTCGAAGGCATTCTGTCATCTACGAAAACTCGCAAAGATTACCGGTCAGGTCACTCCAGCGAGAATAAGCCGCGCCTACCTAATTTTTCGTAAAGATGGCAAGTGGAAACGGCGAGTTTCGTCCTCAGAATGTCGCGTCTGCGTGAGGGTAATTACGTTATCGTTAATTGCTTGAAACCAATACTGAGGTCTCCACCTCACTGACACTGGCGGCGTCACCGTCGAGCGCCTCTTCGATGGCGTCGAACAGCGGCAGCAATGTTGCGCCCGTATCAGCTGGCAGCATGGCCATGATCCGCGCCTCGAACGCGGTGGCAAGGCGTGACAAGTCGGCGGCAAGGTCGCGCCCGGCGTCGGTCAGCGCAAGTCTAACAAGACGGCGGTCGGTCTCATTGACGAGCTTTGAGACGAGGCCACGTGTTTCAAGACGCTGAACAGCACGGGTCACGCGGGCCCGGTCCATATCGACCCGGGTGAAGATATCACGCACCGATATCTCGCTTTCCTGTGTCAGATGCACAAGAACACGCCATTCGGCAACGCTGATCCGGTAACGCGCCTCATATTGCGCGGCCAGCCCACGGCTGAGCGCTGTGGCAAGACGGGCTGCCCGATATGGCAGGAAACTGTCAAGCTGCAGAGGGGTGGCAAAACCGTCCATCTCGATTCACCTTTCTGGTGCCGGCCCCACAGCAGGATTCCATGAAGGCGCCTGCGGTACCAATGGCCTATAATCAATTGACATTCATTTCATTTGAAATGAATGTGGAGGAACCGTCAAGACGGGAGGCTGACATGACGCTGGCAATGATGCCGGGATTTGGCAATGATTTCGAGACAGAGGCGCTTGCGGGCGCACTGCCACAGGGCCGCAATTCCCCGCAGAAATGCGCCTATGGCCTGTATGCGGAACAGTTGAGCGGGTCACCCTTCACCGCGCCGCGGGCGACGAATGAGAGGTCGTGGCTATATCGAATCCGGCCGTCGGTCCGTCATACCGGACGGTTTGCCAGGATTGATGTGCCTTTATGGAAGACCGCGCCGGATGGCGATCCGGATGATCTGCCTCTTGGTCAGTATCGCTGGAACCCGCTGCCGCTGCCGGACGGGTCTGTCGATTTCATCGATGGCGTCCGCACGATGACGAGCGCCGGCGATGCCCGCCAGCATATCGGCATGACAACAGCCATATATACGGTCACCGGCGCGATGACCGACCGTGTCCTGATCAATGCCGATGCCGAGATGCTGATTGTCCCGCAGCAGGGCGAGATCGAGATTTTCACCGAGATGGGCAGAATGCGCATTGCCCCGGGCCATATCGCCCTTGTCCCGCGCGGGATGATGGCGAAATACAGCCCGATCGGCGAAACCGCGCGCGGCTATCTGTGCGAGAATTACGGGGCCAAATTCACTCTTCCCGATCGCGGCCCGATTGGTGCCAACTGTCTTGCCAACCCGCGTGATTTCAAGACTCCCGTGGCTGCTTTCGAGGACAGCGAGGCGGCGCATCAGCTGGTCATCAAATGGTGCGGCGGCTTTCATGTCACCGAACTTGACCATTCACCCCTCGACGTTGTTGCCTGGCATGGCAATTACGTCCCCTGCAGCTATGATTTGTCGACCTTCTCGCCGGTTGGTGCGATTGCCTTTGATCACCCTGACCCGTCAATCTTTACGGTCCTGACGGCACCATCGGAAACCGCCGGCACCGCCAATATCGATTTTGTGATCTTTCCGCCGCGCTGGATGGTTGCCGAGAACACCTTCCGGCCGCCCTGGTACCATCGCAATATCATGTCCGAATTCATGGGCCTCATCACTGGCCAGTATGATGCCAAGGAAGAAGGGTTTGTTCCCGGCGGGGCCAGCCTTCACAACATGATGCTGCCGCACGGACCCGATCTCGACGCCTTTGAAAAAGCCTCGAATGCCGAACTGAAACCGGTCAAGCTGACCGATACCATGGCCTTCATGTTCGAGACCCGCTTCCCACAGAAGGTCAGCCGGTTCGCGGCGACGGCAGACCAGCTTCAGGATGACTATATCGATTGCTGGGGCGGGCTGAAGAAACAGTTCGACGGCACCCCGGGCGCTGGCGGCTGACGCCTCTGGAAAGGATCTTCAAATGAAACTCGCAACCCTCGATGACGGCTCCCGTGACGGACAGCTTGTTGTCGTAACCCGCGATCTGACGCGCTGTACGGCCGCCACTGATATCGCCCCGACAATGCAGGCAGCGCTTGATGACTGGTCGGCAACGGCACCACGGCTGGCGGCATTGGCGGCAGAACTTGAGGCTGGTGGCGTGGCGGGAGTGCCCTTTGACCAGACAGCCGCGCATTCACCGCTGCCACGCGCCTATCAGTGGGCGGACGGGTCGGCCTATGTCAATCACGTCGCACTTGTCAGGCAGGCACGCGGCGCCGAAATGCCGGATAGCTTCTGGACCGACCCGCTGATGTATCAGGGCGGTTCGGACGATTTTCTACCACCGCGGGCGCCCATCCCGATCCCCGATGAATCCTGGGGAATCGACATGGAGGCCGAGGTGGCGGTGATCACCGATGATGTGCCGATGGGTGTGTCCGAGGCAGACGCGGCAGCCCATATCAGGCTGGTGATGCTGGTCAATGACGTGTCGCTCCGCAACCTGATCCCGGCCGAACTTGGCAAGGGATTCGGCTTTTTCCAGTCGAAACCGTCAACCGCGTTCTCGCCTGTCGCGGTGACACCTGACGAGCTTGGCGACGCCTGGCGTGACTGCGTGCTTCACCGGGTGATGGAGGTTGATTTGAATGACACCCCGCTTGGCCGCGCCGATGCCGGCACCGACGCCACCTTCAGCCTGGCGCGGCTGGTGTCACATGCCGCGAAATCGCGCAACCTTCGCGCTGGCGCCATCATCGGGTCGGGCACCGTATCCAACCGCGATGCAGATGGGGGCCCCGGACGGCCCGTGGCGGATGGTGGCAGGGGCTATTCCTGCCTTGCCGAAATCCGTATGGTGGAAACAATCCGCGACGGCAAACCGGCGACCCCGTTCATGAGGTTTGGTGACCGCGTCGGGATCGAAATGCATGATGATGACGGTGCCAGCATCTTTGGGCGCATCGACCAGGTGGTGGAGGAATTTCATGGCTAAGAGCTTTGCCTCACAGGGTGACCTGAGCGAAAAGACGATCAGCTTTACCGAGATTGGCCGCGATCTGTGGGCCTTTACCGCCGAGGGCGACCCTAATACCGGTGTCATCATCGGCGATGACAGCGTGATGATCATCGACGCGCAGGCAACACCGCGTCTTGCCAACAAGGTTGTCGAGAAGATCCGGTCGGTGACCGACAAGCCGATCAAGCATGTCGTGCTGTCGCATTATCATGCCGTGCGCGTTCTTGGCGCCTCGGCCTATCAGGCGTCCGAAATCATCGCCTCGCAAACCTGTCATTCGATGATCCATGAGCGCGGACAGGAAGACTGGGACAGTGAGTTTGCCCGTTTCCCGCGCCTGTTCGAGGGGCATGAGAGCATTCCCGGTCTGACCTGGCCGACAATCACCTTCAGTGACAGAATGACGATCAATCTTGGCCGGCGCCGGGTCGAGCTGATGTTCCTTGGCCGCGCCCATACCGCCGGCGATATCGTGGCCTTTGTGCCGGATGAACAGGTCATGTTTACTGGCGACATCGTTGAATATCACTCGGCCTGCTATTGCGGCGACGGGCATTTCAACGATTGGGGCGGCACGCTTGACAGAATCGCAGCCTTCCATCCCGCCGCCATCGCGCCGGGGCGCGGCGATGCCCTTGTCGGTGACAAGATGGTGACAAGCGCGATCGAGAATACCCGTGATTTTGTCGCCAGCACCTATCGGCCGGCGGCGATGGTCGCGGCACGAGGTGGCACGCTGAAGGATGCCTGGGACGCGGTGCGCGAAGAATGCGATCCGAAATTCGCCGATTACGCCATCTACGAACATTGCCTTCCCTTCAATGTCGCGCGGGCCTTTGACGAGGCAAAGGGAATCGACACACCGCGGATCTGGACAGCCGAGCGTGACATGGAGATGTGGAACGCGCTGCAGAACGGCTAGTGGCGGGAAGGATGGCTTGATCATGGCAAGATACCAGTACGAACCCTTTGACTACGTAACGCCGCCCGAACTGTCGGGGCAATCCGGCGCGTCGGCACCCGTGATCATTGTTGGTGCCGGTCCCATCGGCCTTGCCGCCGCCATTGATCTGGCAACGCATGGTGTCGCCAGCATCGTCGTCGATGACAACAATGTCGTATCGGTAGGCAGCCGTGCCATATGCTGGGCCAAACGGAGCCTTGAAATCTTTGATCGGCTTGGCATTGGCGACCGGATGCTGGCAAAGGGCGTCACCTGGAAGCTTGGCCGTGTCTATCGCGGCGATCGTGAAGTCTACAATTTCGACCTTCTTCCCGAGAATGGGCATAAATTCCCGGCCTTCATCAACCTGCAGCAATATTATGTTGAGCAATATCTTGTCGAGCGCTGCGCCGACTTCCCGGATCTGATCGATCTGCGATTCAAGAACCGGGTGCTGTCGGTCGGGCAGGATGACTCCGGCGTCGCCGCCGAAATTGAGACACCTGACGGTCCCTACACATTGCGCGGTGACTATCTTCTTGCCTGTGACGGCGCCAACAGCCGCATTCGCCGCCAGTTCGGACTGGATTTCGAGGGCCGGCATTTCGAGGAACGCTTCCTGATCGCCGATGTCGAGATGAAGGCTGATTTCCCGTCCGAACGGTGGTTCTGGTTCACACCAACCTTCCACCCCGGCCAGTCAGCCCTTCTTCACAAGCAGCCTGACAATATCTACCGCATCGACCTGCAGCTCGGCCCGGACGCCGATCCGGACGAAGAGAAGAAACCGGAAAACGTCATCCCGCGCATCGAAAAAGTCGTCGGTGGGCGTCCCTTCAAGCTGGATTGGGTGTCGGTCTATTCTTTCAATTGCCGCCGCATCGACCGCTTTGTTCATGACCGGGTGATCTTTGTCGGCGATTCAGCGCATGTTGTCTCGCCCTTCGGCGCGCGGGGCGGCAATGGCGGCATGCATGATGTCGACAATCTGTGCTGGAAGCTGGCCCGTGTCGTCACCGGCAGCGCCGCACCAGACCTGCTGGAAAGCTACAATCATGAACGGGTCCATGGCGCGGATGAAAATATCCGGAATTCCAGCTGGACATCGCGGTTCATGTCGCCGGAGCCGGGAGTCGAGATGGCGTTCCGCAACGCCGCGCTGAGCCTTGCCGTCGACACGCCCTTTGCACGGCGGATCGTGAATGCCGGGCGGCTGTCCGTGCCCTGCCATCTGGAAAGCAGTCCGCTCAACGGCCAGGACAGTGACGAGTTCGACGTGCCGCAGAGGGTTGGAATGGTGGCGCTGGACGCACCGCTGAGCGACCGTGACGGGAATGCGACCTGGTTGATGAGCCAGCTTGGCGGGCGCTTTGTCTGCCTTGTCACCGGCGAGGCCACGGCCCCGTCCAACCTTCCCGAAGGTGTTGATGTTGTGCGTGTTGGCCGTGGCGGATTCGGGGATGCTGATGGCCTGGTGCAGCAACGCTATGGCAATGGTGTGTATCTGGTCCGGCCGGACCAGCATGTGACCGCGCGCTGGATGGCGCCGGGGCCGGATGATCTGCGCGCCGCCCTTGCCCGCTGTGAAGCCAGCGTTACCGCGTGAGAGAGGACGGCATGACACTGAATACAGACTTCAACCTTGGCGCCGAAAGTGATGCATTGTTCAATGAACTGGTGCAGGCGCATGACGGGCTGAGCCGCGAACAATCCGAACAACTGAATGCCGGGCTGATCCTGATCCTGATGAACCATATTGGCGAGGCCGGAATCATCCGCGAGGCGGTGACACGGGCCCGCGCCGCGCTTGACGCCTGATGCAACACAGTCACATGCGCAGACTGACAGAAAAGGCAGCAGCATGACCGATGTCGTTCTGTATGATTACTGGCGGTCCTCGGCCAGCTTCCGTGTGCGGATCGCGCTTCACCTCAAGGGCATCCCCTTTTCCACGGTCGCGGTCAATCTTCTGGATGGCAGTCAGCGGAGTGCGGCGCATCTGACGCGCAACCCGCAGGGCTTTGTGCCGGCACTTGCCATCGACGGGATGATGATGACACAGTCGCTGGCGATTCTGGAATATCTCGACGCGCGCATGCCCGAACCACCGCTGTTGCCGGACGACCCGGCAGAGGCGGCGCGGTTGCGCGCCATCGCCCATGCCATCGCCATGGAGATTCACCCGATCTGCAATCCAAGCGTCGTCGCGCATCACGCAGCCGCCTTTGACGGCGATGCGGATGACAAGGCCGCCTGGATGCGGCATTTCATCGACAAGGGGCTTCGCGCTGTCGACCGACTTGCCGACCACCCGCGCACCGACAGCTTTCTGCATGGTGACGCGCCGGGTCTTGCCGATTGCGTTTTGGTGCCGCAGATCTACAACGCCCGCCGCTGGGGCGTCGATCTTGCAGCCATGCCGAGCCTTGTCGCCATTGACGCCGCCTGCATGGCATTGCCGTCCTTCCGCGCCGCGGCGCCGGAGGCGGTAAAGCCGGCAGACGATTGAGCCGCCGGAACGCATGACAAGCGATGTTCCACGTCATTCTCTTCAACCCGCAGATTCCGCCCAATACCGGCAATATCATCAGGCTGTGCGCGAACACCGGTGCCAGCCTGCACCTTGTCCACCCGCTTGGCTTTGCGCTTGACGCCAAATCCTGTCGGCGGGCCGGGCTTGATTATCATGATCTTGCTAGCGTCATGCAGCATGACTGCCTTGATGATTGCCTTGCCAGACTGCAACCGAACCGGCTGTTCGCGGTTACCAAATACGCCGCGCAGCGTTATGACTCGCCGCGCTACGACAGTGGCGATGCCTTCCTGTTCGGTGCCGAGACAACCGGCCTTCCACCCGATATCCACACCAGCCTCGCGGATGAAGCGAAAATCGGCCTTCCGATGAGCGGCGGCAATCGCAGTCTCAATCTTGCCAATGCGGTATCGATCGTAATCTATGAGGCATGGCGCCAGCGCGGCTTTGCCGGTATGGTTGACCCGACGGCTGGTACTGAGTTTTCCTGACCCATGACATCTTCCACCCTGCCCATCGGCGGCCCGGCCGACCTTCGCCAGATTGACATCGCCCCGCCTGGCGACGGCGAAATTACGCGGCTTGCCGACGATCTTGTCTGGTACCGGTTCCGGATGCCGTTCCGACTCAACCACATCAACCTCTTCGCGCTTGAGACCGAGGCGGGATGGATCCTGGTCGATTGCGGGATCAATACCGATGACACCAGCGCGCAGTGGGACGCGATCCTGCCACAGCTGACAGCCAAACGGCCGATTGCCGGCATTCTGGTTACCCATCACCATGGCGACCATATCGGCCATGCCGGCCCGCTGGCAGCGCGCACCGGCGCGCCCATCCTGATGGGGCAGGCCGAATATGACATGGCGCGCGCGGCGCTGGCGATGAGTCATGAAGGTTATGGCGAGATGGCCGCCGCCGCCTATGCCAATTACGGCCTGCCGGGCGAGGTGGTCGAGCGCAACCGCCGGACCGGCAATTACTATCGCCAGCTTGTCGCGCCGCTGCCCGAGGTCACCATCATCGATCAGTCCTGGCGCCTTCGCACCATTGCCGGCGAATGGTCGCCGCGCTTCGATGCCGGCCATTCGCCGGGGCATGTTGGTCTGAGCGACCCGGACCGCCAGCTCTATCTTGCCATTGATTTTCTTCTTGGCCGCATTTCGCCAAACATTTCGGTCAGCCTTCGCGACCCTGACGGTGATGTCCTTGCAAGCTATTACGACTATCTGAAACATCTGCACTGGCTGACCCCGGACTGGCGCATTTTTTGCGGACATGACTGGCATTATTTCGATGGCGCAAGGCGAGCGCGCCAGCTGATCGCGCATCATGACCGGCGCCTTGACCAGCTTCGCGGCGCGCCAGCACCACTGACAACTGATGATGCCATCAGAACGCTGTTTCCGATGGAACTGACAGACCATGAAATCTATTTCGCCAGCTGCGAGGCCCGGGCGCATCTGAACCATCTGGTGACGCGCGGTGAGATGGCGCGCGAAATGGCGGGCGGTGTGGCGCGATTCACGCCAGTCTAGGCGAAAATCGAGCGCAAGGAGGCGGTGCTTGCCGCGATTGACAGCCTCTGGCCAGTCCGGCACAACCGAAACGACCAAAGGAAGGGAGGCGGCGCGATGAGCGACGACTATAAATTCGACACTTTGAGCCTTCATGCGGGCCATGTCCCCGACTCGCAGCACGGCTCACGCGCGGTGCCGATTCATCAGACGACCTCCTATGTGTTTCGTGATACCGAACACGCGGCGGCGCTCTACAATATGGAGCTTGGCGGCCACCTCTATACCCGCATATCAAACCCGACCGTCGCCGTCCTTGAACAGCGGGTGGCGGCGCTTGACGGCGGCGTGGCGGCAACAGCCACCGCATCAGGCATGGCAGCGTTGACCACTGCGGTTATGACCATCTGTTCGTCAGGAGATCATATCGTCGCCTCGTCGCGCATGTATGGCGCGAACATCAACCTTCTTGAAAACACACTGCCGCGCTTCGGCATCACAACGACCTTTGTCGCCCCCGACGACCCGCACGCTATCGCCGCCGCCATCCAGCCGAATACGAAGATCATCTTTGGCGAGGTGATCGGCAATCCCGGCCTTGACGTGATGGATGTCGCCGCTGTCGCCGCCGTGGCGCGCGACGCGCATGTGCCGCTGATGCTCGACTGTACCTTCAACACGCCCTGGCTTCTGAAGCCGATCGAGCTTGGCGCCAACATCATCATCCATTCGTTGACAAAGTGGATGGGCGGGCACGGCATCGCCATTGGCGGCGCGGTGGTCGATGGCGGTAATTTCGACTGGGGGCGGGATGATCGTTTCCCGACCATTGCCGGCCCGCATTACGCGATGAACGAGATCAACTTCCACGAGGAATTCGGTCCCGCCGCCTTTACCGCGAAATTCCGCGCCGAGGGCATGTATAATTTCGGGCCGTCAATGTCGCCAACCAACGCTTTCCATATTCTTCAGGGACTGGAGACATTGCCGCTTCGCATGCAGCGGCATATGGACAACACCGCGGCGATGCTGGAATTTCTGACCGGGCATGACGCCGTGGCATGGGTCAGGCATCCGACGCTTCCCGATCATCCAAGCCATGAACTGGTCCAGCGGATGCTGCCACGCGGCGCCGGGTCGATCATCGTCTTCGGATTGAAAGGCGGGCGCGAGGCAGGCAAGGCCTTTATCGAGGCGGTCGAACTGTCATCGCATCTGGCGAATGTTGGCGATGCCAAGACCCTTGTCATCCATCCGGCCAGCACCACCCATTCGCACATCTCTGCCGAGGCGATGCTCGAAGGCGGGCTGTCGGACGATATGATCAGACTGTCGGTGGGGCTGGAGGATATCGCCGATATCAAGGCTGATTTTGAACTTGGATTCCGGGCCGCCGCGCGCGTTGCCGCCAAGGCAGCCGAATAGCCCCGGCAGGAGAGCATCATGAAGCATGAATTGAATGGTGAGCTGATCCATATCGCCACCGGCGGCGTGGATTTCGATAACAGCAGGCCCGTCCTGCTGTTCCTTCATGGCAGCGGCCAGAGCCACCTGACCTGGGTCCTGCAGAGCCGCTATTTCGCGCATCGGAACTATGCCGTTCTGGCCCCCGACCTGCCTGGCCACGGCCTGTCGAGCGGCACGCCGCTTGCCAGCATTGGAGACATGGCCGACTGGAGCGCGGCATTGCTGGAAAGCCTGGGCGTTGCCAGCGCCACATATGTCGCGCATTCGCAGGGCGTTCTGGTTGCGCTTGAGGCTGCCGCACGGCATGCAGACCGGGTCAGAGGGCTGGCCCTGATTGCCGGCGCGATGGCCATTCCGGTCAATGACATGCTGATCGAGATGGCTCAGGAACGGCCCGAAAAGGCCTTTGCGATGATGACAAGCTGGGGCCATGGCCCTGGCGCCCATAAATTCGACAATACCCAGCCTGGCCACTCCTTCCTTGGCTATGGCCGGCGGGTGATGGCGCAGAATGACGCCGCCGCCCTGCATGCCGATCTTGTGGCGTGCAACGAATATGATGGTGGCCCCGCCGCCGCCGCCGCGGTGACGCAGCCGAGCCTGTGCCTGATCGCCGACCGTGACCGGATGACACCGGCAAAGTTCGGGCACAAGATGGCAGCGACCATCCCCGGCGCCGAGACGAAAATTTTCGGGCGCGCCGGGCATTTCCTGCCAGCGGAATTCCCGCTTGAGGTCAATGACGCGCTGTCCGCTTTCCTTGCACGCTGAACCAAGGCCGCAGACCGGCCAGAGGTAACCGATATGTCCCTGATGAATTCAAGCTTCAAAAAGATTGCCGTGATCGGCGCAGGTACGATGGGAAGCGGGATTGCGGCACAGATCGCCAATGCCGGCCACGAGGTGATGCTTCTCGACCTTCCGGCGAAAAATGCTGGTGATGCCTCACCTGCCGAGCGCGCCATCGAACGGCTTCTTGCCTCCGACCCGCCTCAGTTGATGCACAAGCGGAACGCGGCCCGCATCATCACCGGCTCCATCACCGATGATTTCGACCGCCTTGCCGAATGCGACTGGATCATTGAGGCGGTGGTTGAACGTCTGGATATCAAGAAAGACCTCTACAAACGGCTCGACTCCACCATCAGCCGGGATTGTGTTGTCAGCTCCAACACCTCGACAATCCCGATCCGGCTTCTTGTCGAGGACATGCCAACCGCGTTCCGCGAACGGTTCGCCATCACGCATTATTTCAACCCGGTGCGCTATATGCGGCTTCTCGAACTGGTCCGCGGCACCGATACGCGCGACGATGTCATTGATCAGCTGGCTGATTTCAACGACCACATTCTTGGCAAGGGTGTGGTGCGCTGCGCCGATACACCCGGCTTCCTTGGCAACCGGGTCGGCGTCTTCGCGCTGCAGGTGGGGATCGACGAGGCCATGCGGTGCGGCCTGGATATCGAGCAGGCGGACGCCCTTATGGGGCGGCCTATGGGTATCCCGAAGACCGGTGTCTTCGGCCTCTATGATTTGATTGGCATCGACCTGATGGTCGATGTTGTCGCCTCGCTCCGGAACATCCTTCCCGAAGGAGATGCCTTCCACGATGTCGGCGGACGAAACGACATGATCATGGCCATGATCGAGGATGGCTTTACCGGCGACAAGGGACGTGGCGGATTCTATCTAACCGGCGATGACAGTGCCGAGATGGCGCGTCCATTGACTGGCGGAGGCGTACCCCTTGCCGCGCCGCGCGCCCTTGTCAGGACTTTGCCCGAGGCGGCCCTTCGCGCCGCCGAGGCGAACGCCACACGCGGTGAGCCACTTCATGAAATCATCGATGGCAACGACGATTGCGCGCGTTTCTGTCGCCGTGTGCTGGGACGGGTGCTTGCCTATGCCGCCAGCCTGGTGCCGGATGTGACCAGCTCGCCGCAGGATATCGACGATGCGATGAAGCTCGGCTTCAACTGGCAACGCGGTCCTTTTGAGATGATCGACGCCATCGGCCCCGAAAAGATGGCAGCGCTGTTCGCCGAGGTTGGCATTGCACCACCGCCGGCGCTGGCTGGTGATGGCCCTGTCTATCAGGCCACTGACGGCACCCTGAATGTGCGGCATGCCGACGGCGCTTACCGGCCGGTCAGCCTTCCTGCCGGTGTGATGCGCTTTCACATGACCCGCCAGACACTGACACCGATCGCCAGCAACAATGCGGCAAGCCTGTTCGCACTGGATGGCAATCTGCGGCTTGTCGAGTTCCATTCCAAGGCCAACGCCCTGACCGACGAATCGATGCAGATTGTCACCGCCGCGGCCGAGGATCACGGCGCCGGGATCATCATTCACAATGATGCGCAGCATTTCTCGGCAGGAGTCGATCTGAACGCGTTCCGGACCTATATCGAGGCTGGTGACTGGGCCGGAATCGACGGGTTTCTTGCGCGTTTCCAGCAGGCGGTCTGCAAGCTGAAATACACGCCAGTGCCGGTCGTTGGCGCGCCATCCGGCCTTGCCGCTGGCGGTGGGTACGAGGTTCTTGCGCATTGTGACAGGCTTGTTGTCCACACCAATTCGGTGATGGGGCTTGTCGAGGCCGGCGTCGGGGTTGTCCCCGGCGGTGGCGGGATCAAGGACACCTATTTCCGCTGGTTTGACGCCAAACAGAACTGGGATGACGCCGCCTGGCAGACCTGGATGAATATCGGCTATGGCGCCACCGGGTCATCGCCGCAACTGTCAGCCCGGATGATGTATTTCCTCGACTCACGCGACGACACGGTGATGAATCGCGACCGGCTGCTGCCCCGCGCCATCGAGATGGTAACAGCGATGCAGGACGGGTATCAGGCCCCGCAGCCACCAGTGGCGCAGCTTGCCGACGGCGCCCTGGCAGCGAAGATGGAAGCCTTCATGCAGGAGGGCATCAATCGCGGCGATTTCATGCCACATGACAAGACAGTGGCGATGGCAATTGCCAGTGTCATGCTGCGTGGTGACGGAGATGGCGAGACGGCGGACGAGCAGGAACTCTATGCTCGCGAACGTGCCGCCTTTATCAGGCTGGCGAAGACGCCGCAGACCCACGCCAGGATCAGCAGCATGCTGGATGATGGGGCGGCGATCAGGAACTAGCGCCGGTCGTGATCCCTACAGCCAGGCAGGATCCATAATTGCCAGTGCCTCGGGGCCGGCGGCAATCCGCGCCGCCATCTTTCCAACTTCGGGGAGACTATAGGCCATATAGGCGCCGGCTGTTGCCTGTTTCGCTGTCATGAAAGCGGGATCGCCTTCCCCGGCGTCCCTAGCCTTTGCGGCGGCGGCGGCACCTCTGGCAAGCTGCCAGCCGCCAGTCAGATATCCAAGCATCATCAGGAAATCCGTTCCCGATGCGGCGGCGTCGCGCGGCGCGTTGGCGCGGGCCAGCACGGTATCAAGAACGCCTTCCGCGGTATCACAGGCGGCACTGACGGACCCGGCAATTCCGGCAACACCATTGCCGCCACTGGCGATCTGGCCCATATCCTCGCGGATCTCGGCCAGCAATGTGCGGACAGCCGAGCCATTGTCGCGCAACGTCTTGCGGAAAATCAGATCATTCGCCTGGATTGCCGTTGTGCCTTCATAAATCGGCAGGATGCGGGCATCACGAAGATGCTGCGCCGCGCCGGTTTCCTCGATGAAACCCATTCCACCATGAACCTGAACAGCGTCCGAGGTCAGTTGCAGTGACCGCTCGGTCATCCAGCCCTTGATCACCGGAATCAGAAGGTTGGCGCGGGTCTGCCAGAATGCGGCATCGTCACCCGACAACAGATGCGCCCGGTCAAGGCTGGCCCCGCCAACCAGAAGCAGCGCGCGCATGGCCTCGATCTCGGCCCGCATGCCGGTCAGCAACCGCAGCACATCGGGATGATGCACGATGGCGTCGCCACGCTCACGTTCAAGTGGCGTTCCCTGGACCCGGTCACGGGCATAGCCAACCGCCTGCTGGTAGGCACGCTCGGAAATCGCCAGCCCCTGAAGCCCGACATCGAACCGGGCGCTGTTCATCATCAGGAACATGCAGTCGAGGCCGCGGTTTTCCTCGCCAAGAAGATAGCCAATGGCACCACCATCCTGACCGTATTGCAGAACGGCTGTCGGCGATGACTTGATACCGAGTTTCTTTTCGATCGACAGGCACTGAACATCGTTGCGGGCGCCAAGGCTGCCATCCTCATTGACCAGATATTTCGGCACAATGAAAAGCGAGATCCCCTTCACCCCGGCCGGCGCGTCGGGAAGGCGCGCCAGAACGAGATGAATGATGTTCTCGCTCATGTCATGTTCGCCATAGGTAATGTAGATCTTCTGACCACGGATCAGGTAATGATCACCCGCTGGCGTCGCCGTCGTGCGAAGCGCCGCCAGATCGGTTCCCGCCTGTGGTTCGGTCAGGTTCATCGTCCCCGACCATTCGCCGGCATTCAGCCGCGGCAGATAGGTTGCCTTCTGCGCTTCATCGCCAGCAACCTCAAGCGCGTGGATCGCGCCTTGCGTCAACAATTGGCACAGCGCGAACCCCATATTGGCGCCGTTCCACATTTCGTTGACAGCCGCGCTGACACATTGTGGCAGCCCCTGTCCGCCATGGTCGGGTGACGCGTTCAGACCGATCCAGCCACCTTCGGACATTGCCTTCCAGGCATCGGAGAACCCCGCCGGTGTGGACACCCGGCCATCATCATGGCGCACCGATCCAGCAACATCACCGGCATGGTTCAGCGGGGCGATCACCTCACTGGCAAGCTTGCCAGCCTCGTCAAGAACCGCCTCGACAAGATCATCGGATACCATATCCATGCCATCCAGCGCGGCCACATCGTCAAGCCCGACAAGATGCCGAAGAACGAATTTCATATCGTCTACAGGAGCCTGATACATATCTCGATTCCGTTCCCGTTCGCCCGCACCGATCGCGCGGTATCAGCCATCATCCTTGAGAAGGCCAGCCTTTTTCCGGGCCGCCAGCAATTCCGCCTCGTCCCAGAACCCCAGAACAATTCCCGTGCGAAGCTGCCCATTATTCTCCGCATAGCCCGCGATTTCACTGTCACTTCTTGTCACACGATATTTGGCACCAAGCGCCCATTCATGGATGTGCGCCATCAGCCGGTCGATCACCGGCGCGTATTCCGGATCCTCGCCGCGGTCGAAATATTCCTCCGGGTCGGTCTCCAGATCGTGAAGCAGCGGACGATATCCCTGAAAATAGACCATCTTGTAGCGGCCATCGAAAACCATGACCATCCGGCATTCATCAGGTTTGCGGTCCAGCAGGACCCGCATGCGCTGATGACCATAATCATATTCCGAGAACACAACCTCCCGCCAGTCGGGAACCGCCTCGCCAGTCAGCAAGGGTGCCAGCGAGCGACCCTCGACGATATGGCTTGCCACCTCACCGCCACACGCCTCGACAAAGGTTGGCAGCAGATCCACCCCCTCGACAAGCCGCGTCTCGACGGTGCCACGCGTGGCGTCGGCTGAACGCCGCGGGTCATAGACGATCAGCGGCACCCGCACCGACTGTTCATGGAACATATCCTTCTCGCCCATCCAGTGGTCGCCAAGATAGTCGCCATGGTCCGAGCAGAAGACGATCATTGTGTTGTCAAGCAGGTCGCGTTCCTCAAGAAACGCCATCAGATGACCGATCTGGTCATCAATCTGCTTGATCAGCCCCATATAGGCGGGGAGCACATGTTCGCGCACGCCATCGCGCGAAAAGACTTCGGCGGCGCGCATTTGCATGAAGGCGTCATAGACCGGATGCGGGTTCTGACGCTCGATCTCGTGACGCACCGCCGGGATCAGATCATCGGCACCATACATGTTGTGATAGGGCGCTGGCGCCACATAGGGCCAGTGAGGCTTGATATAGGACAGGTGGCAGCACCATCTCTGGCCCTGACCCTCGGCCTCCTCGATAAACTGCATGGCGCGCCGGGTCATATAGGGGGTTTCGGTGTCCTCCTCGGCGGCGCGTACCGGCTTGTCAGAATGCGCCAGCAGCCATCCCGACAGGATATTTCCCTCATCATCCTCGGCGGCGTTGGCCCAGTCATGCCAGGGATTGTCACCATCATATCCCTTGTCCTGCATATAGCTGTTATAGGCAAGGCCGCCCGCCGGAAGCCGTTCTGTCGGGTTCAACCCGTCATCACGCTCATAGGGCTCAAATCCGCATTGCGTGACATGCACCCCGACAGCCGAGTCCGCCTCGATGCCAAGTCGCTTCATTGCCGGTTTGTGGGCCGCCATGTGGGTCTTGCCAACAAGCGCCGTGCGAACATCAAGATCCTTCAGATAGTCGCCAAGCGTCAGCTCGTCGATGCGCAGCGGCACAGCATTCCACGTCACGCCGTGAGAGCGGACATAGCGGCTGGTGTAATAGCTCATCCGCGAGGATCCACAGGTCGTCGACTGGACATAGGCCCGGTCAAAACGCACGCCGCGCGCCGCCAGCGCGTCAATATGGGGGGTGTGAAGATGCGGATGACCAGCGCAGGACAGATAGTCATAGCGGAGCTGGTCGGCCATGATCCAGAGAACATTCCGAACCGTTTCAGTCACATCCACCTCCCACGCAGGGGCGGCCTTCCGACCGCCGTTCCTCGATCACCGCCAGCCCGACGCGCAGACGCCCATCACCCGGTTATCAGTCGAGCAGAATCTGGTAGCTTGCGCGCAGCCTTGCGTCAAGTTCGGGCGAGATATGTTGTGGCACAAATTCAGCCAGGATCTTCTGCTTGCGCTTCACCGCTTCGGCCACAAGATTGGGCTTGCCAAGCTCTTCCCATTCCTTGGGGCTGGAACGGTCGCCAAGCGCGGGATAGACATATTCGGTCTGCATCAGCCCGATCGTCTGATCATGGCCAAGATAATGCCCCGGCCCACCCATACAGACATCCTTCATCACATCTATGCCGATGGTCTGTTCAGTGACCTCAATGCCACGCACACAGCGCATGACCTGTCCCAGCATGTCATTGTCGATGATCAGCGATTCCAGGCAGAAGCCAAGAAGCGAGGCGTGCATGCCGGCAGCCTCATAGACCATGTTCAGACCGGACAGGCCAGCCATCGCAAGCGTGCTTCCCTTCTCATAGCCTGACTGCGCGTCCGGCATCTTGGAATCCGCCATGCCCGACGCCGCGCCGCCGGGAAGCCGGTAATATTGCAGCATTTGCGCACAGGCTGCCGTCAACAGCCCCTGCTCGCCCGACCCGCCGGACATCGCGCCGGTGCGCAGATCAGAAACAAAAGGCCAGGTGCCAACAATACAGGGATGGCCCGGCGACATTGAATTGACATAGACCAGACCGGCTATGACCTCGGCAAGCGCCTGCGCGACAGCCCCGGCAATGGCCGCCGGCGCAGTAGCGCCGGCCTGCCCGGCGGACAGCAGCAGTACCGGCATACCAGCCTGAACCGTCTCTTCCATGACAAGACAGGATTCGGTGGCGAAGCGAAGCGGCGGCACGACAAAGCAGTTGCTGTTCGAGACAAAGGGCCGTTCACGCCATTTGTCCTCGCCGCCGGCAATGTCATGCAGCATCGAGATCGCCGGCGCGACGAAGGGCGCTTCGGTAAAGCTGGTGCCAACATGCTTGGTCGTTCCCTTCACCGCCGCATAGACGGTGTTGAGATCCAGCGCCGCAGGATCGACAATGTCGCGCGCCACCATAGGCCGCTGGAAGAAATGGATATTGTCCATATTCTCGACAATCCGCGCCGCGTCATAAATATCGGCAAGATAGGATTCGCGATAGCAGTTAGCCTCGACATCGACGACATGGACAGCCGCGCCGGCGGTGCCGAAATGCACCCGCGAGCCGGACAGCAGCATATCGTGCTTTGGATCCTGTCCGAACAGCGTGATGTCACGCGCCGCCCTGACAAGCATGTCGTCCACCAGCGCGCGCGGGAACCGTATCCGCCCGTCATCGCCAGCGATGGCGCCTGCCGCGGTCATGTAGGCAACCCCGCTTTCCGGCGCCTGACTGAGGCCAATCTCCTCAAGGATCTGATAGACCGCCTGGTCGATGGCACGGACCGCGGCGTCATCCAAAGGACGATATTGACCGCCTGTCATACCTGGCCGAATGGGTCGCAATTCCGCCGACAGTGGCGCGGCGCGTTCCATCCGGCGGGCCGCACGGCCACCAGCGCGGCGTGACGAGGCAGGAAGGGGCGTGAAGAGGCGTCTGTTCATCTGGCTCTCTCCTATATTCAGCAGCGCGGCCCTAAAGCCGGACCTTGGCCGCCTTGGGGTCGTACATGGGGCGGAAGCTGACCTCCGCCGGGACAATGGTGCCGGCAACATCAATGCTGTATGCGGACCGGAGCTGTTCCTCGGCGGATTCGCCGTCACTGGCGCATTTGACATAGCCAAGACCAATCGCGCCACCAAGATGGTGACCATAATTGCCGCTTGTCAGATGACCGACGATCTCGCCGTCACGAAGGATGGGTTCATTGTGATAGAGAAGCGGCGCCGGATCACTCAGACGGAACTGCATCAAGCGTTGCGACAGCCCGTCATTTCGCTTTGCCTTCACCGCATCGGCGCCAATCATTCCACCAAACCGGGTGTCCGGCTTACCTTCCTTGACGGCGAACCCCAGCCCGGCCTCAAGGACGTGATCCTCGTTCGAGATATCATGCCCGAAATGGCGGAAGGCCTTCTCGATCCGGCAACTGTCTAGCGCGTGAAGTCCGCATAGCCGCAGCGGGTGATCCTCGGCGCGAAGCTTCAGTGTATCAAAGACATGGTTCGCCATGTCGCTCGAGACATAAAGCTCCCACCCAAGCTCACCAACATAGGTCACCCGGTGGGCGCGGGCGACGCCGTGCCCGATTTCAATCTGCTGCACAGTGCCAAACGCGAAATCCTCATTCGCGAGGCTCTGTGGAATCAACGGCTGCAGGAAATCGCGGGATTCCGGCCCCATCACCGCCATCACCGATTCCGACACGGTGACATCCATGGCAAAGCAATGCGCACCATCGGGAATGTGCCCGTTAATCCAGTGCAGGTCGCGCCGCACCGTCGCCGCCGGGGTCACGACAAGGAATTCGTCGGATGACAGGCGGGTGACGGTGACATCAGCCTCGATATGGCCATCCTCATTCAGGAACTGGGTGTAGACGATCTTGCCATCCGGCACCGCAACATCGTTGCCGCACAGACGCTGCAGCACCGCCTCGGCGTCACGGCCAACGACCCTGATCTTGCCAAAGCTCGACAGGTCGAACATGCCGACATGCGAACGCACGGCGCGATGTTCATCTGCGCTGTAATCGAACCAGTTCTGGCGCTTCCAGCTATATTCATAGGCGGCCGCCCTGCCGGCCTCGCGTTCGGCCTGCGGCAGGAACCAGTTGGCGCGCTCCCAGCCGCTGACCTCACCGAAACAGGCACCGCCAGCCTTCAGCCGGTCATGGATGGGCGACTGCCTGACATCGCGCGCCGTTTCCACCTGGCGATAGGGAAAATGGTCGGCATAAAGAAGGCCAAGCGTTTCCGAGACACGCGTGCGAAGATAGCTGCGGTTGGCCTGGAATGGCTGCATCCGTCGGATATCGACATCCCACAGATCCATTGGCGCGTTGCCACCGTCCATCCATTCGGCCAGCACCATGCCGGCACCGCCGGCAGACTGGATCCCCACCGAATTGAACCCGGCGGCGACAAAGAAATTCCTCAGCTCCGGCGCCTCGCCAAGAATGTAGCGGTCATCGGGGGTAAAGCTTTCGGGACCATTGAAGAAGGTCTGAATGCCAGCTGTCGCCAGCACCGGCAGACGTTCCACCGCCCGTTCAAGGATGGGCTCGAAATGGTCGAAATCCTCAGGCAGCGAGTCGAACTCGAAATCCTCGGGAATGCCATCCATGCCCCATGGCTTGGAATTCGGCTCGAAGGCGCCAAGAAGGATCTTGCCAGCGTCTTCCTTGTAGTAGGCGCATTCATCCGGAACCCGCAACACCGGCAGGTTCGAGGTCAGCCCGTCGATCCCCTCGGTCACGATATAGAAATGCTCGCAGGCGTGAAGCGCCACGGCGACGCCGGCCTTCGCCCCGATCTCGCGGGCCCACATGCCACCGGCATTGACCACATAATCGGCCTCGATCGGGCCCTGATCGGTCATCACACCGGTGACGCGGCCATCGGCCTTGTGGATATCGGTGACCTTGACACCCTGGATGATCTTCACACCATAGCCGCGCGCGCCCTTGGCAAGCGCCTGCGTGATGTTTACCGGGTCGGCCTGTCCGTCCTTTGGCAGCCACACCCCGCCAACGGCATCATCGACCTTCAGGCCCGGATAGCGGCTGGTGATGTCAGACGGGGTGATCTCGTCAACTTCGACGCCAAAGGCCCGCGCCATCGCTGCCGACCGGCGAAGCTCTTCCATCCGTTCATCGGTCAGCGCCACGGTTATCGATCCGTTGCGCCTGAACCCGGTCGAGACGCCTGTTTCGTTCTCGAGCCCGAAATAGAGTTCCTGCGAATATTTCGCCAGCCTTGTCATGTTCTGTGTCGCGCGAAGCTGGGCAATCAGCCCGGCCGCGTGCCAGGTGGTGCCACAGGTCAGCTGCTTGCGCTCGAGAAGCACAACATCGGTCCAGCCAAGCTTGCCAAGGTGATAGGCGATCGAACAGCCGATCACCCCGCCTCCGATGATGACAGCACGCGCCTTTGCCGGAACATCCATGGACCTAAACCTTCATCCGTGAATTGTCCGGATCATACAGAACGTCACCCTCGACAAGCGCTGCGGCGCGTTCACGGCCAAGGACATCGACGGTGATGGCACCGCCACCAGACAGCATGGCGGTATCGACAACCGCCATGGCGATCGACTTGCCAACGCGATGGCCATACCCGGCTGAGACAACAAGACCAGCAGCGTTGCCGTCAATCAGCACGGTGCTGAGATAGACAGCCTCGCCAAAAGGCTCACCATCACCCGGATCCTCCAGTGTCAGGGTGACAAAGCCCTGCTTTGCGCCAGCCTGGTGCTCGGCCTGAAGCGCCGCCTTGCCGACAAAGCTGTCCTTGCCAAGATTGACCCAGCGGGCAAGCCCGCTTTGGAACATCGTGTAGTCCGATGTGAGGTCCGCCTTCCACGACCGATAACCCTTTTCAAGGCGCATCGAATCCAGCGCCAGCATGCCGAAATTGCCAATCTCATGCGCCGCGCCAGCAGCCCATACAGCATCATAGAGCGCCGTGACATCACCCATGTCGCAATGCAATTCCCATCCAGCCTCGCCAGCGAATGACACCCGGATCGCCGTCACTTCCACGCCGGCAATGATCATCCGCCGATAGGTCAGCCACGGAAACGAATCATGCCCCATCGCCGCGCCGGTCACATCGGCCATAAGCGCCGGTGCCTTGGGCCCGGTAACAAGAAGCGTCGCCATCTGCGAGGTGACATCACTGATGCTAATCGAGCTTCCCGCAGGAAGCCTGAAATTCAGCAGGTCGCGGTCATGCCAGTAGGCTCCCGCACCAGTCATCATCAGAAATTCGTCCTCGCCAAGGCGCGTCGCTGTCATCTCGGTCAGGATCCTGCCCTTCTCAGAGGCGAAATAGACAAGCCCGATCCGCCCAACTTTCGGCAGCCCGCCGGTCACGAGGCCACGCAGCCAGTCAGCCGCGCCTGGGCCCTTGACCAGAAACCGGGAGAACCCGGTCAGTTCCAGAACCCCGACATGTTCGGCGACATGACGGCATTCGGCACCGACAGTGTCAAACCAATGCTGGCGGTCATAGCTGTCTGCCGGGTGGCTCTGTTCGCCATCGCGCGGGAACCAGTCGGCGCGCTCCCAGCCGCCATAGGACCCGAAGGCGGCACCGGCTCTGGCCAGGGTGTCATAGAGTGGCGAGGTCTTGGCCTTGCGACCTGCCGGCCACTGAATCTGCGGAAAATGCATGGCGTATTCGTGGCTGTAGGTCTCGATCGCCTTGGCCTTGGCATAGTCATGCGTGACATGGTCGGTGAAACGCCGTGGATCGACGGCCCAGCTGTCGGTCTCGGATTCGCCCTCGATGATGATCTCGGACAGCAGCTTGCCGGCGCCGCCCGCCTGAACGATGCCAAAGGTGAAGACGCAGGCCTCGAAAGCATTCGGCACACCCGGCATCTGGCCGATCAGCGGCAGCCCGTCAGGCGCATAGGGGATCGGGCCATTGACCACACGGGTGATACCGGCCGTACCAAGAAGCGGCACACGGGCGCAGGCATCCTCGATATACCATTCAAGACGTTCCAGATCGTCGGAATAGAGCTGGAAGGAGAAATCCTCCGGCATCGGGTCCGAGGCGTCGGTCCAGTGCGCGCGGCACCCCTTTTCATAGGGGCCGAGCAGCAACCCGTCCTTTTCCTGGCGAAGATAATATGAGCTGTCCGGGTCGCGAAGCAGCGGCAGTTTCCTGTCACGTTCCGCCAGCTCGGGGATGCCCTCGGTCACCAGATACTGGTGGGCCAGCGAAATGCAGGGCACATCACGGCCGAACATGCGGCCCACCTCATTGGCGCGATAACCGCTTGCGTTGACAACATATTCACAGCGGATTTCGCCCTCCGGCGTTGTCAGCACCCATTCGTCATTCTCACGCCGCGCGCCGGTAACAGGGCAGAACCGGATAACCGTTGCACCCAGATCGCGGGCGCCCTTGGCAAATGCCTGGGTCAGTTGCGCCGGGTCGATATCGCCATCAAGCGGGTCCCACTGCCCGCCATGGAGATCATGCGTCTCAAGGAACGGATACACCTCCTGCATCTCGGCCGGGGACATTTCCTCAAACTCGATCCCCATCTGCCGCCCCATACGCTCAACATGGCGGAATTCCTCCATGCGCTGGCGCGAGTGGGCAAGCCGGATGGCGCCGGTAACGTGATAGTTCATCGGGTAATCGACAAGATCGCCAAGCCTGCGGTACAGGTTGGTCGAATAGGACTGGATCTTCATCATCGTCCATGACCCGACATAGTTCGGGCAATTGCCGGCAGCGTGCCAGGTCGATCCCGATGTCAGCTCATTCTTTTCCAGCAGCACGACATCATTCCAGCCACGCTCGGCAAGGTGATAGAGAACCGAGGCGCCAACCGCGCCGCCGCCTATCACCACAACCCGCGCTGTGCCCGGCAATTTTCCTGTGGCCTTGTTCGCCTGTTCGTTCACAGATATCTCGTCCATGACACGTCTCGCTTTCCTCTCGATGGGGCGGCCCGGCGCCCCGATTCCCCTATTTCATCCGTTCCAATCAATAGACCGGCGGCGCGATCACCCAGATCAACACCGCCGGCACATCACCTTCATTCACCCAGGACACGGTCTCGCCGGCAAAGCGGAAACTGTCGCCCCGGCTGAGCACGAAATGCGCGCCATCAATGATCAGCGTCAGCGACCCTTCAATGACATAGCCAGCCTCTTCGGTCGGCCGCACAAAAGGCTCGGGGCAGCGCGCGCCAGCGGCGAAAACCGAGTGCACGATCTCAAACGCGCCCCCAAGATCGGGCGACAGCAGGCTTTCGACCAGCCCCTTGCCCTCATCACTCATGGTGCGGCGACTATCGGCCCGCACCACATAGGCGGCCTCTGGCGTGTCGGGGCTCTGACTGAAGAAGAAACTGACCGGAAGGTCGAAAAGTGCCGCCACACCGCGAATGTCGGCAAGCGCCGGTTCGGACTGCCCGCGCTCAACCTGGGACAGCCATCCAACCGACCGGTCAAGCCTCGCGGCAAGGTCATTCAGCGTCCAGTTTCGTGACCGGCGCAGCGCCCGGATATCGGCACCAATAGACCCGGTCGAGCGCAGCGGCGCGCGATCATCCGTTTTTTTGTCGAGCTTGATCAGCATGACAATCCCCCACGCCAAAATCGTTGCGTGGATTCAATGAAAAAATCAAACATTTTTTCATTCAGGTGTGATTTTTGCTGATGTTCTTCAGTTCCGGCGTCGCATGTTTCCATGCCGACCGGGATCATGCGCGGTCTTGTGGGCCCTGGTCATCACCGTCATCACCGTCATCACCATCATCGCGACTGGCCGGATGCACAAAGCTGTCCTCGCCGGTGGCACCGGTGCGCCAGATCAGGGCGATGAACAGCCCCTTGGCGCGTGGCAATGTCCAGGCGACGCCGGCAAGCATCGCCACCGACAGAAGGACTATCGCCAGCCAGACCGGCACCCGGTCGTCGCGGCCAAGCATCACCATCAATGGCGCCAGAACATGACCAACGACAATCAATGTCGCCCAGGCAGGCCCGTCATCAGCGCTGATCTCCGACAGGTCGATGCCGCAGGAGGCGCAGGAAGGCACCCGCGTCAGATAACCGGTCAGCGTCGCCCCGATCCCACAATTCGGGCAGCGCCGCGCCAGGCCACGCCGCAGCACGGTCAGGAACGGCACCTCGGGCTGGGCGTCATGCGGCTGGTCAGGTTCGGTTGGGTTGATGTTGACAGGCATGGGGCGGGTATACAGCCTCGCCCCGTCATCGCAAAGCCGACATTTCGGCGCGCCCTGATGTCGGTGGCTGATCGGCTCTACTGGCGCACTGACAGGCCAATCATCACCAGATTGTTGGTCAGGCCGCCCTGATGGCTCCAGTTCCGGTGATGTGCCGCCGCCGCAAAGCCGCTTATCCGACCGCCCCCTTTCGCCCAGCCAAGAGGTCGCTGATAGACCATCTGCGCCATGTGGTGGCGGTGCCTGACCGCCAGATCAAGATCGCGCGTCGTCGCCTGATAGGCACCTGATGAGCTGTAGCCGGTGATCGAGGTCTGGCGCATCACCCCGCCGGTCACCGCCAACGGCTGACCATAATGCAGCACCAGCCTGTCGCCATCCTTCGCCAGACCGGTGGCCGCCAGATGCACCCCGGCGGCATGCGCGTCAAGGTTCATGTCGCGAACAAAAGCGTCATGCCGGAAATCCACCCGCGCGCGAAGCCGCAGCCATTCAACGCCAACCGACAGCCCTGGGGCGAGGCGGCGAGAGTCAGGCCGCCGATGGCCAGCAGGGCCGCGATTGCCAAAGTCGATGGCGCCAACGCCGCAGGCCTGTGCGGGCCGTTCATGCGGCCCCTGTATGTGTGCGTTTCCATGACATACAGCCATCGCCCGGGACAATTAAATTTTCCCCGGGGAGGCCTTCACATTTCCGTGACGACAAAGTTGGCGGCGGCCACACCCGACCGCTTGACGCCATGCCGATTATCGGCGCAAGGTCGCGGGGTCTTTCGGGGGAGAGACCAGCCGGCACCGGCTGGGACCGCTGACAAGCATGAAGGTGACTGCGATGGTGACTCCCGGACTGACAAGGCTGCTGCCCTGGGCCGCGCTGCTGGTGATGGGGGCGGCGTGGGGGCTGTCCTTCTCATTCGCCAGGATCGTCGTCCAGGCAGGCGGCACACCGTTTGGCATCACCTTCTGGCAGTCGGTTGTCTGCGGCGGGGTGTTGCTGGCCTACACGCTGGCGCGGCGGCGGCCGCTGCCGATGACACGGCGTCATCTGGGCATTTATGTCATTGTCGCGCTTCTTGGCGCCTCGGTGCCGAACAGCCTGTTCTATTTCGCCGCGCCGTATGTCCAGGCAGGCGTGCTGTCAATCACCGTCACGCTGATCCCGATCATCACCTATGCGGTGGCGATGATGATCGGCACCGAAAGGCTGTCGGCAATCCGCGCGACAGGCGTTGTCTGCGGGGCGGTGGCGATCGGCTTTCTGGTTGTGCCGGAAAGCAGCCTTCCCAGCCGCGCCGCGATACCCTGGGTGCTGCTGGCCTGTATCAGCGCGGTCTGCTATGCGCTGGAGAACATCTATCTGGCGCGGCCGTCGCTACAGGATATCGGACCGGTGAGAACCGCTTGCGGGATGAATCTGTTCGCCGCCCTGATCATGCTGCCGGTGGCCGTCGGAACCAACCAGATGTTCCTGCCGGCCTTTCCCTTCGGCACCGTCGAATGGACGATCATCGGGCTTGGCCTGATCAATGCCATTGCCTACACCACATTCATTATGGTGATCGGCCTTGCCGGGTCGGTGTTCGCCAGCCAGACAGGCTATGTCGTCACGCTGGCCGGGGTGGTCTGGGGCATCTGTCTGTTTGGCGAGACGCATTCCGCCTGGGTCTGGGCCTCGGTGGCGATGATGATGCTTGGCCTCGCGCTGGTCACGCCGCGGCGACGCGAAACGCCGGGCGAGGATAGCAAGGCCGGAGAGGTGGCCTAGCTGCCGCTGAAATCCGGCTTGCGCTTTTCGTTGAAGGCGGCGACGCCCTCGCGCCGGTCGGCGGTGGTGACGGTGCGGTTATAGGCCTCGATCTCAAATGACAGGCCGGCCGCCAGCCCCATATCCATGCCGGTGCGGATGGCCTGCTTCGCCTGCCTGACCGCCACCGGCGCATTGTCGGCGATGGTCCCGGCCATCTCCAGCGCGGCGGGCAGAAGTTCGCCAGCCGGCAGCACCAGGTTGACCAGCCCCCAATCCGCCGCCTCGGCAGCCGAAAACGGAACGCCCGACATGATGATTTCCTTGGCGCGGCGTTCGCCAACGGCGCGGGCCAGAAGCTGGGTGCCGCCGGCGCCGGGAATAATCCCGAGCCGCACCTCGGTCTGGGCGAACCGCGCGCCTTCGGCGGCATAGATGAAATCGCAGGCCGACGCCAGTTCACACCCGCCGCCATAGGCGGCACCATTGACCGCCCCGATCAGCGGCAGCGGCAGGCCAATGATGGCGCGCGCCATGCGTTCATAGATCCGGTGCTGGGCAAACCAGGCAGCATCGCTCATGCCATGGCGCTCCTTCAGGTCGCCGCCGGCGCAAAAGGCCCGCTCACCAGCCCCGGTCAGCACCACCGCGCGGACATCACCGGCATCGAGGGTCAGCCTCTCGAACAGCGCCGTCAGTTCCTCGGCCATCTCGGTGTTGAAGGCGTTGGCGAAATCCGGCCTGTTCAGGGTCACAAGCAACACCTTTGGTGCCGCCATTTCGGTCATCAGGGTGGTGAAGGACGGCAGGTCCGGCATCTTGGCAATCCTCAGATCAATCAGCTGTCGACAGGAGCATAGAGATGCTGGCGAAGATCGGCCAGACCTGCCCCTCCATCGGCAAGCCCCAGCACGGCGTCACGAATGGCATCCGCGCGCGACGCGCCAAGAACCGGGCCGGCAAATTCCCCGAACTTGGCGATGATGTCACCCTCTGGCATCGGGCGTTCCGACCCGCCACGGGCATGGACAAGTCCGGAATCAAGCTCCCGGCCGTCCCGCAGCGTGATCTGCACATCGGCATCGCGCGTATGGGGGAAGCTGGCATTGTGGACGTCGCTCTCGGCGACGGCAATGCGATCGATCAGCGCCAGCACCCGCGGATCGCGAAGACCCGCGCCCGACACATGCTCCAGCCCGATGCGACCATGCACAGCCTGCGTCGCGACCGCGAAGGACAGGGAATATTGCGCCACCGCGGTGCTATCCGGAACACCCTGGAACAGACATACCCCCTCATGGAAGGTGTTGATCCGGATGCCGGCAATGTCGTCATGCGTCAGATCATGCGCCAGCATCAGTTCACGAACGCCGTCAATCGGCGCATGCGCCCAGCGACAGATCGGATAGGGTTTCACATACTGATCACTCATGATCCAGCTTCCGCCGAGATCGGCCCAGATCCGGGCCACCTCGGGATTCTCGACGGTAATCGCCGGCGCGCCGGTGAAGCCCTTCTCGGCGAGGATTGCCGACGAGATACCGACCATCGCACCCCATCCCGACCCGTCATGAAGCATGCTGGGGCTGCCGATCTCGCGCATCATCTGGCTTCGCGGACCATGATATTCAGCGATGCCGAGCGCCTGGCGAAACTGGTCCGTCGACAGGCCACGCATCCGCGCCGCCACCGCCACGACGCCAAGCGCGTTCCACGCGCCTGAGGTGTGGTAGTCACAGGCCGTGGCATGAAGCGCGAGCCCGGCGCGGCCGGCGATCTCATAACCAAGTGTGATCAGCATCAGCGCCGTGTCACCATCCATGTCGTCAGCTTGCTCGGCAAGCGCCAGCAATGCCGGAATGATGACAACGCCGATATGCCCCTTCACCGGATTGTAGCCGTCATGCGCGTCCAGATTGTCGGTCTGCGTCGCTGCTGCATAGGCGGCGCCGGCAAGGCTGACCCGCCGGCCATCAAACAACATCGGGGCGGCATGGGACGGTGCCCCCGCAGCATGGAGAAGCGCCGCCGTGTCACGGCCAATACGCCCGGCCTGCATCGGCGTGGCCGCCGCCGCCACCCCCAGCGTATCGAGGCACATCAGCGCCGCCGCGCGCCGTGCCGCGGCAGGCACATTCTCCGGCGCCAGCGAAAAGACGAAGTCCGTCACCTGTGATAGCTGTGCGTTCATCGAGCCCTTCCCTGTTGGTCATGATCTCGCCGGTGTTCTGCTCTGTGATCAGACCCCCATCAGGCCCGAAGCCGCGTCCCCCCTGAATCAAAAGGTGGTTCGGCCAGTACCGTCGCGGCGTGCGGCTTGCCAAGAATATAGATATCGACGCGGTCACCGGGGGCCACGACCCCCTCGCGGGCATAGCCGATGGCAAGCGACTTGCCGACCGTATAGCCATAGGCACCCGAGGTCACACGGCCAACCGGCGTGCCATCGGCAAGGAAGATCGGCTCGCCGCCATTCGCATCCGCGTCATCGGTGACATCGACCTCGAACATCGTCAGCGTCTCGCGCGGCGGCATGTTGCTGATCCGAAGATAGGCATCCTTGTTCAGGAAATCCTTGTCGAGCTTGATGAGGCCGTGAAGCCCGGCCTCCTGCGGCCAGTATTCGGGCGAATATTCGCGCCCCCACGATCCATAGCCCTTTTCGATCCGCAGGGCGCCAAGCGCCCGCCCGCCAACCGGCCCGCCGCCATGCGCCGACGCCGCTTCGAGAAGCGCCGTATAGAGTGCTGTCTGATCGGATTCGGCGCAGTGGAGTTCCCACCCCAGATCGCCGGTAAAGCTGACGCGGATGGCAAGACATTCGATCCCGGCAACCGTGATGTGGCGCGAGCGCATGAAACGCCAGCCATCATTCGACAGATCGGCATCTGTCAGACCGGACAGCATCGCGCGCGATTGCGGGCCGGCGACATTGAAGCCGGCGATGCGCGATGTGGCCACCTCAAGGCTGGTGCCCTCAGGCATCGGCACCATATCAAAGAACCGCTGATGATAGCGCTCGGCCATGCCGGACCCGATCATCATATAGCTGTCATCACCTGTCCTGGTGACGGTAAAGTCGCCGGCAACCCCGCCCCGCATGCCGATCAAGGGCGTCAGACATGACCGTCCGATCTCACTTGGAACATGATTGGCGACAAGCGCATCAAGCCAACGCTGTGCGCCCGGCCCCCTGATGACATAATTGCCAAAATTCGAGATATCGATGATGCCAACATGGTCACGCAGCATCGCCGCCTCGCGGCCAACAGGCGTGAACCAGTTCTGACGCACAAAGCCGGTTGTCTCTTCACTGTCCGGCGCGTCGGCAAACCACAAAGGATGTTCCCACCCCGCATTCAGCCCGAACACCGCGCCCATCTGCCGCTGCATGTCATAGGCGGGACGTGTTCTGGCCGGCCGACCGGCGCTGCGTTCCTCATTCGGAAAATGGATCTTGAAACGATGGATATACTGGTCGCGGACGCGCGCCTTTGTGAAGGCGACATCGGCCCAGTCACCAAAGCGGGCCAGATCCCAGGCGAACATGTCCCATTCAGGTTCACCCTCGATCATCCATTGCGCCGCCAGAAGGCCAAGGCCACCGGACTGGCTGAAGCCGGGGATGATGCCGTTACAGCAGAAGTAATTTCGCAACTCCGGCACCGGTCCGAACAGCGCGTTGGAGTCCGGGCTCCAGATCATCGGCCCGTTGATGACCCGTTTGACTCCCGCCTCGGCGGCGGCCGGAACGCGGTCAATGGCGCGCATCACATTGTCCATGATGCGGTCAAGATCATCGTCAAAAAGTTCATGGCCAAAATCGAGAGGCGTGCCGTCCTCGGCCCAGAATTTCATCTTCTCTTCATAGGCACCAATAAGCAGCCCATTGCCTTCCTGCCGGAAATAATACTCGCCATCACGATCGGCGATTGAGGGTAGGCGCCGACCCAGCGCCTCGACCTCGGGGATGGCCTCGGTGACGAAATACTGATGTTCGGTTGGTTGTAACGGCAGCGTCAGCCCGGCCATCGCCACCACCTCGCGTCCCCACAGACCAGCCGCATTGACCACCCACTCTGTATGGATATCGCCCTTCTCGGTGCGCACAATCCAGCTGCCATCCGGCTGCGCCTCGGTTCCGGTGACCGGACAGAATCGTTCGATCTCGGCGCCAAGCATGCGCGCGCCGGCAGCATAGGCATGGGTCACACCAGACGGGTCGACGTTGCCGCCGTCAGGTTCGAACATGATGCAGCGCACATCGTCAAACTGCGCCAGCGGATGAAGTTCCAGCGCCGTCTCGCGGCTGATTTCATAGAAACCAAGACCGTAGAATTTCGCCTTCGCCTCCTGGAGGCGGAGCTGGTGCTCGCGTTCCTCGGTCTGGGCAAGATAGAGCGATCCCGGCTGGAAAACACCGCATCCCTGACCTGTCTCTGCCTCCAGCTGCTTATACAGATTCATCGTGTAATGCTGGATGCGGGTGATGTTGTTGTTGTCGTGCAGCCCGTGAATATTGGCCGCCGCGTGCCAGGTCGACCCGCTGGTCAGCTCATCACGCTCAAGAAGCACGACATCGCGCCAGCCAAGCTTGGCAAGATGATAAAGGATCGAGCAGCCGACAAGGCCGCCCCCGATGACCACCGCCTGCGCATGCTCTCGCATATCCTGTTGAACCCCCTGTATGTGCCGGCTGAAGACCCCAAGCTTGCGGCCGAACATGGCATGTAAATAGCTCAGTTACGACAGTTGCTGCAGGGTTTGCGTCGGCATTCTGATCTCACCTTCGGAAGATCAGAAGCCTGATAATGCGAAGCACGACCCCGACCAGGATCTGCCGAACAAAGGGACTCCGCATGATGCCGGTCATCCGCGCGCGCAATCGTGGCGACAGCCGCATGATCAGCAGCGCCACCGCAACCGCCAGAAGAATGAGAATGACAATGCGCAGCATGGTCCGGTTCCGTGGGGATTGCCCAGTTCTAGTCCGCCCAGTTGAAGTCCGCCTAGTTGATCTTCACCATCTTACCCGGATTCATGATGTTGGCCGGGTCAATGGCCGTCTTTATGACACCCATCAGGGCCCAGGCATCGCCATGTTCGGCCGGCATGTATTTTTTCTTTCCGATACCGACGCCATGTTCACCCGTCATCGTGCCGCCAAGCTCAATCGACATCAGGTTCAGGGTCCCGGCAAGATTGTGCGCGCGTTCAAGATCGGCAGGCTGATCAGGACGGATCAGGATGATGAGGTGGAAATTTCCATCGCCGACATGCCCGAGGATCGGCGCCACGAGACCGGACCTGTCAATCTCCATGCGGGCCCGCCGGATCGCCTCGGCAAGTCGTGAGATTGGCACACAGCAATCGGTCACAAACCCCTCGGCGCCCGGCACCAGCGCCTTGGCGGCGTAATAGGCGTCATGCCGCGCCTTCCACAGCCGGTTGCGATCCTCGGTGCGGGTTGCCCAGGCCAGTTCACCTCCGCCATGTTCAGCCGCGATATCAGCGAACATCTCGACCTGTTCCGAGGTGGCCTGCTCGCTGCCATGAAATTCAAGGAACAGATGCGGTGTTTCTGGCAGCTTCATGTCGGGGTTGTAGATGTTCATGCCACGCATCTGAATCTCGTCAAGAAGTTCGATCCGCGCCATCGGTAACCCCACTTGCATGGCCTCCATCACCGCCTCCACCGCACCATCAACATCCGCAAAGGCGCAGGTGGCCGCACGGATGGATTCCGGCTGGCCGAACAGCCGCACCGTCAGACGGGTGATGATGCCAAGCGTCCCCTCGGCACCAACAAACAGATGTGTCAGATCATAGCCTGCCGAGGATTTGCGCGCTCTTGTGCCTGTCTCGATCACCTGTCCGTCCGGCAGCACAAGCTGAAGCGCCATGACATTCTCACGCATCGTTCCATACCGCACCGCGTTGGTGCCGGATGCGCGGGTCGAGGCCATACCACCGATTGTCGCGTCGGCCCCCGGATCAACAGTGAACATGAGGCCAGTTGCACGGAGCGCCTCATTCAGCTGGTTGCGGGTTACCCCCGGCTCGACAACAGCAAGAAGGTTGCGCTCGTCAATCTCGATGATCCTGTTCATCTGGCCAAGATCGACGCTGACACCTCCATGGACCGGCACGACATGACCTTCCAGCGAGGTGCCAATGCCGAAAGGCACCACCGGACAGCCGGTCTGCGAACAGGCCTTCACGATGGCGGCCACCTCATCAACAGTCTGCGGGAAAGCCACGGCGTCGGGAAGCGCCGGTGCCGAATAGGCCTCGTCATGCGAATGCGCTGTCCGCACGGCATCGCCTGTGGACAGACGGTCTCCCAACAGGGCGCGAAGTTCGTTCAGCGTGCTGTCATACGGCATGCCAGGCCTCTACCCTCACCCCGCATCCGCCAATTCGCTCAGGATACGGTGACGCGAAATCAACGAATCCCGATCGGCATAGCAACCCTGAAGCCAGCGATTCCCGGTTCCGCCATATGCTTTGCGGGCATGCAGGACACGCGTGTTGCTGACAACAAAACATTCCCCCGGTTTCAGCCGGAAACTCATCTCCATCGCCGGATCGTCGATGATCTCGCCAAACCGCCTGTAGGCATCATAATAGGTCTGCATGGCCTCAAACGGAATGTCGGTCAGGGCGGCGGCCGACCGGTTGTTGAAGCGAACCCCGATCAACTCTCCATCCGGTGCCAGCTCGATCATGGGGCGACGCGCTGTCAGTATCGTGTTGCCGCCACCGACATATTCAAACCGCGCGCAATGGTCGGCAAGAACATCAAACCAGGCCACGTTTTCCTCGCGGAGACGACGCGCCGCGGCAAATCCGTCGACCACCATATTGTCGCCGCCCGCGGCTGTGCATTCGAGACAATACAGAATCTGCATGGTCGGCATCGGGTCGCGATAGGGATTATCGGTATGCGCCTGCAGGCCCTGCCCCGTATAGGCAAGGTTGATCGGGTTGATCTCGGTGCGAACTTCGAATTGCCGCCCGTAATTGGTTTCCCTCACATAGCCGAAGAGATCGACCACCCGCATCAGCGCACCATCTTCGATCGGTCCACCCGACATATGCGCAAAGCCATATTTCACCAGCTTGCCAAGCCAGTCACGCAACGTCCTGACATCGTGCTGGAGATCATCGAAACGCGCTGTCGGAAAGGCGGAAGTAAAAGCCGAGTCCCAACATGTCACCTCATCCGGCACCCAGCCGCGGTCAGAAGCCGCGCCCATCCGATCATAGCGGTTGTCCATCAGCCAGCGCAGGTCATAGGTGATCGGCGTCGAGTCATTCGAGAACGTCACCTCGAGACCCGCCTCATTTATGTTGGCACCAGCTATCGCAAGATCTGCCGGGATGTCGCGAAGGGTGATCAGACGCTGGCCGTTCTCCGGTGACCTCGTGGTCTCATCCCAGGCATTGTCGCGAAGCCAGATCGCATGGAACCGGGCGCTGGTGCCGGCGGCCCTGTCAATCAGGGTCAGGCATTTGCCATCATCGCTGAGAGTGGATTCAAACATAAGGGACCTCCTCAGGCCGGGTTGCGAAGACGTGACTGATACCGTTCCCGAAGCATGATGATGATACCAGCTCCGACTATAAACAGAATACCCGGGAAAAGATCGTCAAAGGGCGCCTCGGCGAAAAACAGCCATCCAAGGGCGAATGATACCGGAATGCCGAAATATTCAAACGGCGATATGCTGCTTGGATCGACAAGCCGATAGGCGATCGCGAGACTGAGAACCCCAGTGCCGCCAAGCGCGCCCAGAACCACGAACAGACCGGCATCACCGGGACCGGCGATGGGAACAGGGTCGATGAACAGGATCACGATGATTGTCGCCAGCGCGCAGGTGGCGATCTGCTGGCCAAACTGGATGGCCGCCGAGGGGATGTCCGGAGGATAGAATCTGACAAGAACGCTGGACGTCGCATAGCACAGGGCCGCGATCACCGGCAGCACCATGTAATGGGAAAATCCATCCTGGAACGGCTGCAGGACGGTGACGACCCCGGCAAAGCCAAGGAAAACCGCCCCCCAGCGCCACAAACCTATGCGATGTCCGAGAAGCGGCACTGACAGCGCGGTGATGAACATCGGTCCGCTGAAGCCAAGCGCACAGGCGGTGGCGAACTCAATCTTCGTCAGCGCCGTATAAAAGCATAGCTGTGCTGTCACCACCGCGGATGACCTGATCAGATTGATGGCATGGAAGCGCGGGCGATGCAGTCGTGGCAGTGCCGAGAACTGCCGTCCATGCCATAGCAGGATCAGCGCCGGAATAACGCCGAAGAAATTGCGAAGCGCGGCAATCTGCATGACCGGATAGGTGCCACCAAGCATACGGACCAGGATGCCCATCATGTCAAAGGCCAGTATCCCGACCATTATGACGCCAATGGCAAGAAGCAGGTTTCGCGGCATGTACAGCCTCGCCCGAATTGTGGACCGGCCCCACTATGACAGCAACCGCGCCGTCAGTATATCTCGAACAATCCGGCGGCGCCCATGCCACCGCCAATGCACATCGACACCACACCAAGCCTGGCGCCGCGACGATGTCCCTCGACCAGAAGGTGCCCGGCAAGCCGCGCGCCGGTCATGCCATAGGGATGACCAACGGCAATCGCCCCGCCAGAGACATTGTATTTCTGCGGATCAATGCCAAGCCTGTCACGGCAATAAAGGACCTGCGAGGCGAACGCTTCATTCAGTTCCCACAGATCGATATCCTCGATAGCGAGACCATGCGCGGCAAGAAGCTTTGGCACCGCGAAGACCGGGCCAATGCCCATCTCCTCCGGATCGCAGCCAGCCACAGCGACACCGCGCAACGCACCAAGTGGTGACAGGCCACGCCGCCGCGCCTCATCCGCCGCCATCACGACCATGGCCGACGCGCCATCCGACAACTGCGATGCGTTGCCGGCGGTGATGAACTGTCCCTCCTTGATCTGCTGGCCATCCCTGAACACCGGCTGCAGGGTCTGAAGACCTTCAAGATTGGTCGACGGCCGAACACCTTCATCAGCCTCCAGCGTGACCTGTCTGTCGCTGACCTTGCCGGTCTCACGGTCCTTGACCTTCATCACCGTGGACAGCGGTACGATTTCGGCATCAAAGCGTCCCTCGGCCTGCGCGGTGGCGGTGCGACGGTGAGATTCAACCGCATATTCATCCTGCGCCAGTCGCGAAACGCCATAGCGCGCGGCCACAATTTCGGCGGTCTCAAGCATTGTCATGTAGATGTCAGGCCGGTGTGACTCGATCCACGGGTCAACAAGCCGGTCGATATTCATCTTCGGAGTCTGTACCAGCGAGATCGATTCCACCCCGCCGGCGATGCCGATTTCGATCTCCCCAAGCCGCACCTGACTGGCAATGATCGACAATGCCATCAGACCGGATGAGCATTGCCTGTCCACCGTCATGCCTGGAACCACGGTTGGCAGTCCGGCCCGGATCAGCGCCTGCCTTGCGACATTCATATGTGTTGAGCCCTGCTGCAGCGCGGCCCCAAGAACAACATCCTCAATCTCATCCGCCACCACACCAGCGCGATCGACAGCACTTGAAATGGCATGCGCGGCCAGCGCCTGCGCCTGGGTATCGTTGAACGCCCCCCGGTAGGCCTTGCCAATCGGGGTGCGGGCGGTTGAAACAATCACGGCATCACGCATCAAGGGGTCCTTTCGGTCGAGGGCGCCGACAACACAATGAACAAAGTCGCGCTACGCTACAGGCTGTGATCCGACATCGCAATCCACGCCGTCACGTGACCCAGCCACGGCCAGCCAGGCAGGAAGCTGTTGGACGCCGACACCATCATCGCCTATATCTAGGCGAAGGTAGACCAGCAGACATCGATCACAGCGGTGACGGCACCGCTGCGACGGAACCGGAACCATGCCAGAACTTGCCTCAAAACCCATGGGACGGCCAGTGTCCTTCGACCGCGACAGCACCGTCGAAGCGGCGACCAACCTCTATTGGCGATCGGGTGTGGCAAGCACCTCGTTCAACGAAGTGTCGCGCGCCCTCAATGTGTCCAAACCGACCTTGTATCGTTATTTCGGTGATGAGGACGGATTGCTGAGCGCGGCAATCGAACATTATGTCAGCCAGCGCACACTTCATCCCAAACTTCTGAACGCGACAGGCGATCTTGGCACCGACCTGAACGCGTGGTTTGGCCTGCAGATTGACGATCTGTATGAAAAACATCATGACGGCACCACGCCAACAGGTTGCCTTCTGATGGAATGTATCCAGCTTGGCAAGACACTTGGCGCAAAAACCACGGCAACCGTACACCGGGCCATTCACGAGTTTCTTGAAATGGTCGAAGACCGTCTTGTCATCGCGAAAGAGGCAGGGCAGCTTCGCCCGGATATTGACATCAAGGCGGCCGTGCATCTGGTCGCCGGACAGATGATTGTGGCCAAGAACGTGGTCCTGATCGGCGAGCCCAAGGAAGCCGTCAAATGTATGGTGGCGCTTGCGATCGAGGGAATCACCACCTGACCCGGGCGGTGATACGCATCCCATGATCCATAATAAATACTGATCGGTATATTTGTCATTGACATAACTACCATTCGGTATATTTTCCGCTCGAAATGAGAGGCTGTCCGGCCCTTCGCTCTTTAACAGCTACAAATGAATGGTAAGAACGACCCTTGCGCGTTGTTTTGAAACCATCTGGAGACATGCCCATGGAACGTCTTGCCGCGTTTGTCGTCAGCAACCGGATCAAGTTCGCCATCGCCACGATGGTGTTGGCATTCGCCGTCTTTGCGGGCATTCCCAATCTCAAGCTTGATACCGATGGTCGGGTCTTCATGGCAGACAACAACCCGGACAAGATGCTTCTCGACAGGTTCGAGCAGGAATTCGCCAAGGATGACAATCTGGCGATCATCGTCAAACCAGCCGATGGCGAGGTCTTCACGCCGCGCACGCTTGGCGCCATCGGGGCGCTGACCGAAGAGCTGTGGAACCTTCCCTATGTGCGGTTGGTCAATTCGATCACGCGGTTCCAGAACACCTATGCCGATGGCGACATGATGGTGGTCGAGGATCTGGTTCCCGACCCCCAGACCGTCACTGCCGAAGAGGCCGCCGCTGCACGCGCCACCGCGCTTGATCGCGTCGAGATTATCAACAGCCTGATCAGCGCCGATGGCAGCGCCACCGCCATTTCGGTGATCTTCCGGCTTCCGGGAACCGACCTTGCGGCGGAAATCCCCAACATCAACGCCGAGGCCGACCCGCTTCTGGCGCGGTATCGCGCCGAATTCCCCGATATCGAATTCAAGGCCAGCGGATCGGTTGCCATCAGCCAGGCTTTCGCCACCGCCAGCCAGAAGGATGGCGAGACACTGACGCCGGCCATGCTTGTCGCCATGCTTCTGGTGGTCGGGATCCTGCTGCGCACGGTTACCGGATCGTTGCTGATCCTCGTTCTGGCCTCGCTGTCGGCGCTGGTCTCGCTAGGCGCGCTGGGATGGACCCGAATCCCGATCAATTCCGCCACAGCGGTGGCACCGCTGATGGTCATCACGCTGGCCGTGGCAAGCAGTGTTCATGTCCTGTCATCAATCCGCCAGACCATGCAACAGACAGCGGACCGCACCGAGTGGGCGCGACGCGCGCTGACCGATCACGGTCTTGGCATCACCGTCGCCATCTTCACCACGGCGGTCGGGTTCCTGTCGCTCAATTTCTCGATCTCGCCACCCTTCCAGCAGCTTGGCAACATGGTGGCCGCCGGCATGATTGGCATCTGGATCTTCACCATCTTCCTGTTGCCCGGGCTGATCTGCTGGCTGCCAATCCGGCAGGTCCAGAAGGCAGCTTCGGTCGACCGATTCATGGTCTGGCTTGGTGAGTTTGTGATCCGGCACCAGCGCCGTCTGCTGATCGGCATTCCGGTGATCATCATCGGCTTTGCTGCAGGCATATCGCAGATCAAGCTGGAAGATGATTTCCTTCGTTATTTTGACGAACGGTTCGAAACACGCCAGGCCACCGATCTCTATGAGACCGATCTGGGTGGACTGAATGTCTTGGAATATTCGGTCGACACAGGTGTCGAGAGCGGCGTCAATTCGGTTGCGTATCTTGAATCGCTTGATGCCTTTGCCACGTTCCTTCGCGCGCAGCCCGAGATCAGCCATATCCGCATCCTCAGCGATACCATCAAGCGGCTGAACATGAACATGAATGGCGATGATCCCGCCTTCTACCGGATCCCGGAAACCGACGAGGAAGCTTCGCAATATCTGTTTCTGTACGAGCTTTCGCTTGGCTATGGCATGGATTTGACTGACCAGATCAATGTCAGCAGGTCGTCAACGCGCGTCTCGGCCTTTGTTCCCTTCGCCACAACGTCCCAACTGCTGGCACTTGATGACAGAATTCAGGACTGGTTCGCCGCCAACGCGCCGGACCTGACCAGCCCGGTCACCGGCCAGACGCATGTCTATACAATGATCTCGGCCCGGGATGTGCCATCGATGCTGAAGGGAACGACGCTGGCGCTTGTCTTCATCTCCTTCGTGATCTTCCTTGTTCTTCGCAACCTGAAGCTCGGGCTTGTCTCGCTGGTGCCGAACCTTGTGCCGGCGGCGATGGGCTTTGGCCTGTGGGGCTATATGGTTGGCAATGTCACGCTGGCGGTATCAATCGTCGTCGCGATGACACTCGGGATCGTGGTTGATGATACGGTGCATTTCATCTTGAAATACGCCAATGCCCGCAAGCGTGGCGAGACCGCCGAGGATGCCGTCCGCCATGCTTTCAAATCGGTTGGCATGGCGCTGACCGTAACATCGCTTGGCCTTGTCATAGGCTTTGCCATTCTTGGCCAGTCCGGCTTTGCCGTGAACCGCGACATGGCAAGACTGACCGCCATAACACTCAGCTTCGCGCTGTTTGTTGATTTCCTCTTCCTTCCGCCGCTTCTGATCTTTCTCGACAGGATGAAAACCATGAAGACCTCCGCAACGACAACGGCCACGCTGGCCATCATTGCCGGCCTTGCCGCGCTGCTGGCTCTTGCCGCGCCATCCAGTGTCGCGCGGGCCTCCGAGGAAAAGGGGCTCGCCATCGCCACCGAGGTGGACAATCGCGACCGTGGCTGGGGTGATGTCACCGTCGAAGGCGAGATGGTGTTGAAGAACAAGGCCGGCAATGAGTCGGTCCGCAGGTTCCGGAGCACCATCCTTGAAGCGGCAAATACCGCCGAGGGTGACCGGTCGATCATTACCTTTTCAAAGCCTCGTGATGTGCGTGGCACGGCCCTGCTGACCCATTCCAAGATTGAACCCGAGGATGATTCACAATGGATTTTCCTGCCTGCCATCAAACGGGTGAAGCGGATCTCCTCGTCGAACCGCACCGGCAAGTTCGTGTCATCGGAGTTCTCATACGAGGATCTGGGATCCGAAGAAGTTGCTGATAATGATCATATCTGGCTGGAAGATTCGGCCTGCGCGCATGATGCGGCACTGACCTGCGCCGCCGTGGAAAGCCGCCCAAAGAACAAGAAGTCGGGCTATTCAAAGCGCGTCTCCTTCATCGATCTGACGGAATATCGGGTTCATCAAATCGATTTTTATAACCGCCGCGGCGATCTTGAGAAGACTCTCGAATTCCAGGATTACCGCCAGTATGAGAACCAGTTCTGGCGCGCGCATGTGATGGTGATGCAGAACCACCAGACCGGCAAATTGACCCGCCTGTCATGGGGTGACTACAACTTCCGCCAGAACCTGACCGAACGGGACTTTACCCCGCAGGGACTTCCCAAGGCGGGCCGATGACCGCAAGCAATCATGCCGTCCGACATATGACGGCATTGGTGGCGCTTTTCACGGCGGTGATGCCTGTTCCCGCTGCCGCGGAACTTGACCTTGATCAGTATGAGGTCGAACAACGCGGCGAGATCACCATCGAGGCAAGCTGGTATCCCCGTACCGCCCAGCATGCCGGGCAGACAGACAGCTTTCTGCATTTTGACGCCTTGCCCGAACTGCTGATCTATGGCGACGACGCCGAGGCGCAGATCCAGCCCCGCATCAGTGGCGGGACAGGCGGCGCGGGCCAGTTCGATCTTCGTGAGGCACATGTCAGCGGCCGCATTGGCGAGATGGATTATCTCGTCGGCAGCACAATCCTGTTCTGGGGCAAAGTCGAAAGCTACAACCCGGTTGATATCGTCAACGCGCTGGATTACGGCCGCGGCCTGCTGCGAAGCGAGAAACGCGGCGCGCCGATGGTCAGGCTGTCATGGCCGGTCGGCCCGGGACAGATTGACATCCTTGCCATCGATTTTGTCGAGAACATCTATCCCGACAAGGCACTTCGCGAACGGCCGGCATTACATGTGAATGACAATGCCGCCGGGTTCAGCGGTGGCGCCGGGCGCGACGACATCGCCACCGCCGCACGCTGGTCAGGCTATTTCGGCGATATTGACCTTGGTGTCAGCTGGTTTCGCGGCACCGGCCACGCGCCGCGTCTGCTGCCGCAGGCTGACGGAACGCTGATACCGGATTACAGCCGGATCACCCAGCTCGGGCTGGACGTACAGTCGCTTCATGGTGACACCGCAATAAAGGCCGAGCTTATCCATCGACGCGGTCAGTATGACCGGCTTGGCAGCGCTGACAGCTATGGCGCCGGGGTGTTTGGTCTTGAACATAGTCTCTACGATCTTGCCGAATCCGGGCGCGACCTTGTCCTGATCGCGGAATATGCGCGTGATGAACGTCGCGGCAGATCACATAGCGGGTTTCAGAATGATCTGATACTTGGCGGGCGATGGGTGTGGAATGATGTCGAGGATACCGAGATCCTGACCCTGCTGAGCCGTGATCTGGACAATGCGGCGCAGGTTCTGAGCGTGACAGCAGACCGGCGACTGACGGACTCGCTGAGCTTTGAGGCAACCGCCAGATGGCCGCAGCGCCTGGCAAGAGACCCGAACAGCGCCGCCCTGTCCCGCGACAGTGCCATTGTCGCCAGCCTGACCTATAACTTCTGACCTTCGGGCAACTTCTGATCTGCGGGCGCTTTTGCGCCGATGTTGGCAAGGTCGAACATATCCGGGTGCGGCGGTTCCATGCCAACCCCGTCAGGACAGATATTATGCAAACCGGGATTATGCAAACCGGGCGGCCCTGCCATTGATGACCCGGTTTGATTTCGTCGATGTGATGATCGTTGATCCAACCTCGAAGACGCAGCCGCATGACATTGGCAGCTATCTTGCCTCGCATGATATCGGCGCCAATATCATCCGTGAGACGTCGGCGGGAAGTTCGGTTGCCGGGCTGATCCTGGAAGAGGCCAACAAGGCCGACCTTTTGGTGATGGGTGCCTATGGCGTGTCGATGACACTGGAGCGGCTTTTTGGCGGCGTCACCGAGCGTATGCGGTGCGAGTGCAAGACGCCGATCATCTTTGCCAACTGAAACAGGTGGACACGGCAGGGCTGGCTGTCAGGCAACGGGAATCAGGCAACGGGAATGACGGAACGCGGGTCAGATTTCAGACCAGTTCCTCGTCAGCATAGACGCAGCATCTGTTTTCGGGGAATTTCAGCCATGCCTTGTCGCCCGGAACGGCCACCTCGCGCTTTACCTTCACCTTGATGGCGTTTTGACCGGTATGCGCTGACACAAGCTGGTAATTGCCAAAATCGTCCACCCGCTGGATATCGACCTGAATGGCATTCTTGGCCTTGCGCGCCGCCAGCTCGATGAATTCAGAGCGAATGCCGAGCTTGATGTTCTCGGTCCTGGCCTTGCTGAGATCGGTGTCGGTGGCGAATTCGGCATCCCCGACCGCCACCACATTCTTGCCGGCGACACGGGCCTCGAACATGTTCATCGCCGGCGCGCCGATGAAATAGCCGACGAATGTCGTGCGCGGACGCTCGAACAGCTCCTTCGGCCTTCCAATCTGAACCACCCGCCCCTGATCCATGACAACAATATCCTCGGCGAAGGTCATCGCTTCATTCTGGTCATGCGTGACATAGATCAGTGTGGATTTGTAGAATTCGTTGATTTCCTTCAGTTTCCTGCGAAGACGGAATTTCAGGTCGGGGTCGATCACCGTCAGCGGCTCATCCATCAGGATGGCGGCGACATCGTCACGGACCAACCCACGGCCAAGTGAAATCAGCTGTTTCTGATCGGCCGTAAGACTTTTGGCGCGGCGGTTCAACAGCGCCTCAAGACCAAGTGTCTCGGCAACTTCATTGACCTTTTTCGCGATGACGTCCCTGGGCGCGTCACGGCACACCAGCGGAAAGCCCAGATTCTGGCCGACAGTCATGGTGTTGTAGATCACCGGAAACTGGAACACCTGGGCGATATTGCGCTGCGCCGTCTTGATGTTGGTGACATCATGGTCATCAAAGGTGATGCGCCCTTCAGACGGGGTGACAATGCCGGACATGATGTTCAGCATTGTTGTCTTGCCACAGCCCGACGGGCCCAGCACCGCATAACGCCCGCCATCACGCCAGCTGAGTTGGCATTTTTCCAACGCATACACCGGATCGGTGGCCTCGGGATCATAACTGTGAGCAATGTCACGAAGATCGATTCTGGCCATCAGACGCCTCCTCCGAAAGGTGATGAGACCAGCGCGCCATCCTGGCCAAAGGCATAGAGCCTGGTTCCATCAAGTTGTAGATTGACGACATCACCAGCGTCGAAATTCTGCACCATATCCAGGAGTCCGACGATGGTATGGGCGCCGCTCTGCACATGAAGAAACGTCTCAGACCCGCTGATCTCGGCAAGTTCCACCTGGAATGACAGGCCGTCGGTGGCCAGGGACACATCGCTGGCACGAATGCCGAATGTGTAGGCGCCGGGAGTCAGGGATTTGAAATGTGGTGGCAATGGCAGGCTGATATCGGCATTGATGACGATTTTGCCACCCTCGATAACGCCGGCAAGAAGATTCATCGCCGGATCATTTGATATTTCAGCCACACGGGTATTCGCCGGATTCTCGAAAATCTCATGCGCCGGCCCCTGTTGCAGGACCCTGCCTTCATCAAGGACGATGATCTCGCCGCCAAGCTGCATGGCTTCCAGCGGGTCTGTGCTGGAATAGATCAGGATCGATTCCGCCGATACCTGCGATGAGAAGATATTCCGGAATTCCTCGCGAAGCTGCTCGCGGAGCTTGTAGTCGAGATTGACCAGCGGTTCATCGAGAAGCAGGATTCCGGCCTGCTTCGCCAGCGACCGCGCCAGCGCAACACGTTGCTGCTGCCCGCCCGACAGAGCCTGGATCTTGCGGCCCTCAAAGCCGCTGAGCCCGACACTCCGCAGCGCATCCATCACCCGGCCCTGAACAACAGCTTCATCCAGTTTGCGCTGACGCAGGGGAAAGGCCACATTGTCGAACACCTTGAGGTGCGGATAGTTGATGAACTGCTGATAGACCATCGCGATGTTCCGTTCCCATACCGGCACTTTCGCAAGATCCCTGTCATCGAACATGATCCGGCCACCTTCAGGCGTGACCAGACCGGCAATGGTCTTCAGCAATGTTGTCTTGCCCGACAATGTCCTGCCGAGAATGGTGTAGAGCTCGCCCTTCTGCATGCCGAATGACACATCATTCAGGTGAAACTCGTCATCTGGCTTGTAGGTAAGCCCCTTCGCGATCAGATCCATCTTACTTCAAGGCTCCTGACAGGTTCCCCTTTGACAGGAAACGTTCGACGATAAAGGCCACCACAATCAGGGGTGCGACCGAGATCAATGCCGAGGCGGACAGGCTCCACCAGGGCGTGATTGAAGAATTCAGCGCCACGATGCGCACTGGCAGAAGCTGCACTTCGGTAAAGGTCAGGATGAAAGCGAAGAAGAAATCGGTCCATCCGAATATCAGGCAAAACATGCCCGCAACGATCATTCCCGGAATTGAATTTGGCAGCACCACCTTGAAGAAGGCCTGGTAGGGATTGCAGCCGTCAATCAGCGCCGTCTCGTCAATCTCACGCGGAACCTTGTTGAAGAAATCGACCATGATCCAGACCGCGATTGGCATCAGCAGCACGATATAGACCATGATCAGGCCGGCCAGAGAGTCCAGCAGACCAAGGAAGCCAAGCATGATGAAGAACGGAATCGACAGCACAACCGGCGGCATGATCCTCTGAGAGATAAAGAAGAAGGTGATGTCGCTGTTCTTGATAAATCCTGCCTTGAAGGTAAATCGCGACAATGCGTAGGCTGCCAGTGTTCCCAGCATGATGCTGATCAGGCTGGCAATACAGGTCACGAGAATGCTGTTCATATAGGGCTCGACAATATCCACCCCACCATTTGCCGGAGAGCGCCACAGAACGCGCCACCCTTCAAGCGTTGGCTCGAACTGCAGCCAGGGAATATAGGTGGCACCGCTGGTGACCGACTGGAAATCCTTGAAGGATGTCGACAGCGCCCACAGAAACGGCGCAACCACGAAGATCGACCACAGGCAGATAAAGCCGTATTTCAGAAAGGTGTATAAGCCGCGCATGGGTCAGTCCTGTTTTATCATTACCCGGACCAGCAACTTGGCGATGATGGTCAGGCTGATGATCATGATGACGAGATAGGTGAAGGACATGGCCGCCGAATACCCCATCTGGAATTCGCGAAGTCCCTTGATGAAAATATAGAAACTCGACGTCTCGGTCGCCGTCCCCGGCCCGCCAGATGTCAGGACATAGATCGTGTCCATGATCTTCGAGGCTTCAATCAGTCTTATGATGATGGCCCCTATCGATATCGGCGCCATCAGCGGGAAGGTGACATAGACGAATTTGCGGATCGGCCCGGCACCATCGATCGAGGCCGCGAGGAACGCCTCCTCGGGGAGCGACAGCAGGCCGGCAAGCAGCAGCAGGAACATGAATGGCGTCCACTGCCAGGTTTCAACGATGATCACAGTGACCTTCGCCAGCGTCTCGTCGCTCAACCACAATGGCGTGAGCTCGAACAGGCTCAGAAAATCATTCATCGGTCCCAGCGATTCATGGAAGAAGGTTTTCCAGATCACTGTCATGATCACGGGTGTTGTCATCATCGGGATCAGGAACAACACCCGGAAGAACCGTTTGAAGGCCAGATCACGCCACACCATCAGCGCCAGCGAGAATCCCAGCACATATTGCAGAAACACCGTGGTCAGAGACAGGAACCCGAGACGGAAGAAGGACTCCCAGAAGCGCGCATCCTCGGTGAAAAGCCTCACATAGTTCTCGATGCCGATGAAATCGAGCCCGGGATAGAAGCTGTCCCAGCTTGAAAGGCTGAGCCTGACGGTAAACAGGATCGGAAAGATCAGGATACCAATCAGCACCAGCAGGCCTGGAAGCAAGAAGATATGTTTATGCCTGAAGTTCATGACGAACCCTCAAAATCGGCTGTAAAATAAAGAAAGGGGAAATGGATGACCGGAACAAAGCCCCGGTCATCCAGATGTAGGCGGTTAGTTAAGGTTGTCCTCGAGAGCCACACCGACGGCATAGGCCTCACGGACATTGTCCTTACCAACACGCTTCAGGATCTTTTCCCACTCGGCCGCAACCTCATCGAGGGCTTCCTGCGGGCTCAGCTGCCCGGCAAGCGCCTTTGATGTGCCGGTTGCCACCGCGCTGGTGAACTGGAAGACACCGGGGACACGAAGCGGGAACACGCGGTTGGTGCTCTTCTCTTCCATGTCCAGAAGGGTCTGGGTGTATTCCTTGGCGATATCCTCGTCCCAGCCCTGACGCTCGACATAGATGTTCGGCACGAAGTCGGACTTCTTGAACGGGTTCACACCGAAGCGACCAATGGCGATATCGGCCTGGTGGTTGGCGTCATTGGAGAAGAAGCAGAGATAATCGAACGCCATGTCATGGTTCTTCGACTTCTTGGCAACAGCGGCAGCCCAGCCCCAGACAATGTAGGGAGCCTGGTTGAACTGGTTGTCCCAGTCACCCTTTGCGCGGTTCCAGACACGATCCGAACCTGGCAGCGGAGCCACACCGACCTTGTTCTTGATCGGGCTGCTATCTTCCATCGCGGCAACAAAGGCGTCATCCCAGGAGAAGCTGAACAGCGTCTGTCCACCACCGAAGGAGTTGATCTCGTCACCAAGACCGAAATTGATGCCGCCTGGTGGCACATATTTCGTGGCCTCAACCCAATCGGTCAGCGCCTCGACAAAACCCGGGCCATTGATCAGCGGGGTCATTGTTTCAAGGTCGAAGAAAAAGCCGCCCGGCGTGCGCGGGTTCTTCGAGTAGGCAACCGAACGACTGAAGAAGGCGGCGTACATCAGGTCGTCCTTCTTCATGACCTCTGCCGAGCCATATTCGAGCTCGCCGTCATTGTCCCAGTCCCAGCCATTGAAGAAGGCCGCGATCTCGCCATATTCCTTCCAGGTCCGCGGCACCCGCAATTCCTTGCCGGTTTCGGACTTGTACTTGGCCTGATACTCGGGATTGTCGATGACGTCCTTGCGGTACTTCAGATAGTGACGGTCACCATCGATCGGGAACTGGATCATCTGACCGTCCCACGACGCCACATCGATATGCGACTTGGTCACATCCTGCATCTGACGCATGTTGACGTAGTAATCGGGAACCGGCTCGAGATACATCATCCAGTCGCGGATGAAGTTCGAAAATCCGAAAACGATGTCGTAAGGCGCCTGACCGGCCTGGAAGGGAATCATCGCCTTGGAATACAGATCACCTGCCGGGGTGTGGATCACATCGACCTCGGCGCCTGTCAGCTTGGAGAACTGTTCGGCGTGAAGCGCTGTTGGTTCGCCCATCACCGGCACTGCGTGCGTGTTGATGGTCAGCTTGCGGCCGTTATAGTCCTTCTTCGACATCGACTCGTATGAGCATTCACCCGGGATATCGCCGGTGTTCTTGATATGCGGGAACTGATCGCTCCACTTGTCGGCGCTTGCCGCAGTGGCGACCATTGACGCCCCGACCACAAGTCCGGTTGATAACACACTGAATTTCATAGGTTCCTCCGTTGATTTTCAAGTGGTTGCAAGGTTTGGTTTAAGGCACGAGAACGGCGCGACCTTTGACATCGCCGTCATTCAGGTCATGCAGAGCCTTGTTGGCTTCATCGAGCCGGTATTCCTGCATCGACAGTTTCACGAGACCCTTGTTGGCAAGCTCCATCAGTTCGTAGAGCTCGGCCCAGGTGCCGACCAGGTTGCCGACAATATTCTTCTCGGCAATGATCATATCGACGGCCAGAACGCGGATCTCCTCGCCATAGCCGACGATGTAGTAGTAACCGCCATTAGCCGTCATTTTCAGACCCATCGACGTCGAACCATGCTCACCGACAAAGTCGATGACGGCTTCGGCGCCCTTGCCATGGGTCAGTTCCATGATGGCGTCGTGTTCATTGCCATCAATCAGCACGCCCTTGTCGGCGCCAAGTTCGATGGCATGCTTCAGCGCGTTGGCCGACTTCTCCACAACAATGATGTCAGCAGCGCACATCGCCTTCAGACACTGGATGGCGATGTGGCCAAGGCCGCCCGCACCAATGATGACGCAAGCCTGCCCCGGCAGAAGATGACGAGTCGCCTTCTTCACCACGCGATAGGCAGTCAGGCCGGCATCCGAAAATGGCGCAACATCCTTCGGTGTGAGGATCGACGGCAGTTTGATCAGGTTACGGACACTTGTCTTCAGCAGCTCGGCATAACCACCTTCCTTGATGTTCAATCCAGGAAAAGCGCCATCCTCGGCATGCATGTCGTGACCACGGCGGCATGACAGGCAGGTCCCGTCTGTTCCCGAGATCAGCGGGTGCAGAATGACCGCATCGCCTTTCTTGAACCCGGTGACATCCTTGCCGACCTCTTCGACCCAGCCGGCATTTTCATGCCCCATCACGCAAGGCAACAATTTGTTGTCCGGGTCCTGAATGTGGCGCCATACACCTTCAATGATATGCAAATCGGTCCGGCAAACCCCTGCCGCGCCGATCTTTACAATCACGTCGGAAGACTTCTCGATTTCCGGGTCGGGCATCTCGGCCTCGGTCACCCAGACATCCTTCTTCATCTCCGGATCATATTCATAAAGGACTTGAGCTTTCATGTTCCTCACCTTTTGCGATTTGCAGATGGAGAGGCTGACAAGCCAGAAAGCTCAGAACAACGACACTTTTTGCTCAAATCCGAGCAACAGACGCAACTTTATGTTCATTTTTTGAACAATCTGCTATGTTGGCTCCCCTCTCTGGCGCGCCTAGCCTTGGCGGGTGAGGATTATGAATGAGTATCGACGACTATAGTTACGACATCCCGGACACGTTAAGTCACGATCCGAGAGGTGGCGTCTTCTCGGCCATCGCCGACAGCTGGTCGCGGTGCCGAGAATTTGGACTGCGTGCCTCTGGCAGGCCTGTTGAAGCTGTTCTGAGCAAAGAGAAGTTCCAGCTGGTCATGGAAAAGAACGAGAGCGTCAGGCATCTCGTGCTTCCTGAACTCGAACTTCTGTACAATCAGATCGCCGGCACCAATTTCATGGTCGCCTATGCCGATGGTGGCGGGGTGGTTCTCGATTCCATCCAGGATGATGATTTTCAGGCAGGCGAAGGCGGCAAGGCCGTGATCCCGGGATCGGTCTGGATCGAAAGCCACCGAGGAACGAATGCGCTTGGACTTGCCATTCACAACCGGCGTCCGGCCATTGTGGCCGGCCGAGACCATTTCTTCCACAAACTTGGCGATCTGTCCTGTTTCGCCGCACCGATCTTCGATCATGAAAGCAATATTGTCGGTGTCATTGACGCAACATCGAATGCCAAGTCACGGAATGATCACACCTTGGCTTTGGTCAAGCTGGCATCGCGTAACATCGAAAATCGTCTGTTCAGCGAACAATTCTGCGATTCGCTGATCCTGATGTTTCACGCCCGCCACGAATATCTGCCGACGACCAGCGTGGCGATGATTGCCGTTGATGATTACGGTTTCATCGAGGGCGCCAACGCAAACGCCAAATCAATGCTCAGTGGACTGGACCTCAGCAGCAAGCAGCATTTCGGCGAGGTGTTCCAGGTCAAGTTCTCGGATATCATCGACCAGTTGCGATCGAATGAAATCGTCCGCATTCGCGACCGTATGGGATCGGTGGTTTTCATGAACGCGCAGACGCCCATCACCCGGCGCGTCATCAAGATTGACGGCGACTTCATCAGCCATGACGGACATGCCGATTCGCTTGCCGATGGTGGACAGGTTGTCCCGGCGCCCAGCGCGGCACCCGCGGATGTGCCGGCAAAGCCGGTACGGGCGTTTGATGATGAAGTTCTTATCAAGGAAATCGAAGCTGCGTCACGCGCACTGACCATCGGCCTGCCGGTGGTCATCGATGGTGAAGCTGGAACTGGCAAGGCCGAACTGGCACGCCGGATCCATGAGGCGGCTTTTGATGAAGCCCTGCTGGCAATCATCGATTGCCGGCTTCTCACGACGGATAATTTTGAACAATACCTGTTCGGTGACGCCGGCATGATCGGCTTCTTCGACACCGAAGCGAGTGGACAGGCCAACGGCAAACTATGTCTTGCCCGTGGTGGATCGGTGCTTCTCAGAAATGCGCAGGCGCTTGACCCGCAGATACAGTCCCGAATCGCCGATGTGATGACTTTTGAGGATGAACGCAGGCGTGAAGGTGGTTCACCGGTTATCACTGGCTGGCTGTTCGCCGGCCCGCCATCCTGGATGAACAGTGGCGAATTCGAAATCGCGCCAGCTTTCTCCAACGCCATTGATGGCAAGATCGTGACCGCTCCGCCCCTGTCACAACGTTCCGACTTCCAGAAAGTTGCGCTGGCCATCATCGCAGACCTGTCACCGGATCATTCCCTGTCGCCAGTCGCGTTGAGCATCCTGCAGGCGGAGAACTGGCCCGGCAACCTGAAGCAGCTGCGGAAAACCATCCAGCATGCCGTCGCCCAGGCAAGCGGAAAGGTTATCAGACAGGAAATTCAGAATGTGCTGCAATCCTTTGCCCGCGAGGGCATGGCGCCCTGCCCGCAATGTAACGGTTCGCCAGTGCGGGCGGAAACCTGCGTGATGATCAAACGCAGCTGGAAAGAAACAGGCGGCAATGTCAGCCTTGTCGCGCGCCGACTTGGCGTGTCGCGGAACACTGTCTACAAACACGTACGCGAAGCCTGATTCGCCGCGGCCGGCGGCGCATCTGAGATCCGTGTGTTGCGCAAACCTGCCGGCCTGAACGCTATGCGGCGAAGGTTGGTGGGCCCGGCAGGACTCGAACCTGCAACAACACGGTTATGAGCCGTGGGTTCTAACCAATTGAACTACAGGCCCCCAAAAGGGTGGACGGCAACATCGATCTGGCCGCCCCTGTCCCAATCTTAAGCATATTTCGCCTCAAGACGACACAGGGAGCGTATCCAGGGAGCGTATACACGCGATCACGCGCGCCGACCAGTGCCGAATGCCCCGTCAGCAGCGCCGCGAAGGCAATGACAATACCGCGCGATCTAATTTTCCAGGAATGAGCGCAGCTTGCGCGACCGTGACGGGTGCTTGAGCTTGCGGAGCGCCTTTGCCTCGATCTGCCGGATCCGCTCGCGGGTCACGCTGAATTGCTGGCCGACCTCTTCAAGCGTGTGGTCGGTGTTCATGCCGATGCCAAAGCGCATCCGCAGAACGCGTTCCTCACGCGCTGTCAGGCTGGCCAGGACACGGGTTGTCGTCTCGCGAAGATTGGCGTGAATGGCGGCGTCAAGCGGCTGCACCGCGTTCTTGTCCTCAATGAAATCACCAAGATGACTGTCTTCCTCGTCGCCAATCGGCGTCTCAAGACTGATCGGCTCCTTCGCGATCTTCAGGACCTTGCGGACCTTGTCGATTGGCATCGACAGCTTTTCAGCCAGTTCCTCCGGCGTCGGCTCACGGCCGATTTCATGCAGCATCTGGCGCGAGGTGCGAACAAGCTTGTTGATCGTTTCGATCATATGCACCGGAATACGAATGGTGCGCGCCTGGTCGGCGATCGAGCGGGTGATCGCCTGCCGGATCCACCATGTTGCGTAGGTTGAGAATTTGTAACCGCGGCGATATTCGAACTTATCGACCGCCTTCATCAGGCCGATATTGCCTTCCTGGATCAGGTCCAGGAACTGCAGCCCGCGGTTTGTGTATTTCTTCGCAATCGAGATCACCAGACGAAGGTTGGCCTCGACCATCTCCTTCTTGGCGCGGGCGCTCTCGCGCTGACCACGCTGAATGGTCTGGATGATGTCGCGAAATTCGGTAACCGACAGCCCGACATCATCAACCACCAGACGGATCTTGCCGAGAATGTCGTCAAGCTCGTCGGCATGCTGTGCCTTCAGCTTGCGCCACTGATTGCTACGGTAATCCTCGCCGGGCCATGGGTCGATACATTCTCGGCCACCCCATGCCGCCAGCAGCTGATCGCGCGGCACACCAGCGTCGGTGGCGATTCGCAGAAGACGGCCCTCAATCGTTGTGACATGTCTGTTCAGGGTGAAGAGTTGGTCGGTCAGCGCCTCGATCCTGGCGGGATTGAAACTGACGCCTTCCATCAGTTCAACAAGGCGGATCTTGTGCTCGAGATGGGTTGCCTCACTGCGTGGTGGCAGTTCATCGCCGGAAGCCATCTTGGCCAGGCGCCGGTCCTGCGAACGCGTGAACTGTTTGAACAGCGCTGCGATTTCGTCGAACAGCGCCATCATATGATCACGCACCGCATCTTCCATCGCGGCAAGTGACATGTTCAGATCATCGCCCTCATCGCCGGTATTGGCATCGCGGGTCGAAGTATCGGTATCAGCATCACCATCGGCTGATTCGTCCTCCGATTCTTCCGATTCTTCGGATTCCTCTTCTGAATCATCGTCCTGGAGATCGGCGTCGTCGATGCCATCACCCATGCCGTTGATTATTTCCTGATCAACCGGGCCACCATTGATCTTGGCATAGGTGGTTTCGAGGTCGATGATGTCACGAAGCGGCACCACACCGTCGGCGATCTGGTCGCGCCAGTGAAGAAGGGCCCGGATTGTCAGCGGCGATTCGCAGATGCCGCCAATCATCATTTCACGGCCAGCCTCGATGCGTTTGGCGATGGCGATTTCCCCTTCGCGCGACAGCAGTTCGACACTGCCCATCTCGCGAAGATACATCCGCACCGGGTCATCGGTGCCCGACACATCACTGTCCGACACATTGCCCGACGCGCGCGTTTCTTCTTCCTCATTGTCTGCCGAGTCATCACTGTCAGCGGCCTCGACAACCGAGACACCCATCTCGCTGAGGGTCGACATGAACTCGTCAATCTGCTCGGAGGTGAAATCCTCTGTCGGCAGGGCCGCGTTAAGCTCGTCATGGGTGACGTAGCCACGCTCCTTGCCAAGCTTCATCAGAAGCTTTTGGGCCTGCTGGGCGGCATCGGGATCAGGCGCGTCGATGGCGCCGTCCTGAGGCTGGATTTCGGTCTCGGTCTGCTGTGTTGCCTTGGATGCCATTTATATCGTCTGCTTTCCTTGGTGCGGCCAGTCTTTGGTACGGCCCGGCCGCAACGGTCAATGGATCGGTCCGGTCAGAAACAGGTGTTAGCGGGGTATGAAGGCCGCGCTGGAGAACAGCCCTGAGGAACCGCCAACGAGCTGGAGTAGTTCCTGCAGATGCTGGCCGGCGTCAGCGCCGGAAATGTTACTTGGGTCGAATGGCATTCGCGCTTTCATTTCGTCCCCCTCAAGCACGCCAATCGCATCAGCCAAATTCAACCCATGTAGATGATGCCTGAGTGCCGCCGCGTCAAGGTCGGGATCGCGAATTACCGCATCAATAGCCGCTTTTTTCAGCGCTTCAAGGCCTGCATCGCCGGAGTCGATGACAAGAAGGGCTTCAAACATGTCCGGCACCAGTTCCGGATGCGCCATGATCAGGGCGCAAATTGCGCGATGGCGATGGATGGCGCCGGCAGCGGGCCGACGCACACGCGGACGCGCCAGACCACCGAATCCGCCCCCCTTGGCGCGACCGGCAGTGCGCATCGCCGCGATCCGCGCCTCGATTTCGTCGGAAAAGGCGCCGCGGACCTGGCCATGGCCAATCTGGCGGACCTGATCGCGCACCGCCTGCCAGAACTGCGCACGCTGTTCGGGTTGGCGCAGATCGTGCTGCTCGCCTGATGTGGTCCACAGGCTGTCAATCAGTGACCGCGCCGTCGACAGCACCTTGAGAAGACCATCGCCCCCCTCGCTTTTCAGAAGATCATCGGGGTCCTGACCTTGCGGCAGAACAGCAAGCCGTGCCGATTTGCCGGGCTGAAGCTGTGGCAGAAGGCGCTCCAGAGCGCGTGCCTGTGCCCGCTGCCCGGCAGCATCGCCATCAAAACAGAGGACAGGTTCATCATGAAGTTTCCAGAGCAGGCCGATCTGCTCTTCGGTCAATGCCGTGCCGAGCGGCGCAACGGCGGTCGCAACGCCGCTTTTCTGAATGGCGATGACATCCATATAACCCTCGGCCACGACAAGCGGCAGACCACGCCGCAGCCCCTCGCGGGCCTGCACCCATCCATAGAGAACGGTTTTCTTGGAAAAGGTCGGCCCCTCGCCCGAATTCAGATATTTCGGCTGCGCGTCACCAAGCGCCCGCGCGCCAAAGGCAATCACCCGGCCCTGGCGATCCTCGATCGGGAACATCACCCGGTCGCGGAAATAATCGAACAATTCGCCATCGCGCTCGCTCCGCCGGATCACGCCGGCGGCGAGCATGTCATCATCGCTGAAACCGCGTGCCGCCAGCGCCGTCCGCAACCCGCTGCGCGGCGCATAGCCAAGCCGGTAGGTCGAGACAACCGATTCGGTAAGGCCCCGGCGCTGGAGATAGGTCGCGGCGGCCTGCCCATCATTGCGCTGCAGAGCTGCCTGGAAGACACGGGTTGTTTCCTCAAGGATATCAAGCGCGGCCTTGCGCTGACGGGTGCGCTGCGGATCTTCGGGCGCGCTCTGCGGCACCGCAAGCCCAGCCATGCCGGCAAGCCGCTCGACGGCCTCCATGAAATCAAGCCCGTCAGTCTCACGAAGGAAGGAAATGGCATCGCCATGCGCGCCGCACCCAAAGCAATGATAGAAGCCCTGGTCGTCGACAACTGAAAATGAGGGTGTCTTTTCCGAGTGGAACGGGCACAGACCGCTGAACCGGCGTCCCTTGCGGACAAGCTTCACCCGCTTTCCTATCAGGTCAGACAGGGGAACGCGCTGGCGCAAATCCTCTATGAATTCTGGCGGTACGGCCATTCCCACTCCGACAGTCCAAGGTCCGGACCCGTGCCAGGGTTCCGGTGTGATTGACTATAATGATAGCCATCGTGGTGATCGGCAAGACGCCGCCCGGCTTACCCACGGTCAAGAAGCGCGGCCTTGACCTTCTGACTGGCAACGGAGAAATCCATCTGGCCGGCATGGGTCTGTTTGAGATGCCCCATAACCTGCCCCATATCCTTGATCGATGCCGCGCCGGTCGCCTCAATAGCGGCCTCGATGGCAGATGCGATCTCGTTTTCGCCAAGCTGTGCTGGCAGAAAGCCAATGATGATCTGGATTTCTGCTTCTTCGGCTTCGGCAAGCTCAGGACGATCGCCATCCCGGTACATCTTCGCCGATTCGGTCCGCTGTTTGATCATGGTTTGCATCAGCGACAGGATTTCCTCGTCACTGATGCCGTCCTGGTTGCCGCTGCCACGCGCCGCGATATCGCGGTCCTTCAACGCGGCGCTGATCAGGCGCATGGTCGCCAGCGCAACCTGATCCTTTGCCTTCAGCGCATCTTTCATCGCTGCTGCAATGTCCTCGCGCAAATTCGCCATAATGTACCTACCCTGAAATGTGTCGGTTCAGTGTTTGCGTCATCGCACAACGCCTGAAGACTGCTGGGTTTTAGCGACAAAACGCATATTTCGCAAGAGGTCGCCCCAATTTGACGCCGTCAGCCACTTGACCGGATGTGCCGCCTTATGTATCACACATCGGCCCCGCTGAACTGCCGCCATCGTGAACGCATCTTCGATGTGCATCGCCTCCGCAGGGTCACCAAGATAGACCACTTGCTGCAGGGATCCCAATGGCTCAGAACATGAACTCTGGCCGGTCTGGTGCCGCGCCAAACTCGGGTTGGGCAGGACCAACCGCCGTTCTTGTTCTTGGTGATGGCTCCGTCTTCGAAGGGTATGGATTCGGTGCCGCGACGACGAATGTCGGCGAAGTCTGCTTCAACACCTCGATGACCGGCTACCAGGAAATCATGACCGATCCGTCATATGCCGGACAGCTGATCACCTTCACCTTCCCGCATATCGGCAATGTCGGCGCCAATCCCGAGGACCACGAGACAACGACCCCGACCGCGCTTGGCATGATCACAAGGCAACCGCCAACGGACCCGGCGAGCTGGCGCAGCCAGAACGCCCTGACCGCCTGGATGGAGCGTCATGGGCTGCCGGGAATCGCCGGCATCGACACCCGTGCCCTGACCCGCCGCATTCGTGATGCGGGCGCCCCGAACGGTGTCCTCTGCCACGCGCCGGATGGTAACTTTGACATCCCGGCCCTGACCAGGATGGCGCAAACATGGCCTGGCCTTGCCGGCATGGACCTTGCCATCGAGGTGACCCGCGATGCCGAGTCCGCCTGGCAGGAGGGAAGCTGGGATCTCGCCTCATCCAGCCACCGTTCCACCGCCGCGCAACACCGCGTCGTGGCGATGGATTTTGGCTGTAAGCACAACATCCTGCGCTGCCTGACAGATGCCGGTTGCGATGTCACCGTCGTGCCTGCCGAGACCGACGCGGCGACGATCCTGGCGATGAAGCCGGACGGTGTGTTCCTGTCAAACGGCCCGGGTGACCCGGCCGCAACAGCACATTACGCGGCGACGCAGATCGCCAGCCTGATTGACGCTGACATGCCGGTCTTCGGCATTTGTATCGGCCACCAGCTGATGGCACTCGCGATGGGCGCGACGACCCGCAAGATGGAGCGCGGTCATCGCGGCGCCAACCACCCGGTCAAGGACCTTGCCACCGGGCGAATCGAAATCACCAGCCAGAACCACGGCTTTGTCGTCGACCCCGACTCGCTTCCCGACACGCTTGAGATCACGCATTTGTCGCTGTTCGACGGCTCGATCGAGGGACTTCGGCACCGCCACAAGCCCGCCTTCTGCGTGCAGTACCATCCCGAATCTTCTCCCGGTCCGCATGACTCGCGTTACCTGTTCGACCGGTTCACCACGCTCATGGACGAGCGGAAAGGGTAAAGATGCCGCGTCGCGACGACATCAACTCCATCCTCATCATTGGCGCTGGCCCCATCATCATCGGCCAGGCGTGCGAGTTCGATTATTCCGGGGCGCAGGCCTGCAAGGCGCTGAAGGCCGAGGGATACCGTGTCATCCTGGTGAATTCAAACCCGGCGACGATCATGACCGATCCCGGCATGGCCGACGCCACCTATGTCGAGCCCATCACACCGGCGACAGTCGCGCGCATCATCGAGGTCGAACGGCCTGATGCCCTGCTGCCGACAATGGGTGGGCAGACGGCGCTGAACACCGCGCTGGCGCTGGAAAAGAACGGCACATTGACGAAATTCGGCGTTGAGATGATCGGCGCCAGGCCGGATTCGATTGAAAAGGCCGAAGACCGCGAACTGTTCCGCGTCGCGATGGAAAAGATCGGGCTTGAATGCGCCCGTGCCCGCACCGTGAACAATTTCGAAGACGGTATCGAGGCGCTCGACATTGTCGGGCTGCCAGCCATCATCCGCCCGTCCTTCACCCTTGGCGGCGAAGGTGGCGGTGTTGCCTACAACCGCGCCGAGTTTGAGGAAATTGTCCGGAATGGCCTGCGGCTGTCGCCGGTCAGCGAGGTGCTGATCGAGGAATCGATTCTCGGCTGGAAGGAATTCGAGATGGAGGTGGTGCGTGACACCGCCGACAACTGCATCATCGTCTGTTCGATCGAGAATATGGACCCGATGGGCGTTCATACCGGTGATTCCATCACCGTCGCACCGGCGCTGACCCTGACCGACAAGGAATATCAGGCGCTCCGCGATGCATCGCTTGCCGTGCTGCGCGAGATCGGCGTCGATACCGGCGGATCGAACGTGCAGTTCGCGGTCTGCCCGGATACAGGCCGGATCATCATCATCGAGATGAATCCAAGGGTCAGCCGGTCCTCGGCGCTGGCGTCGAAGGCAACCGGTTTTCCGATTGCCAAGGTGGCGGCAAAGCTTGCCGTCGGCTATACGCTTGACGAGCTGGCGAACGACATCACCGGCGTCACGCCGGCCAGTTTCGAGCCGACGATCGACTATATCGTCACCAAGATCCCGCGCTTCACTTTCGAGAAGTTCCCCGGGTCAGAGGCGCGTCTGTCGACCTCGATGAAGTCTGTTGGCGAGGCGATGGCCGTTGGCCGGTCCTTCGAGGAAAGCCTGCAAAAGGCGCTTCGCTCGATGGAAACCGGGCTTTCCGGCCTTGATGAGGTGCCCATGCCGGCACCTGACGACGCGCTTGGCGGTGACCCGCTGCGCGGCTGGCTTGGCGAATTCGTGCCATTCCGCATCCTGAGGATCGCGCAGGCGCTTCGCTCGGGCATGTCGGTTGACGAGTTGCATGCCATCACCGCCTGGGACAAATGGTTCCTTGAGAGAATTGCCGCCATCATCGCGGCCGAGGCATCGCTTGCCAGCGATGGTGTGCCGGCGGACGCGGCATCGCTGCAGCGCCTGAAATCGATGGGATTTGCTGATTCCCGCATCGCTGCGCTTGCCGGTGTTCCGGCGGCCGCCGTCGCCGATGCCCGCCGCGCCGCCGCTGTGCATCCTGTCTTCAAGCGGATCGACACCTGCGCCGCCGAATTCGCCGCCGAAACCGCCTATATGTATTCGACCTACGAGCCGGTGCTTGGCGCTGAATGTGAGTCCGCCCCGTCAGACCGCAGGAAGGTGGTCATTCTTGGTGGCGGGCCGAACCGGATCGGCCAGGGGATCGAATTCGACTATTGCTGTGTTCATGCCTGCTACGCGTTGTCCGAGGCCGGCTATGAGACAATCATGATCAACTGCAACCCGGAAACGGTGTCGACCGATTACGACACGTCCGACAGGCTGTATTTCGAGCCGCTGACGGACGAGGATGTGATCGAGGTGATCCGGCGCGAATCCGAGGCCGGAACCATGCATGGCGTGATTGTCCAGCTTGGTGGCCAGACGCCGTTGAAAATCGCGGCGGCGCTGGAGGAAGCTGGAATCCCGATTCTCGGCACCAGCCCGGACGCCATTGACCTTGCCGAGGATCGCGAGCGTTTTCAGAAGCTTGTCAATGATCTGGGCCTCAGCCAGCCTCACAATGGTATCGCCCACTCCGCCGAAGAGGCGCGCGATATCGTGGCAGAGGTCGGACTGCCGGTGGTCATTCGCCCGTCCTATGTCCTTGGCGGACGCGCCATGGAAGTGGTTCACCAGCTTGCCGATCTTGAGCGTTACATGCGTGATGCTGTGGTTGTTTCGGGTGACAATCCGGTGCTGATCGACAGCTTCCTCAGCAACGCCATCGAGGTTGACGTCGACGCGCTGTGCGATGGCGAGGATGTCTATATCGGCGGCATCATGGAACATATCGAGGAGGCCGGCATTCACTCTGGTGACTCGGCCTGTTCCCTGCCGCCGCAGACACTGTCGGACGAGCTGCTGGTCGAGATCCGTCGCCAGACCGAGGCGCTGGCCCGTGCCCTGGGTGTTGTCGGGCTGATGAATGTGCAGTTCGCGATCAAGGACGATCACATCTACCTTCTTGAGGTCAATCCACGCGGTAGCCGTACGGTGCCATTCGTCGCCAAGGCCACCGGCGTGCCGCTGGCGAAGATCGCGGCGCGTGTGATGGCCGGGGAAAAGCTGGCCAGTTTCGCGCTGTCCGATATCACGCTTGACCATGTCGCGGTGAAGGAGGCTGTCTTCCCGTTCGCCCGTTTCCCGGGAAGCGATGTCGTGCTTGGCCCGGAAATGAAATCGACCGGCGAGGTGATGGGTATCGATGGCGATTTTGGCCGCGCCTTCGCCAAGAGCCAGCTTGGCGCCGGTGTTGACCTGCCCCTTGCCGGCAAGGTTTTTGTCTCGGTCCGCGACGAGGACAAGGCGGCATTCACCGCGATCTGCCGCGATCTGGTCGGGCTTGGGTTCGAGATTCTGGCCACCGGCGGCACCACCGATGCGCTGACCGGTGCCGGCGTGCCGGCAACCCGCGTCAACAAGGTCATGGAAGGCCGCCCGCACGCCGTCGACGCGATGCTGTCAGGCGACATTCAGATCGTCTTCAACACCGCCATGGGCGCCGCCTCGATGCAGGATAGTTTCTCCTTGCGTCATACGGCATTAACGAACAAAATTCCGTATTATACGACGGTATCAGGCAGCCGCGCTGCAACACAGGCCATAGGGGCCCTGCAGCAAGGTGACCTCGGTGTTCGCACACTGCAGGATTTCCTGTCCGACATTGCCAGCTGACAACGGTTCTGCCGCCTGCAGATGCGGATAACCGGGGTCATGACGGAAATGCGGCGCGCGGCCATGCGGCTCCGGAAACGGATGCCGGATCAGCAGGCGCCTTGCGGACAGGCTGGCCAGATCGCCATGACATGGATTGAACGACGACAGATTAGACGGCGACGTAACGATGGAAAAGATTCCCTTCACCCCGCAGGGGCTCGACACGATCAAGGAAGAACTGGCGCATCTGAAGGCGAATGAACGGCCGGCGGTCATCCAGGCCATCGCCGATGCGCGCGAGCATGGCGATTTATCGGAAAACGCCGAATATCACGCGGCGCGCGAACGCCAGTCCTTTGTCGAGGGCCGGATTTCCGAGCTTGAGGATGTGACAAGCCGCGCCGAGGTGATCGACGCCACCAAGCTGAGCGGCGAGAAGGTGACTTTCGGCACCACGGTCGAGGTTGCCGACGAGGATACGGACGAGGAATCGACCTACCATATCGTTGGCCCCTATGAGGCCGATATCAACAAGGGCCTTGTCTCGACCTCATCACCGATCGCGCGCGGCCTGATTGGCAAATCGGTCGGGGATTCGGCCGAGGTGCACACCCCCGGCGGCGTGAAAAGCTATGAAATCCTGTCGATCGCCCTGTTCGACATGGGCAAGGTCGCGGAGTAGCGTCTAACCCTCATCCACCCCGTCGACGGGGACGCCCGGCATGTTCTTGGCCGAGCGGATGGACAGCGCCGTCTTCACATGGCTGACATTCGGCGCCGGCGTCAGGCGGGTGGTCAGGAATTTCTGAAAATCATCCCAGTCATGCGCGACAATCTTCAGCAGGAAATCGGTCTCGCCCATCAGCATGTGGCATTCGCGAACCTGCGGCCATGAGGTCACCATCTCCTCGAACAGCTGAAGATCGGCCTCGGCCTGGCTTGTCAGCCCGACAAAGGCAAAGACCTGCACCGAATAGCCAAGCGATTCCGGATCGAGATCGGCGTGATAGCCGCGGATGATGCCGGCATCCTCCAGCCCGCGAACCCGGCGAAGACAGGGCGGCGCCGAGATACCGGCACGCTTGGCCAGATCGACATTCGTCATGCGCCCGTCATCCTGCAGATCGCCGAGAATCTGCCGGTCGACATTGTCCAGCTTCACCTTGCCCGCCATGATGCCCCGTGTTCGAATTTCTGGAATGAATCAGGAAAAAATATCGTAAAAACATGGTGAGGATAAGGGGGCGGTGGTCCTGGCGCAAGAAAATTGCGAAATAATATTGCGCAAGCCTGCGGCATTTCCTACGAATGAAATAGGTCAACTTTCAGCTGGTATCGCGGGTTTCAGCAGGCTGGACACAGGCCACGCACACAGCGCGCCAGTACGCCGCCCCACCGACCTCGTCATACGCCATCTGGCACCATCATTAGGAGACATGCCCGAATGCCGGACAGCGAATCCAGACCGGCCGACCCACCCAGAACCGGGCCTGCAGGTGCCGGGCCAACGCAGATCTGGGCTGTCAGTGATGGCACGGCCGGCATGAGGCTGCAGGCGGTGGCGCTTGCCGACGCGCTCAGCCGGGCGCGGGCCGACCGGGATTGCGAGGAATTCACCGTGTCGCCGCACGGGATGATCCGGTTGCTGCCGCGCCTTGCCGCCTGGATGCCCGGCCTGCCGCTCTATGCCGCGGCGGCGCAGGGCCAGCTTCACCGCCGGCCCCATGCCGGCCAGTTCCCCGACATCATGATCACCTGCGGACGGCGCATGGCCGGGTTCGCGCTGGCGCTGCGGCGGCAGGCGCATGCCGCCGGCACGCCAACCCGGATTGTCCATATTCAGGACCCGCGCCTGCCACCGCGCCTGTTCGACGCACTGGTGGTGCCGCGCCATGACCGGGCGCGCGGGCCGAATGTGCTTGTCACCACCGGATCGCTGAACAGGCTGACGCTCGGGACGATCCAGCGCGCCATGATGGATATGCCCTCACGCTGGCTTGGCACGACACGGCGCACCGCGGTGGCGGTGATGCTTGGCGGTGACAACCGGCGCTACCAGGTGAGCGACGAGATGGCCCGGGCGATGGGCGCGCGGCTGGCTGCTTTTGCCAGGGCCAACGCGGCGCTGCTGATCCCGGTCGCCTCGCGGCGCACGCCCGGCGGGCTGGTCGACAGCATTGCTGCCGCATTGCCGGCCAGCCAGGTGATGCTGCCGCGCGATGACGAGCCGAATATCTATCCCGGCGTTCTGGGGCTGGCCCAGGCCACCATCGTCACCGCGGATTCGGTGAATATGGCCAGCGAGGCCGCGATCAGCGGCAAGCCGGTAATGATCGCGCCGTGGCGCACCGCGACGCCGGACAATCCCAGTGGCGAGAGCGGCCGCATCCGCGCCTTTCATGACGCGATGTTCGCCGCCGGCCATACCGTCCCGCTTGGCGAGACCATCCCGTCAGGCCCGTTCGAGCGTCTTGACGAAATGGACGGGCTGGCCAAACAGCTTCTGGAATTGTTGGGGCGTTAAGGGAAAATTAGTCATAGCCCGGTAATCTGTTCCTCCATTTACTCAGGAGGGAAGCAGATGAGACTGTTCATCACTCATATGCCGGGCTTCACGCCGGATACGTGGGGGGTCGTGTCATTTCCAAGCAATCGGACTGTTACCCGTCTACAGCAAGCAATCGGCGAAATCTCTAATCGGATTACAATACTCAGTTGATGCACGTCGAAATCGAGGCGGATACTATGAGTTGGAAGACGATGACCGCGTGAACAAGATACTTCAATTGCCAACCAAACCTGCGTTCCAGCGCTAAGTCTTGAGGTCTCTCACCCTAATAATACAGCTCGCGCGGGTCGGCGATTGGCAGTTTGGCGTAGAGATATTCCACCTCGTCGCGATAGCCGTTGAACAGCAGCGTCGGCACCCGGTCATCACTGCCCAGCATGCGTTCGGTTGCCTGCGACCAGCGCGGATGCGGCACATTCGGATTCACATTCGCCCAGAAACCATATTCATTGCCGGCAAGCTGTTCCCAGAACGAGACCGGCCGCTGGTCGGTGAAGGTGAAACGGCGGATCGACTTGATTCCCTTGAAGCCATATTTCCATGGCGTGACAAGCCGGATCGGCGCGCCATTCTGGTTCGGCAGCGGCTTGCCATAAATGCCGGTGGCAAGGAAGGCCAGCTCGTTCTGCGCCTCCTCGATGGTCAGCCCCTCGACATAGGGCCAGGGATACCAGGCCTGTTTCTGGCCGGGCGCCACCTTCGGGTCGAGGAAAGTTTCCATGCGGATATATTTCGCGCCGGCGGTCGGTCTGGCGACTTTCAGAAGGTTGGCCAGCGGCACGCCCGACCACGGCACCGCCATCGCCCAGGCCTCGACACAGCGATGCCGGTAGAGCCGTTCCTCGAACCCGCCCATGGCACTGACGAGCGCCTCGGCGTCCAGCGTCAACGCGGTCTCGACCATGCCGTCGATGGTGACCGCCCACGGGTCTGTCTGCAGCCGCTTCGTTTTCTTCCAGATATTCTTCGACGAGCCGAATTCATAGAAATTGGTGTAGGTGGTGGCCATCTCCTCGTCGGTCACCGTGCGGTCCAGCGTGTAGGCATCGTTGCGCGGAAAGGGATAGCCGCCGATGGCAGCCAGCGCGGCCGGCGCCATGCCGGCGGTCAGACCGGAAGTGGCGAGGCCAAGCCCGGCAAAGCCGGCGCCTTTCAGCCAGTCGCGGCGGTTCATCCAGACGGTTTCGGGGGTGGCGGCGGATTCGGGCAGTTCCCAGCTGCGGCGGGCGCGGATCAGCATGTCATGTCTCCCGGCGTGAATATGTGTGGTGACGGGCGCGCTGTGGCGGACCGTGCGATGCCAACTAGACCCGGTCAATATGGCAGCAGTGAGGCGGCCCCGCCCGGCACAAAAGGCCAGCGCCGGCCACCGCGCGGTCCCGTCACATCACATCCATCGACACCACCATCTGCGACATGACATCGGCGTCAGC
>JBMZTC010000002.1:0-162250 GCA_049623505.1 Puniceispirillaceae bacterium (SeqCode) | reverse complement strand
CTTGGCCTGTCCTGTAGTCTGTCCTGTGGCGGTTTGCTTGACGTGGCCGGTACGGCTCTTGATAGTGGCGCCATGACTGACAGCTATGACTATATCATCATCGGGTCGGGATCGGCGGGAAGCGCGCTTGCCTACAGGCTTGGCGAGGATGGCACACGGCGCATCCTTGTCCTCGAATATGGTGGAAGCGATGCCGGCCCGTTGATTCAGATGCCGGCCGCCCTGTCCTATCCGATGAACATGCCGCGCTATGATTGGGGCTATCTGGCACAGCCGGAACCGGCGCTTGGGGGGCGACAGCTTGTCTGCCCGCGTGGCAAGGTGATTGGCGGGTCATCGTCGATCAATGGCATGATCTATGTTCGCGGCCATGCCGGTGACTACACGCATTGGGAGGACTCGGGCGCCACCGGATGGGGCTATGCCGATGTGCTGCCCTATTTCCGGCGGATGGAGACATCGCATGGTGGCGAGATACCATGGCGTGGCACTGACGGACCGCTTCATGTTACCCGCGGGCCGCGCGACAACCCGCTCCATGACGCTTTTGTGGCGGCGGCCGAGGCGGCAGGATATGCGGCGACGCCGGATTATAACGGGTATCGGCAGGAAGGGTTCGGTCCGGCCGACATGACGGTGTGGAAGGGGCGGCGCTGGTCGGCGGCCAATGCCTATCTTCGGCCGGCACTGGCGCGCGGCAATGTGCGGCTTGTGACGCGCGCGCTTGTCGACAGGGTCCTGTTCGACGGGCCGCGGGCGGTCGGCGTCAGCTATCTTCACGGCGGCACCAGGCACGAGGCGCGGGCCAATGCCGAAATCGTGCTGGCGGCAGGCGCCATCAATTCACCGCAGATATTGCAACGTTCGGGGATTGGGCCAGCCGGTGTGCTGAAGGATGCCGGTGTCGCGGTGCGGGCTGACCGGGCCGGTGTCGGGGCCAATCTGCAGGATCATCTTGAGGTCTATTTCCAGGTGGCCTGTCTGCAGCCGATCACGCTCTACAGCCATCTTGGTCTTCTGGCGAAGGCCCGGATCGGAGCGGAATGGCTGTTCTTCAAGCGCGGGCTTGGTGCGTCCAATCAATTCGAGACGCTTGGCTTCATCCGGTCCGCCGCTGGTATCGCCTATCCCGATATTCAATATCACTTTCTGCCGGTGGCGATCAGCTATGACGGCAAGGCGCCGGCCGAGGGGCACGGATTCCAGCTTCATGTCGGGCCGATGCGCTCAAAGTCGCGCGGCCATGTCCGGATCCGTGATGCTGAACCGGACTCGGCGCCCGAAATTCGCTTCAACTATATGAGCCATCCCGATGACTGGGTGGAGTTCAGGCGCTGTATCAGGCTGTCACGCGAAATTCTGTCTCAGGCGCCGATGGACCCCTATCGTGGTGCCGAAATCCAGCCTGGCGAAGCCGCCATCTCGGATGAGGCCATTGACGGTTTCGTCCGCGATCATGCCGAGAGCGCCTATCACCCCTGTGGCACGCTGCGCATGGGTGCCGCCACCGACCCGGCCAGTGTTGTCGATCCGGAATGCCGGGTGATCGGGGTCGAAGGATTGCGGGTTGCTGATTCGTCGATCTTTCCCCGCATCACCAATGGCAATCTCAACGCCCCGTCGATCATGACTGGCGAGAAGGCGGCGGATCATATTCTTGGCCGCGCGCCGCTGGCCCGCGCCAATGACAGCCCCTTCTTCCACCCTGACCGGGACACCGTGCAGCGCTAGAGCGTTGCTGGCCGAACGCACAGAAACATTCTTGTGCCGGTCTGGCCGCCATGTCATCGTGACCGCAAAGCAATGACAGGCCGCCACCCTGATCAGGGAAGGCGCGGCCGCGCCCAAGGGAGGAATGGACGATGAAGACCCGTGCCGCTGTCGCGGTGGCTGCCGGCAAGCCACTTGAAATCATGGAAGTCGATCTGGACGGCCCGCGCGAAGGCGAGGTGCTTGTCGAGATCATGGCCACCGGCATCTGCCATACAGACGCTTTCACCCTGTCCGGCGCCGATCCCGAGGGAATGTTTCCGGCGATCCTTGGTCATGAGGGTGCCGGCATCGTTCGCGAGATTGGCCCCGGTGTGACAAGTGTCGCCCCCGGCGATCATGTGATCCCGCTTTACACGCCGGAATGCCGTGAATGCGAATATTGTCTTCATCCAAAGACCAACCTGTGCCAGGCGATCCGGGGCACGCAGGGCCAGGGTGTGATGCCGGACGGGACAAGCCGTTTCTCGATCAAGGGCGAGCCGGTTCTGCATTACATGGGCACTTCCACATTCTCGAATTTCACCGTACTTCCCGAAATCTCGCTTGCGAAGGTCAACAAGGACGCCCCGTTCGACAAGATCTGCTATATCGGCTGCGGCGTCACCACCGGTATTGGTGCGGTGATCAACACCGCCAAGGCCGAGCCGGGATGCAACGCCGTTGTCTTCGGGCTTGGCGGCATCGGACTGAACGTCATCCAGGGGCTTCGCATGATTGGCGCCAACATGATTGTTGGCGTCGACCTGAATGACAGCAAAAAGGAATGGGGCGAACGTTTCGGCATGACGCATTTCGTCAACCCGGCCGAACATGGCGACGATCTTGTCGGTCATCTTGTCGAGCTGACCGGCGGCGGTGCCGATTATTCCTTCGAATGTATAGGCAACACCACGGTGATGCGCCAGGCGCTGGAATGCGCGCACAAGGGTTGGGGCGAGTCGATCATCATCGGCGTTGCCGGCGCCGGCCAGGAGATTTCGACCCGCCCGTTCCAGCTTGTCACCGGCCGCAGCTGGCGCGGCACCGCCTTTGGCGGCGCCCGTGGGCGCACCGATGTGCCGAAGATTGTCGACTGGTACATGCAGGGCAAGATCGAGATCGACCCGATGATCACCCACACGCTGGCGCTTGAGGATATCAATAAGGGCTTCGATCTCATGCATGAGGGTGAATCGATCCGCACCGTCGTGGTTTTCTAGGGCGGGCCGGATATGGAAACGCTGTCGACCGAAAAATCCTTTGGCGGTGTCCAGGGGGTCTATCGTCATGCCTCGAAGATCACCGGATGCGACATGACGTTCGCGGTCTATCTGCCACCGCAGGCCGAGAATGGGCCTGTGCCGGTGCTGTGGTATCTGTCGGGCCTGACCTGCACACACGCCAATGTGATGGAAAAGGGTGAGTATCGGCGCGTCGCGGCGGAACTGGGACTTGCCATTATCTGTCCCGATACCAGCCCGCGCGGCGACGCGGTGCCGGATGAAGAGAGCTGGCAGTTCGGCTCGGGTGCCGGTTTCTATGTCGACGCCACCGAGCCTCCCTACGATGCCAATTACCGGATGTACAGCTATGTGCTCGAGGATCTGCCGGCGGTGGTGGCGGCCAATTTCCCGGTCGACATGTCACGAGAGGGCATTTTTGGTCATTCGATGGGCGGGCATGGCGCGCTGGTGATGGCGCTTCGCAACAGCGAGCGATTCCACAGCTGTTCGGCCTTCGCGCCGATCGTCAATCCGTCGACGGCCGAATGGGCTGCCAATGCCTTCACTCGCTATCTTGGGTCTGACAGTGATGCCTGGCGGGCCTGGGACGCGGTGGCGCTTGTTCAGGACGGCCATGCCTTCCCCGAAATCCTGATCGACCAGGGTGATGCCGACAGCTTTCTCGAGACCGGCTTGCGGCCATGGCTGTTCGAGACTGCCTGCAAGGGGGGGCTGACCGAACTGACGTTGCGGATGCAGCCCGGATATGGCCATTCCTATTATTTCATTTCCACCTTCATGGAAGATCACCTTCGCTGGCATGCGGCGCGGCTGTGATCCGGCAGGTGTGACGGACAGAGGAGACGACATGAGTGACGACGCGCCGGAGTTCCCGCAGCCTCTTGGCGGCAATGACATGCCACGCTTTGCTGGCCCGGGAACGATGATGCGCCTTCCTGCCGTCGACAGCGCTGCCGACATGGATGCCGTCTTCATCGGCATTCCACTTGATGTCGGCACTTCGAACCGCCCGGGAACGCGTTTCGGGCCCAAACAGATCCGCGCTGAATCGGTAATGCTGCGCCCCTACAATATGTGGACCCGCGCCGCGCCGTTCGACTCGCTTCGCGTTGGCGATCTTGGCGATGTGCCGATCAACACCTTCGACCTCAAGGATTCGGTAGCACGAATCAGCGCCTTTTATGACAGCGTCCTGGCGCATGACGTCATTCCGCTGACCCTTGGTGGCGATCATACGCTGACGCTTCCGGTGCTGCGGGCCATGGCGCGCCGTCACGGGCCTGTCGGATTGATTCATGTCGATGCGCATGCCGATATCAACGATCATATGTTCGGCGAGGCCATCGCGCATGGCACACCGTTCCGGCGCGCCGTTGAAGAAGGGTTGATCGACCCGCACCGCACCTGGCAGATCGGGCTTCGCGGCACCGGCTATACGGCCGAGGATTTCGACTGGGCGCGCGACCGGGGGTTCACCGTCGTGCAGGCCGAGGAATTGTGGCACCAGTCGGCGGCGCCGTTGATCGCGCGCGCCAGCACGGCGCTTGGTGATGGCCCGGTCTATCTGAGTTTTGACATTGATTCACTCGACCCCGGATTCGCGCCTGGCACCGGCACACCGGAAATTGGCGGGCTGACACCGATTCAGGCGATCGAGATCATCCGTGGTTGCCGCGGTCTGTCGATTGTCGGGGCCGACCTTGTCGAGGTCTCGCCTCCTTATGATCCGCAGGGCAACACAGCGCTGCTGGCGGCCAATCTTCTTTATGAGATGTTGTGTATACTGCCGGGCGTCGAGTATCGCGACGGAGGCTGAGAGATGGCACCTGCCTTCACCAAGGCTGAATATGCGGACCGCCTCGCCAGAGTGCGGGCGGAGATGGAATCACGTGGTCTCGACGCGCTGATCATTGGTGATCCCGATAATATCAACTGGCTGACCGGTTATGATGCCTGGTCCTTCTACACCCCGCAGATGATGCTGGTCGATCTTCATGACGGGCCGTTCTGGATTGGCAGGATGATGGATGCCGGCGCGGCGAAATTCACCACCTATCTGTCCGAGACGCAGGTTGTTCCCTATCCCGAAACGCTGGTTCAGCGTGCTGATACGCATCCGATGGGGCATGTCGCCGCCTGGATGGCCGAGCGGGGATTCGCCACGGCGCGCATAGGCTATGAAAGTGACAGCTATTTTCTGTCCCCGCGGGCGATGGCGACGCTTCGGGCCGGTCTTCCCGATGCCAGCTTCATCGATGCCGACCTGCTGGTGAACTGGCAGCGGCTGGTGAAGAGTCCAGCTGAACTGGAGGTCATGCGCCGCGCCGCGCGGATTGCCGAGATGGCGATGCAGACGGCCTGGGACGGCGCCCGTCCCGGCGTCCGGCAGTGTGATCTGATGGCTGATGTGGTGGCGACACAGATACGCGGCACACCCGATCAGGGTGGCGATATGCCGGCCATTCATCCGCTGATCCTGGCTGGCGAGGCGGCGATGACGGCGCATCCGCTATGGACTGACGCGCCGCTTGAAAGCGGCCAGACAATTGCCTTTGAACTTGGTGGCTGTGCGCGACGCTACAATGTCGGGCTGGCGCGCACCGTTCATCTTGGCACGCCGCCTGACGAGCTGCAGCGCACGGCGGCGGCTGTCGAGGAAGGCATGGCGGCGGTAATGGAGTGTCTGAAGGCCGGTGCCATCGCCGGCGATGTTCATGCCGCCTGGCAACGCGTTCTTGATCGCTATGGCCTCGAAAAGCCAAGCCGGATCGGCTATTCGATCGGTGTCGGCTACGCGCCGGACTGGGGCGAGCGAACCCTGTCCTTTCGCCCCGGCGAGACGGCATCGGTGCCAGAGGATGCGGTGGTCCATGTGATCCTTGGCATGTGGATGGATGATTGGGGCATGGAACTCAGCGAAACTTTGCATGTTCGTGCCGACGACTGTGTGCGGCTGTGTGATTTTCCACAGCATGTTCATGTCGTGCCGGCATGATGGGCGGCGGTCACCCGCGCCACGAGGCGGCGGTCGCGCTGCTGGCCGACCTTGTCAGCTATCGCAGCATCAGCCTGCAGCCGAATGACGATATCGTATCCTATGTCGAATCCTGTCTTGCCGAACTGGGAATCGAGACTCTTCGCGACGCGCATGCGGATGGATCACGCTTCAACCTGCTGGCAAGGATTGGCCCGGCCACGCCCGGCGGGGTGCTTCTTTCGGGGCATCTGGATGTCGTGCCTGCCACTGCCGAGGGGTGGAGTGGCGATCCCTTCGCCCTCCGCCGCGAGGATGGACGCCTGATCGGACGTGGTGCCGTCGATATGAAGGGATTTCTTGCGATGGTGCTGGCCATGGCGCCGCTGTTTCAGGCGCGCGCCGACGATCTGGCCGAGCCACTCTATTTTGCCTTCACCTTTGACGAAGAGATCGGCAGTTTTGGCGCGCAGCAGATGCCGGCGTTTCTTGACGCCAACGGGGTGGCGCCGCGTCTTGCCATTATTGGCGAGCCAACCGGTATGAAACCCTTCAACGGCCATAAGGGCATCATCGAGCTTGTCACCCATATTCGCGGGATGGCGGGCCATGCCTCGCGCCCGGCAGGCGGGGTCAATGCCATCTATGCGGCGGCAAGGCTGATCGGGTTCATCGAGGGTCTGGCCGCTGAATGCGCTGCCAGCCCGGTGGCGGGGTCGCCCTTCGATCCGCCTTTTTCAACATTGTCGGTCGGGACTGTCACCGGCGGCGAGGCGCGCAATATCATTGCTGGTGAATGCCGCATTGACTGGGAAGTCAGGGCACTCCCCGGCGAGGACCCGCACATCCTGTGTGCCCGTGTCATGGATTTCATCGAGGCCGAATTGCTGCCGGCCATGAAGGCGGGTGATCCGGCCTGCGCGATCACCACCCATATGCTGTCGGATGTGCCGCCGTTGCAGGCGCGGACCCCTTCGGTGGCGGCCGCGCTTGTTGGCAGATTGTGGACGAACGAGCCGCCGCGGGTTATCTCGTTCGGCACCGACGGCCCGTTTTTCCAGCAGGCCGGCATGGATGTGATTGTCATCGGTCCCGGTGGCATGGCGCAGATGCATCAGCCAGATGAATTCATCACCGAGATGGCGATGGATGAGGGGTTGACCTTCCTTGACAGGCTGCTTGTCGAGATGACGGGTGGGAACGCCAAAGGGGTTGCAACATGACCCCGCTACATCTTCTGATCGCGCTTCTTGTGCCGTTGACCTGGGGGTTCGGTTTTGTGCTGGCCAAGGCCGGGCTTGATCATTTCTCACCGCTGCTGCTGATGGGGATGCGGTTCCTGATCGCGGCGCTGATCCTTGTCTGGTTTGTCCCGATACCGCGTGGCCACTGGCGGATGCTGACGGTGATCGCCCTGACCTCGGCCACGCTGCAATATGGCCTGACATTTTCCGGACTGGCCAGGATGGATGCGACACCGGCCATCCTGCTTGTGCAGTCAGAGGTGGTGTTTGGTTCGGTCATTGCCGCGCTGATGCTTCGTGAATGGCCGACCCGCCGCCAGATGTTTGGTATGGCGGTGTCAATTGGCGGGATTGTGACCATTGTCGGCGCGCCGTCGCTGAAGGGCCAGATGGTCGGTGCCTGTCTGGTGATGTCAGGCTGCCTGTTCTGGGCCTTTGGCCAGGTTCTGGTGCGCCGCCTTGGCGACGCTCTCAACGGCTTTCAGCTGACCGCCTGGATCGGCATGATTGCGGCACCGCAGATGCTTCTTGCCTCAGTCTTCATTGAGGGAAACCCGCTTCCCGTGCTGGCCACCGCCTCGGCATCCGACTGGCTGGCGGTCGCCTATCTCGGTGTGGTCATGACGGTGTTCGGCTATTCAGCCTGGTATTTCATTCTGGCGCGCTATCCGGTGCCGATGGCGATGCCGGTGCTGCTGCTGCTGCCGGTATCGACAATTCTTGGTGCCATCAGCTTTCTTGGCGAACGTCCGGGTGCGCATGTGATGTTTGGCGGCCTCATCGTCATTGGCGGTGTTGCGGCGGTAATTGTCGAGCCTGGTCAGCTTCGCGGGCTGCTGTCACGCAAGGCCAATTAAGGCGCCCGTCAGGACGGTTCAGCGATCACGCCCGCGGCCATCAGCCGGTCAATCTCTGGCGCATCCATCGCCAGAAGGTCGCGCAGCACCGCGCGGCTATGTGCTCCAAGGCGTGGCGGCGGCGACGTCGTTCGTGGCGGTGTGTCGCCAAGGCGAAGCGGGCTTGCGACGCTGGGGATGGTGCCATTCAGGTCGTCGTCTATGGTCATGGCAAGCCCCCGATGCACCGCCTGCGGTTCGGCGAAGACCTTGTCGATGGGGTTGATCGGACCTGCCGGCACACTGACCGCGGCAAGCTTGTCAAGCCACCAGCCGGTTGTCTGCTGGCGAAAGGCGGCCTCGATATGCGGCAACAACGCGGTGCGGTTCATCACCCGCGCCTTGTTGGTGGCATAGTCGGGATCGTCAGCCAGCCCGTCCAGGCCGGCAACATCACAGAATTTGCGAAACTGCGAATCATTGCCGACCGCCAGGATGATATGCCCATCCCTGGTGGCGAAGGCCTGGTAGGGGACGATGTTCGGATGCGCGTTGCCAAGCCGTCCCGGCACCCGGTCCGCGACAAGGTGGTTCAGTGCCTGATTGGCAAGGCTGGCAACACTGACATCAAACAGACTCATATCGATATGCTGGCCGTCGCCGGTGCGCTCGGCATGCATGACCGCGGCAAGGATGGCGGTGGCGGCGTTGGTGCCGGTCAGCACATCAACCAGGGCCACGCCAACCTTCATCGGCATGCCGTCAGGCTCGCCGGTGACGCTCATCAACCCGCCCATGCCCTGAATCATGAAATCATAGCCGGCGCGGCCGGAATCCGGCCCGTCCTGCCCGAAGCCGGTGATCGAACAATAGACAAGCCGGGGGTTGATGGGTTTCAGCGAGTCGTAATCAAGGCCGTATTTCGCCAGTCCGCCAACCTTGAAATTCTCGACAAGCACGTCGCATTGCGGGATCAGGTCACGCAGGATCGCCGCGCCGTCCGGCGATGTGATGTCGATGGCAAGCGAGCGTTTGTTGCGGTTGACCGAACAGAAATAGGCCGATCTGGCGGCAGCGTCTGTCGTGGCATCACCGGTCATCTCATCGGCGAATGGGGGCCCCCAGCCACGCGTGTCATCGCCGCTGACAGGACGTTCCACCTTGATGATGTCGGCCCCGAGATCGCCAAGCATCTGCGTCGCCCAGGGACCGGCGAGGATCCGCGACAGATCAAGCACCCGAAGGTGCGACAGCGCCCCGGTTCCCTGCGTCATGCCAATGATCCCCGGATCAGCCGGTAAAGGCCTGGATGCCGGTAATGGCGCGGCCGAGAATCAATGCGTGAACATCATGTGTGCCTTCATAGGTGTTCACGGTTTCCAGATTCATCAGATGGCGCATCACGTGATATTCCTCGGCAATGCCGTTGCCACCATGCATATCGCGCGAGGTGCGCGCCATCGCCAGCGCCTTGCCACAGCTGTTGCGCTTGATGGTCGAAATGTTTTCCGGCGGGCAATTGCCCTCGTCCAGAAGACGCCCGACACGAAGACAGGCCTGAAGACCGATGCTGATTTCGGTATGCATGTCGGCAAGCTTCAGCTGCACAAGCTGGTTAGCCGCCAGCGGCCGCCCAAACTGCTTGCGGTCGAGTGTGTAGGTGCGGGCTGCGTCATAGCAGAACTGTGCCGCTCCCAATGTGCCCCAGGCAATGCCATAACGCGCCTTGTTGAGGCAGGAGAACGGGCCTTTCAGGCCAGCCACCTCCGGAAAGATATTGGCATCGGGCACAAAGGCATTGTCCATCTGCAGCGACCCTGTGATCGACGCGCGAAGCGACAGCTTGCCCTCGATCTTTGGTGTGCTGAAACCGGCGCCTGCGGTGTCACGCTCGATGATGAAGCCGCGAATCTTGCCGTCAAGCTTGGCCCAGACAACCGCGATATCGGCAATCGGGGCGTTCGAAATCCACATCTTGGCGCCGCTCAGATGATAGCCGCCATCGACCTTCACCGCCTTGGTGACCATGCCGCCCGGATCGGACCCGTAATCGGGTTCTGTCAGGCCGAAACAGCCAATCAGCTCGGCGGTCGCCAGCCGGGGCAGAAAACGCTGTTTCTGGTCTTCGGTGCCGAACTGGTGGATCGGGTGCATCACCAGCGATGATTGCACCGACATGGCCGAACGGTAGCCGGAATCAATGGCCTCAATCTCATAGGCGGCAAGGCCATAGGACACATGGTTGACGCCGGCGCCACCATATTCATGCGGGATGGTCGGGCCAAGAAGCCCAAGCTCGCCCATCTGGCGCATGACGTCAGGATCGAAGCTTTCCTCGCGGAAATCGGTAATCACCCGTGGCAGCAGGACATCACGCGCAAACTGGCGGGCGGTATCGCGAACCATGCGCTCTTCATCATTGAGCTGCTGGTCAAGCTGGAACGGGTCCTCCCAGGAGAAAACGGGCTTGGTGGTGGACACAACGCCTTCCATGATCAGTATCCTCTGGCGGCTGGTGAAGCTGGTCTGAGACAATAGCCGAAAAAGCCCCTGCTGCGGTAGCCCCTGCGACACTTTATAAGGCGGCGGCGCGATATGGCCGGACAACGCGGTGCCCGGACCAGGCTTGCCACCTTCCTGATGGCAGCGATTGATCCCGCCTTTCAGTTGAGTTTTGGCCCTCATGCGGCTATGACAACAGCCAGCGTGCACAGCTCATGGCCCGGAGGATATCTTGGACAACGGCATCATTATCGCACCTTCCATTCTGGCGTCGGATTTCAGCCGTCTTGGCGACGAGGTGGCGGCGGTTGACCGGGCAGGCGCCGACTGGATCCATCTTGATGTCATGGATGGGCATTTCGTGCCAAACCTGACCTTTGGGCCGCCCATCATCAAGGCGCTGCGGAAGACCACCGACAAAACATTCGATGCGCATCTGATGGTGGCGAATCCGGACGCGCTTCTTGACGATTATGCCGCAGCCGGTGCCGAGATCATCACTGTCCATGCCGAGGCTTGCCAGCATCTTGACCGGACGTTGGCGCGGATCCGCAATCTTGGGTGTCGGGCCGGTGTGTCGTTGAACCCGCATACGCCTGCCGACATGCTTCGGCATGTGCTGGACCGGCTTGATCTGATTCTGGTGATGACGGTCAATCCCGGCTTTGGCGGCCAATCCTTCATCACCGGCATGGTCGACAAGATCGCCACGCTGCGCGAAATGACGACCGGCCGTGATATTGTGATCGAGGTTGATGGCGGAATCACTCTGGACACAGCCGGCCTTGTGACAGCTGCCGGGGCGCGGGCGCTTGTTGCCGGTTCAGCCATCTTCAAGGGTGATGGTGAAGCCGGTTATCGCGCCAATATCGATGCCATCCGCGCCGCCGCGCAAAGCTGAGACGGCCACCGCGATGGGACTCCTGATCGATGGCCAGTGGTCGACAGCCTGGCATGACACCAAGAAGAGCGGCGGCCATTTTGTTCGTGAGGATGCCCGTCATCGCAACTGGATCACCGCTGATGGCAGCGCCGGTCCGTCGGGCGAGGGCGGGTTCGAGGCCGAGAGCGGGCGCTATCATCTCTATGTGTCCCATGCCTGCCCGTGGGCGCACAGAACGCTGATCTTTCGCCTTCTGAAGGGCCTGACGGACCACATAACGGTATCGGTTGTGCATCCGTTGATGCTCGAGAATGGCTGGAGCTTTGAGGCTGACCAGCACGGTGCCGCCGGTGATGATCTGTTCGGGTATGACTTTCTGCATCAGGTTTATACGCGCGTTCAGCCACACGCCTCGGGGCGTGTCACTGTGCCGGTATTGTGGGATCGCAAGCGCGACCTGATCGTCTCGAACGAATCCTCCGAGATCATCCGGATGTTCAACAGCGCGTTTGACGCCATCACCGGCAATCATGACGATTATTGGCCGGAGGCGCTTCGCCCCGACATCGAATCGGTGAACAGCGACATCTACACAAACATCAATAACGGTGTGTATCGCGCCGGCTTTGCGACGACGAGCGTTGCCTATGAGGAAGCGGTGACACGCCTGTTCGAAGCGCTGGACAGGATGGAATCGCGTCTTTCGGCGCAGCGGTATCTGATGGGGGACATTCTGACCGAGGCCGACTGGCGGTTCTTCACGACGCTGGTCAGGTTTGATCCGGTCTATGTTGGCCATTTCAAATGCAATATCAGGCGGATTGCCGACTATCCGGCGCTGTCAGCCTATCTTCGCGAGCTTTACCAGATGCCGGGGATCGCCGGCACCGTCAACATGCATCATATCAAACAGCATTATTATGGAAGCCACGCGACAATCAATCCGACCGGGATCGTGCCGGTTGGTCCGGAGCTTGATCTGGACAGTCCCCATGGGCGCGACGCGGGCTAGTCTTTCTGCTGATCTTCACGTTGCCGACGCGCGGCGGCGCCAAGATGCGCCGCGCCACGTTCGCGGGCCAGACCGATCTGCCGCTGCCGTTCGGCCAGGCGCTGGCGCCGTTCGTCATCGGCTTGGTCATGGCAGTGATGGCAGCTGACGCCGGGCGCGTAATCATCATGTTCAAGGTCTTCTGGTGCCAGCGGCATGCGGCAGGCATGGCACATGGCGTGGCGTCCCGGGTTCAGGTCGTGATCAACCGCGACACGGTTGTCAAAAACAAAGCATTCACCTTGCCAGCGGCTGTCCTCGCGCGGGGTTTCCTCAAGATAGCGAAGGATCCCGCCTTTCAGATGATAGACCTCTTCAAAGCCGAAATCCTGCATCAGCGCGCTTGCCTTTTCGCAGCGGATACCGCCAGTGCAGAACATGGCAAGTTTCTTTGGGCGCTTGTCTTCGCCAGATGCGAGACTTTCCGCCCAGGCCGGAAATTCACGGAAACTGTCGGTCTGCGGGTCGACCGCGCCTGAAAAACTGCCGATGGCTGTTTCATAGCGGTTGCGGGTGTCGATGACCATCACGTCCGGATCGTCAATCAGCGCGTTCCATTCGGCGGGTTCGATATAGGTGCCGGTTGCCCGGGCCGGCCGGATTTCGGGACGTCCCATGGTCACGATCTCGCGCTTCAGCCGCACCTTCATGCGAAGGAATGCCTGCTCTGGCGATGCGGAGAATTTCAACGACAGTCCGTCGAGGCGTCCGTCTGTTTCGATCCAGTCAAGAAGTGCCACCATGCCCGCGCGCGGACCGCAGACAGTGCCGTTGATGCCTTCTTCGGCAAGAAGCAGCGTGCCATGGATTTCATGCTGGTCGCACAAGGTCTGCAGGCGCGGTTGCAGGTCGCGATAATCAGGCAAATCAACAAACTTATACAGCGCGGCAATCACAAAGCCGGGCTGGTTGTCGACGCCAAGCCGGCGCAGCGCGTCCGTCATGTCATCTGCAAGTCTGGTCATGACGATTCGATGATGTCCCCCGGATGACGTGGCTGGTGGCCAGCATAGCTGGTTTCCCGTCGCGCGGAACCTACATCGGGTGACGGCCCGAAACAAGGCCAGGCATGTCCCGATGCTTGTGTGGTGCCAGGATTGGCGCTAGTTTCAGCGCAAAAGAAGGAGTCGCGCGATGCTGACAAATCTGGTGCTTGGCGAAGACCAGCTGAGCCTGTCGATCAATGGCGGGCAGGCGAGGTTCGACTATTTCTGGCTTCGTGACAATGCGCGAGATCCGGTCAGTTTCGACACGCGCAGCAACCAGCGTGAATTGTTCACCGCCCTTGTCGATCCGGCGATCCGGCCGCGCAATGGCTGGGTGGATGACGATGCCGGCACACTTGTTCTTGAATGGCCGGATCTTGATGTCGCGGCACATTATGAGGCCGGCTTTCTTGCTGAATTCGCGCAGGCTGGTGATCCGATGCGCCTTCCCGATTCCCGGCCCTGGAATGCGGCAAGCCTCGACCCTGACTCGGTGCGGCTGTCCTTTGATGCGTTTCATGGCGAGGGGGGTGTCTCGCAGCTTCTCGAACGGCTGCTGGGACATGGGTTTGCGGTCCTGACGGGAACCCCACGCAATCTCGACGCGGTGCAGCAGGTTGCTGATTCCATAGGCTATGTCAGACATACAATCTTCGGTGGCCTGTTCGAGTTTGAGGCCAATGAGGATATGGCGGATTCCGCCTACACGCCGAAAGAACTTCGCCCGCATACCGATGGCACCTACAGCCATGATGCGCCCGGCCTGCAGCTTCTGCTGTGCGTTGACTATGATGCCGAGGGGGGCGAATCCATCATGGTCGACGGGGCCCGTATCGCTGCTGATCTGAAGTCATCACACCCGCAGGTACATGCCGACCTGACCCGGATCGGTGTCACCGGCCTGTATAAGGGTGATGGTGTTGTGCTGCGGGCGCGGCGGCCGATCCTGCGGCTTGATGAAACAGGAAGGCTGGCCCAGGTCACTTTCAACAACTATGACCGTGACACGGTACGGCTTGCTGATGATGACATGCGCGCGCTCTATGCCGGCATCAGGGCATTTGACAGGATGGCCAATGACCCGTCCTATCAATGGCGCTACACGCTGGCGCCCGGTGACATGCTGATCTTCGACAATTGGCGGGTGCTGCATGGTCGCGGGGTGTTCCGCGGACGTCGCAGGATGGCAGGTGCCTATCTCAACCGCGAGGATTTCGAAAGCAGTGTTCGCAGTTGCGGCCTGGCCTGACGGGCGGGTGGGACGGTCTCGCCAATTCAGGCAAGCGACGGATCAGCGGCCCAGACTTCGGCAAGCCAGCTCTGCATCAGACGGGCCCCACCAAGATTCAGCGCGATGTCGCGAAGATGTGCCGCTGGTCCCGACAACCCCATGATCCGGCCGGACATATCGGCCTTGCGGACAATCCGCGCCACGTCGCCGGCGCGCGTCCGTGCATAGCCGGAAAAGGCGGCGTCCATATCATCGCCGGCGGCAAGCCAGCCTTGCAGACAGGCCGCGTCCTGAAGTCCCTGTCCCGCTCCCTGCGCCAGATGTGGTGGCATGCTGTGCGCGGCTTCGCCGGCAAGAACGACAGACCCACGCCGCCAGCATCCGGCGGTGCCGGCAGGTGGCAGCGGCGTCTTCACCCAGGTAATGTCGGAACCGGCAAGAACAGCCAGCGGCGTGCCGGCCGGCAGCATTTGATGCTGCCAGCCGGGCCCGGTCCGTTCGGCCGGCATCGTCACCACGAGGTTCAGCATGTGACCGATCGGGTAATGAACGACATGCACCCCACGCCCCAGCCACAGATTGCTGGTCGGCAGGGCAAAATGTGCCGGCAGCGTGGCAAGCGGCACCTGCGCGCGCATGGCCACCCTGCCAGTTGCACCGATCTGGCTGGCCGAAGGCGCCACATGCCGGCGGCCGGGACCCGACGCGCCATCGGCGGCCACAAGCCCGTCAAACTCGGCGCTCGCGCCATCGTCTGTTACCAGACAGACGGTCTCGCCCGGCTGATGGATATGCTCAAGATTGAGGGATTTGCGTGTTACTGATGGCTGCGCCGCCAGCGCGTCGGACAGGCAACTGGCAAGCGCGGCGCGGTCAAAGCTGGCATAGGCTTCATGAAGTGGCAGCTGTATCAGGGTGCTGCCACTGTCGAGCGCCCGTACCATGATGTCGTTCAGGCGCAGCGAGGCGGCGGCGGCACTGTCGGCAACCCCCAGTGTCGTCAGCGCGGCCCAGCCATTTGGCGCCAGTTGCAATCCGCCGACAAGCGGCGGCGCGTCGCGTCCAGAAAACAGGGTGATTTCATGGCCCGACCGCGCCGCGGCAAGCGCGGCCGCCATTCCGGCGATTCCGCCGCCGCTGACTGCCAGTCGGGCCATAATCACATCCTGACGGGTGGGTTACACCCTGCTGGTTACGTCTCTGCCTACATCGCCTGGTCGAGGGTTTTGCGGAACTTGTCGATGATTTCATCAACATGCTTTCGTTCCGCGACAAAGGCTGGGGCGATGATCGCATTGTCACCGGTCCATTTCACATGCAGCCCGTTCCAGAACATCGCCTTCTGCATCTCGCCACCAAGGGCGCCAGGGGCGCTGCCAGGGTGGATTTCGACCCCGGCCATCATGCCAATGCCGCGAATGTCGGCGACCAGCGGATGGTCCTGAAGCGAGAACACGGCATCAAGGAAATATGATTCCAGATTGGCGGCGTTTTCGAACAGGCCTTCGGATTCATAGATCTTCTGCGTGGCGATGCCGGCCGCACAGGCTGCCGGGTGGGCCGAATAGGTATAGCCGTGGAAGAACTCAATGGCGTTACCGGGCGCCGAGTTGACGACGGTGTCGTAAATCTCGTCGGTGACGGCGACACCGCCCATCGGGATGGCGCCATTGGTGATCGCCTTGGCCATGGTGATGATATCGGGCCTGACGCCGAATTTCTGCGTCCCGAACGGCGTTCCCATGCGGCCAAAGCCGGTGATCACCTCGTCAAAGACAAGCAGCATGCCGTGCTTGTCGCAGATTTCGCGGACCTTCTCCAGATATCCCTCTGGCGGCACCAGGGTGCCGGTCGAACCGGCGACCGGCTCGATGAAGACAGCGGCGAGGGTGCTGCCGCCAAGATTTTCGGCAATCCGCTCGAGATCCAGTGCAAGTTCGGCGCCGGTCTTCGGCTGGCCCTTCGAGAAACGCTGTTCCTCGGTCCAGGTGTGGCGGATCATCGAAATATTGGGAAGCGTCAGGCCGAAGGTCTCGCGGTTGCGCACCATGCCGGCAAGCGAAACGCCGCCCATATTGACGCCATGATAGGCGCGTTCACGGCTGATGAGGCGGTTCCGCTGCGACTGCCCGCGGGCCCGCTGATAGGCAAGAATGATCTTGATCGCCGTGTCGATCGATTCCGATCCCGAATTGGTGAAGAACATGTGGTTGAAATTGTCGGGAAGCATCCGGCAGACGCGCTCGGCAAGCTCGAACGAGCCGGGATGGCCAAGCTGAAAGTGCGGCGTGTAGTCATTGTTCAGCATCTGGCTGTAGACAGCCTCGGCGATCTCGCGCCGGCCATGCCCTGCCGGGGTGCAGAACAGCGCCGACGATCCGTCAATGATCTGGCCCCCCTTGTAGTCCCACATATACATGCCTTCGGATTTCACAACCATCCGAGGGTTGGCCTTGAAATCCCGATTGGCGGAAAATGGCATCCAATGCGCTTCGAGCGAATTCACATCATAGGACATGGCGGTCTCCTTCATGTGGCCAAGGCGGATGGTACTGGCACGTTCCCGTGACGCCTTGCCGTCTGGCATTTTTGGGTCGGTTCTGTGTCACCCTGAATGGTCATCCTGTCGTGGTGCCGCGCCTGACAATCATAGGCACTTTATAACAGCCAAACAGGAGCGGACGGACTGCGACGGATGGTGGCACTTCCGGTTTCACGCTAGACAGGGTTCATAGGCTGCTATAGAGCCAGATTTGTGATAGTCTGGTACCAGATTGAGCCACGGGCGGGCCGCTGGCCGGCCATGGCGTCACACCTGGAACGAGGCAGCGAGAATGCTCGATCATCTGATCATAAATCTTGACGCCAAAGCCGAGTCGAGCCTGCAGTCGCAGATCCAGCAATCTGTTGTCGAGGCCATTCTGGCGCGGGCCATTCTTCCCGGCGACAAGCTGCCATCAAGCCGGGCGCTTGCCGGCCAGCTTGGCGTGTCGCGCAACACGGTTGTTCTGGCCTATCAGGCGTTGATCGACACCGGCTATATCCAGCCACGCGAACGATCCGGCTATGTTGTCAGCAGCGACGCGCCGGTCAGCCATCTTGCCAAACCGCAGCACGTCGCCGGTTCTGATGATGGCGGCGCGGGCGTTGACTGGCGTGACAAGATTGTCGGTGCCTGTTCCGATATCCGGCCGGTCCGCAAGCCGCTGAACTGGCGCGAATACCCGTTTCCCTTTGTCTATGGTCAGGTCGATGACGAGCTGTTCTCGCTGACAGCCTGGCGTGACTGCGCGCGGCAGGCGCTTGGCATGCGCAATTTCGGCCGCATGGTTGGCGATTTCGGGCTCAGCGATGATCCGATGCTGCTGAACTATATTTGTTCCCGCAGCCTGCCACGGCGCGGCATCACGGCGCGTCCGGAACAGATCCTGGTGACGCTTGGCGCGCAGAACGCGCTCTATCTTGCGGCCCAGCTGCTGGTGTCGGGTGACCGCCGGGTCGTGATTGAGGACCCGGCCTATCCCGACCTGCGGGACATTCTGCAACAGCGGACCGATCGCATTGCGGCGCTGCCGGTTGACAGTGGTGGTCTGGTGATTGACGAGCCGACGCTGGCTGACAGTGATGTTGTCTTCATCACGCCAAGTCATCAATGCCCGACAACGCACACCATGCCGGCGGACCGTCGGCGCGCCCTTCTGGATCTTGCCGGTCGTCATGATTTTCTGATTGTCGAGGATGATTACGAATTCGAGATGAATTTTCTTGAATCGGCGACTCCGGCATTGAAGTCGCAGGATCGTGACGGGCGGGTGATCTATGTTGGCAGCCTGTCGAAATCGGTCTTTCCCGGACTGCGGCTTGGCTATCTTGTGGCGCCGGAACCGCTCATTGAAGAGGCGCGCGCATTGCGGCATCTGATCCTGCGTCACCCGCCAGGGCACGCCCAGCGGACGCTTGCCTATTTCATGGCGCTCGGCCATTACGACGCGCAGATCAGACGCCTTCGACGTCATCTTGCCGGCCGGCGGCGGGCCCTGCAGCGTGCGCTGGAATCACACCGGCTGTTCACCCAGAGCGCGTCACATTTCGGCGGCACCAGCTTTTGGGTCAAGGGTCCTGACTGGCTGGATTCGCGCCAGCTTGCCGAACAGGCCGCCGCCAATGGTGTGCTGATCGAACCCGGTGACGTATTTTTCGCGCCCGAAGCGCCGCCCCTCAATTACTTCCGCCTTGCCTATTCCTCGATCCCCGAGGCGCGCATTGAAGAAGGCGTGTCGAGGCTGGCATCGACAATCGAGATGTTACGGCGCAGCGCTGGCTGATTTTCCTGCCGGCGGATGATTGACAGCGCGGCTGGCAAACAGCACTTTATGGCCGCGCCCGTACCGGGTGGGGGAGATCTGAATGACATCTACCAAATCACCAGTGGCAAGCCCGTTCCTGACGCCTTCCGACGCCGCATGTCCGCCAGAATTCCTGGCTCTGGCAGGTGGTGTCGCGCCAAGGCCGGTGGCGTTTGTTCGCGCCATCGGCGGCCCGATTCTCGAGACCGCGCGCGACGCGCTGGTGGCGGGGCTGGCGGTGCCGATCCTGGTCGGCGAGGCGGCGCAGATCGAAGATGATGCCGCCGCCATCGGCTGGGATCTCGCCGGTGCCAGCATCATCGACGCATCCGGAGAACAGGCGGCCATCGACGCCGCCGTTGCCGAGGTCGGGGCCGGCCGTGCGCATGGCCTGATCAAGGGACAGCTTCATACCGATGTGTTCATGGGCACGATCGTCAGGCGCGCATCGGGCATCCGCACCGACCGCCGGCTGGTGCATCTGTTTGCCATGCTGCCGCCGGGTGGCGGGCGAGCGCTGTTGATCAGCGATGCCGCGGTCAATATCGCGCCGGATGTCGCCACCCGCACCGAAGCGGCGCTGGCGATGGCCGGTCTGTTGCGCCGCATGGGCGTGACGACACCGCGCATTGCCATTCTCTCGGCCACTGAATCACAACTTCCCGGCATGCCGTCCAGTATCGAGGCCGCCGAGATTGCCGCCGCGGCGGCGGCGGCCGATGACAACGCCGCCTTTGCCGGGCCGCTGTCACTGGACCTGGCGCTGTCACCGGAATCCGTCGCCATCAAGGGCATCACACCGGACAGTGATGTCGGCGCGGTCGCTGGCCATGCCGACGGGTTAATCGTACCTGACATTGTCTCGGGCAATGTGCTATTCAAGGCGCTCGCCTATTGTGCTGGCGGCCTTGCCGCCGGTGTCGTTCTTGGCGGCAGAGTCCCAATCATGTTGACAAGCCGGTCCGACCCGGCGGCGGCACGACTGGCATCACTTGCACTGGCGGCCATTGCCGCACGGGAGAACCATACATGACCGTTCAGCCGAAGGTTGACACAACCCCTCATGTCAGCGACGAGGTCAAGCAGACCACCTGTTATATGTGCGCCTGTCGCTGTGGCATCAATGTCCATCTTCGCGATGGCAAGATCCGCTATATTGAGGGCAACCGCGACCACCCGGTCAATCAGGGCGTTCTGTGTGCCAAGGGGTCGGCCGGCATCATGCAGCATTATTCGCCAGCACGCCTTCGCGCGCCGCTGCGGCGGGTCGGGCCGCGCGGATCTGGCCAGTTCGAGGAGATCAGCTGGGAAGAGGCGCTGCAAACGGCGACCGACTGGCTGGCGCCGATCCGCAAGAACAACCCTCGCAAGCTTGCCTTCTTTACCGGCCGTGACCAGTCGCAGGCGCTGACCGGCTGGTGGGCGCAGCAGTTCGGCACCCCGAATTTTGCCGCGCATGGTGGCTTCTGCTCGGTGAATATGGCGGCAGGCGGGATCTACACACTTGGTGGCGCCTTCTGGGAGTTTGGCTCGCCTGACTGGGATCTGACCGAACTCTTCATTCTGTTCGGCGTTGCCGAGGATCATGATTCGAACCCGATCAAGATCGGGCTTGGCAAGCTGAAGACACGCGGTGCGCGGGTGATCTCGGTGAATCCGGTGCAGACCGGCTATGCCGCGATTTCCGATGACTGGTACGGCGTCACGCCAGGGACGGACGGGCTGCTGATACTGTCGCTGGTTCGTGAACTGATGCGCGCCGGCAAGGTCGATATCGACTATCTCAGCCGCTACACCAACGCGCCCTGGCTTGTTGTCCGCAACCCGGGCAAGGCAAATGACGGGCTGTTTCTTCGCGACGATGATGGCACCGCGTTGGTGCTTGATCGCGCGACCGGCAAAACAGCGCCGCATTCCGATCCGTCGGTCAAGGTGGCGTTGCAGGGCGAAGTGAAGGTAAAGGGTGGCGGCATCGCTGTGCCGGCCTTCACGCTGATGGCCGAGGCCTATCTTGCCGATGAATACGCGCCTGAAACGGTGGCCCCGAAGGTTGGCATCACGGCCGAGCGGATTCGCCAGCTGGCAGCCGATCTGGCAAAGGCCGCCTTTGAAAAGGAAGTGGTGATCGAACAGCCCTGGACCGACTGGAAGGGCGAAAAGCATGACCGGATGGTCGGCCGCCCGGTTTCGATGCATGCCATGCGCGGGATTTCCGCGCATTCGAACGGATTCCAGACCTGCCGGGCGCTGCATATGCTGCAGCTTCTGCTCGGGTCGGTCGAGGCACCTGGCGGATTCCGCTTCAAGCCGCCTTACCCCAAGCCGCCGCATGTCCATCCCAAGCCTGCCGGCAGGCCCGACCAGGTGGCGCCGGAAACGCCGCTTGCCGGCGCGCCGCTCGGCTATGTCCTGGGGCCTGAGGATCTGATCATCGGCGCCGACGGGTCACCGCAGCGGATCGACAAGGCCTATAGCTGGGACGCGCCAATGTCGGCGCATGGGATGATGCATATGGTCATCTCGAACGCTGTCGCCGGCGATCCGTACCCGGTCGATGTGCTGTTCATGTATATGGCCAATATGGCGTGGAATTCGTCGATGAACACGCGCGGCGTCATGGAGATGCTGACCGAGACTGACCCCGAGACAGGCGAGTACAAGATCCCCAAGCTGATCTATTCCGATGCCTATTCCTCGGAGATGGTGGCCTATGCCGATCTGGTTCTTCCCGACACCACCTATCTTGAACGGCATGATGCGATTTCGCTTCTTGATCGCCCGATTTGCGAGGCCGACGCTGTCGCCGACGCCATCCGGTGGCCGGTGGTCGAGCCGGACCGCGATGTTCGCTGTTTCCAGTCGGTTCTTCTCGATCTGGGCGCGCGGCTTGGTCTTCCCGGCATGGTCGACGAAAATGGCGCGCCGAAATATGAGGATTACGGCGATTACATCGTCAATCATGAGCGCAAGCCCGGCATCGGACCGCTGGCCGGATTTCGCGGTGCCAATGGTGGTGCCGTGGGGCGCGGCGAGCCGAACAGCGACCAGCTTGACGCCTATATCGCCAACGGCGCCTTCTGGCACACCGAGATCCCGGCCGAGGCGCGCTATTTCAAGCCGGCGAACGCCGCCTATCAGCAATTCGCCGTCGAGATGGGGTTCTATGACTCGCCGCAGCCCTACGCCTTCCAGATATATGCCGAAGTGTTGCAGAAATTCCGCCTTGCCGCCGAGGGGCATGGCGACCAGCAGCCCCCGGATCACCTTCGCGATCGCATAAGCACGTGCTTCACCCCGTTGCCAAGCTGGTATCCGCCCTTCGAAGGCAACGCTGTCGATGAAGAGGCCTATCCGCTTCACGCGCTGACCCAGCGGCCGATGGCGATGTATCATTCCTGGGGCTCGCAGAATGTCTGGCTTCGTCAGATCCATGGCCATAATCCGATGTTCATCTCGCAGGGGCTTGCCGCCGAGCATGATCTTGAGGATGGCGACTGGATCTGGGTCACCTCGCATCATGGTCGCATCCGCGTGCCGGTGGCGGTGATGGCCGGCGTCAATGACCGGACCATCTGGACCTGGAACGCCATTGGCAAGCGCAAGGGGGCCTGGCAACTCGACCCCGAGGCGCCAGAGGCGAAGAAGGGTTTCCTGCTGAACCACCTGATCCATGAATTGCTGCCGCCAAAAGGCGATGGCATGCGCTGGTCGAACTCGGACCCGATCACCGGCCAGGCTGCCTGGTTTGATCTGCGGGTGCAGATTGAAAAGGCGGCGGCGGATGAACCCGCCGAATCCTGGCCGCAATTCGATACGCTGCCACGCATGAATGGTCAGGATGCGCCGGAGGCGACGCTTCGCTATGGCATCGAATGGACCGCGCAGGCGGAAGACACCGCGGATGGAGGAGACAAGTCATGACCATGTTGCCGGAGGCTTCGGCGATCAAGCTTGGGCTTGTCATCGATCTCGATATCTGTGTTGGCTGTCAGGCCTGTGTGGTGAACTGCAAGGAATGGAACACCGCCGGCTATGGCGCGCCACTTGCCGACACCGATGCCTATGGCGAGGCGCCAAGTGGTGCCTGGCTGAACCGGGTCCATGCCTATGAGGCCGGCGACGGCGCCGACTCGCGGACCGTGCATTTCCCGAAATCCTGCCTTCATTGTGAAGAGGCGCCCTGCGTTACCGTGTGCCCGACAGGCGCGTCGTTCAAACGTGCCGAGGACGGCATCGTGCTGGTGAATGAGGATTGGTGCATCGGGTGCGGGCTGTGCGCCTGGTCATGCCCTTACGGCGCTCGCGAACTCGACCCGGCCGAAGGTGTGATGAAGAAATGCACGCTCTGTGTCGACCGCATCTATAATGACAATCTGCCGGAAGAGGATCAGGTGCCGGCCTGTGTCCGCACCTGCCCGACCAATGCCCGTCATTTTGGCGATCTTGGCGATCCCGACTCCGAGGTCAGTCTGATGGTGGCGGCGCGTGGCGGCATGGATCTGATGCCGGAACAGGGCACAAAGCCAGTCAACAAATACCTGCCGCCACGCCCGCGGCGGGCCGCTGACGAGGCGCCGGTCTCGCTTGTGGCGATGGCTGAGGCCGATACGCCGACCGGCTTCTGGAAATGGGTTGATTCCGCGCTCGACAGGCTCGGCTGATAACGGCGACAGATACGAGGACACGACAATGCGGCCTGCCTGGTCAATTATATTCTTCACCACCATCTCCGGTCTTGGCCTTGGCCTTGCCGGATGGATTGTTCTTGGATTGCTGCCGCTGATGACACCGGCAAGCGTGATGGGCGTTGGCATCGCCACGCTGGCGCTGATCGGTGTCGGGTTGGTCAGCTCGACCTTCCATCTTGGCCATCCCGAGCGGGCCTGGCGCGCGCTTAGCCAGTGGCGGTCAAGCTGGCTGTCGCGCGAAGGCGTTCTGGCGGTGATTGTCATGGCCGGGCTTGCCGGCTGGTTTGCCGCTGCCCATGGCGGCTGGCATGTTCCGCTCTGGGCCAATCTGGTGCTTCTCGTGCTGATCTATGTGACGGTCTATGCCACGTCGATGATCTATGCCTCACTGAAGACGGTGGCGCGCTGGCACCATCCGCTGACACCTGTCTGCTATCTGATGTTCGCCGCTGCTGGCGGGTTGCTGGCGACGCTGGCGCTGCTGGCCATCCTGCGGCTGCCGATCACCGCGGCGCTGGCGCAGGCGGCCATAGTCCTGATGCTGTCAGCCTGGGGTGTGAAGCTTGCCTGGTGGCGGGTTGCCGGCATGGCCCCGCAGGCAGGAAGCATTGAATCCGCGACCGGCCTTGGTTCGCTTGGCGCGGTACGGCCGCTGATGCCGCCACATACCGAGGAAAATTACCTTCAGCATGAAATGGGCTTTGTCGTCGGGCGCAAGCACGCTGACAAGCTTCGCATGATTGCGCTGTTGCTTGGCGGCGGACTGCCGGTGCTGATCCTGGTACTGGCGCCGGCCTCGGCCGGGGCGCTGGCGGTGGCGGTTCTGGCGCATGTCGCCGGCATGTTTGTCGAACGCTGGCTGTTCTTCGCCGAGGCAAAGCACGTCGTCACGCTGTATTATGGCGAGGCTGCCTGAGGGCCACCCCCGTTCGCCATCTGCGGGGTCACTTGGTCTGGGGAAAGTCCGGCCAGTCTGGCAAAACGCCGCAGTTCGGCGTTCAGCCGGTCTGTGCGGGCCGTTGTCCATCTGACCCCGGGCTCGGGCCAGAATCCGGCAATGCGCATCCGGCCCTCGCCGCGGTCGCCCTTCAGTTCGATCCGCCCGACGAAGCTGTCGCCGTCCAGCAGCGGGTAGACATAATAGCCCCAGCGCCGGTCCGCCTTTGGCACGAACATCTCGTTTCTGTATTCGAAGCCGAACAGCCGCCACAACCGCCGCCTGTCGCGGATCGCCGGGTCGAACGGGTTGATGATCCGCAGGCGCGTCGACCCGGCGGTGACATCCGCCATGCGTGTCTCGATATCGGGGACAGCCCAGCATTGATGCCACCGGCCATCGGCACTTTCGATCCGTGCCGGAACAAGGCGGCGCTGTTCGGCCCATATCGTCACCTCGCCGGGTGTCACCGCGTCCCAGAACTGTCTGACTTCGGTTGCGCTGGCAATCCACAGCCTGTCGATGGCGCCGTCGCACAGCCAGTCCGCCTGTTCGCGCATGGTCGCGCCGATGGCAGGGTGGGCGGGGAAAACACGCTCGCCGAGATCGTAGAACTTCACAAAGTTCTCACGGTGCGATGTTGCCAGCTGGCCAGCATACCACATCTGCTCAAGCGCCTTCTTGTGCGGTGGCCGTGCCCACATTTCGGCCTTGCGCGGACCACTTTCAAAGGCGTGCGTTGACAGCGGGCCTTCGGCTTCGATGCGGGTGCGGATGGCGCGAACATCGGCTGTCGTCAGTCTGGACCGATACCATGCCGCCTTGGCGGCTCTCTGGCCAAGACGGTCAAACTGGCGTTGCCACATCGGGTAGACATCCATCGGGATCAGCGAGGCGTCATGGGTAAAATGTTCGAACAGGTCACGCTGGCGAAGCAATTTCCACACCATGCCCTCGCGATATCGTTGGATGCGGCTCCACAGAATATGATCATGCGCGCGCACGATATTGCGCACCGTGTCGATCTGCAGAAACCCCAGCTGGCGGATCAGCGGCAGCAATTCGCCGGCACCGGTTGGCGCGGCGGCAAGATGATTTGCCGCCAGCCAGAGCCGGCGCGCCTGCCGGTTGGTGATGGCAAGACTCTGCCGGGTGGGAGGATGTCCTGACATCTGGATGCGTCTGCCTGCCATGATCCGCGTTGTGGCCATCATATCGCCGGCTGGCATTTCAGGCCCCAAAAAAAACGGCCCGCACGAGGCGGGCCATTCTTTCGATGTGTTTGATCCTGCGGGCGTCAGATCAGCAGCGGTGCGATCACCAGGCTGACGATCGCCATCACGTTGATCAGGATGTTCATTGACGGGCCTGATGTGTCCTTCAGCGGGTCGCCAACGGTATCGCCGACAACGGCCGCCTTGTGGACGTCTGAACCCTTGCCGCCAAGATTGCCCTTTTCGACATATTTCTTGGCGTTGTCCCAGGCACCGCCGGCATTCGCCATCATCAGTGCCATCATCACACAGCAGATCAGCGCGCCGCCAAGCATGCCGCCAAGCGCCTTCGGTCCAAGACCGAAACCGATGACAACAGGTGCCAGAACAGCCAGCGAACCGGGCAGGATCATCCGGCGCAGCGCGGCGCGGGTCGCGATGTCGACGCAGCGCGCGGTGTCCGGCTTGGCCTTGCCTTCGAGAAGGCCCGGGATCTCCTTGAACTGGCGGCGGACCTCGACGATCATTTCAAAGGCAGCGTCACCAACGGCTGTCATCGTCATCGCGCTGACGATGAACGGGAAGATGCCGCCGATGAACATGCCAACCAGAACGATCGGGTCATTGATCGCCAGAACGAATGTCGGGTCACCATTGCTGACCTTGGCGATATAGGCACTGATCAGAGCCAGCGCGGCAAGCGCCGCGGCACTGATGGCAAAGCCCTTGCCGATGGCGGCGGTGGTGTTGCCAACCTCGTCAAGCGAGTCGGTGATCTCACGCGTCTCGGGTCCCATCTCGGCCATTTCGGCAATGCCGCCGGCATTGTCGGCGACCGGGCCATAGGCGTCGATCGCCATGGTGATGCCAACAGTGGCCAGCATGCCAACAGCCGCCATGCCGACGCCGTAGAGGCCAGCCGACATGTTGGCGAAGAAGATGATCGCGGCGATGGTCAGAACCGGAATCGCAACCGACTGCATGCCAACGGCAAGACCGCTGATCATGATTGTGGCCGGACCGGTTTCACCATCCTTGGCGATTTTGCGGACCGGCGCACCGCCGGTGTAATATTCGGTTACCAGGCCGACAATGATGCCGCCGATGGCGCCGACAAGGACGGCCATCCAGACACCGACAGCGGCGCCCATGCTGGTGATCACGAAATAAGCGGCGGCGATGAACACAACCGATGAACCGATGGTGCCAAAGCGAAGCGCCACGTCAGGGCTCTTGTCGGCGAACATGCGCACCGACAGGATGCCGAGAAGCGAGCAGATAAGGCCGGTCGAGGCGAGAACAAGCGGCATGAACTGAAGTACCGCCCGGTCACCGCCAAGGCTTTCGACCGAGGCCATCGACATGGAGGCGGCAAGCGCGATCGAGGCGATCATCGAACCACAATAGGATTCGAAGATGTCCGAACCCATGCCGGCAACGTCACCGACATTATCGCCGACGTTGTCAGCAATAACGGCCGGGTTGCGGGGGTCGTCCTCGGGGATGCCTGCCTCAACCTTGCCAACAAGGTCAGCGCCGACATCGGCCGACTTGGTGAAGATACCGCCGCCAACACGGCTGAACAGCGCTACCGACGAGCCGCCCATGGCAAAGCCTTCGATGGCTTCGATGCCGTGCGCGGTGCCACCCATGAAGTGGTACAGAATGCCGATCCCGAGCAGACCCATCGAGGCAACAGTCAGGCCCATGATCGATCCGCCGAAGAAGGCGACGTTCAGGGCTTCAGACGCGCCCTTGTTGTTCGCGGCGACCGCGGTGCGAACGTTTGCCTTGGTGGCGGTGTACATGCCGATATAACCGGCAGTGCCCGAACACAGCGCGCCAAGCGCAAACGCGATGGCGGTGTCGGCGCCAAGGCTGGCGTAAAGAGCGATGATACAGATGACGCAGAAAACGCCGAGGCGCTTATACTCGCTGGCCATGAAGACCATGGCGCCAAGGTGGATCTCGTCGGAGATTTCCTTGACCCGGCCCTCGCCTGCGGGAGTCTGCAGAATTCGTGCATAGACCATGAAGGCCGCGACCAGGCCCAGAATGCCCAGGCTGATCGGAAGAACGGCTGAGGTAAGCATGAAGACTTCCTTTTGTTTGGTGTATAATCAGGACTACCGCGCCGCCGGATACTCCCCCCGACAAGCCACGTAAACCGCCGAGGTTATAGACGCTTCCCCAAGGGCTGTAAAGCCAGCGTTTCAGCGGGGATTGCAGGGGGGAAAACAGCCCGTCAACCTTTGTCATCCCCGTCTGCTCGGTTCGGGCGCCGGTTCGGGTGCCAGTTCCTTCTGGCGCCGGCCTTGCAACCCTGTCTATGCTTGCCGCCAGCCGCATTGTCGAACCTGTTGAATGCCGACACCTGCAAACCGGACCGGAAGGAACATGCAACCTGATATCTTTGCCACCGGCTTTCGCCCCGACCCGTATTGGTGGGACGATATTCCCCGCGACGCCGCCGCCGGCCTGCCTGCCGCCGCCCTGCCGCCGCGCGCCGATGTCGTGGTGATCGGGTCAGGCTATGCCGGTCTTCATGCGGCGATCAGCCTGGCACGGATTGGCAGCGATGTGGTGGTTCTCGAGGCCGGATCGCTTGGCTTCGGGGCGTCGACGCGCAATGGCGGCATGGTGTCCGGCGGGGTGAATGTCGGCAAACATGCCAGCATCGAAGGCCGGCGTGCGGACGACATGCTGGCCGAAGCGGCGGAGTCCTTTGGCTGGTTTGAAAGTTTCATTCGCGACGAGGGAATCGACGCTGCCTATCAACGCTGTGGCCGTTTTGTCGGCGCGCATTGCGAGGCAGCCTGGCACCGGCAGTCAGAATCGCTGGCGCGGCTGAACGATATTGCCTCGTCAGGTGCCAGCATGGTGCCGCCTGAACAGACCCGCGACCATGTGAACACGGAATTCTACCGCGGTGGCATGCTGCTTGACCGCAGCGGCGCCGTGCATCCGGCCAAACTGCATCATGGTGTCCTTGGCGTTGCCGAGGCCGCCGCCGTCAGATTGTTTGGCAATATCCGGGCCGGCGGAATTACCCGTGCCGGTACCGGGCTCAGCGTGGAAACAAGTCACCATGCGGTCAGGGCCGGGGCGGTCATCATCGCGACGAACGGGTATACAGGCGATCTCAGCCCCTGGCATCGCCAGCGCGTGGTGCCGGTGCCATCCTATCAGATCGCGACCGAGGAGCTTGGCGAGGCGCCGGTCAGCGAGCTGTTCCCGACGCATCGGATGATCGCCGACACCAAACGGCTGCTGTTTTACTTTCGGCCGTCGCCCGACCGGCGGCGGGTGCTGTTTGGGGGTCGGGCGCGTTATCTGCGGCACGATCCGAAGGCTGGCGCGCGGCATCTGCATGCGCGGCTGTTGCGGATTTTCCCACAGCTTGACGGTGTCAGGCTGTCACATGGCTGGTGGGGTAATGTTGCCTATCTTCGCGATGGTGTGCCGCATCTTGGCGAAAGCCGGCCGCAGGATCTTCCCGGGGTTTTCCATGCGCTTGGCTGCCATGGCAGCGGCGTTGTGATGATGAGTTGGCTTGGCCATCGCGCCGGGCTGATGGCGGCCGGCCGGTTGAACAGTGAAAGCACCTTTTCAGGACGCCGTCTTGATGCCTTTCCTGTCTATCGTGGAACGCCATGGTTCCTGCCGCTTGTCGGCCGATATTACCAGGTCCGTGACTGGCTGGAGCGTCGCCGCGACCGGCCGTCATGAAGGTGTGAGGGTGGCTTGCTTTCAGTTGACTTGATTTGATGGGCAGCCGCATACTCGGCGCAACAGATCTGAACGCAGGGCTGGCGGAAATAGTTCGTGAAATCCGCTCAGCGCACCAACATCTGGGAGGCTCCCATGAAATATCCAACAAAATCCGGCATCATCCTGACCGTCGCCGCCGCGGCCATGGCTGGCGCGGCACACGCGCAGGAGGTGCTGAACGTCTATAACTGGTCGGATTATATTGCCGAGGACACGATTGCCAATTTCGAGGCCGAGACCGGCATCAAGGTGACCTACGACATGTATGATTCAAACGAGGTTCTGGAAGCCAAGATGCTGGCTGGTTCCTCGGGTTATGATGTCGTTGTGCCGACCGGTGATTTTCTTGCCCGCGGCCGTGAAGCCGGGGCCTATCAGGATCTCGAACTGTCGCGGCTGGCGAATTACAGCAGCCAGGACATGCAGGTGCAGAGTTTCGCCAACAATCAGATCGGCGTCGACAATGCCGGTGCTGTCTATATGTGGGGCACGACCGGCGTCGCCTACAATGTGGCGATGATCGAGGAACGTCTTGGTGCCGATGCGCCAACCGACAGCTGGTCGCTGATCCTTGACCCGCAATATGCCTCGAAGCTTGAAGATTGCGGTGTCGTCATTCTGGACGCGCCAACCGATGTGCTGCCGAATGTCATTGCCTATATGGGCGGCGACGGCACCAGCACCGACGCCAAGGATTTCGAGGCCGCAGGTGAGGTGCTGAACGCGGTCCGCCCGCATCTTCGCTACATTCATTCCAGCCAGTCGATCAACGACATCGCGAATGGCGACATCTGCGCCGCCGTGATGTGGTCGGGTGATGCCTTTCAGGCCGCCTATCGCGCCGAAGAGGCCGAGAATGGCCATGCCATCGAATATTACATTCCAAAGGAAGGCACGAACCTGTGGTTTGACCATTTCGCCATCCCGGCCGATGCCAGGAACCTCGACAACGCGTACAAGTTCATTGACTACATGCTTCGCTCCGATGTCGCGGCAAGCAATGTCAACTATGTCTGGTACGCCAGTGGCAGCGAGGGCGCCAAATCGTCGATCGATCCCGAGATTCTCGAACATCCGGGGATCTATCCGACCGAAGAGGCAAAGAAGAACCTGTTTGTCGTGCCTGTCTATGATGCCAGGCTCGATCGGGCCGTGACCCGTGTCTGGTCGCGCTTCTCGTCCGGCAGCTGAGTCTGACCGACATGTGTGAGACCATCTCCCGCCGCTGGCACATTCGTGCTGGCGGCGGTGCTGTTTTGAACCCGTGGTCCGATCCGCGCCGAGCCCCTTAGGTCGCCCATGCAACCCTTCATTCGAATCAGAAATGTGACGCGGCGCTTTGGCGATGTCGTGGCGGTTGATGACCTGTCGCTTGATATCGAGCGGGGGGAATTGTTCTGCCTGCTTGGCGCGTCCGGATGCGGCAAGACAACATTGCTTCGCATGCTGGCCGGGTTCGAGCGGGTCGACAGTGGCAGCATCGAGATCGATGGCATGGATATGGCAGCGGTGCCGCCGGCGGCGCGGCCGGTCAACATCATGTTCCAGAACTATGCGTTGTTTCCCCACATGACGGTGGCAGACAATATCGCCTATGGGCTGAGGCGGGCCAGGCTGCCAAAGCCCGAGATCGCCACCCGGGTTGAGGAATTGCTCCGGCTTGTCAGGCTGACCGGTCTTGGCGGGCGCACGCCGCACCAGCTGTCAGGCGGCCAGCGTCAGCGGGTGGCTCTGGCCAGGGCGCTGGCTCGTCGCCCGAAACTGCTTCTTCTTGACGAGCCTCTCGCGGCGCTCGACAAGAAGCTTCGTGAAGACACGCAGTTTGAACTTGTCGACATTCAGGAACGTCTTGAAACAACCTTCATTGTCGTCACCCATGATCAGGAAGAGGCGATGACACTTGCCAGCCGGATCGGGGTGATGGATGCCGGCAAGCTTGTTCAGGTTGATACGCCGCGCACGCTTTACGACCGGCCACGTAACCAGTTCATCGCCGATTTCCTGGGCACAGTCAGTTTCCTTGACGGGGTCGTCACATCTGTCGATGACGGCCGTCTCATCATCAACGCCGCGGTGACCGTCACCGCGGCGGACCCTGGCGGCTTTGTTGCCGGTGACCAGGTTCGTATGGCGATCCGGCCGGAGAAAATGACTCTTGGCCGGGACCGGCGCGGTGGCGAGAACGAGATCCCGGTGACGGTTGAGGATCTGGCCTTCACCGGTGTGGCGACGAACTACCGGGTGATTGGGCCGGAAGGCATGCGCCTGAAACTGACCCAGCCGAACCGGCGCGGCGATGTCGCGCCACTGGAATGGGAACAGCAGGGCTTTGTCAGCTTCGATCCGGCAGATGTCGTGCTGCTCAGGGACTGACGGCGATGGTGGCGGCACGACAATGGCTCTCGCGTCACGGCCGGCGGCTGGTCGTCGCGCTGCCGTTGCTGTGGCTGCTGATCTTTTTCCTGCTGCCGCTTGTCGAGGTGGCGCAGACATCCTTCACCACGGCGCGGCGCGGGATCCCGCCCTTCGCCCCGCTCTGGGGATTTGATGAAGACGGGTTCTTCACCAATTTCAATCTCGAGAATTACGGACTGCTGCTTGATTACTGGCAGGATTATATCGGCCCGGCCGGCAACAGCCTGAGGCTGGCTTTCTTCTCGACGGTGATCTGCCTTCTCTTCGCCTATCCGATGGCCTGGTGGATCGCCAGGTCGGACCCGCGCCAGCGGGCCATATTGCTGGTGCTGGTGATGCTGCCCTTCTGGACCTCCAGCCTGCTGCGGATCTACGCGCTGATCGGTTTGCTGAACCCGAACGGGTTCATCAACAGCATGCTGATATTTCTCGGGGTGATCGACACGCCACTGCGGATGATGCAGACCGATTTCTCGATCTATATGGGCATGCTGCTGACTTATCTGCCGCTGATGATTCTGCCTCTCTATGCGGTGATGATCAGACTTGAGGATGACCTTCTCGACGCCGCCGCCGATCTTGGCGCCTCGCGAGCAGGCGTGTTCCTGACCATTGTCCTGCCGCTGACATTGCCCGGGATCATTGCCGGCAGCCTTCTTGTCTTCATCCCGGCCGTGGGTGAGTTCGTCATTCCAGCGCTGCTTGGCGGGCCGGAACAGATCATGGTCGGCAAGGTGCTGTGGACCGAATTCTTCCGCAACCGCGACTGGCCGGTGGCCTCGGCCATCGCCATGCTGCTGCTGGCGATCCTTGCCTTGCCCATCATATATGCCCGTTATCAGGACGGGCGCGAAACGGCGCTTGATCGGGCCGATGGGCCGGGAGGCGCGTCATGAAGCGTGGCATTTCCTGGCCGGCGCTATGGCTGGCCATCATCGGGTTCGGCATTCTGTATGTGCCGGTTGTGGTGATGGTGATCTACAGCTTCAACGCCAGCCGCCTTGTGTCGGTCTGGGCGGGATTCTCGACAAAATGGTATGGCGAGCTGTTGCAGAACGACCAGGTGCTTGCGGCGCTTGGCAAATCATTATGGGTGGCGGTCAACGCGGCGACGCTGTCGACCATATTCGGGGTCCTGATCGCGCTTGCCTTTGTCAGACACGGGAATTTCCGGTTCCGGCTTCTTCTCAGCGCGCTGGCAAGCACACCGCTGGTGATGCCCGAGGTGGTGACCGGCCTGTCATTGCTGTTGCTGTTCATCGCCATGGAAGGGTTGCTTGGCTGGCCTGCCGGCCGCGGCCTCGACACCATCATTATCGCCCACACGACTTTCGGCATGTGTTTCGCCGCCGTTGTCGTGCAGTCGCGACTTCGTGATTTTGACATGTCGATCGAAGAGGCGGCGTCCGATCTGGGGGCGACACAGCCCTTCATTTTCTTTTCGATCACCCTGCCGATCATCGCGCCGGCCGTCATCGCCGCCTGGCTTCTTGCCTTCACGCTCAGCTTCGATGATCTTGTCATCGCCAGTTTCGTCAGCGGGCCGGGAAGCTCGACCCTGCCGATCGTCGTGTTTTCCAAGGTCCGGCTTGGCGTGACACCGGAAATCAACGCGCTGGCGACAATCATGATCGCCCTGGTGGCGGCAAGTGTGATCGCCGCCAGCATCATCATCTACCGCAACACCGCCGGGCGGGCGGTGACCGAGGAGAAAGGCAACCAGCCATGAGTGAGCAGAATGGGGGAACAGATCATCCACAGGGTGACCAGGCGTTCCGTGATGGCGATGGTCGCGGCACCTGGACCGAGATGACCTACGGGGGGGCGCTCAGCTTTGCCCGCCGCCGCTACAGCCGCGATCTTGACGGGGCCGACATCGTCATCAGCGGCATTCCCTATGACAATGCGGTGACCTACAGATCGGGATGTCGGCTTGGGCCGCGCGCCATCAGGGCCGGATCGGTGCAGCTTGCCGAACTGAAACATTTTCCATTCGGCTTTGACCCGTTCGAGACTTTGTCCGCTGTCGATTATGGTGATTGTTTCATCGATCCGCATCATCCGGCGGGCGTGTTCGACACCATCGAGTCGCACGCCGCCGGCATTCTTGAATCCGGGGCGCTGATGCTCAGTCTTGGTGGTGATCATTCGGTGGCCTATCCGCTCTTGAAGGCGCATGCGGCGAAATACGGGCCGGTGGCGCTGGTCCAGTTCGATGCGCATTGCGATACCTGGCCTGACGATGGCACGCGCTTTGATCATGGCACGATGTTCGCGCGCGCGGCGGCCGAGGGTCTGGTCGATGTCGGCAGGTCGACGCAGGTCGGGCTTCGCACCTATAATGACAGTGATCACGGCTTTGAGATTCTGTCCAGCCCGTGGGTCCATCGGCATGGCATCGACGCGGCGATGGATATCGTTCGTGATCGTGCCGGCGACGCGCCGGTCTATCTGTCATTCGATATTGATGGTCTCGATCCGGCCTTTGCGCCGGGGACAGGCACGCCGGTTGTTGGCGGGCTGGCCAGCTGGCAGGGGCTGGAATTCATCCGCGGGCTGGAACCGCTGAACCTGATCGGGATGGATCTTGTCGAGGTCGCGCCAGCCTATGATCATGCCGAGATAACGGCCATCGCCGCCGCCAGCATGGCCTTCGACTGGTGTGCTGTGATCGCCAGGAAACGCGGCGCCGTGGCCCGGCCTGTTGGACGGGTCTAGAGCTTCAGCCCGTTAGAGTTTCAGCCTGTCACGAAGCTTGAACCACGCCATGCCAAGTGCCAGCGCCGGCGTGCGCAGTGGCCCGCCCGGGAACGGCATATGCGTCAGCTTGCTCATCACGTCGAACTGGCTGGAATCGCCAATGACGGCCCTGGCGAGCATGGCGCCTGCCTGGCCGGACAGCGCGACGCCATGGCCTGAATATCCCTGCACGAAATAGATATCGTCATCGGTCCTGCCGAAATGCGGGATCCGGTTGACGGTGATGCCGATTCGCCCTGACCAGACCTGCTCGGTCTCGGCAGTCGCAAGCAACGGAAACACATCGGTCATACGTCGCCGCAGGTCAGGCTCGACGTCACCGAAATCGACATTCGTATAGCTTGCCCGGCCGCCAAAGATCATCCTGTTTCGGCCATCGATCCGATAATAGTTCAGCGCCGCGTTCTCATCCGCCACGGCGGCGCCGGTCGGCAGGATCTGTTTGACCATGTTGTCGGACAGCGGCTTTGTCGCCAGAATGGACGAGGTGACGGGGGCCAGTCTCCGGCGCATCCCCGGCAGCCCGATATCGGCCAGATAGGCGTTGCCGCACAGCATCACGGTCGGCGCGTTCACCGAGGCACCGCCCTCAATCAACAATGTCTTGCGCGGCCCGCGAAGAATCTTCTTCACCGGCGCCTTTTCATAGATTCGGGCGCCAAGAAGGCTGGCGGCGCGGGCCAGGCCATGAAGGTATTTCAGCGGCTGTATATGCCCGCATCCGGTGTCGTGAAGCGCGCCAACATAGGCATCGCTTCCGATATGTTCGGCCAGCGCGCCGCTGTCGCCAAGGCGGGTGAACTGGCTATAGCCACGGGCCTCCCATTCGGCCTGCATGGCGTCAAGACCGTTCATCTGCCGACGATGCAGCGCGGCATGAAGATAGCCGAACGTCAGATCGCAATTGATGGCGTAACGCGAGATCCGGTCTTTCACCAGATCCACCGCGTCCATGCCGGCATGCCAGGCGATGTCAGCCTCGGCCGTGGTCAGCTGGCGGCTGATCCTGTCGAAATCATTGGGCCAGCCCTGGCACAGATGACCACCATTGCGGCCCGACCCGCCGGCGCCGATCGCGCCAGCCTCGAGAACAACAGCCTTGATTCCGGACTCGGCAAGTGTCAACGCTGCCGAAATGCCGGTCAGCCCACCACCGATGATGGCGATATCGGCCTCGATCTGGCCATCGGGCTGCGGATAGGTTGGGCGGTCGCCGAATTCGGTTTCGTAGATGCTGCCGGTTGTCATCAATCGGTGGTCTTTGCTGATCAGGATGAGGGTGGATTTCCGCTGTTTGCGAAACCCGTTGCCTCAAGGTAGGCTGACGCCGCACACTTGATCAAGCCGAAGCGCGTGAATCAGGATCGATAAAGCCTTGAATGGTGCTGACATGACACTTGCAGACCTCTCGACCGGCGAATGGCAGGCGCTGGATTCGGCGCACCATATGGCGCCCTTCACCGATTATGCGGAACTGCGCCGGCACGGCGCCAGAATCATCACCCATGCCGACGGTCATTATATTCATGACAGCGAGGGAAACAGCATCCTTGATGGCATGGCCGGATTGTGGTGTGTGAATGTCGGCTATGGCCGGCACGAGCTTGTCGAAGCCGCCGCCCGCCAGATGACCGAGCTTCCCTATTACAATAATTTCTTCAAGACCAGCAATCGGGCTGTCGCGGCGTTGTCGGCGCGGCTTGCCGAACTTACGCCTGACGGTCTGAACAACGTCTTCTATGCCAATTCCGGGTCGGAGGCCAATGACACCATCATCCGCATGGTGCGGCATTTCTGGGCGCTTGAGGGCAAGCCGGAAAAGCGGGTGATCATCGGCCGTGACTATGGTTATCACGGCAGCACCGTGATGGCGGCCAGCATGGGCGGCATGTCGGGCATGCATGAACAGGCGGCGCATGAACCCGATTTCGAACATATCCGTCCGCCCTACGGGTTTTTGTATCAGGGCAATCAGGACGAGGCCGAATTCGCCGCCAACGCGGCGTCCTGGCTTGCCGACAGGATTGCTGAGGTTGGCGCCGAGCGGGTCGCCGCCTTCATCGCCGAGCCGGTGCAGGGCGCGGGCGGGGTGATCATTCCGCCAGCTGGCTATTTCGACCATATCCGGGAGATTTGCCGCCAGCATGACATTCTGTTCATCGCCGACGAGGTCATCACCGGGTTTGGCCGCACAGGTGAATGGTTTGCCAGCCAGACAATGGGGCTTCAGCCCGACATGATGACGCTGGCAAAGGGTCTGACATCAGGCTATGTCCCGATGTCGGCCGTCATGGTTGGCGATCGTGTGGCCAGCCGGCTGATTGCCGATGGTGGCGAGTTCTATCACGGTTTCACCTATTCAGGGCATCCTGTCGCCGCCGCGGTGGCGCTGGCGAATCTTGATCTGATTGAACGCGAGGGGCTGATTGAGCGCGTGCGCACCGACACCGGGCCGTATCTTGCCGCGGCGCTGGCGCCACTTGCCGATCATCGCCTTGTTGGCGAGGTGCGGACTTTTGGCATGCTGGCTGCAATTGAGCTTGTGAAATCCAAGGATGGGCCGGAAATGTTCGCGGATACAGGCGTTGTTGGGGCCATCTGTCGCGATCACGCCATTGCCGGGGGTCTGATGATGCGCGCCGTGCGCGACGCCATGATCCTGTCGCCGCCGCTGACCTTTGGGCGTGACGATATTGACGCCACTGTCCGGATGGCAACCGTCGCGCTGGATGCGACGGCGGATCAGCTTGGACTCTGAGGCGCTTGTGCCCGTTACAGGAGATGTCGCGTGACTTTTGACATGCATAAATGGCTGACCGAACAGTCGATCACCGAGGTTGAATGCCTTGTCAGCGATATTGCGGGCATCCCCCGTGGCAAGATCCTGCCGGTCCATAAATTCGTTTCCGCTGCCGGGTCCGGCGGGTTGCGCCTTCCCGAATATGTTTTCGGTCAGTCGGTGACCGGCGCCTATCTTGACAGCGAGGTTCTGAATGAAATCGGCGCCGATGTAATCCTGCGCCCGGATGCCAATTCATGCCGCCTTGTGCCATGGTATGACGAGCCGACAGCGCAGATCATCCATGACGCCTATGATCATGAAGGCCAGATCGTGCCCTTTACACCGCGTGCGGTGCTGCAACGGGTGCTGGCGTTGTTCGAGGATGCCGGCATGGCACCGGTGGTCGCGCCCGAACTGGAATTCTTCCTTGTCGAGCAGAGCGCCGACGCCAATAACCCGCTTGTCAGCCCGAAGGGCAAGTCGGGACGTGCTGAAAAGGCGCGTCAGGCCTATGGCATCGACGCGGTGAACGAATTCGATCCCCTTTTCGAGGAAATCTACGATCATTGCGAGGTGCAGAAGATCGATATCGACACGCTGAGCCACGAGGCTGGCGCGGCGCAGATGGAGATCAATTTCAATCACGGCAACGCGCTGGAACTTGCCGATCAGGCCTTCCTGTTCAAGCGGACCGTTCGCCAGACAGCGCTGAACCATAATCTCCACGCCACCTTCATGGCAAAACCGATGCAGGACCAGCCGGGCAGCGCGATGCATGTCCATCTGTCGCTTCGTGACCGGGACACAGGGCGCAATCTGTTCGTGAATGAGGATGGTCAGGACAGCGAGGCATTCTTTCACGCGCTTGCCGGCATGCAGCGCTATCTGTCGGGGGCGATGGCGTTGATGGCGCCTTATGTGAATTCCTACCGTCGCCATTCATTGACCGAGGATTCGCCGACAAACCTTGCCTGGGGCATGGATAACCGGACTGTGGGACTTCGCGTGCCCACTGGCGACCCGGCAAACCGCCGGATCGAAAACCGCGTTCCGGGGGCCGATGCGAATCCCTATCTTGCGATTGCCGCCAGCCTTGCCGCGATCTGGCTTGGCCTGCAGGAACAGCGACGCCCCACCCGCCCCCGCACTGTCAGTGGCGAGGATCTGACAACGCTGCCACGGAACCTTGATATCGCGCTTGACGCGCTGGAGCGTGCCGGTCCGCTTCAGGAAGTCCTTGGCGAGCAGTTCGTGAAGCTGTTTATCGAGGTCAAGCGCGGTGAGGCCGATGCCTTCCTCGAGGTGATCAGCCCGTGGGAGCGCGAATATCTTCTTCTGAACGTCTAGATGCCGCCAGGGCTAGATGCCGTCAGGGCCGGCTGGCTCAGTGCTGGGCGGTTTGGCAGCCCTCGCACACGCCGGTGATCTCGATGACCTGGCGGGTGCCGCTGAAGTTGCGTGCCGCGCAGAGTGACGCCAGCGCGGCGGCTGTGTGGGTGTCGACGGCCTCGGTGACCTTGTCGCAGCGTTCGCACAGCATGAAAATGCTGACCTCACTGCCACCGCAATCATGATGCCTGCAGGCAACAAAGGCATTCAGGCTCTCGATCCGGTGGACGGTCCCTGAATCGATCAGTTTTGACAGCGCGCGATAGACCTGCAGCGGGGCGCGGAGCCCGTCCGCGCGGAGTGCATCAAGAATATCATAGGCGCTTGCCGGCTTGCCGGCGGACTCGAGAAATTCATAGACAAGCGATTCGTTGCGGGAACGGTTCACTGGCAGGGTCCTTGGTCTGCGGGTCAGGTATCAACAGCATGTTGCCGGGTGTGTCGCCGGCTTGTCAAACCTGTGGTGGCTTGCCTGAGTCCCGCCGGAATGCTAGCCAGACATGGCCACGTCACAGACCCGAGGATGCCACACAGAATGCCAGACATCACACGCAGCCTGACTCTGTCCCGCCCCGATGACTGGCATCTTCATCTTCGTGACGGCGCCATGCTGGAGGCGGTAACACCCGACAGCGCCGCGGATTTCGGACGGGCACTGATCATGCCGAACCTGGCGCCGCCTGTTGTTCGTGGCGCAGACGCGGCTGCCTATCGCGACCGCATCATGGCGGCCGTGCCTGCCAGCGCCGACTTCACGCCGCTGATGACGCTGTATCTGACCGAAACGACCGCGGCTGACGATCTGGTGGCGGCGGCGCGGGACGGCATCATCACGGCGGTCAAGCTGTATCCGGCCGGCGCGACAACCAATTCGGCGTCGGGTGTTCGCGATGTCGACGCGGTGATGCCGGTTCTTGAGGCGATGGCACAGGCGGACATTCCGCTTTGCGTTCATGGTGAGGTCACCGACCCTGACATTGACATCTTTGATCGTGAGGCGGTGTTCATCGAGCGCGTTCTCGATCCGCTTCGCGCGCGCCTGCCGGAATTGCGGGTGGTGATGGAACATGTGACCACGGCTGATGGGGTGGATTATGTCAGTGGTGGCGGGCCGAATATAGCCGCCACCCTGACAACGCATCACCTTTTCATCAACCGGAATCATATTCTGGCGGGTGGGATCAGGCCGCATTATTACTGCCTTCCTGTCGCCAAGCGCGAAACGCACCGGCGCGCTCTTGTCGCTGCCGCCACATCAGGCGATGTGTCCTTCTTCCTTGGCACCGACAGCGCGCCACATCTCGACTCGGCCAAACTATCTGAATGTGGCTGTGCTGGAATCTATACCGCGCCAAACACACTGGCGTGTCTTGCGCAGGTGTTTGAGGAGGCTGACGCTCTTGACCTGCTGGACGGCTTTGTAGCGCGCCACGGCGCGGCGTTCTATGGTGTCGCGGTGAATGCGGGGACGGTCACGCTGGTCCGTGAGTCCGACCCGCAACCTGTGCCGCCATGCCGGATCACCGAAGAGGGTGAATTGACGGTTTTCGACCCGATGGTGCCAATCTACTGGCGGGTGGCCTGACCGGTTACAGAGGCGTTCTGATGTCAACATCAGGTGGTGGCGATCCCCGTTTTGCCAGCGCCTCGCGCCGCGTGATATAGGCTGTCGAGGCAAAGATGATGGCACCGCCAAGCCAGATCCAGATATCCGGCCATTCGCCGAAAACCATCCATGCCAGCACCACGGCAAAGGGAAGCTTGGCGAATTCCAGAGGTTGCAGGCTGGTGATCTCGACCATGCCGAAGGCGCGGGTCAGAAGCACATGCGCCGCCGTGCCCGACAACGCCATCCCCCACAGGTAAAGCCAGGCCTCGGCCGTCGGCCACTGCCAGACAAACAGCGTCGGCACCAGCGCGATCGGCGCCTGCATCATCACCATCCAGAAGACGATGGCGGAGGCGGATTCGGTCCTTGTCATCTTCTTCACAATCAGGCTGGCGATGGCAATTGTCAGGGCGCTGACAAGCGCCAGCATGGCACCAGTCGACACCTCAACCAGGCCGGGACGAAGGATCACCACGGCGCCGATGAACCCCACCGCGATGGCCACCATGCGCCGCAGGCGAAACATCTCGCCAAGAAACAGCGCCGCGCCGATGGTCACGAAGATGGGGCTGGTAAAGGTAAGCGCTGTCATATCGGCAAGCGGGATCAGGGTGACGGCGGTAAAGCCGCTATACATGCCGATGAAATTGACAGAGGCGCGCCCGAAGAACAGCTTTGGCCGATTCATCCTGATGCTGGCCGCGCCGCTACGGATCAGCACCGGTGCCAGGATCAGAAGCGCCAGAAAGTTCCGGAAGAAAACGATCTCAACAACCGGCACGAAGGCCGAGGACAGGCGGATGAAGATCCCCATCATGGTGAACAACAACATCGCCAGCATCATCATCATCGACGCCTGCAGCGCCGGAGACAGCGACGTGAACCTGGCGATCACGCCAATGCCGGGGTTTGTGGGATCATCGAATGATTAGCGCATAGTGGCAGTCAAAAGGCAAATGCATGGCTGTGGGTCACAATGCGCCCTTGGCCGCCGCCCAGTCACGAAGTGCGGTGCGGTAGCGGGCATTCTCATCGGCAACCGACGGATGTGCGACCAGCGCGGCGGCATAGTCTGCCAGCCTGTCAGGCATCGTCACCGGCAGATCAAGACACTCCTTCAGCAGGTCGAGAATGGCAAAGCTGGCAACAAATCCGCAATCGGCGATGGCCAGTCCGGCACCTGTCAGCAGTGGTGATGGATGTGCGATGATGCCAAGCTGGTCAAGCCGTGATTGCAGAAGGCGCGCGGTCTCGGCAATGAAGACAGGGTCGCGCCCGTCCGGTGCGACCTGCCCGAAACAGGATCGCAGAATCGGTTCCAGCCTGGTGTCGTGAAAACGTGAAAGCTCGCGTGCCCGCGCCCGCGCCATGATGTCTTCCGGCATCATCGCCGGCGAGGGGAATCTTTCGTCAAGATATTCGGCGATGGCTTCTGAATCGGCGAGGGTGAGCCGGTCATGGATGATGGCCGGCACGGTGCCGGCCGGCACGATCTGCCGGTAGGCATCACTGCCATAGCCGTCGGGTGGCAGGATATCGGTCCAGTCGAGGGATTTGTGACGCAGGATGATCCGCACCTTCGCGCCATAGCTGCTGACAGCCACATTGTAGAGCGTGATCGTCATCTGTGGTTCCCTTGATGACTTGGTGATGACCTGAACAAAAAAAGGGCGGGAGCAACCTCCCGCCCCGGGCCGTTACAGCCATGTTAGTTCGATAGTTGCCACTTCTTGCCAAGCGTATCGAAGAAACCACGTTCGGTCTTCAGCTTGATCCAGGTGTTCACGTAGTTGATCCATACCTGGTCACCCTGCGGCAGCAGCATGGCGATTGGTGTTGGCGCCTTTGGCTGGGATACCGGTACCACCATCATGTCGGGATATTTCGCGACAAGCTTGTACGCCTCGACATTCGAGGTGATGTGCGCATCAGCACGGCCGGCGAGAACTTCCTGGAAGTCGCGCGCCGGCGCTTCAACGATCTTGTGCGTGGCGTTCGGGAAGAACTGCTTGACCTGCTTTTCCTGTGTCGTGCCAAGCGTTGCGGCCACGGTCACCTCTGGCTTGTCGAGGTCGGCCCAGTCACCGAACTTGCCAGCGTTCTTCTTCAGCGTCAGCGGCACGGTGGCAAGCGAGAAATAGCTGTCTGAATAACCGGCGGCCTTGGCGCGTGCTGGCGAGATCGAGGCTGATCCGGTCATGTGGTACTTGCCTGATACCACGCCACTGACCAGTGTTTTCCAGTCGGTCGGGACGAACTCGACCTTGACGTCGAGATCCTTCGCCAGCTCGGTCATCACGTCGATGTCATAGCCGGTATAGCTGTTGGTGGCGGGATCTTTCATTGTCATCGGGTTCCAGTCGCCGGTCGTGCCGACCTTGAGAACGCCGCCTGAGAGAATTTCCTGGAGGGTGTTCTGCGCGTGCGCCGGAATGGCGGCACAGGCCAATGCAAAGGCGGTAAGCGCATATTTGAAAAACTTCATGGAACAACTCCTTGCTGAGTTTGGGGTGCGACAAACTGTCCTGAATTGTAAACTCGAAATGGCTATTTCATCAAGGGTCTGCAACCACCCCTTGCGCTTTTTTGGTCAAGTTTTGGAATTTCAGGCCGACGCCGGATCACCACAGGCCGGGTCAATCCGCGTCGCGTGACTGGTCGATCCGGCGCTCGACCATCTTGCGAAACCGCATGGCGCCAGCATCGATTCCGAGATTGACATGACGTGTCCGGCTTTCCTTCATGCCGCGGTGGACCTCGACCAGCACGTCGCGGTCCTCGATGAAGGCGGTCTTCGCCCCCTCGAACATCTGCTGTGACATCTCGTCATTGTCGGGGTCGGTGTTGCGATGCTGAAACCAGAAATATCTGGTGTTGTCAGCATCGACCGGGGTCATGAAATTATATGAGATGTTGAGGAACACATCATCGGGCAGGTTGGCATCGTCACCGCCGGTACCGGCGCGGCTGTAGACCGACATGTTGATGGCTGTCGAGGGAAGCCGGCACTCATAATGCTGCTTGCGGTCGCAATGGCCGGCAAAGGGCAGTATGGGTTCGTAATAGGGCGGTGGTGGGGCGTCCATGACCCAGCGGGAGACAATGATCCCATCATCCAGCTTTTCGATATCAAGCGGCAAATTGCCAGTGCCGGCGCCGGCAAATGATGAGACATGGACCCAGGCGACATGCGACGGGTCGAGCAGATTGTCGATGACATAGAGATAGTGGCAGGCGATATCCATGCTGCCACCGGGGGTGCGCCCCCAGGCAGGATTGTCGTAATTCGGGATGTCGATGATGCTGTCTGGGTCGGCGGCGGCAGGGTCGCCCATCCAGATCCACAGAATCCCCCAGCGATCAACAACCGGATAGGATATGACACGCACACCGGCCGGTGGCGGGCCATCCTGTGTCGGTGCCCTGACGCAGGCCCCGCTGCAGTCGAAGGTCAACCCGTGATAGCCGCATTCGACCGTGTCCCCAACAAGCCGCCCCTTTGACAGTGGCAGCTTCCGGTGCGGGCAGGCATCCTCAAGCGCGGCCGGCACCCCGGCCTCGGTCCGGAAGATGACGATTGGGTCATCAAGGATACGGAGCGGTGTCAGCGCGGGTGTGAAATCCGCGCTCCAGCCGGCGACATACCAGCAATCGCGAATGAATTCGGTTTCGATGTCAGCCATCGGATGTCCCTTATGATGCCAGGGCTGGGTCCGACGAGATCGCGGCAGGCTCAAGGCCGACCGGGCCTGTCGGCGCGTCAAAGGCGGCTACCAGCGCCGGGTAACTGTCAAGAACCCGTCTTGTCGCCGCGAAACGTTCAGGATGAAGCCGTCCACCTTCCCACAGCGCGACCCCGTCAATTTCGATTGTCGGGTCAAGGATCATCCAGCAGATTTCCCCTGGCGGCCCGCTGCCACAGGTATGGAAATGCAGCAGACGCGGATGTTGAAACGCTGTCCCGGACCAGCGAAGCGGGTCTGCCGCCGCCGGCTGGTCATAGGCCATCAGCGGGTGAATGCCGGCATGCCAGGAATCGATATTGTAGCCATCAAGGCCAAATTCCTGCGCCACCTGTTGGTAATGCGCCTCGACTTCGGCCACCAGATCGGCGGCGCCGGAAAATCCGGTAATGCGGCTGGCGTCGAAATGCGCGACCACAGGTTCGCGAAGCGGCAGATATTCCGGGGTGTATACTTTCGATCCGGTCGGCGTCAGATAATGCGAAAGAACCGCCTTGCCGCGGAACCCCGCCGCCAGGACAGGCTGTGGAATGCCCATCGGGAAGCGTTGAATGACAACCTCGCTGCCAAGCGTCGCCGTGGCACCGGGGCTGCCCTCGAAATGCGTCCCGAGCGGGCAGGTCACCGATATATGATTGGCCGAGAGGGTCACCGCGTCTATGGCAGCCTTCAGCTGGCACATCGAAAGATGATCAAGTGACCCGAAGCCGCCTTCAAGCATGCCCCGGTTCAACGCATAGCTCATCACGCAATTGGGGCCCGTATAATGCCAGTTGAAACGCCCCTGATCGCCGAGCCGTGAAAAAAAGATCACCCGATCAGACTGATCCATCGCCGCCTGCACCCCGGCATTCGGCTGGTTCTCTGGCAGATCGACAACCATCTTCGTGACGATCGCGCCTCTTGCCGTCAGTTCACGATGGACAAGGTCTGGCGCCGCGCTGTCATACCACCCGTGCCGCGGATCCTCGCAGACAAGAAGGACCCTCATGCCATCGACATCGCCAATGCAATTCTCGATCAGGTTTGCCGCCCCTGCGCTGCGCGGAAAGTCCATTTCCGGGCGGGGCCTTTTGTCATCCGCCACAAACCCGTGCACCTGATTATTCATCACTTTCACCCCAGGGACATTCATTCGGCGTAATAGCCGATGACGTCTCCTTCCGTCGTCACACCAAGCCCATTGATGCTTCTGTTCACATAGTTGAAGTAGCAGATGATCTGGTTGGCCTCGAGAATGGCACCGTCATCCAGTCCGGCCTCGCGAAGGGCGATCACATCCGCCTCTTTCATTTCATCCGGCGCAACAGTCAGTTTTTCCGCGTAGCGCATCAGCGCCAGCTCGGCGCCGTCAAACACGTCCTGCGGACACCGTGCCCGGATGGCAGCCTCGATCCGTGCGGCGCGGGCCGCGTCGCCGATCAGATGCGCCGCATTCTTCCAGTGATTGGCAAACGAGTAGCTGCAGTCATTCAGCACCGAAACATAGGAGCTGATGGTTTCCTGAAGCCAGGTTGGCAGCGTGTTGGCGTCGTCATGAAGCGCGGCGCGATACAGGACTACATGCCCATTCATGGTGTTGGGCCGTAGCGAGTGCACCCGCATCACATTGTCAACGGTGCCGTGTGGTGTCCTGGCAAGGTTCAGCGCGTCCCGTAATTCCGGTCCGGCATCGGCATCGCCAATCATCTCAATCCACGCTGCCATGAATTCCCCCCCAGGACTGGCATATTAGGCTTCAGCATTAAGATTTTCTAATGCATCGTGAGCCCGACAGACCCTGGCGTCAATCGCAATTTCATTGCCAATCATCAGGGGTGGTGCGGGCATGTTTTTCGATCATTTTTGTCATTCGTCTTGAAAACTCATGGCTGATGACAGGATAAGAAGGAAATTGTCACCGTTGCGTCATCTCACGCTGTCTGGTCAGATGGGCTGGTGAAATTCAGGACATTGTGATGAGTGAAACGAAATCAGCATTACAGGACGATCAGGCGGCCGATGCCGCGCTCATTCGCATGCAGGACGTCAGCAAGTTCTTTGGCGCGTTTCAGGCCCTTGACGGGGTCAGCCTTGAAATAGGCGCCAGCGAAAAAGTCGTGATCTGTGGCCCGTCCGGATCGGGCAAATCGACCCTGATCCGCTGCATCAACAGGCTGGAGCAGCATGATGCCGGCGAGATCATGATTGATGGCGTGCCGGTCGATGACAGCGCCGCCGCCCGCGCCGTGCTTCGCAACAATGTCGGCATGGTATTCCAGCAGTTCAATCTGTTCCCGCATCTGTCGATCCTGGACAATCTGACACTTGGCCCGGTGCGGGCGCGGGGCATGGCACCGGCCGCGGCGCGAGAGCTGGCTGAATATTACCTCGAGCGTGTCCGCATTCCCGAACAGATGCAGAAATTCCCCGACCAGCTGTCAGGAGGCCAGCAGCAGCGGGTGGCGATCGCGCGGGCGCTGTGCATGGAGCCTCGGATCATGTTGTTCGACGAGCCGACTTCGGCGCTCGATCCGGAAATGATCGCCGAGGTTCTGGATGTCATCGAGGAGCTTGCCGCGACCGGCATGACGATGATCGTTGTTACACATGAAATGGGATTTGCCGGTCATGTGGCCGACAAGATGGTGTTCATGGACCATGGCCGAATTGTCGAGATGGCACCTCCGAAACGCTTTTTCTCGGAACCTGAGAGCGAGCGCTGCAAGACTTTCCTGCAGCAGATCCTGCGGAATTAGGGGCACATCATGCGTGTATTGTCATTCTGGCCGTTGCTGACGTTGCTTGCGCTTGGTGGATGTTCGGGGAATTGGGGATGGTATGTTGTCGACCCGACGATGCCGTCCGGCCAGCGTAACCTGCTATTCCTTCTCGACGGGCTCTATTACACCATTGCCCTGTCGGTGACGGCGATCGCGATCTCGGTTCTGCTTGGCCTCATGGTCGCGCTTCCCGGGCTTGCCCGCCAGCGCCCACCACGAATCATCAACCGGGTCTATGTCGAACTTGTGCGCGCGGTGCCGATTCTGGTGCTGATTCTGTGGGTCTATTACGGCCTGCCACAGGTTGCCGATATTTCAATTTCGGTCTTCTGGGCCGGTGTGCTGGCGCTGGCGATTTCGGACAGCGCCTTTCAGGCCGAGATTTTTCGTGCCGGAATTCAGTCCATAGACCGCGGCCAGCATGAGGCGGCGCATTCCATCTCGCTGTCCTATGTCGACAAGATGCGGTTTGTGATCCTGCCGCAGGCCATCAAGCGGATCCTGCCGGCCCTTGGCAACCAGCTTGTCTATATGCTGAAGATGTCGTCGCTTGTCTCGGTGATCGGCATGGAGGAGTTGACAAGACGCGCCAATGAACTCGTTGTCACCGAATACCGGCCGCTTGAAATCTACACGGTTCTCGTGATCGAATATCTGGTGCTGATCCTGGTTGTTTCGGCCGGGGTCAGGTGGCTTGAGGCGCGCATGGGCATGGCGGACCGCCGCTGATCCCGGCTGAGGAGGGTCTGATAATGGCACGTTCACGGCCAATCCGTGCCAGATTGCAATATCTGGCGTCAGGTGATGACGGGGATGCTGTCTATCACGCCTCACAGGCTGGCGGGACCGCCGCCGACCATGATGGCCAGTATGATGTGCGCGTGGTGGCGATCAAGGATGGCCGGGGCCATGATTTCGATCTTGATGCCGCCGGGTTCATGCTGATACCGCATGTCAGTGCCATGACAGATTTCCATGATGATGCGGCGCTGGCAGCGGTCTATGACGCCGAGGCCAGGTCGCTTGTCACCGCGATTACCGGCGCGCGCCGGGTCGAGATTTTCGACCATACCCGCCGTGCCGCCAGCGACACGCTGCGCCGTCAGCAGGTCATGCGCGAGCCGTCATCGGTCATTCATAATGACTATACGCCCTGGTCGGCTGAGCGGCGCCTTCGCGATATTCTGCCGGATGAAGCCGAAATGCTGCTGGCTGGTCGGTTCGCCATCATCAATATCTGGCGTTCCATCGCCGGACGCGTCGAAACCAACCCGCTTGCCTTTTGCGACAGCCGCACCGTTGGCGCTGGCGACCTTGTCGAGGTTACACGCCAGGCAAAGGATCGCATCGGGCAGATCCAGATGGCGCGATTCAGTCCGGCGCATCAGTGGTTCTATTTCCCGGCGATGGACATGGACGAGGTGGCGCTGATTAAAACCTACGATTCAGCCACAGACGGGCGAACCCGTTTTACCATCCACACCGCCTTTGCCGATCCGACATCGCCGCCGGACGCCGCACCGCGGCAGAGCATCGAGACACGCTGTTTCGCATTTTTCTGAGCGATCCGATTTATCGTCCTTTGATCCCGTCGGGGGCTTGAAAGCAGGGCCCGGCGACGCGATCTAAGATCAGGTCGGGCGATGCTGTCCGGCCGCCATATACCTGCAATGGAGGGGAGCCGTTTGCACTGACACGCCGCGCCATGCGTGGCGGAAAGGATGCCGAATGCCGCGCCCGCTTTCCATCGTCTGGTTCCGCCAGGACCTTCGGTTGTCGGATAACCCGGCCCTGTGCGCCGCCGCGGCGCGCGGCGATGTGCTGCCTGTCTATATCCTCGATGATGTGAATGCTGGTGATGACAGGATGGGGGCGGCAAGTCGCTGGTGGCTTCATCATTCACTTGCCGCATTGAAGGTCTCGCTTGATGGGACGTTATATGTGACTTCAGGTGACGCGCTGACGTTGATTCCGGCGCTGGCCCGGGATACGGGCGCCAGCGCGGTGTTCTGGAACCGAGGCTATGAATCCTGGCGGATCGAACGTGACACCGCGCTGAAAACCGCGCTGTCCGATGCCGGTATCGAGGCGGAAAGCCATAATGGCACGCTGCTGTGGGAACCGTGGGAGGTGAAGAAGGGCGATGGCACGCCCTTCAAGGTCTTCACACCTTTCTACAGGCGCGGTTGTCTTGCCGCCGCCCCGCCGCGGGCACCATTGCCGGCTCCCGAGATCAGCGTGACCAGCGCCGTGCCGGCAAGCGAGATTGCCTCGTTGGGGCTTCTCCCCGATCATGAATGGGGGGGCATGCTGGCACCGCACTGGCAGGTTGGCGAGGCAGGCGCGCGGGACCGTCTGGCGGCGTTTCTCGACCATGGGCTTGCCGGATACAAGGATGGGCGGAACCTGCCTTCGGCGCCGAATGTATCACGCCTGTCGCCGCATATTCATTGGGGCGAGATTTCGGTTAATCAGATCTGGCACGCGGCGCGTGATCGTGCCGACCTTCCCGAGGGCGATGTCGACAATTTCTGCTCGGAACTGGGGTGGCGTGAATTCTCGCATTCCCTTCTCTATTTCAACCCGGATCTGAAACGGCGGAATCTTCAGGCCAAATTCGATGGTTTTGACTGGCGCGATGACGCCGGACTGCTCCGCGCCTGGCAGCGTGGCCGTACCGGCATTCCCTTTGTCGACGCGGCAATGCGCGAATTGTGGCAGACAGGCTATATGCACAACCGCATGCGCATGGTGACTGGCTCGTTCCTGGTCAAGAACCTGCGTCTTCACTGGCATCATGGCGAGGCTTGGTTCTGGGATTGCCTTGTCGATGCCGATCACGCCAGCAACAGCGCGTCCTGGCAGTGGATAGCCGGCTGCGGTGCTGACGCGGCGCCCTATTTCCGGGTGTTCAATCCGGTGACGCAGGGCGAGAAATTCGATCGTGATGGCACCTATACCCGTCGCTTTCTTCCCGAGCTGGCCGCGCTGCCATCGAAATATCTGTTTGCGCCCTGGACCGCGCCACAGGCGGTTCTTGACGCGGCGGGTGTGCGTCTTGGCGAGACCTATCCGCGCCCTGTCGTCGATCTGAAGGAGTCGCGCGAGGCGGCGCTTGCGGCCTTCAGCGCGCTTCGCGGAGGGGCGGCCTGATGCCGGGCGCGCTACGGCTTGTTCTTGGCGACCAGCTGAGCCGGGGTCTGGCCGGGCTTGCCGATCTCGATCCGGCACGGGATGTTGTCCTGATGGCCGAGGTGATCGAGGAGGTCACCTATGTCAAACATCACAAGCGCAAGGTTGCTTTCCTGTTTTCCGCCATGCGTCACTTCGCCGAGGCGCTGCGGGCCGAAGGTGTCACCGTCGAATATACAGGACTTGATGACCCCGCGAACAGCGGCAGCATCACCGGCGAGATCGCCCGCGCCATAGACCGGCATGCCCCCGCCAGCCTGATTGCCACCGAGCCGGGGGAATATCGGGTGCTGGCGGCAATGCGCCGCTGGCAGGACGATCTTGGCATCACCGTCGAGATTCGAAGCGATGACAGGTTCATGTGTCCGCCGGGCTTCTTTGCCGACTGGGCGGAGGGGCGCAAGCAGCTCCGCATGGATTTCTTCTATCGCGAGATGCGGCGTCACCACGATATCCTGATGGAGGCCGGCGATCCTGCTGGTGGCAAGTGGAACTATGATGCCGACAACCGCGAGCCCCCCGATCTGGCGCTGAAGGTGCCAAAGCCGCGTATGTTTGATCCTGATCCGATCACGAATGAGGTCCTGGCGCTGGTCGAAAGCCGCTGCGCCGCGCATTTTGGCGATCTTGCGGATTTCGGCTTCGCGGTGACGCGGGACCAGGCGCTCGAGGTGCTGGACCATTTCATTTCTGAAAGGCTGCCGCTGTTCGGCACCTATCAGGACGCGATGATCGAGGATGAACCGTGGATGTATCACAGCCATATCGGTTTCTATCTGAATGCCGGGCTGATCCTTCCGGCCGAGGCCGTGCGTGCCGCCGAGGCGGCCTGGGCAACAGGGCATGCGCCGCTGAACGCTGTCGAGGGATTTATCCGCCAGATCCTTGGCTGGCGTGAATTTGTGCGCGGTATCTACTGGCTGAAGATGCCGGAATATGCGGATATGAATTATCTTGCGGCTGATCGCCAGCTTCCCGATTTCTACTGGACCGGCGCGACCAAAATGAACTGCATGGCGCAGTCGGTCGACCAGACGCGGCGCTATGCCTACGCGCATCATATCCAGCGGCTGATGGTTCTTGGCAATTTCGCGCTGCTGGCCGGGCTCGACCCGCGTCAGGTCAATGAATGGTTTCTTGTTGTCTATGCCGACGCCTATGAATGGGTCGAACTGCCGAATGTGTCTGGCATGGTGCTGTTCGCCGATGGCGGCTATCTGGCGAGCAAGCCCTATGCTGCCGGCGGCGCCTATATCAGCCGGATGTCCAATTACTGCGCCAATTGCGAGTACAGGGTGGCGAAAAAGACAGGCGAGGGGGCCTGTCCTTTCAACTATCTCTATTGGGACTTCCTGATCCGCAACCGTGACAGGCTTGGCGGCAACGCGCGGCTTGGCATGATGTATAAATCGCTTGATCGCATGGCCGACGAGCGGGTCGAGGAAATCCGCGACGATGCGGGACGATTTCTTGCCGCCCTCGACCGGACCGAAGAAAGGAAACCGACATGACCAGATCTTCACCTTCCCTGGCGCGCCGACTGGCCGGCATGGCCCTTACAACGCTGGTGGCGCTTGGCCTTCTTGCCGGGCTGTCAGCTTGCGCGCGCAAGGATGTGGCCACGCTGGCGGATCGCCAGCCGCCACTCGACCTTGCCGCCTTTTTCGCCGGTGACAGTGTCGCCTATGGTATTTTCGAGGACAGGTTCGGCAATCTGCGCCGCCAGTTCCGGGTGAATATGACTGGCACGGTCGAGGGTGATACGCTGACGCTTGAAGAGGATTTCCTCTATGATGATGGCGAGCGCGCCGACCGTACCTGGGTGATCCGCCGCGCCGGAATCGAGGATGATGGCAGTGTTCGCTATGAGGGCAGTGCCGCCGATGTGAGCGGCACGGCAAGCGGCAGGATTGCCGGCAACGCGCTGAACTGGGAATATGATGTGGCTCTGGAGATGTCCGGGCGCGCGGTCGAGGTGCATTTTGATGACTGGATCTATCGTCAGGACGAGGATGTCGCCATCAACCGGGCCTTCATCAGCAAGTTCGGCATCGAGATCGGGTCGGTGACCATCGTGTTCCTTCGTGGTCGCGCCGCCGCCGCTGTCGGCCCACTCGACCTTGAGGCGTGGCCACAATAGACTGGACCCGAAGGGGGAGATGACGCCTGATGACAACGCTGCCACGCCGCCTGTTCCTGATGACCATGCTTGCGTTTGTCGCGACGCCGACAATGGCGCGCGGCGAGATGATGCGTGAATTCGTTCCCGATGCCGGCATTGTTGGCAAGGCGCGTTTTCAGGTGCTGTTCTTCAAGATCTATGATGCGGCACTTTATGCGCCAAAGGGTGTATATGACCGGAAGGCCCCCTATGCGCTGCGGCTGACCTATCTGATCAATGTCAAGAAGGACCGGATCATCAAGCAGACCGTCAAGGAGATGAAACGCCAGCGCGCGGCAAGCGACAGCATGATCGAAAGCTGGGTGCCGCTGATGGAGGAAAGTTTCATCGACATGCCGAAAGGATCGTCGGCCGACTTCATTCATACTGGTGACGGCAGGCTTGTCCTTGCCACCGGCGGCAGGACGGTTGCCGAGATTGAAGACCGTCGTTTTATCCGCGCGCTTATGAATATCTGGCTTGGCCCGAAAGTCCGGGACGCAGAGTTTCAGCTGGCGTTGATGGGAAAGGCGGAATGATCTGCCGGACTGGTATGTGGCGAGGGACCGGTTTGTGAAGCTTGGCGCCTTCTTTGTCGAAATCCTGCCGCTGCTGGCGTTTTTTGTCGGTTATCAGTATCTGGGTCTGATCGCGGCGGCGGTTCTGTCTGTGGGCATTGGCGGGCTGGTTCTGGGAGTGGTCTGGCTTCGCGAGCGGCGGGTGGCCGCTTTTCCGCTGTTCTCGCTGCTGCTGTCAGCTGCCTTCACCGCTGCCGCCCTGGCATTCGGTGACGGGATCTTTATCAAGATACAACCAACCATTTTCAATGGCATGTTCGCGGTGGTGCTTCTTGGTGGCCTTCTTTCCGGCCGGGCGATGATGCGGTTGTTCTTTGCCGGTCAGTTCTCGCTGACCGAGGGCACATGGCGGCTTCTGAGTCTTCGCTGGGGCTGTTTTTTCCTGGTGCTGGCCTTCGCCAACGAAATTGTCTGGCGCGGTTTCGACGAGGCTGAATGGGTCTTCTACAAGACCTTCATCGCGGCCCCGGCAAGCGCGCTGTTCATGCTTGCGCAGCTTCCGCTGACCCTCCGTGGGCGCCTGTCGGCAGCAGACGATCCGGCCCCGTCACCAGATCAATAGGGCACTCAATACGGAATCACGCTGCCGTCATAGGCATGCAGCAGGCCGGTGGTTTCCGGGCCAAGCTGGTCGAGAACCTGCCACAGGCAGCTGGCGGCATAATCCGTGGTGAACAGCCTGTTTGCCGGCACATTCCCCTGAAAGGGTTTTGACAGTCCGGTGTCGACGGTGCCTGGATGCAATGTCGCCACGCAGGCATTCGGATTGGCGCGCGCCAGTTCAATCGACAGGGTACGCATCAACTGGTTCAGCGCCGCCTTGCTGGCCCGATAGGCGTACCAGCCGCCAAGCTGGTTGTCCGAAACCGATCCAACACGCGCCGAGATGGCGGCAAAATGCAGCCTGTGTTCGCCTTTCAGAAGCGGCCACAACTCACGCGCCAGAAGAACCGGCCCCAGCGCATTGACCTGATAGAGATGAAGCAGATTGTCCGGTTTCAGGTCGGCGACCCGCTTTTCCGGCCGGATGGCGCCCTGTTGCAGCATGCCGGCGGTGCAGATCACCCGGTCGAGATGCGGCACCGTGTTGGCGATGCTCGTGGATGCCGCGATGATGCTGGCTTCGTCAGTGACGTCCAACGGCAGGAAGGTGACGCGTTCATCCGATGCGAGCTGTGCGTGGGCTGGTGAGGCCAGGGGGGTTCGCGCCGTTATGAACAGGTTTGTCGCGCCTCTCGCCAGTGCGCGCTGTGCCAGCGCCATGCCGATTCCGCGCCCACCGCCCTGGATCAGGACATTCATGAAGATCACTCCCAATAGAATCAGGCCCGATATGGTTATGGCGTGACGCCATGTCACAAGGTGACCTGCGCCGCCATGATTGCAGATGTGGGTGCGGCGTCCCATCTAGACAAGTGAAGTGAATGGGGGGAAGGGAGTCTGAAATGATGAAATTCAAATCCATCCTGCCGATTCTATTGGTGATAGCCGGGCTGATGATGCCCGGTCTCGCGGCCCGCGCCGCCGACCTTGTTGTTCCTGATCCGTCGATCGCACCGGAAGAGGTGGTCGCCATCCAGATGAAGGCGCTGCAGTTCAACGACAATCCAAGCCCGGATTTCGGCATCGCGCAGACCTGGAACTTTGCGCATCCCCGCAACCGGGCGATGACCGGGCCGCTGCCGCGTTTCGCCAGCATGCTCAAAGGCCCCGCCTACGGGCTGATGCTGAACCATGCCAGTCATCGCATTGTGCCGGTGCCGGGCAATGACAATCGCGCCGCTTTCGATGTGTTCATGGAAACGACGGCTGGGCAGGTTCTGCATTTCAACTGGGCGGTTGAGCTTGTCGAGGGTGGAGAATTCGACAATTGCTGGATGACGGTTGCGGTGTCGATGCCACGACTTGCCGGGCAGGGAAGCTGATCAGCTTCCTTTGGCGCCTCGCCTTGCAACAACATGCTCGCGCCACAAGGTGAACAGGCCGGCGGCGATGATGATCGCGCCGCCGCCAAGCATTGCCGGTGTCACCGCGTCGCCGAACCCGAAATATCCGACCGCGGCCGAGGTGGCGATTCCGAAATAGGCAAAGGGCTGGAGGACTCCGGCCTCGGCCAGTTCGAATGCCTTGATCAGCAGGAAATGGCCGCCGATCCCGGCAACGCACAGTATCAACATCAACCACCAGTCATCACCGACAGGCGGGTTCCAGGCGACGGGTGCGACAAGACTGATCGTCACCACGCCGACGACGCCTGTCCAGAAAAAGCTCGTCTCGGCGGAATCGGCGCGTCCGGCGATGCGGGTCATGACCCCATAGAGCGCGAACTGCGCTGCCCCGAACAGCGGCAGCAGCATCGAATAGCCGAAGATATCACCGCCCGGATCAAGGGCCAGCACCACGCCGGCGAACCCGGCCATGATCGCCAGCCATCGCCGCCAGCCAACCCTCTCGCCAAGCAAGGGCACCGACAGCGCGGCGATCATCAACGGATAGCTGGCGAAAATCACCTGCCAGCTGACAAGTCCGATGACCGTGAATCCATAGGCAGCCGTGGAAATCTGCGTAATCAGCAGAATGCTGCGAAAGACCTGTATCCAGGGGCGGCGTGACCTTGCCACGGCGCGGATGCCGCCGGGCCGGCTGGCGCTGAAGGCAAGAACGAACAGCGCGAAGACCCAGTAGCGGATGGTGATAACGCTGACCACATTATAGGCCTCGGCCAGCAGCCGGGACAGCCCGTCCTGAAGGCCGAACGTCACCGCCGCGCCAAGCATCATCAGAATGCCAAACTGGGTCGACCGCGCCGCCGCCGGTCTGCTCATGCCGGGGTCCAGTCTACCGGCGCCACACCATGCGATTCGAGATACGCATTCGCCGCCGAGAAGGGGCGGCTTCCGAAAAAGCCGTTATGGGCCGACAGCGGCGAGGGGTGAACGCTTGTCAGCACATGATGGCGCGCGCCGTCGATGACCGCGCCCTTGTCCTGTGCCTTGCGACCCCAGAGAATGAAGACAAGATGCTCGCGCTCGCGATTCAGCGCCGCGATCGCCGCGTCGGTAAACGGCTCCCACCCCTTTCCCTGATGCGACCCGGCGCGCCCGTCCTCGACGGTGAGGCAGGCATTGAGAAGCAACACGCCCTGGCGCGCCCATCCTTCAAGATTGCCATGTCCGGGGTGCGGAATGCCAAGATCACTTTCCAGCTCGCGATAGATGTTCTGCAATGATGGTGGCGGGGCCACGCCGCGGGCCACGGAAAAGCTCAGCCCATGCGCCTGACCCGGCCCGTGATAGGGGTCCTGGCCAAGGATCACGACCTTCACATCATCGAAAGGCGTCAGCTCGAAGGCACGAAAGATCTGGCTTCCCGGGGGGTAAATTCGTTTGCCGGCAGCCTTTTCGGCGCGCAGAAACGCACTCAGCGATGCCATATGCGGCGCCGCGAACTGGCTGGCAAGCCTGGTGCCCCAGCTTGCCTCGATCCGCACATTCTGATGCGGCGCGGGGGTATCTTGCGACATGGTTTGAAGCCTACGCCGCGGCGATTGCGGCGGCAACCTGCGTGGCGGCATAGGCAAAGGCGGCTTCGGTTTGTGCCAGATCCGCTTCGCCCAGCGCCAGATGCGGATACAGCTTTGCCGCCGGTTTCAGGATTCCGCGCTCTCGCACGGCGCTGTTGAAAATGGTGGCAAGCCGCGCATCGCCAGTCTGTATGTCACGGTAATTCCGCACTGGCGTCGCGGTGAAGATGACGTCGAACAACACCGGTGCGCCAACGATCTGGTGCGCGATGCCCTGTGCGGCAAGCGGGTCCGACATGGCCGCCATCAGGCGTTTGCCGGTGGCGTAAAGCGTTTCATAGCTTCCCTCACGACGCAGAATTTCCAGCGTCTTCAGACCGGCGATTGCGGCCAGCGGGTTGCCGCTGAGCGTGCCAATCTGGAAGGTGAACCCCTCGGCGCCAACCGCGTCCTTGTCGAAATGGCGCATGATGTCCTCCCGGCCGGCAATGGCCGCCAGCGGCAGGCCACCACCGATGATCTTGCCAAGCGTGCACAGATCGGGCGTGACGCCATAGGCCTCCTGCGCGCTGCCATAGGCAAGCCTGAAGCCGGTCACCACCTCATCGAAAATCAGCACGATGCCATGCTGTCTGGTCTTCTCGCGAAGCGCCTCAAGAAAGCCGGGTGCCGGTGGGATCAGGCGCTGCAGCGGCTCAACGATGACGCCGGCGATGTCGTCGGCATGTTCATCGATAAGCGAGGCGGCGAAATCGGCGTCGTTGAAGGGGGCGACAAGAATGCCGTCCTCGACAGTTTCCGGAATGCCGGCGGAATCGGGCACCGGACGCGGGAAATTCTGCAGCCGTGTCGGGGCGAGACTCATCAGCGCCTCCGCCGACATGCCGTGATAGCCGCCTTCAAATTTCAGAATCCTTGATCGGCCTGTATGGGCGCGAGCCAGCCGCATGGCATACATGTCGGCTTCGCCGCCGGTGCTGACATAGCGGAGCTGGTCGGCGCAGGCGGTGGCGCGGCAGATTTTCTCGGCAAGCTCGACTCCGGCGCTGTTATTGGCAAAAAAGGTCATGCCGCGGTCAAGCTGTTCGCGAATCGCCTCATTCACCTCGGGGTGCCCGTGACCAAGGATCATCGGACCGGAACTGATCAGGTAATCAATGAATTCACGGCCATTCTCGTCGATGACGCGTGAACCCCGGCCCTCGCGGATGAAGATATCGGCGTCGAAATTGCCAAAGCCGCCTGCCGGCAGCACGGCGCGGGCGCGGGCGGCAAGATTGTCCATAGGGGTGTCTGTCGGCATCACGGCCTCCTCTCGGGCCCGATTGGCGGTCGAACCTTGTTGGCAGTCGAAACGGGTTTCTGTTTCAGTCATAGATGGCAACAGCTCGTACCGAGCCTGTCAATAACAGGCTGGACGAATCGGCATGACAATCCGATGATCTCAGAGTTTCGGGGGGGGGGGACGGGTTGACGGCCTATTCGGCGACCGACAGGTTCCGTGCGTCGGCAAGCTGTCGTTCGCTGACCGAGCTGATTTCCCGGCGCGCGTCGGTGATTACCTTGCGGCGGTTCTTCGACAGGCCGGTCACATCGATCATCGTGACATCATCAACCCCGATGAAGCTGAGGATGTGACGAATATAGCTGGTGGTGAAATCAATATCATTGCCGGCAAGCGTGCCGCCAGACGTCACGATCACGGTTGCCCGCTTGTTTGACAGCAGGCCGCGCGACGAATCATTTTCATACACAAAGGTGATCTTGTCGCGGCAGATCAGATCTATCCATGCCTTGAGCGCGGCTGGGACACTGAAATTATAGATTGGCGTGGCGATGACGATATCATCCGCCGCCTGAAGCTCGGCCACCAGGGCGTCCGACTGGGTGAGAAGCGCGCGCTGATCCGAAGTGCGGTTTTCTTCCGATGTGCGCTCGGCCTCGATCCAGGCTGCATTGACGATGCCGATGCCCGCGGCGAGGTCGCGGTTGATGACGTTGACAGATGATTTGCGGGCGCCAAGGGCTGCCACCATCTCGTCGGCGAGCATGCGGCTGACGGATTTCTGGCGCCTCATGCTGGCGTCGATCCGAAGAATTGTACGATGAGATCCGCTCATGACGACTGCATTTCGCTCATTTTTTCCGCGCCGTCAACAGGTGGAGAGAAGAGCCATGGGAGGGGGGAGGGCCCCCATGGCTCTACACAACCTAATTATTGCCGAGATAAGTAAAAAGTCGCCAATGAGGAAAATATAATTCTAAATTTAAGAATAATAATGTAAGGTGCGACATTATGAGCCAGATTGAGGAAATTCGTGCATTCGTCATGGTTGTCGAAACCGGCAGTCTCACTCAGGCTGCGGAACGACTCGGAATCGCCGTATCCGCCGTCAGCCGCCGGCTGAAGGACCTCGAACTCAGACTGGGCGCGCCTCTGATCCAGCGGACAACCCGCCGGATGTATCTCAATGAGGTGGGGCAGGGATTCTACGAACGATGTAAAGCGGTACTCGATGAATTGGAGGCCGCACAGCAGGAAGTGCTAAATTCCGGAGGAGGCCTGGGCGGTGTGCTCAGGATCAGCACACCACTTTCATTTGGTGTTTCTCATATGTCTTCGGCGATTTCGCAATTCATGCATGCGCACCCTGATGTGCGAATCGACATGGATTTGTCCGACAAGCGTGTCGATCTGGTCGCCGAGGGATTCGACCTTGCGATCAGGATTGGTGTGCTGTCCGATTCCAGTCTGATCGCGAAGAAGATTTCGACGGTTCGCAATATCCCCTGCGCCTCGCCGGACTTCCTGGCCCGCTATCAGCCGATCACGAAACCGGAAGATCTCGAAACCGCGCCGGCGCTTGTCTATTCCAACGACAAAGCGCCGAATGACTGGCGTTATCGCGGCCCTGACGGCAAGCCCGGGGTGTTGCGGGTGTCACCAAAACTTTCGGCCAATAATGGCGATGTGCTGCGCGAGGCGGCAATCGCCGGACTTGGCATCACCTGCCTTCCCAACTTCCTGCATTATGACGCCATCAATAACGGCCTCCTGAAACCGGTGCTGACCGACTACGAATGGGCCGAATATGACGTTTACGCCGTCTATCCGAAGACGACCATCCTGCCAAAACGCACCCGCGCCTTTGTTGATTTCATGTCGACCCGCTATGGCATGGATCCCTACTGGAACAAGATTCACGCCTAGGGCATGGCTCTCAGGCGATGGAGCGCGCGCTGGGCGCGCGATCAGGCTTCCCCCCCCCAAATTATTGATGGCTGTGGAAAAATCTTTTCCCTGACTGGCCCTTTATTGTGATTCTGGCAAACGTTACCGTCTAAGTGAATTCGACGCGGGTCTGTCCCCGCGACCTCCAAGGCTTTGTGTGATGGCACCCACACAAAGCTCCAACTCATCCTTCAGTTGGAGCACACTAAAAGAGGCGCGAAAGCGCCTCTTTTTTTGTTTTCGCGCCATAGCCGTCTTCTCATATCGGAATCGTGATTTGCCGCGGCCCTGTCGCCCTGAGAGACTGATCATGCGGGTTTCAGTTGAGATATCCAGGAATGGCTGCCAGCGGAGGGTGCCATGCCAACGCAACATGAACCGGTCCCCAACAAACCGGTTCACCATAAAATCGACTATGTCGAGTTTGCCTCGGCCGATCTGGCGGCGACACGGGCCTTCTTTGCGGCGACGTTTGGCTGGCAGTTTGAGGAGTATGACTCCTACCTTGCCTTTCATGGGGCAGGACTTGATGGTGGTATCTATCGGGCCGAGCGGACAGGCCGTGTCGATACCGGCAGCGTGCTGATTGTCTTCTACAGCGTCGATCTGGCCGCAACCGAGCGGCTGGTCAAGCAGCATGGCGCCACAATCGTCAAGCCGGCCTTTGCCTTCCCGGGTGGACGCCGCTTTCATTTCACCGAGCCGGCGGGAAACGAATTCGCCGTGTGGTCAGACCGGTGATTGCCATCCTGATGTGATTGCCGCCCTGCCATGCTGGTCGTGGCCTTCATCACGTGCCATTCATCACTTGGCCGGGCCAGCAAACCTGTCATACTTGGGCATCGCCATCCGCGGAAGTCCCGATGATCGCAAGATCCAGCCTGCCATGTCTGACCACCGCCCTGCGCCTGGTGCGGCTTGTTTGCCTGACCATTGCCTGGGTGGCGGCGGTGGCTGCCATTCTGGCGGCGCGTCCTGACGGAATGATTGCCAGCGTCGGCGCGCTTGCCTTTGGTCTGTTCATTCTTCTGACGATAGTGCGGCTTCGCTGGGACAGTCTGGTGATCCTGTCTGTTCTGGCGGCGGTCACCTGGCTGCTTCTTGACGAAATGCCCGACGCCGCAGAGGTTCTGGCAGGTGGCAGGCGGGTTCTGATCTTTGCCGCGCTCCTGCCAACGATGGCGCTTGTCAGGGCGACAGCGATGACGATGCCGTCTGTTCACGCCACGCAGCGCCGGCTCGGGGCTTTGCCTGCCGGCGCCTCGGCGGGTGGCCAGCAACTGGCGGCTCATGTCTTTGGTGGCATCATCAACACCGGCGCCTTCGCGTTGCTGTCGGCCGCGCTTCCCGATGATGCCGACAGGCCGCAGCGCCGCGCCGCCGCTGAGGCGGTGATCCGCGGCATGGTATCCTCCTCCGCATGGTCACCCTTTTTCGTCGCCTTTGCGATCGGCCAGAATTTCGTCGCGCCGATCTATGCCTGGATTGCCATCGCGATTGGCATGCTGTCGGCCCTGTTTTTCACCTGCGCCACGCTGGTTGGGCTGAATCGTGACTTCTCGCTGGCGCGCTTGCGGCTGTCGCTCGACTGTCTGCGGCCGGTGGCGTGGCGGCTGGTCATTGTCCTTCTGTCGGTGTTGCTGGTCGCGCTTGCCTTTGGTCTGACCGCGTTGTCGGCGGTGGTTGTGGTGATGCCCCTGCTGGTGCTGTTGCAGCTTTTCCGGCACCGTGACAAGGCGCGGCATATCCTCGGCCAGACCCGTGAGGCGATGCACAGCACGGCGGATGATCTGGTTGTCATCACGGCGGCGATGCTGGTTGCCTTTTTCGCCACGCAGAATGACAGCCTGGCCGGCCTTGTCGCAAATATCCACCAGGGGCAGATCCCGGGCTGGGTGGCGCTGATGGCAACGCCGCTGGCGATGATGCTGCTGTCGGTCGTCGGTATTCACCCGGTGATCACAAGTACAGCGCTTCTTGCCACCTTCAGTGGTGGCGGGGCGGATGTGTACCCCGCGCTTCTTGTACAGGCGCATCTGATCGGCTGGGGTGCCGGCACGATGAGTTCGGTGGCGTCATTGTCGGTGCTGACATGTGGTGGCCTGTATCGGGTGCCGACGCGCCAGCTTGTCTTTGGCGATAATATGCTGTGCGGGTTCCTCTATTCGCTGCTGGGAGGCGCCATGCTGGTGGCGTTCAATTTCATGATGGGACATGCCTGAGCCTGACAGCCTGTTGCCTTAGGGGATGAAATTCTGCAATTTCAGAGATAGTGGGAGGAAAACGTGATGATTTTTCGGCAGCTTTTTGACTCGGTGTCCTCAACCTACACCTATCTCATGGCAAGCCGTGTCGGCGGCGAGGCTTTGCTGATCGACCCGGTTTTCGAGAAAACGGACCGCTATCTGCAGCTTCTTGAGGAACTTGATCTCAAGCTGGTCAAGGTCGTGGACACGCATGTTCACGCCGATCATATCACCGCCATGGGCGCCCTTCGTGACCGTACGAACTGTGTCACGGTGATGGGCGAACAGTCACCTGTCGATGTCGTGTCGATGCGCGTTGCCGATGGTGAGACCGTGACCATCGAGGGGCTGGCGCTGACGGCGATGCATACGCCCGGTCATACCGATGACAGCTATTGTTTCCGCATGGATGACCGCGTGTTTACCGGCGACACGCTGCTGATCAGGGGCACTGGCCGCACCGATTTCCAGAATGGCGATGCTGGCGACCAGTATGATTCGCTGTTTGGCAATCTGCTGACGCTTCCTGACAGCACACTTGTCTATCCAGCGCATGACTATAAGGGTGACATGGTGTCCAGCATTGGCGAGGAGAAGGCATTCAACCCGCGCCTCCAGGTCGATTCCCGTGACGCCTATATTGAACTGATGGCAAATCTGAAACTGCCCAATCCAAAGATGATGGATGTCGCGGTGCCGGAAAATATCCGCATGGGAATCAATATTGATCGCCAGCGTGAAGTGGCGACGGTGACGTCCGAGGCCGTGATCATGGAGAATGCCGAGGGCATGATTCTTGTTGATCTTCGCGAGGAGGCCGAGCGGGTGAAGGCAGGCGTGATTCCGGGATCGGTTCACGCTCCCTATAGCCGCCTTGACCAGCATCTTGCGATGCTGAAACAGGCTGCTGACAGAAAGGTCGTGTTCTATTGTGCTGTTGGTGAACGTTCGACAATGGCGGTTGATATCGCCTGTGACAACGGGGTCGAGAACTGCGCCCATATTCCGGGCGGTTTCGTTGCCTGGACCGAGGCGGGCGGCAACGTCGCGCGGGTCTGACGGGGCGGAAGGCTGGAACAGAACATGGTGAAGCAGGACATACGGCGGATTCTTGTCGTCGGGGGTGGTATTGTCGGCGTCTGCAATGCGCTGGCGCTGCAACGCGCGGGCTATCAGGTCAGCCTGATTGACCGCGGCCAGCCGGGGCGCGAGACGTCATATGGCAATGCCGGCGTACTGTCCGAATCCTCGGTTTCGGTTCTGAACAGCCCGGGCCTGTTGAAGGCACTTCCCAAACTCCTGTTTCGGCGCTCGAACGGTCTTCGCTACGAACCGCTATTCGTGGTGAAGCGGCTTGGCTGGATGCTGCGCTTCCTTGCCCATTGCACACCGCGCCGCTGGCGTGCCGCCGCCCGCGCGCTGCGCGAATTACAGGTTCTCTCGCTGAACAAGCACAAGGACTGGATCGCTGAGGCCGGCGTAAAGGATCTGCTTCGCCATGGTGGCTGGATGAAACTGTTCCGCAGCGAAGCCTCTTTTGCCGCCTATGCCGCCGAACTGGCGCTTTGTGACGAGGTTGGGGTGCGGTACTCGGTCTTTGACCGGGACCAGCTCCGCCAGATCGAACCCGGCCTGAAACCGATCTATGAAAAGGCGGTGCTGTTCGATGATACCTGCGGTGTATCCGACCCGGCGGCCCTGACCGATGCCTATCTGGCGCTGTTCACCGCCGCTGGCGGCGAAATTGTCCAGGGCAGCGTCACTGGCCTGCGCCAGACCCGGGATGGCTGGGAGGTCACGCTTGGTGGCGGTGATCCGGCAGGGCTTGTCGGTGATGGGGTGGTTCTTGCCGCTGGCGCCTGGACAGCCGAGATTGCCGGCTGGCTTGGCTATGATCTGCCGCTGGGGTGGGAACGCGGCTATCATCTTCATCTTGCCCCGGCCGACGGGCCGCAGTTGAATCGGGCCGTGCATGATGTTGATGGCGGCTTTGCCATCGCGCCGATGCAGCAGGGGGTGCGGATCACCAGCGGGGTCGAGCTGACAGATCGTGACGCGCCGCCGGATTACACGCAGATCAGGGCCTCGGTTGCGCTGGCGCGTGAGGCGCATGACATGAAGGCGGAGATCGAAACCGACCCATGGATGGGCCGGCGTCCGACCATGGTCGATTCACTGCCGGTGATTGGCCCGGCGCCGCGGCATCGTGGGCTGTGGTTCAATTTCGGGCATCAGCATGTCGGCCTGTCAATGGCGCCGGGGTCGGCACTTGCCATCACCGCGATGGTGGCCGACACCCCGCCACCGCTGGACACCACGCCGTTCCGCGCCGAACGGTTTTCAGTCTGATTCCAAATCCGATTTCATGAAGGCGGCCTCGCGGGCCCGCACGATGGCGCTCAGGGTGTCGTTGACCGGCGTGTCGATGCCGTGCCTGGCGCCAATCACCGGCACCATGCCATTGATGGCGTCGATTTCAGAGGCGCGCCCGGCAAGATGATCCAGTCGCAATGACGGGCTGGCATCAGGCATCAGCGAGGCAAATTCGGTGACATAGATCTCGACATCATCGAATGAAAAATTCACCCCCTCGGCAAGGCCGCATTGATGCGCCTCGCGCGCGCAGCCAAGCGCCACGGCCCAGGCTTCGGCGTTCGCCATCAGCTCTCCGATATTGCAGTCAAAGGCGGTGCAGGGGGCGCTCAGCGTCACGTTGCAGACGAATTTCTCCCAGATCAGCTGCGTGATGTCATCAAAGGCGCGGGCCGTGAAACCGGCTTCCAGCCACAGCGATTCAAGGTTCTGAAGGCGCTCGGTCATGCCGCCATCGATCTCGCCAAGCCGGATCAACCTCATGGCGTTGTGATGCGCGTGGCCCGGCCCCCGCATCGAGGCCCCGAACCCGTCGGCGACACCAAGCAGCACATTGTCCACCGGCATGTGCGCGCCGATCCTTTCGGCGGCGCCAAGACCGTTCTGGATGGTCAGGATCAATGAGTCAGGCCGCATCACGCCGGCCACCGCGCGCGCCGCCTCGCCAACGCCGCCGGCCTTGGTGGCGATCACATACAGATCGCAGGCCCCCGCCGCGGCAAGATCTGTGGCAGCCTTGATCGAGGTTACGCGGCGGTCACCGCTGATGCCGTCAAGCCGCAGCCCCCCGGCATTGATTGAATCGACATGATCGGCCCAGCTGTCGATGGCCCAGACCTCATGGCCTGCCTCGGCCATCATCACGGCATAGATCGACCCCATGGCGCCGGTGCCGATGATGGCGATTTTCTGTGCTTGACCCTTTGTCATCATCATCCTGCCTTTCTGAAGACAAGTTCGGTTGGCGCCAGAATGCCAGCTTCCATATGGCCCGCCAGATTGCGGAATCTGTCAGGTGGCTGGCCGGGGACCGGGGCCGGTTTTGTCGCGATCACATGATCAATGAAGGGCCTCGCGGCGGCCGTGCCATCATGGCGCGCCAGCAATTCAAGCCCGGCATCTTTGGCGGCGGCGGTGTAGGTTTCCGGTGTTTCAACCGCGCTGACAGATGCGTCGGAGGCCCAGGGAAGCGGAAAGGTAATTCCACCATCGCCAACCCGCATCATGTCATAGACGCAGAACAGGCCGTTTGACGCGAGGACACGCGCCGCCTCGGCCATCAGGGTGTGTTTGTCGGTGATGTTCATGCCGACATGAAGCATCATCGCGCAATCAAAGGACTCGTTGCCAAAGGGCAGGTCAAGCGCGCTTGCATGATGAAGCGTCACCAGCGCCTGCAACCCGCATGCGCCGCTCAACCTGTCGCCGGCGGTGATGAAATCGGCGGTGAGATCGACCCCGGTGACATGACATCCATGGGCCGCGGCGATGGCGCGCGCCGGCCCCCCGGCCCCGCAGCCGATATCCAGCAGGCGGCTTGACGAAGAGAGGTCCAGCCGCCCCGCCACCCGCTGTGTGGCTTCCATGCCGCCAACATGAAATTCATCATAGGGGGCGAGGATCGCGGGCGTCAGCCTGTCGATGTCGTGACCTTCCCTGGCCAGCGCGGTGAAGATCCGCCCGGCAAGACCCTGTCCGCGGTAATAGGTTTCAACAGCATCGGGTGAGGTCATGGTCGGGTCCTGTGGTGGAAGGCGCGCTGGATAACAGATTTGCCGACAGGATAGCAGGCTTGGCGCAATTGGTAAGCAGGTCGTATCGTCTATGCCCGGCCCCGCCGATACCAGAACAACCGCACGACATTTTCATGATCGACCTGTCCCCGCTTTTCAAGGCCGCCGCACCGATCCCCTTTCACGCGCTGGCGGCGCTTGCCGCCGCCGGGCTTGGCGCGACGCAGCTCTGGCGTCCCAAGGGCGGGCGGGTCCATCGCCAGCTTGGTTATGCGTGGGTGGTGTTGATGGCCAGCGTCGCCATATCCGGATTGTTCATCCATGAAATCAGGATATTCGGGCCGTTCAGCCTGATCCATCTGTTGTCACTTCTCACACTTGCCAGCCTGTGGTTTGCCGTGGCGCGGGCCCGGCGCGGCGATATCGCCGGGCACCGGCGGGTCATGATCCTGCTGTTCTGGCTGGCGCTGATACTGACCGGCGCTTTTACCTTCTGGCCTGGACGGGTGATGCATGAGGTGCTGCTCGGGGCATAGCGGTTATCTTGTCCGGCACCGGCTCGCCGCCAGTCTGCCACCGGTATTTTGACTTGCGACGTGCTGTCGGTATGATCCGTTCTGCAGCCCGTCATAGCGGGTCTTTGACGCAAACCCGGGAATGTCGACATCATGGCAGAGTTCATGTCGCTCAAGGACGCGGTGGCCACGCATCTGTCGGATGGCATGATGGCGGCCTTTGAAGGGTTCACCCATCTGATGCCCTATGCCGCCGCGCATGAAGTCATTCGCCAGCAGCGGCGTGACCTTGTTGTCGTACGCATGACCCCGGACGTGATTTATGACCAGATGATCGGCATGGGCTGTGTTTCAAAGCTGATTTTTTCATATGCCGGCAACCCTGGCGTTGGACTGCTGCGACGGCTTCGCGATTCGCTGGAAAATGGCTGGCCGCATCGGATTGAGATTGTCGAGCATTCACATGCTGCGCTGGCGCATGCCTATGAGGCCGGCGCCTCGAAACTCCCGTTTGCTGTGCTGCGGGGCTATGTCGGCACAGACATGCCGCGGGTCAATCCCGAGATCAGGAACATCACCTGCCCGTTCACCGGCCAGACGCTGGCCGCCGTGCCGGCGATCAACCCCGATGTGACCTTCATCCACGCGCTGAAGGCGGACCGGAAGGGCAATGTGCTGATTGAGGGCATTGTCGGTGTGCAGAAAGAAGCCGTGCTGGCCGCCGGTGCGGCCGTGGTGACGGTTGAGGAGGTGGTCGACAGCCTTGATTCGCACCCCAATGCGCTGGTCCTGCCACACTGGACGGTGGATGCCATCGCGCATGTCCCGGGCGGGGCGCACCCTTCATACGCGCATGGCTATTACGCGCGCGACAACGCCGCCTATATCGCCTGGGATGATATCGCCGCCGACCGCGACCGCTTCCTTGCCTGGATGGACGAGCATGTTCTCGAGGTTGATGACACTGTCTTCGCGACGCGGGTGACATGGGATGAAGGCCGATGAGCGCTGATTTCACAGCTGACGAGATGATGACAATCGCGGCGGCGCGGATGCTGACCTCGCAGGATGTCTGTTTTGTCGGCATTGGCCCGCCATCGGCGGCCTGCAATATCGCGCGCCTCACACATGCCCCCGATATCACACTGATCTATGAATCCGGGACCATCGGGACCGAACCTTCGATATTGCCGCTGTCGATCGGCGATGGGGAATTGTGCGATACCGCGCTGACAACCGTGTCTGTGCCGGAAATGTTTCGTTACTGGCTTCAGGGCGGGCACATCACCATAGGCTTTCTCGGGGCCGCGCAGATTGACAGATTCGGCAATATCAACACCACGGTGATTGGCGATTATGAAACCCCGAAGACGCGCCTTCCCGGTGGAGGCGGCGCACCGGAGATCGCCAGCCTGTCGCAAAAGGTGTTCGTGACGATGAAACAGTCGCGCCGCGGCATGGTGGAACAGATCGATTTCTTCACCAGCTTTGGCCGTGGCGAGGGTGGCGATCACCGCCGCCGAATGGGCCTGGAGACGGCCGGGCCAGTGGCGCTGATCACCGATCTGGCGGTGTGGGAGCCGGATTCCGAAACGGGCGAACTGACAGTCACCAGCCTTCATCCGGGGGTCACGGCCGAGATGGTTCAGGATACATGCGGGTGGACGGCGCGCCTTGCCAGCGATGTCGCCGAGACAGCGCCGCCTGATGCGACGGAACTGTCAGTGCTTCGCGAACTGAAGGCCCGCACCGCCCGCGCGCATGGCGCCGGCTGACGATCAGGTATCAAATGTGATGACCGATCTGGCGATCTCGCCGCGCTTCATTTCGGCAAATGCCTCATTGATATCGGCAAGCCCGACCCGCCGCGAGATCATCGAATCCAGATGCAGTTTTCCATCAAGGTAGAACTCGACATAATTCGGCATGTCGACGCGGAACCGGTTCGACCCCATGTTGGAGCCGCGCAGCACCTTGTCATTGATCAGTTCGGCCGCCTCGATCTCGACCATCTGGCCCTCTGGCACCATGCCGATCACCGTCGCCATGCCGCCCGTGGCCAGCATCTGGAACGCCTGCTCGGTGGTCTGTTTCATGCCGATGGCCTCGAAGGCATAGGCAACGCCGCCGCCTGTCATCTCGCGCACCGCCTCGACCGGGTCGGTCTGCGCCGCGTTGACGGTATCGGTGGCACCGAACCGACGCGCTGTCTCCAGCTTGCCATCATTCAGGTCGATGGCAATGATGCGTCCGGCACCGGCAATGGCGGCGCCGTTGATGGCTGACAGGCCGATCCCGCCACAGCCGATGACGGCAAGGGTGGCACCAATCTCGATCTTCGCTGTATTGGTCACAGCACCGAATCCGGTGGTCACCGCACATCCGATCAGCGCCGCCCGGTCAAGCGGCATGTCGGGCCTGATCTTCACCAGCGCATGTTCGTGGACAAGCATATATTCAGCAAAGGCCGAGAGGTTGTAGAACTGATGCACCGGTGTGCCATCCTGCGACAGGCGCGGCGGGGCGCTCACGGCGCGGGCGGTTTCCGGGTTTTCACAGATGAAGGGCCTGCCAGTGGTGCAATGGTGGCAATGGCCGCAAAATACCGACAGGCAGCTGATGACATGATCGCCAGGCTTCACATAATGGACGTCCGATCCGACCTTCTCGACGATCCCGGCGGCCTCATGGCCAAGGATGGTCGGCGCCGGTGTGGCATAGAGCCCATCGATATAATGAAGATCGGAATGGCACACACCGACAGCGGCGGTGCGAACAAGCACCTCGCGCGACCGCGGGTTGTCGATCTGCACATCTTCTATGGTCAGCGGGGCATGAGGCTCCCGAAATAGCGCAGCTTTCATGACCTATCCTCGCTCTGGGCCTTTTTGGCTATGACGCGTTGTCATTCAATACACGGACCGGTCAGCAAGGTCTGTTTTCCAGACCTGCTGGATGAACCGGATGCGACGCATGACGCATCCGGTCGATAGTATTTACACCTGTTACTGAACGAGTGCAGCATTCCACTCACGAAGGAAATTTTCCCGCTTCAGCCTGTCGAGATAGACCAGCAAGCCAGTGTTCAGGCCAATCGGCTTTGCATTCGTGATTTCGACAATCGAACTGTTGAACACCGAAGGCAGACCTCCCTGTCCTTCAAGAATCAACTGACCTTTCCGGCTAAGCAGGAAATTCAGGAATTCGCCGGCCTGACGAGATTTCTGACTGCGGCGGGAAATGAAGGCGGTTCGTAGCAGGATATTGGTGTAATCTTCAAGATATACCACCTTTATGTTGGCGTGCCTGGCTGCCCTGGCCTGCGCGTAGGATCCAACAACATTATAGGCTGCGGCCATCTCGCCACTTTCGACGCGGGCGAGCATGTCGCCCGAACAGCAGGTCAGTCTGGTTCCCATCGACCCCATAACCTCGGACAATCGCCAGAACGTGTCGGACTGACGTGCATCCTGGGTGGCAAACAGGAATCCGGTACCAGACACATTGACATCGTAGGTCATCAGTCGATTGCGGAAAATCGCCGGATTTGACCTGATGATATCCAGGAAATGGCGGCGGCTGGTTGGTGTTGGCAGCTTGGCAAAATCATGTCGCGACACGACCAGCACGATTGGTTCGACGGCAAACCCGAAAAGCTGATCCCGCCACTTTGCCCAGTCGGGAAGGTTTGCGGTTACGGGGCTTTGAAATCTGCTGGCATGACCGTCATTGACCAGCTTCATTTGCAGGTCCATTGCCGAAGAAATGACAACGTCATATCGTGCTTTGCCGGTATTGATCTCGGAATAGATATCCTGGCTTGACGCCATGACATATCGGATCGCGACATCTGGCCGTTCAGCGACAAATGCCTCGATGACAGGGGCGAACAGCTCGATATCTGTTGAAGACAGGATGGCGAACTCCTCCCTTGCACCCTCGGCAGCGAAACGCCTTTCCAGCTCGATGGTCATGCTGGTCGCCGGTCCGCAAAGAACGATCAGCGCAGCGATAATGACAATGAAGCGCATAAACTCCCCCCGTCCTCGAATTCTATGGCCAGCGTCCCGCCAAGTGCCATCATCACCTCGCGCACGATGGCGAGCCCGAGACCTGACCCGACAACATCCGTGGCGTTCGAACCGCGCCTGAAACGCTGTATCATCAGATCCTGATCGATTTCGATCGCAGCTGCAGGCCGGTTGCGAACAGATACCCTACAGCTGTCGCGTACGGTTTCCAGACTGATTGAGATCGTTGTCTCGGCGGCGGAATATTTCAGTGCGTTGTCCAGCAGGTTCCGCAGCGCCGTTTCCAGAAGCGTCCGGTCAAGATACAGCTCGAGTCCTGCCGGAATATTGCTGTCGAACGAAATCTCTATATCACGCAGCTCAGCAGCCGGCGTGAAGCTGAAAACCATGTCGTTCACGCATTGAAGCAGGCCGACGGTGCGCCGGTCGGGCTGTTCTGTCCGGTACAGGACTATGGCGTGATCAAGGAGCTGGGTTGCCGACCGGTTGGCCTGCTCGACTGATCTGACGATATTGCGAAGATGTGCCCGATTCTCTGGCGTCCGAGCTTTGCGAAGGGCGAGTTCACCTTCCGATTTCACCGTTGCGAGCGGGGTGCGGATATGATGCGCAGCCTCTGCGATGAAGATTTCGGTTTGCTTGAGTGCGCCGCGAAGCCGTGAAATGAAGTCATTGAGGGACGTCATCAGCGGCGCCAGTTCCTGCGGTGTGGGGTGGTCCACTTCGCGAAGGTCGTTTGGTCCGCGTCTGCCAACAGCATCTGCAAGCCGCCGGATGGGGTTGAGCATGGAGTTCACTGTCAGCACCGCCAACAGCGCCGCAAACAGGCAGAAACTCAATACGATGATCAGCAGGTTTTCGGTCAGCTGTGAAAGCAGTTGAGCCTGGAAATTTGATGTCTGGCCAATAAGTACGCGGATCCGGATGCTCTGCCCTTCCACGAGCACCGGTTTCTCGATCGCCGCCACCCGCAGCACTTCTCCCAGATAGTCGATCGACACAAAGGCAGGTGTTCTTTCGTCACCATATGAACTCAGTATCGGCATGTCTTCATAACCGGTTAGAAAAGTCGAATCAGCATCAATCCGGTAGAATATGCGGTCCTCGCCAATCGAGCCGAGAATCGTGAAGGTGTCGTAGGGAAGGTCAAAGAAAAGGGCGCCATCGCTTATCCTGACCTTTTCAAGAATGCTGACCGCTGCCGCCTTCAACAGGCCGTCCTGCGCCGCGCTCACCGCCTGGCCTGTCAACGTTCGCATGGAGACGAACAGAACCAGTGAAAACATGGCCACCAATACAGCCAGGATCACAAGCAGCCGGTTGCGCAGCGAAAGTCGCACCGTCACCATTTTCGTCATGTCGAGACCAGCCTGTATCCGATGCCGCGAACGGTCTCGATACGTGCGTTGCTACCGGCGAGTTTTTTTCGCAGCCTTCCGATATAGACCTCGATGGCGTTCTCTGTCACCGATTCCGAAATCGAAAAAAGGCGATCGGTGAGCTGTTCCTTGGTGAAATATATTTCTGGAGAGTTGAAGAAGATCTCAAGAAGACGGAGCTCGCGGTTGCGCAGCGTGTGCGTGGTGCCATCAAATTCAAGCGTTGCCAGCAGGGGGTGCAGAATGACCTGTCCAAATGCCAGCTGCAGCTGACTTTGTCCCTTATGCCGCCGCAGGACGGCGCGACAGCGCGCTTCAAGTTCGGCGAATTCGAATGGTTTCACGATATAGTCGTCGGCACCGATATCGAGAAGATCGATTCGATTCGATACTTCCGAGCGGGCTGTCATCACAATGACGGGTGAGTCGTCGTTGCGGGCACGCATCTCGTTCAGGAACCTGCGGCCATCCCCATCCGGCAGCATGATGTCAAGCAGGACCATGTCGTAATGTGAGACATCCATAAAGCTCCTGGCCTCGCCAAGGGTGCAGGCATGATCGTTGGTATGCCCGTCGAGGCTGAAGAAATTCTTCAAGGGATGGGCGAGTTCGCGCGAATCTTCTATGATCAGGACCTTCATAACGGCACCGTCTCGTGTCAGGATGGTGTCAGGTTAGTGAGGAATGATGACACCGTAAAGATCAGACAAAACCCCTATCAGGGCCTGGTCTTTTACTGTTCATGGGAGGAATTGACATGAAACATATCCTGAAACTGTCACTTGCCGCCGCCTTCAGCGTCGGTCTGAGTGCGCAGTCATTTGCTGCCGAGTGTATCGCACCGGCAAACCCCGGGGGTGGATGGGACTTCACCTGCCGGACCATCACGAAGATCATGACCGATATCGGTGCCTATGACGACTCGATCCAGGTGACCAACATGGCTGGTGGCGGTGGTGGACTCGCCTTCACCCATGTCGTGAACGAGCGCAACAGCGATGATGCTCTTGTTGTCGCCGCGTCGACCGCGACCGCAACGCGTCTGGCCCAGAACGCCTATTCCGGCATGACGGCCGACCAGGTGCGCTTTCTTGGCGCGATCGGTGCCGACCCGGGTGTGATCGTCGTTGCCAAGGATTCGCCCTACAAGAATCTGAACGACCTTCTTGACGCGGTGATCGCCGATCCATCGAAGCATGCCTTCGCTGGCGGGTCCGCTGCCGGTGGCTATGACCATCTGAAGGTTCTGATGGCGCTGAAGCGCAAGGGCTTCACCGACATCAAGAAGGTGAAATATATCGGTGTCGATGGTGATGCCGATGCCATCACCCAGACTGTTGGTGGTTTCACCAGCGCCATGACAGGTGACATCTCGGGTGTTGTCGGCTTCATCAAGTCCGGCGACGTGCGGGTTCTGGCCTCTTTCACCGAAGAGCGGATCCCGGGCTTTGAGGACATCCCGACAGCACGCGAACAGGGCGTCGATGTGATCGCCGTGAACTGGCGCGGTCTGTACACCCCGAAAGGTGCTTCCGACGCGTCCTACAAGCAGTGGACCGATGCCCTTCGCAAGGTCGGTGATTCGCCCGAGTGGAAGGAAGCCATGGTCGCCAATGGTCTGGCTCCGTTCAACATGGTTGGCGGTGACTTCCAGTCCTATGTCGATGGTGTGATCGGTGAGGTCCGCACCATGTCCGTCGAACTTGGTGTCATGAAGTAATGTCAGACCGGATCACCGGGCTGATTGTGGCTGTTCTGGCGCTCGCCTTCGCGGCGGGCGCCAGTCAGCTTGAAGAGCCCTTCTTCGCTGACCCTCTGGGTCCGAAGGCATTTCCCTTTTTGATTTCTGCCGTCGCCTTTCTGGCTGGCGCCACCATGGTGATGCGCCCTGATGCGGAGCCTGCCTGGCCCGGCCTGGCAACGCTGATCAGGCTGGCTGTCGCGATGGTCATTCTTGTGGCCTATGCCTATGCGCTGAAACCGCTTGGTTTTCTTCTGCCGACCGCCATCGCTTCGGCGGCGCTGTCCTACCAGATCAGGCAACGCGCCGCACAGAGCGTCGTTATCGGCCTGGCGCTGTCGGGCGGATTATTCGTCATTTTCAAATATGCGCTGGGACTGGGGCTGTTTGCCCTGCCGCGCTGGCTGATGGGGTAGGGACATGGACCTGTTCGCCAATCTGGCCCTTGGCTTTTCCATCGCGCTGTCGCCTGAAACGCTGGCGCTTGCGGTTGCCGGGTGCATCCTTGGCACCATGATCGGGGCCCTTCCGGGGCTTGGTCCGTCAAACGGCGTCGCCATCCTGATCCCGCTTGCCTTCAGCTTTGGGCTCGACGCCACACACTCGCTGGTGCTGATGACGGCGGTGTATTATGGCGCCATGTATGGCGGCAGGATCTCGTCGATCCTGCTGAACATCCCGGGTGATGAACCGGCGATGATGACAACGCTTGACGGCTATCCGATGGCCAAGGCCGGGCGTGCAGGCGACGCGCTGGTGCTGTCAGGCGTGGCGTCGTTCGTTGGCGCCTTTCTTGCCACCATCGGGTTGATGCTGCTGGCGCCGTTGCTGGCGCGGGTCGCCTTCCTGTTTGGCCCGGCGGAATATTTCGCGCTGTATCTTCTTGCCTTCTGCACGCTTGGCGGGCTTGGCTCGAACAATCAGGCAAAGGCCGCGATCGCGGTTTGTCTCGGTCTTGGAATCGCGATGATCGGGGTTGATAAATCGACCGGCCTGACACGGTTCACCGGCGGCAGCCTGCATCTGTTTGACGGGGTCGATTTCCTTGTCGCCATTGTCGGCCTGTTCGCGGTGGCCGAGGTGTTTGTCTTCATCGAGAGCCATGGGCGTGATTCGGCCATTGGTGTGAAGCTTGAGAAGATCCGCATCCCGGTAAAGGACATCATGAATAGTGGCTGGACCATGCTTCGTGGCACCGGTATCGGCTTTGTCGCCGGGCTGTTGCCAGGTGCCGGCGCCTCGCTTGGCAGTTTCCTTGCCTATATGCTGGAAAAATCGACCGCCCGCGACAAGAGCACATTCGGCACCGGAGAGCCGAAGGGAATCGCCGCGCCGGAGGCAGGCAACAATGCGGCGGCTGGCGGGGCGCTGGTGCCGATGCTGACGCTTGGCGTGCCGGGGTCGGGGACGACGGCGGTTCTGCTGGCGCTGCTGATGACGCTGAATATCACACCTGGACCATTGCTGTTCACCGAACGGCCGGAGGTGGTGTGGGGCCTGATTGCCTCGCTGCTGATCGCCAATGTCGTGCTGCTGGTCCTGAATGTGCCGCTTGTGCGCGTGTTCAGCCGGATCCTGCAGGTGCCGGCGGCGGTGCTGCTGCCCGGTGTCACGATGATTTCCTTTGTCGGCATCTATTCGCTGTCGGGAAGCTATTTCGATCTGTTGCTGATGATCGGTTTTGGTGTTCTTGGCTATGCGCTTCGCAAACTGTCGATCCCGGCCGTGCCGGTCATCCTGGGCATTCTTCTTGGTGGTCATATGGAGGTCAGCCTTCGCCGCGCCATGGTGCTGTCTGACGGTGACTGGACCTATCTGTTCGCCTCGCCGATATCGATCGGGCTATGGATTGCCGCGGTCGCCGGATTCATTCTGCCGCTGTTCCTTCGCCCCTATCTGCGCCCACCGGTTCCGGCCGCGTCTGACGAGGGTGCGGATGGAGAGTCACGCAAGGGCAGGGGATAATGCCAACCCGGGTCCTGGTCCCCTCCGGTGTCCTTGGCCTCGGCTTTGACCCGGCCGCATTGGCGCGTGGGATCAAGGCCGGTCCCGACATCATCGCCATTGATGGTGGGTCAACCGACAGCGGCCCGTTCTATCTTGGCACCGGCACCTCGAAATACAGCCGCGCTGTCTGTCGTGATGAATGGAAACAGCTTCTTGAGGCGCGGGCCGTCGCCGGCGTGCCGCTGGTGATTGGCAGCTGCGGGACCTGTGGGACCGCCAGCACCGTTGACTGGATGTTCGAGATCACGTCCGAGCTGGCCGGCGAGCTTGGCCAGAGCCTTCGCGTGGCGCGACTCTACAGCGATGTGCCGACCGAAGATTTGCGGCGGGCGCGCGACGATGGCCGTCTGTCGCCGCTGGACCCGGCGCCGGCGATTGATGAGGCCGCGCTGTCGGGCATGACGAATATTGTCGCGCTTGCCGGTGCCGAGCAGATTATGGCGGCGCTCAATACCGGTGCCGATGTTGTGCTTGCCGGGCGGACAACCGACACCGCCACCATTGCCGCCCTGCCGCTGGCGCGCGGGGCGCATGCCGGCGGTGCCTGGCATGGGGCGAAGATCGCCGAATGCGGGGCGTTCTGTACAACGCAGCCTGCCAGCGGTGTGATCATGGTGAGTTTCGACGAGACAGGTTTCACCGTCACGCCGATGGGTGACGGGGTGCGATGCACACCGCAATCGGTGGCGGCGCATATGCTGTATGAGAACAGCGATCCGTGGATTCTGTATGAACCTGGTGGTCATCTCGACGTAACGGCGGCCAGCTATGTCGATGCCGGTGATGGCGGCGTCAGGGTCGAGGGCGGCAGCTGGGTGCCGGATGCCAATTACCGGGTCAAGCTGGAAGGCGCGCGTCTTGCCGGCTATCAGACGATGATGCTGGCCGTCATTCGCGACCCCCGCTATGTCGGCGCGGTGGCAGACTGGGCGGACCGGCTGCTGGCGCATTGCCGGGGGATCATCGCCTCTTCGCTTCATCTGGCTGATGGTGACTATGATATCGAGCTTCGCCTGATCGGGGTTGATTCGGCGCTTGGCGGTCTGGAGCGTGATCGTGGCGCGCCTGTCGAGGTCGGGGTGATGCTGCTGATCACCGCCGCCAGCCAGGCGACGGCAAGCGAGATTGCCGCGGTGATCAACCCGCATCTGCTGCATTTTCCGCTGACGGATGACGAACCGCTGCCGACCTTCGCCTTCCCGGTGTCGCCGGTGCATTCCGACCGCGGGGCGGTGTATGAATTCGCGCTCAATCATGTTCTCGGCCTGACCGACCCGATGGACGGGTTCCGGCTCTGCGTTGACGAGGTTGGCCATGGCTGAACTTCGCGACTTCGCAAGCCGTATCAGGTCAAAGAATGCCGGCCCGTTCTGGATCACCATCGATATTTTCTGTGATGGGCCAGGATCGCTGGCGCGGGTGGCGACGGCACTGTCGGCAGACAGGGTGGCGGATCATCTTCAGCTTGATGTGACCCGCCTCAAACGGTTCGAAATACCAGCTCTGAATGTCCTGAAATTCAGCTTCCCCCGCCCCCATCCACAGGGCAGCCTTCGCGATCGTGACATGCATGGCGCGCAGGTGGCGCTGTTGCTGGAATCGCTCGAGGTCTGACGGATCGCTGGCGTTGGCGCTCAGACCGCGCCGCCATTGATGGCAACAGTCTGCCCGTTCACCGCATCCGATCCCGGCCCGCACAGCCATAATGCCGCCTGGCTCACCTCGGCCGGGGTGATCAGCCTGCCAAGGGGACTCATGCTGGCAAGCGCTGCCTGCGCGTCTTGCGTGCCCATGCCGGTTCGCGCGACAATGGTGGCGACGTTTCGTTGGGTCATTTCGGTATTGAGATAGCCCGGGCACAGCGCATTCGCGGTCAGGCTACTTCCCGCCAGTTCGGCGGCGATCGATTTCACCAGCCCGTTGACGCCATGTTTGGAGGCGCTGTAGGCGCTGGCATAGCGGTGCCCGGCAAGCCCGGCGATTGACGATATGGCGATCAGCCGGCCCCATGATGCATCAGCATCGCGAAGCGCCCGCAGACCAGCCCGAAATGTCAGGAAACATCCTGTCAGATTGACCGCCATGATGCGCTGCCACTGGTCAAGCGAGGTGTGATGCAACGGCGCGCTCTCGGCGATGCCGGCATTGGCGATGACGATATCGCAACTGCCGATTCCGGCAAACAGCCTGTCCGTCGCGTCCTCGTCTGTCACATCAAGCTGGTGTGTGGTGACAAGCGGCATCGCCGCCGCCGCCTTATCAAGCGGCACCTGTCTGCGGCCGGCAATATGGACATCCGCGCCTGCGGCCGCAAAGTCAGCCGCAAGCACACGGCCAAGCCCGCCTCCGCCCCCGGTGATCAGCACCCGCTTTCCAGAAAGATCCATGCTCGTCTACACTCCCTGTCAGATTGTGAGGCTGGCACCCGCCCCGCACAATTTCAAGCCCCGGTCGGTCTGCCTGAAAGCCCGGACAGCCCCTGCCGAATATAGGGCTGGCCTTTCAAGGATGGCGGCTGGCAAGATGACGGCACCGCCTGGCCGGACCCGGACATGGCTATCGTTGCTTTTGCAGGAGTGGCACCCGCCTTTAACCAAACCATGTCGGCAAATTCAAACAGCGTCAGGCATTACCGTAACGGGCTGGCGGCGGTCATTGAAATCGACCGGCCGCCTGTCAACGCCATAAACCATGACATCCGCGCCGGCCTTGTCGCGGCACTGGCCGCCATCGCCGCCGATGCCGAGGTGGACCGGATCATCCTTGCCGGTGCCGGTGACATCTTCGCGGCCGGTGCCGACGCTGGCGAATTCGGCCTGCCGATGGTCCAGCCCGACCTGCCGTCGGTGGTGGCGGCGCTGGAATCAGTCACGGTGCCGGTCATCGCCGCCATCAGGGGGGCCTGTCTTGGCGGGGGTCTGGAACTGGCGCTGGCCTGCCGCTGGCGCATCGCCGCCCCGAACGCGCAGCTTGGCCTCCCCGAGGTCATTCTTGGCGTGGTGCCGGGGTCCGGTGGCACACAGCGCCTGCCGCGGCTTGTCGGCATGAAGGCGGCGCTGTCAATGATTCCTGAGGGCCGAACCATTCGCGCTGCCGAGGCGCTGGAAATCGGCCTGATCGACCAACAGGATGATGACCCGGTGGCGGCGGCACTGGCGCTGCCGCTTGCCAGTCTCGATGCCCGCCTGCCGATCTCGCAATTGCCGGCACCTTCGGCCGCGCCGCCGGCGGTGGAAGCGGCGCTGGCGAAAGTCCGTCGCAGAATGCCGCGCCAGCGCGCACCGGAGGAAGCCATAAGGCTGATCGGGCTTGCCGCGGGTCACGACTTTGAAAACGCGCTGGCGGCAGAACGCGCCACCTTTCTCGAATTGCGCGACAGCGATGAATGCCGGGCGCTTCGCCATATCTTCTTCGCCGAACGCGGGGCGCGGGCGCCAGCCCGGCTGAAGGCTGTGACACCGGCACCGCTTGGCAGCACCATCGTCATTGGTGGTGGTACGATGGGCGCTGGGATCGCGCATGCGTTGGCCCGCGCGGGAGGCGCTGTAACCCTGATTGAACGTGATGATGATGCGCTGCAGGCGGCGCGTCACCGCATGGCTGGCCTTTATGATGCCGCGGTCACGCGCGGGTTGATGGCGGCCGAGGCGGCGGCGGCCGAACAGGACGCGATCCGCTTTCAGGCCGGGTATGACGGCATCGACAATGCCGGTCTGGTGATCGAGGCGGTGTTCGAGGACATGAAGGTGAAGCGTGATGTTCTGGCAGCGCTTGATGCGGCGGCACCGAACGCGGTTCTGGCCAGCAACACCTCCTATCTCGATATCGATCTCATGGCCGGTTGCCTTGCCGACCCGACCCGGCTTGTCGGCCTGCATTTCTTCAGCCCGGCGCATATCATGAAATTGCTGGAGATTGTCCGCGGCGTGCGGACATCGGATCGCGCACTTGCCACCGGCTATGCGCTGGCAAGACAGCTTCGCAAGATGCCGGTACAGGTTGGCGTCTGTGACGGGTTTGTCGGCAACAGGATGCTGCAGCGGGTGCGTGAGGCGGCTGAATTATTGCTGCTCGACGGCGCCGAATTTGTGCAGATTGACCGTGTCATGCGTGGTTTCGGCTATGCCATGGGACTCTATGAAACGCAGGACATGTCGGGGCTCGACATCGCCTGGGCCAACCGCAAGCGCCAGCAGGCGACGCGTGACCCGCAGCGCCGGTACAGCCGGGTTCAGGATCAGGTGTGCGAGGCAGGGTGGCTTGGCCGCAAGGCTGGCCGTGGCTGGTATGTGTATGAGGATGGCAAAGCTGTCGGTCCGAACCCGGATGTGGCCCCGCTGATCGCGGCCGAGGCGACGCGCCATGGCATCACCCGCCGCGAGATTGCCGACGAGGTGGTGATGGAGACGTTGCTGCTGGCGTTGATTAACGAGGCGGCGGACATTCTTGAAGAGGGCATTGCCGCCTCGGCCTCGGACATTGATCTTGTTCTTGTGCATGGATATGGATTTCCGCGCTTTCGCGGTGGGCCGCTATGCCATGCCGACATGATGGGATCCGGCATGATCCGTGACCGTCTGGCAGCGTTACAGGAGACCGACCCGGTCATCTGGAAACTGTCACCATTCATCGACCGGCTTGCTGATGCGGGAAAGGGCTTTCTGGATTAGGCCGCCCGGGCCTTGCTTGACCTGACCATGACATCGCAATAGCGTCGAAGACAGGACGCATGGCGGGGAGGGCGCGTGTGACCGACAATATGCAGGATCGCCTGATGGCCGAAATTGACCAGCGCCGTGAGTCGCTGGTCGGGACGGCGTGCGACCTGATCAGGATTCCCACCATCAACCCGCCTGGCGAAAATTATCGCGAGATCTGCGACCATCTGGCGGCACGCCTCGCCACCAGCGGGTTCAGTGCCGAATTCGTTCGTGCCGAGGGTGCGCTTGGTGACTCAGATCACTATCCGCGCTGGAATGTCATCTGTCGGCATGAAGGCGCCGGTGCGGGTGATTGCGTCCATTTCAACGCCCATACCGATGTCGTCACTGTTGGCAAGGGATGGACCCGCGATCCGTTCGCCGCCACCATTGAAGGTGATCGGATTTATGGCCGCGGCGCCTGCGACATGAAAGGCGGGCTCGCCACCGCCATCATCGCGGCCGAGGCCTTTATCGCCGCCTGTCCCGATTATCGGGGCGCGATTGAGATTTCCGGCACCGCCGATGAGGAGACAGGCGGGTTTGGCGGTGTTGCCTATCTTGCCGAAAAGGGATGGTTCGACCCCTCGCGGGTGCAGCATGTGATCATTCCGGAACCGCTGAACAAGGACCGGATCTGTCTTGGTCACCGCGGCGTCTGGTGGGCCGAGATCGAAACCGAAGGGCGGATCGCCCATGGCTCCATGCCGTTTCTTGGTGAATGCGCGGTGCGCCATATGGGGGCGGTGATCGCCGAGATGGAAGACAGCCTGTTTCCCGCCCTTGCCATGCGGAGAACGGATTTGCCGGTGGTGCCCGACGGCGCGCGGCAGTCGACCCTGAACGTCAACAGCATCCATGGCGGACTTGCCGAACCGGAGGATGGCTATACCGGTCTGCCATCGGCCTGCGTTCCAGACCGCTGTGTCATCACCATCGACCGGCGTTTCCTGGTCGAGGAGGATATCAACGAGGTCAAGGCCGAGATTGAGTCGCTGATGCAGCGCGTTGCCGCCGTCAGGCCCGGATTCCGATATGAAATCCGTGATCTGTTCGAGGTGCAGCCGGTGATGACCGCCGAGACGGCGCCGGTGGTGGCAACAGTTCGCGAGGCGATCCGCGAGGTGATGGCGGTCGAGCCCGAGATGGTTCTCTCGCCGGGCACCTATGACCAGAAACATATCGACCGCATTGGCAGATTGCAGAACTGTATCGCCTATGGGCCGGGAATCCTTGAATTGGCGCACCAGCCGGATGAATGGATCGGTATCGGCGATATGATGGATTCGGCGCGTGTCATGGCGGTCAGCCTGGCGCGGCTGTTATGCAAGACATCGCGGCCATGATGGCAGCTGGCAGGAGTGACAGGATGGCAGGAGTGACAGAATGGCAGGAGCTTTGAAGGGACGGACCGCCATCGTGACCGGCGGCGGGTCGGGGTTCGGCGCTGGCATCGTCGAGCGTTTCGCGGCCGCGGGCGCACATGTCATGGTGGCAGACATCAATGGCGATGCTGCCGCCAGTGTCGCAGCTGGTGTTGACGGCATCGCCTGCGAGGTCGATGTGGCGGATGCCGGGTCGGTGGCCGCCATGGCGGCGGCTGCCAGTGCCGCCTTTGGAACGCCCGATATTCTTGTCAACAATGCCGGGATCACGCATGTGGCCGGCCCGATGGAGGATGTCGACGAGGAAATGTTCGACCGGGTGATGGCGGTCAACAACAAGGCCGTCTATCTGGCGGCACGCCAGTTCGTGCCAGCAATGAAACAGGCCGGAAAGGGTGTGATTCTGAATATTGCTTCGACGGCCGGTGTCTCGCCGCGCCCGAATCTCAGCTGGTATAATGCTTCCAAGGGCTGGATGATCACCGCCACCAAGGCCATGGCTGTTGAGCTGGCGCCGTTTGGTATTCGGGTCAATGCAGTCAACCCTGTGGCCGGCGAAACGCCGCTGCTGGCAAGTTTCATGGGCGAGGATACGCCTGAAATGCGTGCCAGATTTTTATCGACAATCCCGCTTGGCCGATTCTCGCAGCCTGCCGATATCGCCGCCGCGGCGCTGTTTCTGTGCTCGGATGACGCATCGATGATCACCGGTGTCGCGATGGAGGTGGATGGTGGCCGTTGTATCTAGCCATGCGCCAAAGCTGCGAAAGGGACCGGCATTAGTTTCCGCTTGAACGCGGCACGCCAAGCGCTAGGGTTAAATGTTAACATAATCCTGAACACTCAAAATTGGGGGAGAGATAGCGATGATGAAGAAATTTATCGCAGCGTCGTCAGCCCTGGCGATCGCGGCAGCCTTGCAGGCTGGTGTCGCGTTTGCCGATGATGGCGCCAAACGTGGTGGCACGTTGATCTGGGCTGTGCAGAACACGCCCCGGCACCTGAACCCGGCGGTACAGTCGGGAATCGCCACCGGTGAACCCGGAAACCAGCTTTTCGCCGCGCCGCTGCGCTATGACGAGGACTGGACCCCGCAACCCTATCTGGCGGAAAGCTGGAACACGTCGGCTGATGGTCTGACGGTGACGCTGAACCTTGTAAAGGGCGCAACCTTCCATGACGGCACGCCGATCAAATCGTCGGATGTCGCCTTTTCGATCAAGACGGTGCAGGAAAATCATCCCTTCAAGACGATGTTCGCCCCTGTCGAGTCTGTCGAAACCCCGGATGACCATACCGCGGTGATCAAGCTCAGCAAGCCGCATCCGGCGCTGTTGCTGGCGATGTCCTCACAGCTCCTTCCGATCATTCCCGAGCATGTCTATGGCGATGGTCAGGACCCGAAGACGCATCCCGCCAATTCGGAAAATGTTGTTGGCTCGGGGCCTTTCAAGCTTGTCGAGTTCAAGCGTGACCAGCACATCATCCTTGAGCGGAATGATGATTTCTTCATCGATGGCCGCCCCTATCTCGACAAGATCGTGATGCGGATCATCAAGGACGGTTCGGCGCGCACCATCGCGCTGGAGACTGGCGAGGCGCATCTCAGCGGATTTGAACAGAACCCGCGTGATATCAATCGTCTGAAGAAGGCCAGCGGCGTGACGGCAACAAGCGACGGCGTCGCCTATGCCGCCATTGGCCCGATTGCCTGGCTTGCCTTCAATACGGCGGCTGACGGGCCAACCGGTGACAAAAAGGTCAGGCAGGCCATTGCCTATGCTGTCGACCGCGATTTCGTCAACAAGGCCATCATGCTTGGCACCTCCACACCGGCGCTGACCGGCATCCACCCCGGTTCGCCCTTCTATGAGCCGAATGTCGAAACCTATGATCTTGATCTCGACAAGGCGAACGCCCTTCTCGACGAGGCGGGTTACCCGCGCGGTGCCGACGGCACCCGCTTCAAGCTGACAGTCGATTATGGCTGGGCCGGAATCAAGGCGCAGGCCGAATATATCAAGCCGCAGCTGAAGAAGGTCGGTATCGATGTTGAAATCCGGTCCTCGCCCGACTTCCCGACCTGGGCAAAGCGCGTCGGTGGTCATGATTTCGAAATGACCTGGGATGTCGTCTTCAACTGGGGTGACCCGGTGATCGGTGTCCACCGGACCTATTCTTCAAGCAACATCAAGAAGGGTGTGATCTGGTCGAACACGCAGAGCTATTCCAACCCTCGCGTTGACGAGCTGATGGAAATGGCTGGCAGCGAGACCGATCCGGCGAAACGCAAGGCGCTCTATTCGGAGTTCCAGAAAATCGTCGCTGAGGATGTGCCGGTGTATCACACCTACGCACTTCCCTATCACACTGTTCACTCGGACAAGATCGGCAACCCGCCGGTTGGAATCTGGGCGACAGTATCGCCACTTGACCGGGTTTATCTGAAATAGCCCGCATGACATGACCCCGCGCCGCTGCGGCGGCGTGGGGCGCATTCCGCCCCTTTTTCCTTCCGCGAGCAGACACAGCGGTGACTTTTCTCAAACAAATGGCCATAAGACTAGGCTACGCGCTGGCGCTGTTGCTGGCCGTTGTTGTTCTCAATTTCACACTGATTCATATCGCGCCGGGCGATATCGCCGACACCATTGCTGGTGACATGGGCGGCGCCACCGAAGAGGTGATGGCGCAGATCAGGGCTGATTACGGTCTCGACAAGCCCTTCCTCGTGCAGCTCGGAATCTATCTTGGCAATGTTGTCAGGCTGGATTTCGGCTACAGCTTCTTCTTCAACACGCCGGTCACGAGCCTGATTGCCGAACGTCTTCCGGCTACGTTGCTTCTTGTCTTCACGGCGCAGATCCTCGCGCTGGTGATTGGTGTGGTTCTTGGCGTGATTTCGGCCCGGCGGCCGGATGGCCTGCTCAGCCACTTTGTCACGTTGCTGGCGCTGTTCGGCTATTCGGCGCCTGTTTTCTGGACCGGGATCATGCTGCTGATCGGCCTGTCGCTGATGCTGCCGCTGTTCCCTGTCGCCGGCATGATCGATGTCACCCTGATCGACGCGCCGCTATGGCGCCAGTATCTGAGTGTGGCGCATCATCTGTTCCTGCCGGCCCTGACACTGGCCTCGATCTTCCTGGCGCTCTACAGCCGCCTGTGCCGGGCCAGCATGCTCGAGGTTCTTGGTGCCGACTACATCCGCACCGCCCGCGCCAAGGGCCTGTCGGAACGCGACACCGTTTATCGCCATGCGCTGAAGAACTCGCTTGGCCCGGTGGTAACCCTTGCCGGCCTGCAGTTCTCGGCTGTTGTTTCGGGTGCCGTGCTTGTCGAAACGGTGTTCAGCTGGCCCGGATTGGGAACGCTGGCGCTGCAGTCAATTCTGGCGCGTGATACGCCGACCATTCTTGGCATTCTGTTTTTCTCGGCGCTTGTCGTCATCATTGGCAATCTGCTGACCGATCTTGCCCTGCGGCTGATCGACCCCCGGATCAGGGGCGGTGGCGGCTGATGGCGGATGATCGCAAAGTGACCAGTCCCGAGCCACAGACGCCGCGCGCGCAGCATCCGTTTCGCGAGGTGGTGCAGATGTTTGTCGGCAACCGCGCCGCGGTTGTGGCATCGGCGATACTTTTCATGATTGTGCTGGCGGCGCTGTTCGGCCCGATGCTGTATCCAACCGACCCGTTCGAGATGGTCTGGGCCCCGTTCACACCGCCAGGCGTGGACGGTTTCATCCTCGGCACCGACTATCTGGGGCGTGACATGCTCTCCGGCCTGCTGAATGGCGGGCGGGTCAGCCTGACCATCGGACTGGTCGCCGCCCTGATGAGCGTGTTCATCGGCATCACATTCGGCGCGCTGGCCGGATTCTATCGCGGCCTTGTCGAAGAGGTGCTGATGCGGATCACCGAATTCTTCCAGGTGTTGCCGACATTGCTGTTCTCGATGGTTATCGTGGCCCTGTTCGGCGCGTCGCTGACGGTCGTGACCATCGCCATCGGCATTGTCAGCTGGACGGCGGTGGCGCGGATCACGCGGGCCGAGTTCCTTCGTATCCGCGAACTTGAATATGTCACCGCCTCGCGGGCCGCCGGGGCCTCGAACATGGTTCTGATGACCCGTGTCATTCTGCCCAACGCGCTGCCGCCAATCATTGTCCAGGCGGCGCTGATGGTCGGATCGGCCATCCTGTTCGAGGCCGGGCTTGCCTTTCTGGGGCTGAGTGATCCGAATGTTGTCAGCTGGGGCCAGATTATCGGGTCGAACAGAACCTATATTCTTGATGCCAGTTTCACGGTGACCATCCCCGGGGTGGCGATCTTCGTGACCGTCCTGTCCATATCTCTGATCGGCGATGGGCTGAACGACGCCCTGAACCCGAAATTGCGGCGGAGGTGACGATGACCACACCGCTTCTCGAGGTGCGCGACCTTGGCGTTCGTTTCACCACCCGCGATGGGCAGGTGACGGTTCTTGACGACATATCCTTTACGCTGGAACGAGGCGAGCGGATCAGCTTTGTCGGGGAATCCGGCTGTGGCAAGTCGATGACGGCGCTGGCGCTGATGGGGTTGCTGCCGGCGATGGGGCGGGTCTCCGGTGGAAAAATCAGTTTCAAGGGCGAGGACCTGGTGACCGCGTCCGAGTCGCGGATGCGCCAGATTCGCGGTAATGAAATCTCGATGATCTTTCAGGAACCGATGACCTCGCTGAATCCTGTCTTCACAATCGGTCGCCAGATCGCCGAGGTGTTGCAGCTTCATCGCGGCCTCGACAAACGCACCGCGCGGACGCGGGCCATTGATCTTCTCGAGGCTGTTCGCATTCCGAACGCCGCGGCGCGCATCGATGATTATCCGCATCAGCTGTCAGGTGGCCAGCGCCAGCGGGTAATGATCGCCATCGCCCTTGCCTGTGAGCCCGAAATCCTCATCGCCGATGAACCGACAACGGCGCTTGACGTCACGGTGCAGGCCGAAATTTTCGCGCTTCTTCGTGATCTTGGCGCCAAGCTTGAGACAGCCATCATCCTGATCACCCATGATATGGGTGCCGTCGCGCAGATGGCGGAACGAATGCTGGTGATGTACGCCGGACGGCGGGTCGAGGAGGGGCGTGTCGCCGATATCATCAAGGTACCTGCCCACCCCTATACGCGCGGACTGATTTCCTGCGTGCCGCACATTTCCACAGATGCCACGCGTCGCCTTGATCGCCTGCCCGAAATTGACGGCATCGTGCCGCCGATCACCAGTTTCGGGCGTGATGCCTGCCTGTTCGCCCCGCGGTGCGCGCGGGCCAGCGATGCCTGTCATGCCGGCAGGCCGGCACAGGCAGAGGTGGCTGGGCACAGGGCGCATTCGGTGGCCTGCTGGCACCCCCATGAAGGAGGCGTGTCAGATGGCTGAACCGCGCCCCGATCACGCGCTTGTTGTCGAGAATCTCAGCGTTGCCTATCCGCTTCGCGGGCGTGATTCAACTGGCGCGCGCCGGCGCCTGCTGGCGGTTGACGATGTCAGTTTTGCCATTCCGCGCGGCACCACGCTTGGCATTGTCGGCGAGTCTGGATCGGGAAAGACAACAGCGGCGATGGCGGCGGCCCGCCTTGTGCCGCATAGCGGCGGCACGATCCGGCTTGATGGCGAGGATTTCGGCGCTCTGGACGAGGCTGCGCTGCGTCGCGCCAGGCAGCGGGTCCAGATCATTTTCCAGGATCCCTATTCATCGCTGAACCCACGCCTTCGCGCCGCCGAGATTGTTCGCGAGCCGATGATCTATGCCGGGCGCACCAACCGCGCCGAACAGGACCGCGTCATAGACGAGCTGTTTGAGGCTGTTGGCCTTCGCCCTGAGCAGAAATCGCTGTTTCCGCATCAATTCTCCGGCGGCCAGCGCCAGCGCATCGGCATTGCCCGCGCGTTGTCGACACGCCCGTCACTGATCATCTGTGATGAACCCGTCTCCGCCCTTGATGTCGCCGTGCAGGCGCAGATCCTGAATCTGCTGAAGTCGCTGCAGCGGCAATTTGGCCTGACCTACCTGTTCATCAGCCATGATCTTGGCGTCGTTCAGCATATGTGTGACGAGATCGCGGTGATGTATATGGGCAAGTTCATGGAACAGGCCGACCGTGATTCCTTCTTCGCCGCGCCGCGCCATCCCTATAGCCGTGCATTGCTGGATGCCGTGCCAAGCATCGAGGCGGCGGCCCGCCCGCGGGCGCGGCTGATCGATGGCGCCATTCCTGACCTGTCAGAGCCGCAGACAGGCTGCCGCTTCGCCAGCCGTTGCCCGCATGCCGCGCCGGTATGTGAACAGGCGGTGCCGCCCCTGGCGGCGCCTGCCGGGGCGGCATCACACCATCTGCTTGCCTGTCACCTGATGGATGATACAGGGCCGGGGTCCGGCGCCAGCGGCTGAAATCCCAGCGCCGTCAGATCGGCTATGACGTCATCAAGCGCGTCAGTTGCGATCAGCACGATCCGTGACTGCGCCATCACGGCGGGGTCAGCCGGGTGAAATTCGGTGTGGCGGCCACTCTGCTGCCAGACATGCGTGCCGTTGGCGAAACTGACAAACCCCTTGCCGCGGACAAGCAGGCGGCTATGCGCCGAACAGATATTCCGAAACGCCACCTCGTCAACGGGCCCGCTGGCGGTCATCGCCACAGAAACAAATCCGACATGTGGCTGGTGATCGGCTGCCGGCTGCCGGTCCGAGGCTGATATGGCATCGTTCGACAGCAGCATGGCGATAATGTCGGAATCATCGGCACGGGCCGTCAGGACAGGTGCCTTCGCCTGCTGCGCGGCCAGGTGGGCGCGTGTTCGGCCGATATCATCTGCGCTGGCGATGTCGGTCTTGGTCAGCAGGAACAGGTCTGCATCCTGCATCTGCGCCGCGATCACCTCGGCAAGCCGGGGGTCGTCAATCTGTGTTGGCATGCTGGCGGCATCGACAAGAACAAGGGTCAGGCCAGGTCGCAAATCGGGATCGATCCGCGCGAAATCCATGATCCGTCCAGGGTAGGAAACGCCGCTGGCCTCAATCAGGATGTGGTCGATCCGGTCGCGATACGCCATCAGTGACACCATGGCGTCGACAAGCCCACCGGCAAGCGAACAGCAGATACAGCCATTCGACAGCTGCATGATCTGTGAATCACGGCTCTCGATCAGGCTCTGGTCGATATTCAGCGCGCCAAAATCATTGACCAGGACGGCAAAGCGCACCTCACCGGCGGCTGCCAGCACCCGATTGACAAGGCTTGTCTTGCCGGCCCCAAGGAATCCCCCGATGACGGTGAATGTAATCCGGCGGTCCATGGGTGTCTGCCGTCAGCCCTTTTTTCTCGCGGCGGCGTGGAATGTGCCACCAGAGATGGTGCCGGCAACGCCGATATCGCGGATGGTCTCAGGCGCGACATCAAGTGGCGAGGCATCAAGAACGGCGAAATCGGCATATTTGCCGGGCTCGATGCTGCCGACAAGGTGATCCATGCGAAGCGTGTAGGCGGCACCAAGGGTGATGGCGTGGAGGGCGGCTTCGGCGCCGATCCGCTCTTCCGGCCCAAGGGTCGCGCCGCTGGCCGTCAGACGGTTCACCGCGCACCAGGCGGTAAAGAGCGGTGCCATCGGCGTCACCGGCGCATCGGAATGGATTGCCATCGGCACCCCCTCGCGAAGCGCTGTGGCGCAGGCATCCATGCGCCGCGCCCGGTCTGGCCCCATGGTGATGCCGGCATGCTGATCGCCCCAGTAATGGACATGGTTGGCGAAGAGATTCACGCACATGCCAAGTTTATGCATACGGCGGAACTGGCTGGCATCCGCCATCTGGCAATGCTGCAATGTATGGCGGTGGTCGGGCCAGTAATGCGCCTGCTGCGCCGCCTCAATGGCATCGAGCATCACCTCGGATGCCTCGTCGCCATTGGTATGGATGTGAAGATGCATGCCGGCCTTGTGGTAATGCATGACAAGCTCGGCAAGCTGGGCCGGGTCCATGTTCCACAGGCCGTTCGGCTTGCCATTGTAATAACCTGGCCATTTCAGCCGCGCCGTAAATCCCTGGATCGACCCGTCCGTCATCACCTTGCACAGCCGGTGATGCAGACGGTCATTGTTCATCGCCATGGCCTTTTTCATCAGCGCCAGCCCCTCATCAAGCGGCTGTTCGATGGTGTTCATGGCTGGCATCAGTCGCAGCGCATAGCCGGGTGTCAGGCTTGCCTCCTGATAGGCGGCAAGCGATTCCGCGTTGAAGGTGGCGTAAAGATCCGTCGCCGTGGTGACGCCACAATTGATGGCCGACTTCGCGTAGGACAGCAGCGACGGGGTCCGGATGCCGCCAAAGAACGGATTGCCGGTCTGGCGGTAGGCCATGTATTTCGCCGCCATCTCCATCAACTCGCCGGTCGGCTTGCCGGACTCATCCTTCAGCACGCCATAGACATTGGTGTCGGCGGAAATCCCGGCCATCTCGAGGATGCGGCTGTTGACGTTCAGAAGATGGCCGTTCGAATGCAGGACAAGAACCGGCCGCGTGGTCGATATCTGGTCGAGATGCGTCACCGACATCCGCCCGCCATCAAAATAGATCGGGTCGAGTCCCCAGGCGAACAGCGGCGTCTCGGCATCGGGAAGCTGCGTTTCGGCTTCCTTCAGACGGGTCATGACAGCTTCGATATTCACTGCCCCCGGCCAGCGCCGTCCATCAGGGTCCCACCGGTCCTGGAAACCAACATAGGTGTAGTCCCAGATTCCGCCTTCCATGGCGTGGGCATGACCCTCGACAAAGCCCGGCGTCAGCACCATGTCGGCAAAATCATCATTCAGCTCATAGGGGCCCCATCCCGCCATTTCGTCTTCAGAACCAGCGGCAAGAATGCGCCCGTCGCGAACGGCGACATGCGTGGCAAGCGGTCGTGACGGGTTCATGGTGATGATTTTTTTTGCCGTGAAAACTGTGGTGCTTGTCATGGAGTCCCCCGCGATATTTCCATGCCAAAGCTAGACCAACTTGGGGTGCCGTTAAAGCCGAAACGCATCATCATGACCCGACCAGACGCCCGGGCGTCTGCCAGCTTTGCGCTGATTTCTTGCCTTGTGTAGTCTGACCAGAGGCGTTTCACAGCCCGGGGAGCCCGATGCAACTTGCGACCATGCCGCTTGACCGCGTACCGGTTGTCTCGCTTGACCTTGAGACAACGGGGCTTCGCGTGCGGGCCGACCGGATTGTGCAGATAGGCGCCATCCAGTCGCAGGATGAACTGGCCAGGTTTGCGGCGCTGGTCCGGCCCGGTGTGCCGATTCCGGCTGCCAGCACGCGCATCCACGGCATTACCGACGAAATGGTGAAGAATGCGGACGAGTTGCCGCTGGTCATGCCGCGGCTGCGGGCGCAGGTCGCGGACTGTCTGATCCTTGGCTATAATATCGGGTTCGATCTGGCGGTTCTTGATGCCGAGGCCGCACGGCACGGGCTCGACTGGGGCTGGAATGCCGCCCTGTGTCTGCGTCAGCTGGCAACCTGCCTTCTTGGCCCCGAGACGATGATGATGGTTGGCGATCTTGAATCGCTGGCGGCGCATTATCAGGTGCCGGTGATTGATCGTCATACGGCGCTTGGCGACGCTGCGATCACGCTGACAACCTTTCATCGCATGCTGCCGGCGCTGGCGGCGCGGGGGATTGTCACGCTTGGCGATGCATGGCGTGAGGTGGCCAGACTTGACGCGCTCCGCCAGGCAAATGTGAGCGCGGGTTGGGTCGATGTCGCGGCGGCGCACGCGGCCCCGCAGGATCATGCCTCGCTGGCGCGGATTGATCCCTATCCCTATCAGCACCGGATTTCCGAACTGATGCTTGCCAGCCCGTTGATCATGCCGGCCGACGCCACCCTTGCCGGCGCCGCGGCGGCGATGAACGAAGCCTCGTCCGATTGTGTCTTTGTCGGCGATGATGCCGCCAGCATCGTGGGCATTGTGTCGGAGCGGGACATTGTCCGGCAGGTCCGATTCCCGGTCACCTCGCCAACCCGCGTTCGCGACATGAAGCTGACGACAATCATGGCCAGCCCGGTGATCACCGTCAGCGCCGATGATTTCATGCATGTTGCGCTTGGCCGGATGAGCCGTTTTGACATCCGCCATATCGGCGTTCTCGACGATGCCGGGACCCTTGTTGGCTGGGTGTCATCGCGCGAACTCGTGCGCCAGCGTGTGACGGCGGCGCTGGTGATCGGCGACCGGCTGGCCACCGCCGAAGGCGCGGATGATCTTGCCGCCGGTCTTCGCATGCTGCCAACTCTGGCGGCATCATTAACCCGCGAGGGTGTGCCAGGACATGATATAGCCGCCGTCATCAGCGGCCAGTACCGTGCCGCGCTGCGCGAGGCGGTGCGGCTTGCCGAGGCAATGATGCGCGAGGATGGCCGGGGCGATCCGCCGGTCGCATATGCGATGCTGATGCTGGGATCGGCGGCGCGCGGCGAGAGCCTTCTTGCCGCCGATCAGGACCATGCCATCCTGTTTGCCGATTCCGACGATGACGAGGCCAACCGCGCCTGGTTCATGGAGCTTGGCGGCCATGTCGCCGACATTCTGGATGCGGCAGGCATTCCCTATTGCAGCGGCGATGTGATGTCGCGCAACGCCGCCTGGTGCCGGTCGCTGACCGGCTGGCGGCAGGCGATCAGCGACTGGGTGCGGCGCGCCAGCCCGCGCGATCTGATGAATGTGGATATCTTCTTCGATTGTCTGCTGGTGCATGGCAGCGCCCCGCTTGCCAGCCAGCTTCAGGCGGCGATGTCCGGGCGCGCGGCACGGCGCGGCACGTTTCTCAAACAGCTGGCGCACAATGTCGGCAATCACAGTGGTGGGCGCACCCTTCTTGGCGGGCTGCGGACCGAGGACGGGCGGTTCAACATGAAGGCGAATCTGGGTCTGCCGCTTGTCGAGACATTGCGCGTCCTGTCGATTTCGCGCGGCATCGAGGTGCGATCCAGCGCCGCCCGCGCCGCCGCCCTTGTCGGCCGCGACGACATCCCGCCCGAGGTGGGGCGGCTTGGCGAGGATGTGGCGGTGGTGCTGCGCCAGCAGATTGCCGATATCGCCGCCGGCCAGCCGCCGGGAGTCAAGATTGACCTGAAACAGCTGTCAGGCGCCGAGACCAGCCTTGTCAAATCCATCGCCGGCACCGTCTCGCGACTTGATACGCTGCTGACGGAAACGCTGTTCGTGTAACGGGTGGTTTGGGTCTGCTGTCAGCTGGCGAGGCCGCAGGTGAACAGCCTGCCACGGCCCTCAATGCTGTCCTCGATTCCGGCAAGCCGCAGGCAATGCCAGGCAAGGGCGTGGTTGGACGAGGTGACGGTAAGGCCGGTGCGGCGTTCAATGCCGGCGACCGCGTCGGCCAGCCTGACCGAGGTGCAGGACACGAACACGGCGTCGATCTGATGCCCCTCGCGGATCCTGTCGATGGCCTGCACAAGGCTGTCCTCGTCGATGGTCGCGACAACGGGATCCATCTCCTCGTTGAACGAGCCGAAGACAGGCACCTCATATCCATGGCTGGTGATATAGCGCCAGACGATTTCATTGACGTCCCGCCGGTAGGGGGTCAGAACGCCGATCCGGCGGGCGCCAAGCGCGTCGAAGGCGGCAAAGGCGGCGCTGATCGGATCAGACGGTTTTGCCATCGGCTTGGCCTCGCCAAGCAGGCTGGCGATCCGGTCGCCACCAAGCACGGTCGAGGCCGAGGTGCAGCCAAAGGCCAGCACATCCAGATCATCCCCCGGCAGGATGCGGTCCGCGGTTTCGGTCAATAGCGGTTCCATCGCCGCCAGTGTCTGTGGGGTGATCTGTGGCGAATTGCGGATTCGCGCCGCGTAGACATCCACCCCGGGGATCGCGAAGAGGGTGCGGAACTCATGCTCGATCGTGTAGTCGGAGGCGAGCACAACAAGCCCGATCCGCGCCCGGCTGCCAATCACCGTCGCGGTGGTGAAGGGAATATGCTCGATCAGCGTGAAGCCGTCTTCGGTGGTGTCGGTTGTGGCGGCCATGCGGGTTCCTAGCGGGCGGCGATCAGCCCGATCTCGACCGTGAATTTTGGCGATGCCAGACGTGGCGACTCAACACAGGCGCGGCAGGGGGCGTTGCCGGCTGGCGCCCAGGCATCCCAGACAGCGTTCATTTCGGCGAAGTCATCCATGCTGCACAGCCAGATGGTGGCGCTGAGCGCCTTTGATTTGTCGGTGCCGGCCTCGGCAAGAAGCGCGTCGATCTGCGCCAGAATGGCCTGTGTCTGTTCGGTGACGGTGCCGCCGGGGGCGCTTTGCGCGACCTGGCCGGCCAGATAGACGGTGTCACCATGGATGACCAGCTGGCTCATCCGGTCATTGGTGTGGAATCTCTGAATGCTCATGACGTGTCTCCCTATGTCATCGCAAGGTAGGTCAGGTCAGGGTGCCGCGTCCAGCGGATCCTGCCGCGTCTCATATTGCCTCGCTGGCAGGGTGATGATGAAGCCTGTCGCGTCGCGGTCGACCTCGACAGTGCCATGATGCATGAGACAGATCTCCCTGACGATGGCAAGGCCCAGCCCGGCACCGCCCGGGGCCGTTGGCTGTTCCCCCTGTTCGAATCGCTCGAACAGCCTGTTGCGGGCCTCTTTCGGAATCGGGCTGCCATCATTGGTGATCCTGATCCGCAAATTGCCGGCGCGGTGGTGGCTGCCGACCTGGATCAGGGTCATGGCCGGCCCGCCATGCAACAGAGCGTTGTCGATGATGTTTGCCAACGCCTGTTCCAGAAGCACCGTGTCGGCCATGATCTCGGCATCGCCGCAGCGCGGGTCGAAAGCGAAGTCGAGACCAGCCCGGAAGATGCGATCGGCAACGCCGCGTGCGACGGTTTCCAGAAACGCGTCAAGCCGGACCGGCACAAGTGTGGCGCTGATATTATGCAGCCTTTCATAGGACAACAATTGTTCGGTCAAATGCGCCAGCTGTCGGCTGGCCTCGATTAACTCGCCATTGCGCTGCCGGGCCTCGGCAAGCGTGCGGGCATCCTGCGTTACCTCGGCAAGCGACTGGATGCCGGCGATCGGATTGCGAAGCTGATGCGCGGCGTTGGAAATGAACCTGTCCTTTTCTTCCTGCGCGGCGGTCACCTCGGCGAACAGCGCGTTCAGCCGCTTCACGATCTGCCTGACCTCGACAGGCACCTGACGGCGAATCGGGCCAAGTTCGGTGCCGGTCCGGCGCAGGATGGCCTTTTCAATGGATTCCAGCGGCCGCAGCCCGATGCGGATGCCGAACACCACGACAAGGCTTGCGGTGAGGACAAGCAGGCCGGCGATGACCATGCCCTGGATCAGCAGGCCGGCGGTAAAGCGGCTTCGCTGGTCCAGATCCTGCCATGCCGAGACGATGATATCGCCGCCAAGGCCGTCAATCTCGGCGCGTTCGAGAAGCTGTACCACCAGCACCGGCTTGCCACGATGCGAGGATTGAAAGAAGACCGGCTGTTTTGCCTCCAGCGCGACCCCGGGTGGGCGGCGTGGTGGTGGTGAATAGCCGGTAACAAAACTGCCATCCGGACCCTTCACATGATAGAAGAACCGCACGCCGGACGCCTCTTCGAACAGCGCCTTCGTCGCCGGTGACAGATTTTCGCCCTCCGTCGCCAGCAGGTCGCGGAAGATCGCCAATGCCATGATCGACAGTTTCTGTTCGAAGACAATCTGCGCCGATTGCGCGGACTGTCTGTATTGCCAGGTCATCGCCCCGGCGGAAACGATGAGTAGCGGGATGAGGATCAGCGCAAGGAGGCGGAGGCGGAGCGAGCGCAGGAACAGCATCAGTCGGCGACCCGCAAGTGATAGCCAAGCCCACGCGCCATCTTGATCTCGACGCCGCAGGGGGCAAGCTTCTTGCGAAGCCGCGAGATCAGAACCTCGATGGTGGCCTCATTGACCTCGGTGCCGATGCCATAGACGTGATCGATCAGCTGCGCCTTTGGGATCAGTCTTCCATCGCGCTCGACAAGACATTCCAGCGCGGCAAATTCCTTACGCGCCAGCTCAAGGTCGACACCGCCATGCGACGCGAAACGACGGTCCGAATTGACGGTCAGGCCGCCGAAATATATTTCACCTTCCGCTGGTTTGCCCTTTCGCCGCAGAAGCGCCCGCACCCGCGCATCCAGTTCCTCCATTTCGAAGGGTTTGACAAGGTAATCATCCGCCCCGGCATCAAGCCCGGCCACCCGGTCGGCAAGATTGTCGCGTGCGGTCAGCATCAGGATTGGCAGCTGCCAGCCGAGGCGCCGCACCTCGGCCAGAATGTCGAGCCCGGAAAGTCGGGGCAGATTGATGTCGAGGATACACAGATCGAAGCTTTCCTGGGTGATGAAGTGACGCCCGGCCTCGCCGTCATGAACAATGGTCACGGCGTGACCCTGATCCTCGAAGCGATGTTTCAGCGCCAGCGCCAGCGGCTCGTTATCCTCGATAGCCAGAATACGCATGGCGGTCAGGATTCCTTGTCCGATGTAAGCTTCATGAAAGTTACGTCACCTAGGCTTCGCACATTGCCTTTCCGGCGTTGTGCCATGATGGACAGTGACAGCCAGTTCGGCAAGCGTATCTCTGCATTGGAGGAAATGATGACAAAACTCACGCACCTTGTTGCCGGTGCAAGCGTCGCTTTCGGTCTGACCGTGGCGGCAAGCCTGCCGGCAGCTGCTGTTGATTTCAGCGGCAAGACCATCGAATGGACCATTCCGTTCTCGGAGACAGGCGGATCGGCCAAATGGGCCAATTTCTTTGCTCCCCTTCTGTCTGAAAACCTGCCTGGCAAGCCGACCGTCGTCGTCAAGTTCATGCCCGGCGCCGGTTCGACGAAGGGTGCCAACTGGTTCCAGGAACAAAAGCACACTGACGGCACCGTGATGTTCGGGTCGTCCGGTTCGACCCAGTTTCCCTATCTTCTCGGCGATCCGCGGGTCCGCTACGAATATGCTGACTGGAACCCGGTCATGGCATCGGGCACTGGTGGCGTGGCCTATCTGAACGCCGAAGATGGCGCGAAGTTTGACGGCACCGCCAACAATCTGAAGGGCAAAACCTTTGTCTATGGCAACCAGGGTGCAACCCGTCTTGACCTGATCCCGGCGTTGGCCTGGGAAATGCTTGGCATGGATGTCGAGCATGTGATGGGTGTCAAGGGTCGTGGGGATGGCCGCAAGATGTTCGAATCCGGCGAGGCCACCATCGACTATCAGACATCTTCGGCCTTTCTGAAGAACGTCACCCCGCTTGTGGAAGAGGGTACGGCCGTTCCGATGATGACCTGGGGCGCACTCGGCGCGAATGGCGACATCGTCCGCGACCCAACCTTTCCCGATATTCCGACCTTCAAGGAAGTCTGTGACGCCACCGACGGCTGCGAGACATCCGGTGCGGCATGGGATGCGTGGAAAGCCTTCTTCATTGCCGGCTTCCCATCGCAGAAGATCGCCTTCCTTCCTGCAGGCACGCCGCAAGATGTGATGGATGCCTACACCAAGGCGTTTGCCGCCATCGCCGCACGCTCTGATTTTGCCGAGATCTCGGCAAAACGTCTTGGCAAATATCCAATGTATGTTGGCGCTGACTCCAAGTCGGCGCTTGCCGGTGCGATCACAGTGTCGGACAGTGCCAAGGACTATGTGACAAGCTGGCTGCAGGCCGAGTTTGGCGTTTCGCTGAACTAGTCACAACATGATATGTCCCTGTCCAGCATGACTGGACAGGGATTATTGATTTTTAACTTAATCCGACCTAAGAACACGCGGTCATGGAAATTCTCAGTATAGCCCTGCCGGCACTGGCCGATGCCTGGAGCCTGATCCTCCAGCCTTCCGTGCTTATGTATCTGCTGCTCGGCGTGACCATGGGGCTTGCTATCGGCGTCTTTCCGGGTCTTGGCGGCATCGCCGGGCTGTCGCTTGTTCTTCCCTTCATGTTCGGGCTTGAGCCGTCCTATGGGCTGGCGCTGATGATCGGCATGGTGGCGGTGGTGCCGACATCTGATACCTTTGCTTCGGTGTTGATGGGGATCCCCGGTTCCTCGGCATCACAGGCTACCGTTCTTGACGGCTTTCCGATGGCAAAGAAAGGGCTTGCGGCGCGCGCGCTGTCGGCCGCCTTTGCCTCGTCTCTGTTTGGTGGACTTGTCGGCGCCTTCTTCCTGACCTTCTTCATTCTCGTCGCGCGGCCAATTGTTCTGGAATTCAAATCGCCAGAGCTTCTCATGGTCTCGGCTTTCGGCCTGTCGATGGTCGGTATTCTGGCTGGCCGGGTGGCGCTGAAAGGCATGATGGCGGCTGGCGTTGGCATGCTTGTCGCCTGTATTGGCGAGGGCCCGTTCAATGGCGAGCTTCGCATGGCAAGCTATGATTTCCCCTATCTGGCGGATGGGCTGAAGCTTGTCATCGTCGGGTTGGGAATCTTCGCTGTGCCCGAGATCGTCGCTCTTCTTCGCAAGGACAAGGCTATTTCGGAACGGACATCGCTTGGTGCTGGCTGGCTGGCAGGGGTTCGCGACTGGTGGGCCAATAGATGGCTGTCCATGCGCTGCGCGCTGATCGGGGTCATTGTCGGGGTGATTCCCGGTCTTGGTGGCTCGGTGGTTGACTGGATCGCCTATGGCCATACGGTGCAGACAACAAAGGACCGGTCAGGCTTTGGCAAGGGCGAGGTGCGCGGCGTCGTCGGGCCGGAAAGTTCGAACAACGCCAAGGAAGGTGGCGGTCTTGTGCCAACCCTGCTGTTTGGCATCCCGGGGTCCGGATCGATGGCGATCTTCATTGGCGCGCTGTCGCTTCTTGGCTCGGGCGAGCTTGAGGTGGGGCAGGTGATGCTGAAGAACAACCTCAATTACACCTATGCCATTGTCTGGCTGCTGGCGCTGGCGAACGTCATGGGGACAATCATGTGTATCGCGTTGTCGGGCCAGATTGCGCGGATCACCAATGTTCGGTTCGCACTGATTGCACCATTTATCTTCATGATTATTTCCTTTGCCGCTTTCCAGTCGGGTCAGAATCTGATGGATCTTGCGGCGCTCTTCGCGATTGGATTCCTTGGCATCATGATGCGGCGCTTCGACTGGTCGCGGCCGGCCTTCCTGATCGGATTTGTACTTGCCAACCCGGTGGAGAATTATTCCAACAACGCCAATCAGATTGCCGGCATCCGCTTTCGCCAGGGTTTCGAGGCTGGCATGGATTACATCGCCAGCCCGATCGTGCTGACGCTGCTTGTCATCACCGTGGTGTCGGTCATTGTCGGTCTCAAACAGGCCAAGAACATCCGTGCCGAGGGCGAGGTTGCCTCAGGTGGCAAGCGCGCACCGTTGATGTTCCTGATCACGATGATTGGCTTTGTCGGTTTCGCGCTTTACAACACCGCAACCATTCCGGGTTATGCCTTCGTCGATGCGGTGTTCCCGGTCACCATCGCCTCGGCCTCGCTTGTGTGTGGGCTGGTGCTGCTTGTCCAAATGCGCCTGCGGCCGGAAACCGATGCGCTGTTCGCTGACCGTGAAACCAATGGTGAGGATGCCGATAATCGCTTCGCGCTGTGGCCAACCCTGGCCTGGTTCGCCGGGCTGCTGCTGGCGACATCGCTTCTTGGTTTCATCTTGGCGCTTGGTGGCTTTCTGCTGGCCTTCTTTCGGATCAGGGCTGGACTTGCCTGGACACGCGCCATGCTACTGACCGCCATCGGCGTGGCCTTCATGTGCTTCATGGCCTGGCTTTTGAATCGAGACTTCCCGCCGGGCCTGCTGCAGCATGTCTTCGATCTCCCCTGGCCACTGACCTGAGGCACAAGCATGGCATTCCGATTCTTGTGTCTTGACGGGGATGGCATTGGGCCGGAAATCATGGCGGCAACAAAGCAGGTTCTTGCCGCCGCAGCGCCGCTGATGGGTGATTCGTTGATTCTGGAGGATGCCGGGATCGGTCTTTCCGCGCTGGCGGCGCGGGGCAGCACCATTCCCGATGATGTCATCACGGCCGCGAAGGCGGCTGATGGTGTGATCCTGGGGCCGGTCTCGCATAATGATTACCCGCCTGTTGCCGAAGGTGGCTTGAACCCGTCTGGCGTACTTCGCAAGGCGCTTGATCTTCATGCCAATATCAGACCGGCGCGAAGTCATGACGGGCTGCCGCATCCCATCAGGTCGCCACTTGACCTTGTGGTGATGCGTGAAAATCTCGAGGGGTTCTATGCCGACCGCAACATGTTTGACGGCAATGGCGAATTCAGTCCTGTCGACGGTGTTGCCCTGTCGGTCAGGCGGATCACAAGGCAGGCAAGCCACAACATAGCCGCCACGGCCTTTGCATGGGCCCGGCGGCGCCCGGCCAGGCGCGTGACGGCCATTCACAAGGCGAATGTCATGCGGATGTCGGACGGGCTGTTCCTCGACACGGTTCGCGCGGTCGCGGATTCCAATCCCGACATCGTCTATGACGAAATGCTGGTCGATTCGGCGGCGGCGATGCTGGTTCGCGATCCTGGCCGGTTTGATGTCATTGTCACCACCAACATGTTTGGTGACATCCTGTCTGATCTGGCGTCCGAGCTTTCGGGCAGTCTTGGTCTTGCCGGGTCACTGAATGCCGGCACCCATCATGCAGCGGCACAGGCGCAGCATGGATCAGCGCCCGACATCGCCGGCAAGGATCTTGCAAACCCGACCTCGCTGATCCTGTCCTCGGCCATGCTTCTGGCGCATCGTGGCGAAGCACCGGCGGCGGCGGCCATTGAAACAGCGGTGACAACGGCGCTTGCCAGCCCCGACACCCGCACCGCCGATGTTGGTGGCACGCTTGGCTGCAGCGCTTTTGCGGCCTATCTTAGCGATCTCGTCAGTAACGGACCGGGGCCAGCATGACCCAAACAGCCATTCCGTTTTTCTTTATGCGTGGCGGCTCCTCGCGCGGTCCCTATATGAACCGTGCCGATCTGCCACAGGATCGTGATCGCCTTGCCGAGGTGCTGGTGGCCGCTGTCGGGTCGGGTCATCCGCTGAACATCGATGGCATCGGGGGCGGCAATGCCGTCACGACAAAGGTTGCGATGCTGTCGCGGTCCGATGATGACTGGGCCGATATTGATTATTTCTTCGCCCAGGTCAGCGTCGAGGACAGGCTTGTCGATTTCAAGCCAACCTGCGGCAATATTCTCGCCGGTGTCGGTCCGGCGGCGCTGGAAATGGGGCTGATTGAACCGGCTGGTCCACAGACCGATGTGAAGATTCGCGCTGTCAATACAGGCGCGCGCGTTCTGGCCCGCATCCAGACGCCGGATGGTGCCGTCACCTATGATGGCGGCGCGGCGATCGACGGGGTGCCGGGGACCGCGGCGCCGGTCGAACTCAATTTCATGGATGTTGCCGGCTCTTCGACAGGCGCCTTCCTGCCGACTGGCAATCTGACTGATGAGGTTGGTGGAATCACCGTGACCTGTATGGATGTGGCGATGCCGATGGTCATCGCACGCGCGGTGGATTTCGGCCTCACCGGGCAGGAAAGTCGTGAGGAGCTGGATGCCAATCGTGATTTCTTCGCGGCGATGGAGGCGGTTCGTCTCGAGGCTGGTCGGAAAATGGGACTTGGCGACTGCCGCCAGTCGGTCACGCCGAAATTCGGCCTGCTGGCATCTGCCGACATGCCCGGGCACATCCTGACCCGCTATTTCATGCCGTGGAACACGCATCCCACAATGGCGGTGACGGGAAGCCAGTGCCTGGCTTCCTGCGCGCTCACACCCGGGACGGTGGCCGACGGGATGATGGAACGCCCGAACGAGGTTCCCTGTACCGTTACGCTTCATCACCCGATGGGGGCCATGCAGGTGGTGATCGACTACGACCTTGATGATGCCGGGTTCCACCATCGCTCGGCCGGGCTTGTGCGGACCGCCCGCAAGCTTGCCGAGGGACGCCTGTTCGTGCCGGCTTCGGTCTGGGACGGGGGCGCATGATGCGACTTGCCATTCTTGATGACTGGTTTGACACGCTTCGCACGTTGCCCTGTTTCGACCGGCTGGCGGGAATCGATGTCACGGTCTTTACCGATCATGAGCCGGATATCGACCGTCTTGCCGCACGGCTGGCGCCGTTCGACGCCATCGTGCTGTTCCGCGAGCGCACCGCCATCCGGCGGGATTTGATTGCGCGGCTTCCCAATCTGAAACTGATCTCGCAGCGAAGCGTCTATCCGCATGTCGATGTCGAGGCCTGCACCGACCATGGTGTGCTTCTATGTTCGAACATGCATGCCGGCGCGCCGTCCCATGCCGCGGCTGAGCACAGCTTTGCGCTGATCCTGGCGGCTATGCGGGATATCCCGTCGCAGATGGCCAGCTTGCAGGCGGGCAGCTGGCAGATGGGGGTCGGCAAATCGCTGCATGGACGGCAGATCGGCCTCTATGGCTATGGCAGGATTGGGCGGCAGGTGGCGCATTATGCCCGGGCATTCGGGATGCGCGTTGTCTGGTGGGGGTCGGAGTCCGGGCGCGCCAACGCGGCAGCCGATGGTGAGGAAGTGGCCGCCAGCCGCGAGACGTTCTTTGCGACAAGCGATGTTGTCAGCCTTCATGTAAGGCTGAACCCGGAAACGCGCGGGCTCATCACCGCTGCCGATCTGGCGGCGATGGGCGGCGAGGCGCTTCTGGTCAATACCTCACGCGCCGGGCTGATTGAGGCCGGGGCGCTGAAGGCGGCGCTTGACGCCGGTCACCCCGGCAAGGCGGCCATCGATGTGTTTGACGAGGAGCCGATTACATGGGCCGAGGATCCGCTGGCAACGCATCCGCGGCTTGTTGCGACCCCGCATATCGGTTTCGTGACCGTGGATGAATTCGAGATCCAGTTCGCCGATATCTTCGATCAGGTGGTGGCCTGGCGCGACGGCGCGCCGATCAACATGATCAATCCCGAGGCGGTGGCCTGCTGATCTTGTCACCCGTCTCGTCGGACCTGCCGCCAAGCCGCAGCGCCAGCGCCGGCAGCGACAGGAAGATCAGCATCACCCGCACCGTGTGGTGGAAGGCAACAAAGGCAACATCGAACCCGAAGACAAGCGCCAGCAGCGTGACCTCGTATAACCCGCCAGGCACAAAGGCCAGCCAGGCGGCGAGAAAACTGATGCCGGTGGTCTTTGTCACGATGAATGTGGCCAGCAGATAGGCGGCAAGGATCAACGCCGCGGTGGCACAGGCGTCCTTGAGATAGCCAAGCAATTCCCCAAATGGCACCTTGGCCAGACGCGCGCCGACCCCGCCGCCAATGGCAAGCTGTGCAAGAATGACAAATTCATTGACCCGTGGCAGGTCGGCCCATCCCATCAGATGGAACAGCGTCGACAGGCCGACCGGACCGATCAGATGCGGCATCGGGATGCGAAGCCATCGCGCCACCAGCATGCCGACAAGGCCAAGCAGAATGAAGGTGATGATATCCATCGCCGGCAGGTCCATGATGCTTGGCATGGTCAGAAGCGCGATGTTCGACTGGTCGACAGCGTTCTGTCCCTCGATCAGGCGCAGAAGCAACGGCGTTGAGACAAAGACAACGACGACTCGCACAAGATGAAACAGCGCGACCACATAATCGCGGTCAACCATTTCGCGCGCCATGGCGGTGGCCTCGGCCTGGCCGCCGGGCACGCTGCACAGGATGGCAAGGCGCGGCCCATACCCGCGAACCCGCCGAAGGAACTGATAGCCGATCACTGTCACGACAAAAGTTGTCATGATCATGGTGACAAGGGTCAGCGACCATCTCTCGGCCTGCGCCAGAACCGACTGGTTGAAGGTGGCGCCAATCAGCACGCCAAGCCCAAGCACCACAGGTTTGTGGAACCAGCGGGCGACGCCAAGATGTGGTTGCAGCCTTGTGACGAGCCCGCCCCCTATCCAGACGCCGAACAGACTTCCCATCAGATAGGGTGCCGGCACACCGATCTGCAGGAACCCCCAACCGCTTGCCAGCGCGACGGCGAAGGTGACGACAAGGCGCCGGATATCGGTGACCAGCCAGGCGGGGACGATGGTCTGCATGGCCGCCATCTCAATCAGGCTCCGTATCGGCAGTCAGGCTGAGAAGCGACAGCCGTGCCGCCAGCGCGGTATCGAGATGATGCTGCATGGCGGCGGCGGCGGCATGTGGGTCACCGGTCTGGATCGCGGCATTGATGGCGTCATGCTCGTCGCGGATGGCGGTAACCCGCGCCGGCAGCGAATAGGCTGTCGCGCCGAGGAGCACCATCAGCCGAGACAGCCGTTGCAGGCTTTCCACCAGAAACTGGTTGCCGGCTGCCTGCAGGATGGCGTTGTGGAACTGCCTGTTATGGCGCGCAAGCTGATCCGGTGTTGCGCTTTCGGTAACCAGCGCCGCCTCGGCCTTGCAGATCTCGGCAATGACCTGGCGTTCGGCATTGCTGGTGTTCTGCGCCGCCAGCCGTGCGGCCATTGATTCCAGCGTGCCGCGAAGCTCATAGAGGCTGCGAACATCCCGCCAGTGCAGCTTCCTGACGCGAAGACCATCCTCATCGCGCTCAACTATGCCTTCGGCACGAAGGCTTGTCAGCGCTTCGCGAAGCGGGGTGCGGCTGACGGACAAGGCTTCGACAAGCTCAACCTCCTTCAACCGCGTGCCAGGTGCCAATGCGCCTGACTGGATGGCAGTCAGCATCAGCCGGCGAAGCCGCGCCGGCGCCGCCTCCGGCAGGTCCGGGTTCACGGTCGCATTGTCGGTGATCCGCTGCCAGTCGATCCGGTCAGGGTTCTTGACTTCCATCTCGCTCATCACGTACCTGTATACATATGTATACAAAGTTCGACAATGATCTTTCACGACTGTGGGATGTTCTGGTGATCGGGGCCGGCAATGCCGGTCTCTGTGCCGCCATCACCGCCGCCGAGGCTGGATGCAGCGTGCTTGTCATCGAGATTGCCTCCCGCGACATGCGTGGCGGCAATACCCGCCATACGCGCAATCTGCGGGCGATGCATGATGAGCCGACAGATGTGCTGACCGATGCCTACAGTTTTGAAGAATATTACGATGATCTGATGCGGGTGACGCGTGGCGTAACCAATGAATCGCTTGCCAGCCTGACGCTGGAGAAATCGGGTGAGTTGACCTCCTGGCTTGGCGCCCGCGGTGTACGCTTTCAACAGGCATTGTCGGGAACGCTCAATCTCGGGCGGACAAATGCCTTTTTCCTTGGCGGTGGACGCGCTCTGTTGAACAGCCTGTGTCACCATGCCGAAGGGCTTGGCGTGATCTTTCTCTATGAGACGGAAGTGTCGGACCTGCGGATGGAGGATGGCTATTGTGACGGGGTGGCGCTCGCCGACGGGCGTCAGATCCAGGCCAAGAAGGTGATCACGACGGCTGGCGGGTTTGAGGCCAATCTCGACTGGCTTGCCGAAGGGTGGGGTGAGTCGGCGCGGAATTTTCTTGTTCGGGGAACGCCGTACAATACCGGCACGGTGTTGCGAAGCCTGCTTGATCATGGCGCGCGGCCGGTTGGCGCGCTCGACCAGTGCCATGCTGTTGCCATCGACGCGCGGGCGCCGAAATTCGATGGTGGCATCGCCAGTCGGATCGACGGTGTGCCATTCGGCATCGTACTCAATCGCGACGCCCGGCGTTTCTATGATGAGGGCGAGGATTTCTGGCCAAAGCGTTATGCCATATGGGGCCGGCTGGTTGCCGGTCAGCCGGACCAGATTGCCTATGCCATTCTTGATTCTGTTGGTGTGGCCCGCTTCATGCCATCGGTGTTCACGCCGATCCGCGATGACACAGTCGAGGGGCTTGCCGAACAGCTTGGACTTGAAGCGTCCGCGACACGAACTGTGGTGGATGAATTCAATGCTGCCTGTCCGCCAGGGCCAATCGACCAGTCGATCCTCGATGGCTGCACAACCAGCGGCCTGTCGCCCGAGAAAACCAACTGGGCGGCGCCAATCACCAGACCGCCCTTTTATGGGTTTCCGCTTCGCCCCGGGATTACCTTCACTTATATGGGGGTCGAGGTGAATGAATCGGCGCAGATTCTGATGCAGGATGGTCGGCCATCGGCGAACCTGTTTGCCGCTGGCGAGATCATGGCAGGCAATGTCCTCGGTCAGGGCTATCTTGCCGGGATCGGCATGACCATCGGCGCCGTGTTCGGGCGCATCGCCGGGGCCGCGGCGGCACGCCAGCTGAACCGAAATTGAAACCCGATGACGGAGGACCGTCACATATGGATGATCTGAACCTCACCAGCCTCGCCAGTCGGGACTCGCATGAAGAAACCGCGCGGATCATGCAGATCTGCAATGCCTGCCGCTATTGCGAGGGGTTCTGCGCGGTGTTCCCGGCGATGGAACGGCGGCGGATGTTCGATGTTGGCGATACCGCCTTTCTGGCCAATCTCTGCCACCATTGCGGCGCCTGCTACCATGCCTGCCAGTATGCGCCGCCGCATGAATTCGCCGTCAATGTACCGCACACGCTTGCCGAGCGCCGCGCCGCAAGCTGGCGCGATTATGCGTGGCCGGGACAGCTTGCCGGTCTGTTTGACCGCAACGGCCTTGTCGTGGCGATGAGTGCGACAGCTGGCCTTGCGCTGGCGGTTGGTCTGATGCTGGTGATGATCGCACCGCATCTGTTCTGGGGCGTTCATCTTGGCGAGGGGGCGTTCTATGTCCTGATGCCGCATGCCGTGATGGCCGGCATTCCGATGGCCATTTCGGCCTTCGTCATCCTGTCCTTCTTCATGGGCTGGCGTCGCTATTGGCGCGCCACCGGTGCGCGGTGGGGAGGCTTGCCGGCGCTGTCAGATGCTTTCCGGGCCACCGCCACGCTGCGCAATCTTGGCGGTGACAACAGTGGCAAAGGGGGCGGATGTCCGGGGGCCGATGACCGCAGCAGCCTGGCGCGTCGCCATTTTCACCATCTGACCTTCTATGGCTTCATGCTCTGCTTCGCCTCGACAAGCATCGGCACCCTCTATCATTACATTCTCGGCCGCGAGGCGCCCTATGGCTATCTCGAACTTCCGGTGGTGCTGGGAACGGTTGGCGGTGTCATGCTGTGTGTTGGCACAGCCGGGCTGTGGCGCGAAAAGCGGCGGATGGAACCTGCGGTGCGCTCGCTTGCCAGCCTCGGCATGGACTATGCTTTCATCTGGCTGCTGTTCTGGGTCAGTGCGACCGGTCTTCTGCTGCTGGCGGTGCGCGAGACAGGCTATATGGGACTGGCGCTTGCGGTGCATCTTGGCGTTGTCTACGCCTTCTTCCTGGTGCTTCCCTTCTCGAAATTCGTCCATGCCATCTATCGCTTTGCGGCGCTGCTGGCAGACGCTGGCGAGGTGCGCCGCTCAGCCGTGTGAGCGCTGGAGCACGGGCGAGATCACCTTGTCCGACACCGGAACGTCAATCACCGCCGGCCCTCCCGAATCCACGACCTCGTCGATAAGTGCCGGCAGGTCGGCAAGGGTGGTGAGACGATGGCCGGCAATGCCGAACCCGGTGGCGATGGCCGCGAAATCCGGCCGTCCGAACACCGCCTCGGCATCGGACAGTCCGTCGGCGCGAAGCTTGTGAATTTCCGATCCATAGGCGCCATCATTGATGGCGAAGATGATCACTCGCAGCCCCTGCCGTTTGATCGTCTCCAACTCCTGAACATGCATCATCAGGCTGCCATCGCCATCAAACAGCACAACAGGCGCCTGCGGATGCGCCACCGCGGCGCCCATGGCGAAACTGATGCCATTGCCGATGGCGCCAAACTCGCGGATGGTCAGAAAATGCGTCTGTGGGCGCGATGGCATATGCGCGAAAAAACAGGAACAGTGGCCCGATGAATTGACAAGCTGGCACTCCGCCGGCAGATGCGCCTCCAGTGCCGCCACCACTTCGCGCGGGTCCAGCGTGCCATCATCAATGGTGAACTGTGTGCTGTCGAACGGCCGTGTGGCGATGTCGGCCGCCAGCGTGTCGGTCCGCCACCGTGCCGGTCGCTGCTCCATGCTGTCGAGCAGAGCGTCCACTCCCAGCCTTGCATCGGCGCGAAGCGTTGCGTCGGCGGCGCGGCGTCCCTGGACGTGGATAGCCGGCGCGATGTCGATCTGCAGCAGCCTTGCCGATGGCCATAATTTGCCATTGTCAGCATTGTGCCGCGCCAGCGACCCGCCAACGGCGATCACCAGATCTGTGCTGGCAAAACATTCGCGGGCAATCTCCGATGAGAACCCGCCAGCAACGCCGAGATTGAAGGGGTGATCATGGAACAGGCCGCGTGCCGGCAGCGTCGTGGCAAGCAATGCGTCCAGCCTGTCGCCAAGCGCCACGCAGGCCGGTCCCGCGTTGGCCGCCACCGCGCCAAGCCCGGCCATGATGATGATCCTGTCTGCCGCCGCGATCATCTCGCACGCGGTATGGACGTCTTCAGGGCCCGGCGGCAGGGGCGATGCGGGCGGGATCAGCGTTGTCGAGGCGGGAGGCAGAACGGTATCCTGGTCGCTGGCGCCTTCGGCGAGATCAAAGGGGATGCCGACAACAACCGGCCGCATCTCGGTCCGCGCCTGCAGAAAGGCGTCGCGGATGCCGACGGCGAAACGGGGCGGGTGGTGAAGGCTGTGATAGGCGGCGCCAGTCGCGGTCACGAACGGCGCCTGTTCGATCCCCTGATTGTACCAGCCGCCGCCAAGCGGCGCCTCGCCCGCCAGTACCACAAGCGGAATACGCGCCCGCACCGCCGCCGGCAACGCCGTCATCACCTGCGTCAGTCCGGGCCCACAGGTGACTGTCGCCACGCCGACCTGACCTGATTTGCGGGCATATGCCATCGCCGCCGCCACCGCGCAATGTTCATGCCGCACATGCATCATCCGCGTGCCAAGCGAGACCAGATGCGTTGCCATATGCATGTTGGCATCGCCAAGAAGCGCGAACACGTCACGCACTCCCTCGGCGGCCACCATTTCGGCGATGATCTCGTACCAGTGGCGGTTTGTCACTCGGCGGCCTTGCGGGTCTGGTCGAACCATTGCTGGACCGACGGGTCACCTGCCGGGCGGTCGCGCGGGGCGCGCACCCGGTCCGACAGATCGGCCGACTTCTGGACAAAATCCAGCGTCGCCTCCCAGTCGAAATTGCGGTAGACGGCGCCCATCTGGGCAAAAGGTGCGGATTGCGCGAACAGCTGGAAGGTCAGCCGGTGCCCGGCATAATCTGAATTCAGAAGATCGCGCGCATAGGCCAGCAGCTTGCGCCTGTCCTCGGCCTGCCATTCGTCATTTATGGTGTAGTATTTGTCCATCCACGGCTTGGTGTCCGGCGCGGTGAAACTTGCCATGTTCGGTGTGACACAGATCTGCCCGCCGCACAGCTCGCGCGCGATATGCATCATCTCGTTGAGCTGGTTCAGCGCCGCGCAGCGGCCGGTGAACAGCAGCGACTGGTTCGGCATCAAAAGCCCGGCAGGCGACGGCTCGGCAAGGGTGATGGCGGCGGTCAGATGCGCGTTGATATTTTCCCGCCAGATGGCCAGCTGTGACAGCTTTTCCTGCACCGCCGGCTGTTTTTCAAGCCCGGTCTGGCGGGCGTTGAACAGCGCCGCGCCAATCATCATGTCGGCAAGCTTCAGCGTCCGCTGCACAAAGGCAAAGGCGGAATAACGGTGCAGCGTCGCGCGGATGAAGGCGGCAGCCCGCGTATGCCGGTAGAACAGAACATTCTCCCATGGGATCAACACATTGTCGAAGATCACCATGGTGTCGACTTCGTCGAATTTGTTGGCAAGCGGGTAATCCTGCTGGTCGGCCCGCGGGCATCCGCCACTGGCCCCGGCAAAGCCGCCCCGGCAGATGAATTTCAGATTCGGCGAGTTCAGATCGCAGATAAAGCCGACGGCATAGTCCGACAGGGTGGCATCGCCCCAGTTGGCAATGGTCGGTTTGGTGAAGGCCTGGTTGGCATAGGCGGCGGCGGTCTCGAACTTGGCGCCACGCACGATGATGCCTTCGTCGGTTTCCTTCACGACATGCAGCAGCATGTCCGGGTCCTGATCCTGCGGGGCCTTCGACCTGTCGCCCTTGGGATCGGTGTTCGCCGAGACATGGAACGGGTCCTCGCGAAGCACCTTGTGGATATGCGTTTTTATGTTCTCGGAGAATTGCGGGTCGACCTCGTTCAGAACATCCTGCCCGTCAAAGAGCGACCACATCTCGCCAACGGTCTCGTCACCAACGCGGGTGACGACCCCGCCAACCTCCTCCATCACCAGATCGCTGGCCCGGCGCTTGGCCCACCAGTCCTCCTGGCTGTAGGGAAGGGCGTTGCCGACGGCATTCACGTCATCGTCATCGCGCACCGTCATCAGATCGCGCGTCGCGGCGTCATGCTGCATGTCATAGATGCGGGCGCGGATATCGACAATCGGCTGGAACATGGGATGCGAGGTGACATCCTTCACCCGCTCGCCATTCATATAGATTTCCCGCGTGCCGCGGATACTGTCCCGATATTCCTGGCCTGTACGGATCATCACGCTGTTCCTTTTCGCCGACTTACCTTTCCATGAAACCGCAAAATCCAGTCGCGGGAAACCACGAAAATGTCGCAACAGAACCGGCGTTACGCCGTCAGAATTCCTGGTTCAGTGCATCCATCGCCGGAATTTCGATTTCGCGGCGGGCGATATAGTCGCGAAGCGCCTCGTCGATCCCGGGATCAAGCGGCGGGGCCTCATATGACCGCAACAGTGATTTTGCCGTCTTCAGCGCCCGTGCCGTTACATCATGCGAGCCTTCGGCCAGCCACTGTTCATAGGAATTATTGTCGAACAGTTTCGGCATGAAGAAGGCCTGCTGGAATTTCTCCTGCGTGTGCGGATGGCCAAGATAATGCCCGCCGGGTCCGATATCGCGCACCGCCGCCAGCGCCTCGTCGAAATCATCCCAGTTCAGCCCCTCGGCCATGCGGTACCCCATGGCGCATTGCTCGGCATCAACGATGAATTTGGCCATCGAACAATGCATCCCGGCCTCGTTCCAGCCAGCCGAATGCCAGATGTAGTTCGCGCCCGACATCAGTACCGCCATCAGTGTTGTCGCCGATTCATAGCCTGCCTGCGCGTCCAGCGTCTTGGCCCCGCCAAGCGTGTTCGAGGTTCGCCAGGGGATGCTGTAATGCCGCGCCATCTGGCCAATCATGAAATTCATCAGGCTGATTTCCGGCGTGCCGGCCATCGGTGCCCCTGACTGCATCGACACGGTCGACAGATAGTGACCATAGATGGCCGGGCAGCCGGGGCGCGTCAGCTGCGTATAGGCAAGCGCCGACAGCGCCTCGGCGTTCAGCTGTGCCACGGTTGGCACCGTCGAGGCCGGTGTATTGGCACCGCCAAGAACGAAGGGCGAGCAGAGAACCGGCTGGTTGCGGCGGTTGAAGGCCCGCATCGCCGACAGCATGGTTTCATCCCAGACAAGAGGCGAATTGCCGTTGCAATTACCAACCACCACGGAATGCGTCTCAAGAAAGGCCTCGCCAAACAGAATGGCGGCCATGTCCAGAACATCCTCGGCATTCCGGCCGGAAGTCGTCATGCCCATGAAGGTCTTGTCGGAATGCAGGATGGATGAATGGGTGATTCGAAGGTGCCGGTGCGAAATCGGATGGTCCATCGGCTCGACGATATGGTGCGCCGAGGAATGCATCGCTGGCAGCATATGTGACAGTTTGTGGAAGGTGGCGAGATCGTCGAGTGTTGGTGCCCGCCGCACATCCTCCAGGTCGCGAAGATAGGGCGCGCCTGTCATCGGCACGAAGATCGACTGACGTCCGCCAAGCGTGACGCTTTTTTCGGGATTGCGTGCATGCAGGGTGATCGAAGGCGGGATTGTGCTGATCAGCGATTTCACCAGCGCCCGGTCGAGATGCACCCGCTCGCCGCAGACATCGGCGCCAGCACGCCGCCAGTCATCCAGCGCGATCTCATCCCGGAACACAACCCCCACATCTTCCAGAATATCCAGCGAGGCACGGTCGATGCGGTCAATCTGCTCGGCATCCATCGGCTCGGTCAGAGGCAGCCTGCCTGTGAGGCTTGGCAGCATGGCATGGTCCGGGCGCGTGCGAATCTCGCGTCTCTCGCGTCTGCCACCGCGGCGGCGCTGCTCCTGCTGCGGGCCTTCTTCGCTCATGAATTCGCTTCCTGTGCCGGTCACAGACCACTAAAACAGAGGTTGCAAGTTGCAGACAAGTTGGCGGGAGACCGGAATTGACCTTAAAGCGACAAATCACGCGGCTGCCGCGCGATGCCGGGGTCACTGGCTGGAACGCCATTCTGGGACCGGCACCATCCTATCCCGAGGCCGAAGGCAGCATCAGCGCCGACTGGCTTGTGATCGGCGCTGGCTTTGCCGGTCTGTCGGCCGCAAAGCGGCTTGTCGAGCTTCGGGGCGGTGACCGGATTGTCCTTCTCGAGGCAACACGGATCGGCGAGGGGCCGGCCGGCCGCAATTCAGGCTTCATGATCGACCTGCCGCATGAACTGTCAGGCGACGGCTATGCTGGCAGCGCTGATGGCGACAGGCTGCAGATCGGCCTCAACCGCCACGCCCAGGATTTCGCCAAAAGCTGTTCTGTTGAGTATGAGATGCCGGCCGAGGCGGTCAGCCAGATTGGCAGGATGAATGGCGCTGTGAACGCGCGCGGCGAGGCGCACAACAATGCCTATGCCGCGCAGCTGCAATCGCTTGGCGAGGGTTATACCAAACTTTCAGCTGCCGAGATGACCGAGATGACCGGCATCGCCACCTACCGGTCCGGATTGTTTCTTCCTGGCGGGGTGATGTTGCAACCGGCGCTTTATGTCCGCGAAATGGCGGCTGGTCTGACTGGCCGCGAGACAAGGCCGATCTCGATCTTCGAGGCAAGCCCGGCAACCGGTTTCAGCCGTCAGGGCGAGACCTGGCAGGTGACAACGCCAAAGGCGACCATCACCGCTGGCAGGATTGTGATGGCGGTCAATGGCCATGCCGAGAGTTTCGGATTCTTCCGGCAGCGGCTGATGCATGTCTTCACCTATGCCTCGATGACGGCGGCGCTGAGTGGTGACCAGCAGGCCCGCCTTGGCGGGCTGCCGGCCTGGGGAATCACCCCGGCCGACCCGATGGGATCGACGGTGCGCCGCCATGCCGGCATTGGCGGGAACCGGATCATCATCCGCAACCGCTGGACCTTCGAGCCGTCAATGGAGATTGATGAGGCGCGCATCACCGGGTTCCGGCGCGACCATGACCGCGCCTTTCGGCGGCGCTTTCCGATGCTGGCTGATGTCGATCTGGATTATAGCTGGGGCGGGCGGCTGTGCTTGTCGCGAAACTCGGTGCCGGCCTTTGGCGAGGTTGAACCCGGCATGTTCTCGGCCTGCTGCCAGAACGGGCTTGGCACGGCGAAGGGAACCCTTGCCGGCATTGGCGCTGTCGAGCTGGCAACACGGTCGAACTCGCCGATTGTTCAGGATTTGCTGTCCTATGACGCGCCGGCAAAGCTGCCGCCGGCACCACTTGCCAGGCTTGGCGCGACACTCGTTCTTCGCTGGCGTGAATGGCGGGCCGGCGCCGAAATCTGACTGGTATCAGGATGGGGTGGTGGCACTCGGCTTAGTCATTGTCGGTCAGGCCGGCACCTGCGCCGGCAAGCCGTGACTGGCTGGTGGCCGGCGCATAGGTGCGGTGCGCATAGCCTGTCAGACGCTCGACACAGCAGGCGAATTGATCGGGAAGGCGGGCCCTGTCGGCGGCATCGGCAATAGTCTGCGGGCCGGTGCCCAGCCGCAGCTGGCAGGGCGCGCTGCCACGAAGCCATCCACTGTGCCAGGGATCGGGCGGCGGATCAGCCGGCCTTGATATGCGCTCGTCCACCCCGGGCGCCGTAAGCCAGATATTGCCAGGTGGCAGCGTCGCCACGAAAGGAAGCAGCAGCAGGGGCGATTTCACGATCCCAAGGTCAATCCGGTCATCTGCATGATCCGGAACGGGGTGCGTCCCGTCGCTGAGCGCGGTGCCCATAATCAGGGGGCACGCGGCGTCTGTGGCGGTTGCGGGCTTGCCATAGGCATCAAGATAGCCGCACAGGGCGGAAATGCCGGGAAGCCCGCGCTGGTGCAGCCAGAAAACAGCCCCAGCGGCCTCTTCGGCCAGTCCCCAGGGAAGGCCGACCCCCCGCGCCGCTTTCAGGGCCAGTGCCGCCGTCTCGCCAAGTGACCAACTCATCTGGTGGGCGCAGCCTCTTCCAGAGGCGGGTAGACAAGGTCGTCGGGGTCAAGCTGGTCCAACTCGTCAGGAAACGGCGCGCCCTGATACATGGTGATCCGCAGCCACCTGTCGGACCGCGGGTCAAACTTCGTTGCGCCAAAGAAGGACAGCTTGCATCGCAGAAGGTCGATGGGGATCATGCCGGCGCCGATGGTGTTGTCGCGGATTTCGCCAAAATCGAGCCTGCCGACAATCTGCAGACGCCGCGCCATATGGCGATGTTCGGGATGCTGCAGCAGAAAGGCGCCAAGGCTGTCGTCAGGGTCAAAACCGGCAAGGTCGCGGCGCATGCGCACCGCGTCGCGTCCAGGGCACAGCGGCTGCTCATAGGGCTCCAGCGGCTCTTCATGACGCTCACCAAGCCGCGGCTCAAGCTTTTCCTCGGACACATACCAGACACGGGCCTGTGCGTCCGGGCTGTCATAGTCGATTCTGTCGGTCCAGTCATATTGCGTCTCAAGCGCCGCCAACACATCACCGGCCCGCACCGTGCCGTCGATCCGGTGCGCGACATCCTCTTCGGCATGCATGCAGCTGGCAAGACCGTCAACAAGCTCGGCGTAAGGCTCGAACATCAGCGAGACCAGGGCTTCCTGGCCTTCCAGCGACAGCGCCTCTTCGCCGCCGCAATAGAGCTGGTCCCAGGGCATGTCATCGCCCGCGGTCAGCGCATCCGCTCTGGCGATGATCCAGTCAAAATCTGCGCGAAGCCGGTCGATCCGTGCCGCCTGGCGTTCATCGGCGACATGCCAGTCGCGCGCGTTGCAGGCCGCGCGCCGCGCCAATTGCCGGAACATCCCGATCTGCGCTGGTCCGGCGGTGGGGACCGCCCGTACCCTGGCAAGGGCGGTTTCACGCGCCGCGATCCAGCTGTTGATCAGCCGTGGGTGATTGATCAGGAACGGTGCCATGCCAAGGCCGGTGGAATTGCCAATGCCGAACCGCCGCCGGATATCCGGATCGAGGGCGACGGCGGTTGCCGGTGATTTCATCCGCGCCGCGTGTTCGACGATGTCGATGGAGAACGCCCTGATCAGCCACACCGCGAGCATTTCCGGCTGGAAGGATCCGGTGAATTCGGGCCGCCCGCTCCACTGCGTGCGGTCGGCGGCCCCGAATTTGCCGGCACCATAGACAGCGGTGGTGCGAAATAGATAGCCGACGGATTCGATCATCTCCAAATCGGGCTGATGCCCGGCGGCAAGTGAATCCACCACATGGCTGAACAGTCGCACCGATTTGTTGGCGCGCGACAGCACAAGCTCGGTCTCGGAAATGCGCCCGGCTTCCTGCTTGGGAACATTGCCGGCCAACCGGTCGATCTGCGTCGCGTCAACCTCGCCATCGCACAGGGTGAAGGTGGCATCCCAGGCTTCGGCAATGACCCGATCCGAGCGCTGATCGTCGGCAAGTTTGTGCGCAAAGGCGACAAGCGTGTAAGTTGCCTCTGGCCCGCGCGCCCTGTAGGTGGCGACGCCAACGCCAGCATCGTCGATGTCGAAGACCGGCCGGTCGATAACCCACCCCTCGGCCTTGAGGCGGCGAAGCAACACCCGCATGAAGCTGAGGCGGCTCTGATGAAAGGCACCCATGCGCGCCAGACGCATCACCGTCTGCGGCGTCCGCAACGGCGTCTGCCGGAAATCGCCGGCGCGTTGTGTTTCGCGGCTGTCAGGCATGGTGTGGTCCAAAGCTGGTGTCGAAGAAATGCAGCCAGTTCTCGCCCATGATGCCTGCGATATCGGCGTCTGAAAACCCCTGCTGGCGCAGACCATCGGCAAGTGCGACGAAGTGTCTGTTATCCTGGAACCAGTCCGGCATTGGCGGGAACCCGGCATTGCTGGCGCTTCCCTCGCCATAATCGATGTCTTTTGTCCACCTGCCGACCCGCATCCATTCAACGATGCTGTCTGGTTGATCCTGACACAGATCGGTGCCGATGCCGATCCGCTCCGGCCCCATCAGATCGGCGGTTTTTGCCACCATCTCGCAGAAATCGGCAAGTCTGCAATTCGGCCCGTCCTTCAGATGATGGGGGTAGAGGGAGAATCCCAGCATGCCACCACTCTCACCAAGGCTTCGCAGCACATCGTCCGATTTATTGCGACGCGCCGGATGCCAGAAGGCCGGGTTGGCGTGGGTGATGGCAATCGGGCGGCTGGAAAACTCGATGGCGTCGAGGGTTGACCGTTCGGCGGAATGACTCATATCGACAACCAGACCGACGCGATTCATCTCGGCGACAACGGCACGGCCCATGCGGGTCAGGCCCGTATCCTCGGCCTCATAGCATCCGGTCGCCAGCAATGACTGGTTGTTGTAGGTCAGCTGCATGAAGCGGGCGCCAAGCGTGTGGCAGATCTCCACCAGCCCGATATCATCCTCGATCGGGGACGGGTTCTGAAAGCCGAAAAAGATGGCGGTCCGTCCTTCTGCGCGCGCGCGGCGTACATCGTCGCCGGTGCGTCCCTGGAAGATCAGTTCGGGAAACTGCTCGAACCAGCGGTTCCATTGTTCGACATTCGCCACCGTCTCGCGAAACATCTCGTGATAGGCGATGGTGACATGAACGGCGTCAACGCCGCCCTCGCGCATCTGCCGGAAGATCTTTTCCGACCAGTTGCAATATTGAAGGCAGTCGATCACATGCATGGCAGAACCTATGATGCCCGGTTACGGTACCGGGCCACGATAGTGGGCTACGTTACCGGTCTATGTTACGGGACCAGCCGCAATATAGGCGGTCTTGGTGCTGGTAAAGAACTCGATGGCATATTGTCCCTGTTCACGCGGACCATACGAGCTGTCGCCACGCCCGCCAAATGGAACATGATAGTCGGTCCCGGCTGTCGCCAGATTGACCATCACAACACCTGTTTCGGCACGGCGGCGGAAATCCGCCGCGCGGGCAAGCGACTGCGTCATGATCCCGGCTGTCAGGCCGAAATTCGTGTCATTCGAGAGTGACAGCGCCTCTTCATAGGATCCGGCGCGGATCACACAGGCGATGGGGGCGAACATTTCCTCGCGGTTGATCCGCCAGTCATTGCCGGTGCCGGCGACAACACAGGGCGCCATGTAATAACCGTCATGCGCCATCTCCATCCGCTCGCCGCCACACAGAATCTCGCCGCCTTCGCGTTTCGCCAGCGCGACATAATCCAGATTCTCGGCAAGCTGGCTCTCGCTGACAACCGGGCCGATCTGCGTGCCATCCTCCAGCGCGTGCCCAACCTTCAGCGCCCTTGTCGCCGCGACCAGCTTTTCAACGAAAGCGTCATGAACCGCGTCATGAACAATCAGCCGTGATGAGGCGGTGCATTTCTGGCCGGTGCCGCCAAAGGCGCCATTCGCCGCGCAGGCAACCGCCAGGTCAAGATCGGCGTCATCCATCACGACAAGCGCGTTCTTCGATCCCATCTCCATCTGCAGGCGCGGCATGTTGCCGATCGCGGACGCGGCAATCCGCCGGCCGGTCTCGACCGACCCGGTAAAGGTGATGGCATTGACGCCGGGATGCGAGACAAGCGCATCACCGATGGTGCCGCCCGATCCCATGACCAGGCTGAACAGCCCGGCCGGGAGCCCGGCATCGGCAATGATCTCGGTCAGGGCGACGGCCGAAGCCGGCACCAGATTGGCAGGCTTCCAGATAACGGCATTGCCGAAGGCCAGCGCCGGTGCGATTTTCCAGACCGCGGTGGCGGTGGGGAAATTCCATGGGCTGATCACCGCGATGATGCCGACAGGATCGCGCCTTACATCAATCTCGATTCCGGGGCGGACCGAATCCGCATTGTCCCCGATCTGGCGCAGCACCTCGGCGGCATAATAGGTAAAGAACTGGCCGGCACGATAGACCTCGCCACGCCCTTCGGCGCGGGGTTTGCCTTCCTCGCGGCTGAGAAGCTCGCCAAGTTCATCGGCTCGCGACATCAGCGCGTTGCCAATTGTCATCAGCGCTGTCTGCCGTGCCTCAAGACCGGTCGCCTGCCACTGTTTCTGCGCTGTGCGGGCGCTGTCCAGCGCACGCTCCAGCTGCTCGGTCCCAGCCTGCGCATAGGTGCCGATCAGGTCGGTGATATCAGACGGATTGCGGTTTTCAATGGCGTTGTCCGAGGCAAGCCATTCGCCAGCGATATAGTTTTTATGCATGTCTAACCTGCCTCGTTTGTGCCGCCATTTGCACGGCCATTGCCGCCAAGATCGTAACGTACCAGCGCCTTGAACACCGCCTTCATGGTGATGCTGCCAACGTGATCTTCATCCTCATGGACCGCAAAACTGCGATCGATGTCGCCTTCGGCGTGAGCGATCAGACTTTCCAGCGACATGTTGGCATCGACCGCGCCATGGCTTGCCTTGGCGCGCTTGCCCCGGTCCATGATCGAGCGGACCTTCAGCACGCGGGCGCGGTTGATGTCGCTGACGAAATCCTCGATGTAGGGGTCGCTCGGGTTCAGCAGGATATGCTGCGGTTCGCCCTGCTGGACGATGAACCCGTCCTTCAGGATGACCAGATGATCGGCAAGCTTCAACGCCTCGTCGAGATCGTGGGTGATGAAGACAATGGTTTTGTGAAGATCTTGCTGAAGCTCGAGAAGAAGGTCCTGCATCGACGTCCGGATCAACGGGTCGAGGGCGGAAAAGGCCTCATCCATCAGCATCACCTCGGCATTCGAGGTCAACGCCCTGGCAAGCCCGACGCGCTGCTGCATGCCGCCCGACAATTGATGGGGAAAGGCATCTTCGTTGCCTTCCAGTCCCACACGGCGGATCCATTTGACAGCTTCCCCGGTTGAGGCGCTGCCATTCTCGCCGCGGATCTGCGGTGCCAGCATCGTGTTCTGCAGCACCGTGCGGTGCGGCAGCAGCGCGAATTTCTGGAACACCATCGACATCTTGGTCTGCCGCAGGGCGCGAAGCCGCCCCCCGTCATAGGCCATGATGTCCTCGCCATCCATTTCGATCTCGCCTGCTGTCGGTTCGATCAGCCGGTTGAGATGGCGGATCAGGGTCGATTTGCCGGACCCTGAAAGCCCCATGATCACTGTGATCAGCCCTGATTTGATATCGACATTGATGTTGTTGAGGCCGATGACATGGCCGGTGCGGCGCTGGATGTCAGCCTTGTCGATGCCGTCCGACAGCATCGGCAGGATCGACGCCGGATCATCACCAAAAATCTTGTAGAGATTGCGCACGGCAATCTTGACCTGCTTGTCTGCGGTGGACACGGCGTAACTCCCGTTAGATCTTGCGCGATTCGTCAACCCGGGCAAGCGCCGCCTTGGACACCCGATCGAGAATGATGGCGAGGAGGACAATTCCGAAGCCGGCAACAAAGCCGACGCCAAGCCTCAGATTGTTGATTCCGTCAAGAACCAGTGTGCCAAGGCCCGGGGCCGACACCAGCGAGGCAATCACCACCATCGCCAGGCTCATCATGATGGTCTGGTTGATGCCAGCCATGATGTTCGGCAGCGCCAGCGGTATCTCCACCTGCATGAGCTTCTGGCGCGATGTCATGCCATAGGCATTCGCCGCCTCGATGACATCGCGGTCAACAAGCCTGATCCCGAGGTTCGTCAGCCGGATCACCGGTACGATGGAATAGAGGATGATGGCAAGGCCGTAGAGCTTTGGTTCGGTGATCTTGAACAGGAAGATCAGCGGAATGAGATACACGAAGGTCGGCAGCGTCTGCAGCATGTCCAGGACCGGTGTGATGACCCGCTGCGCGGTGTCGTTCTTCGACATCAAAATCCCGGTCGGCACCCCGAGGAGTGCGCACAACACCGTGCAGACAAAGATGATCGACAGGGTCTGGACCGCATAGCCGTAATGATCGGTGAACAGAAAAAAGGCGAAGCATCCGGCGACAAACCCGGTGATTGGCCAGGATTTCGATGACAGAAGCGTGCCGATAAGAATGAATGGTACAAGGCACCACCATGGCAGGGTGGTGAATAATGTCAGGGCCCCGTCAAGCGCCCATGACAGCGGTTGTGTCAGCGGGTCGAGGACCACGCGCAGGGCCGGCCGGATGGCCAGAAACCCGTTCTCGAGCCAGGCGGTGAAATCGCGTGTCTGCGGAATTCCGGCACAGGCCTTGTGAAGATTATCAAGCGACGGAAAGGGAATTTCCCACCATGCCGGATCGTCGCCCTTCAGCTGGCGAAGGGACAAAAGGGATTTCGTCTTACTGGCATCACACCATTCACGAAGTCCCAAAAGATCGAAAGCACTTGAAAAGGTCGACATCGTGCTATCTCCAATTTGACATCGCTCTGGCTAATTTGAGAGGTGGGCACGTTCTTCCAACGTGCCCACTCGAATTGTCGGCCTGAAAGCCTAGAGCAGCGCCTCTAGCTTCTTTCTGGCGTCGTCATTGACCCACGACAGAACCATGTCGCGATGGTTGGTCAGGACCCAGGCCGCGACCTCGTCCGCTGACGCACCATTTTCCTCAGCCCAGTACAACATCGTGCTGACGATATCGTTGGGGTAGGACATGTTTTTGATGAAATCTGCAACTTCTGGCTCACGCGAAGCAAAGTCGGCGGTGATCGCATTCAGCACAGGTGCTGAAGGAAAACCGGAAACGCCAATCTTTGCCGGATCAGCATCTGCTTTCTGGTTGATGGCGTGTTGCTCGGGATTGACGGCGCCGATATCGACCTTCGTCATCTTGTATTTACCAAGAACCGCGGTCGGGCCCCAGTAGTAACCGAACCATGGCTCATTGTCGGCAAAGGCCGAGGCAATCGAGGCGCCAAGATTGGCACCCGAACCATGATCAAAGACTTCGATACCATTGGCTTCGAGCTGGTGTACGACCTTCAGATTGTCGTTCACGACACGGCAGCCCCATCCAACAGGACAGTTGTGGAAACGGGCACCAACCTTGTCCGGGTTCGCCAGAATGCCGTCAAGCGTTGCCAGCTCAGGATGCTTGTCGACCAGCCAGGTCGGAACCCACCAGCCCTCTTCACCGCCATTGGCAAAGACGTCGGATGCGGTGATGACCTTGCCGGCAGATTCCAGCTCGCCATAGACCGGTGCCGAGTTGCGCCATACCTCGGGCACAATGTCAGGCTGGCCGTTCTCGGCAAGTGATGTCACGGCTGGGATGGTGTCTGTCGGCACGACCTTCACGGTACATCCGTAGCCTTCTTGAAGAACAAAAGTAGCTACAGCGGTGAATGCCTCTCCTGACGCCCAACCCATGGCGCCGATGCTGACGTCCCCACAATCAGCCTTGGCCGCCGACACGTTGAATGAGAGCGCTGCGGCAGCGACCCCGAACACAGACAAAATCTTTTTCATGATGGACTTCCTCCAAATGTTTTCCTGGCACGTTTACACGCACCAATTTCCACACCCTAATCGGATTCATCTTTGTTGCGAAAGCCAGCTCCGCCACTTTTTATCTCACACAGGCCGCATTTGGACCGGAATCAGCGCTTTCGCGGATGATGCCACTTGTTGTCGCAGCTGTTGTCAAAGTCGGTATCAGACCTCTAGACTCGCCTCTTGTCGTGCACCGGTTGCGATTCGATCAATATGCAGTCGTGGCCCGAATGGGAGACGTGATGAAACTCGATGACCATGAACAGGCGATGCTTGCCGGTGAAATGGGTCCGGCCTGCCAATGGGCGCTCGAGCATCAGCTTCAGGTTGGCCGCATGTTCGACGCACCCGACATGGTGGCTGTCAGCCAGGCGCATATGATGGCGGACCCGGAATCGCTTGGCGAGGCTGGCGTTGCCTTTGTCGAGGGTCTTGCCGCTGGCGGGGGCGCCGTCACCATCCCGATGATCACCGATCCGCGCGGTGTCGATCTCAGTCATTATCTGCCACTTGGCCAGACCGAGGAGATGGCCGATCTGGAGCGCCGGTTCGTTGCCGCCTGCCGCACGATGGGACTCATGATGACCGATACCTGTATCAACTATCAGACCATCATGCCGCCACTCTATGGCGACCATGTCGCCTATGGTGATACCGGTGTTGTCATCTATTCGAATTCCGTCTGTGGCGCCCGCTCCAATTTCGAGGGTGGACCCTCGGCGCTTGCCGCCGGGCTGACCGGGCGCACACCGCGCTATGGTCTTCATCTTGATCGAAACCGCCGCGCGACAAAGCGTTTTGTCGTCGAAGACCGGCCGGCTGATCTGATGGAATGGGGGGTGCTTGGCGCCACCATCGGACGCATGGCGGGAAGCTATTGGGAGGTGCCGGTGATCGAAGGCATCGATGGTGCGCCGACCTCCGACGAGATCAAGCATTTTGGCGCCGCCATGGCCAGCTGGGGGTCGACACCGCTGTTCCATATCGTCGGCATCACGCCGGAATGTCGCGACCTTGGCGATGTTGGGGCGGCCGGGCTGCAGGCACGGCATGTCACAGCCGATGATGTGCGGGATCTTGGCGCGCCGTTTGGCGCTGCTGGCGAGCCTGTCGATGTCGTTGTCTTTGCCGCGCCGCAGCTCAGTCTTGTTGAAATGGCGCGAGTTGCCGCGCTGTGCCGGGGCCGCCGCCGTGCCGAGACCACCGACATGATTGTCTGCACGCCGGCGCAGGTCTATGGCGATGCAAGCCAGCTTGGCTATATCAAGGATATCGAGAGTTTCGGCGGCACCGTTCTGACCGGTACCTGCTTTTACCAGCAATATGCCCGTGAAATCGCCGAGGCGAATGGCTGGACACGCCTTCTCAGCAACTCGGCGAAGATCGTCAATATTCTTGGCGGCTATGGCTATCGCCCGGCGCTTGCCAGCATGGAGGATTGTATTGCCTCGGCCGAGGCCGGCATCGTAATTGACGGGAGGCCGGCATGACCATCAGGCTGGCCTGTCATGTCGGCATTGGGCCCTGTGTGGAAGGTGTGGCGCTTGTCGCGGATGATAATTTTTCGGCCCGCTATGACCTCGACCGGATCAATGGTGTGTTTTCGCGCCCGCAGCACAGCCTCTATGGACAGAGTTACCGTGACGTCATCCTGGTGCTGAATACGGCCAAGGGCGGCGTGGCGACGGCCTGGATGCTTCATGAAATGGTCTCACGCGGTGTGGCGCCGCGGGCGCTCTTGCTGAATGCCGCCAACACCATCCTGGCGCAGGGCGCCGCGCTGGCGGATATGGCGATGTGTGACCGGTTCGCCGAAGGCGATGTGACAAGGCTGATCAGGACAGGTGACAGGCTGACAGTCGATCCGGCGGCAGGGCTTGTGACCATCACTGGCAGGGCGTCTGAAGAGTCATAGCTGGTGTCTCCATTCCGGCACCTTCATCCTGGCACCTTCATCCTGGCCCCTTTGAAAAAGATTGTGAATGACAGGCTAAAACTGCTTCTAACCGGGCTGTTGCTGCCGTAGCCTCTCTTCATGAATACGCACATTCAGGATTATCCCTTTCGCTCTGTAGCGCATCGGCCGGCCTTTCTTGACGGTGATGGCATGGCGGCTGAATGGTGCGCCTGCGGGTTTGGCTGGCTCTATGCCTTCAACCAGGAAGAGGCGGCAGCTTGCTTTCGCGCTGCCGTGACAGCCGATGACTCGATGGCGCTTGCCTGGTGGGGAGCCGCCATCGCCAGCGGGCCATTCATCAACATGCCCTGGGACTGGTTTACGGCTGAGGAAAAGGCGCGCGCCGTGCCGGAATGCCATGCCGCGGCGCAGCAGGCCTGGCAGCGGCGCGATGATGCGCCGGCGATTGTGCAGGGGCTGATCGACGCGCTGGCGCAGCGGTTTCCGTCATCGGATGTCCCGGCAGATGACGATCTCGCCGGGTGGGAGCGCACCTATGCGGACGCGATGAGGACGGTCTATGACAGGTTCGGTGATGATCCGGACGTTGCCGCCTTCTATGTCGAATCGCAGATCATGCTGACCCCCTGGGCGATCTACGACATTGACGCGCGCGCGCCCAACCCGGCGGGCCGGGCCGATCCTATCAATGCCGCTCTCGACCGGAAGCTTGTCCGCGTCGGTGACAATCCCGTCGGCGATCCACATATCGGGCTGCTGCATTACGACATCCATGTCAAGGAGATGTCGCCCTGGCCGGAACTGGCGCTGAACTCCGCGCGCCACCTCGAAAGCCTGGCGGCGCGTGATGCCGGCCACCTCCACCATATGCCAGCGCATATCTATGTTCTTCTTGGTGATCTTGCCGGTGCCGTGCGGTGCAGTCGCAGCGCGGTTGCCAGCGACGAGGCGTTCCGGCCCTGCCTGTCTCGGGCACCCTTCTACAGGACGCTCCTCTGCCATGATGCGCACATGCTCATGTATGCCGGAATGCAGGTGGGACATCTCGCCGACGCGGTACATGGCGCGGCGGTGATGGCGGATCTTCTTGATGACAGGCCTGTCGCACCGCCAAAGACGCATATGATGATGACATTGGATGGATATCTGTCGACCCTTTCGCATGTCGATATCCGGTTTGGTCGCTGGCAGGCGGTGCTGGACAGAAAGTGTGACGGCGATCCGGCATGTATGCCGGCATCCTGGGCGATGCATCACTATGCGCGGGCGGTGGCATGTGCGGCGCTTGGCCAGGCCGCCGCGGCCGACGAGGCTGCGGAAGCCTTTGCCAAGGCACGAGAGGCGATGCCGGAGAATTATGCCTTTTTCAACAATCCGGCAAGCGCCATCCTGGCTGTCGCCGATCTGATGATGCGCGGCGAGATGGCCTATCACGCCGGTAAGGTCGATACGGCCTTTGACCTGCTGCGCCGCGCCGCATCCGCCGAGGACGAGCTGATTTACAATGAGCCGCGCGCCTGGATGCACCCGCCGCGCCATGCGCTTGGCGCGCTGCTTCTTGAACAGGGGCGTGTGGAAGAGGCGGCCCATGTCTATGAAATCGACCTTGGCTACGATGACAGCCTGCCAGTCAGTCGGCAGAACCGCGGCAATGTCTGGGCCCTGCACGGTCTTCACGAATGCTGGCGCCTGCTTGGCGATGACCGGGCGGACATGATCGCGGCTGAACTCGACATCGTGCTGCCGCTCGCCGACCAGCCGATCACCTCATCCTGTTTCTGTCGCCAGCCTGCCGGATGTTGCAGAAAGTGAAAGACTGGTCGTGAGGCTGGCAAGATTTCCGAAAATATCTGTTGATCTTGCTCTTGCGGCCGGGACAGCCTTTAGTATGACATGCGCACGCTGACGCGCGGGAATTTCATGCCGGGAGATGAAGATGGGCAAGACGGCGTCAATGGGTGATCTGTTTGGGGGCGATGCGGCCGGCGGCTGGCTGAACCTGCCGTGTGTCGGGTCCGAACGGCTGGCGGATGTGGATATCGGCGTCATCGGCATCGGGTCGGCAACGCCATACCCTGTCGGGTCCTACTGCCATGACGCGCCGGATGCCATCCGCGACGCGCGAAGCTGGCCGACAATCCTCGACCATCATGATTTTGACCTGTTCGATGTTGATCCGTCGGACGGTGTGATCCCGCCCGGGGTGACGGCGGCCGATCTTGGCAATCTGGACGTTGTCGCCGACGCCGCGCCCGAGGTTGCAGCCACCAACAGGCAGCTGATTCGCGAGTCCATCACCGGCATGCTGGATGCTGGCACAAGGCCGTTTGTTCTTGGCGGTGATGATTCGGTGCCCATTCCGGTGCTGGAATCCTATTGCGGCTTTGCGGGTGGGCCAATCTCGATCCTGCAGATTGACGCGCATATCGACTGGCGCGCCGAGGTTGGTGGCGAGACACAGGGCCTGTCCAGCAACATGCGGCGGGCCAGCGAGATGGCGCATGTTGGCAGCATCGTCCAGCTGGCGGCCCGTGGCATCGGATCGGCGCGCAAGGCAGAGGTCGAGGCTGCGCTTGATTACGGCGTTGCCTTCCATACCATGCGCCGGCTTCGCGAGCCTGGTGGAATCAAACGCGCCGTTGCCGACCTTCCCGAAGGTGTGCCTGTCTATGTTGCGCTTGATGTTGACAGCCTTGACCCAACACTGATGCCGGCCGTCATCGGCGCGGCGCAGGGTGGGCTCGATTACTGGCAGATGATGGAGATTTTCGAGGCTGTCGCGGCCCGCGCGCCAATCTGCGGCTTCAATATGGTTGAGTTCATGCCGTCACGCGACGTCAATGAGCAGGGCGCCTTGATGGCGTCACGTCTTGGCCTGTCGATGCTGGGGATGATGGCGCAGCAGATCGCTTCGCGGGACGCCTGATTACGACGCCTGATTACGACGCCTGATCCTGAGGAACCGAAGATGCGCCATACCCCCACGAACATGCCTGATGACGCGCCCGCCCGCCGGGCCATAGAGCCCGTTGTCTGCTATCCGAATGACAGTCTGCCACCTCCCGACCTCGACCTGTACCGGGCGGCCCGCGCCGGCGCCCGCAAGATTGACGAGGTGCGGGTGGCGCCGCGCGACGCGTCATGTTTTCATGTGCCGGCTGGCGGGTTTTTCCGCATCACCTCGATCGAGGGGCCACAGGTCGGTGATCTCAATCTGTGGCATGCCGGCAATCTCGATGAGAGGTTTTTTTCCGGCAAGACCCGCGCCATTCACGGCACGCATGTCACCACCGGTGAAAGATTGTGGTCCTGCCTTCCCTTTCTGCGGCCCATGGCGACGATTATCGAGGACACGCTTGGCTGGTATGGAATCGACGAATATGGCGGCTCCGTGCATGACGTCATTGGCACAAGATGTGATCCCTATACACACCATCTGCTGTCAGGCGATCATTATCATTATTGCTGTCATTCGAACCTGTCGCGGGCGCTGGCCCAGGAAACCGGTCGGCCCATCGAGGATATCGAGATGCAGGTCCATGACGTGATGAATGTGTTCATGTGTACCGGCTTTACCCGCGATACCGGCCAGTATTTCATGAAGGCAAGCCCGGTCCGCCCCGGCGATTACATCGAATTCCTTGCCGAGATTGACCTTGTTGGGGCGCTGTCGGCCTGTCCTGGTGGCGATTGCTCGACGACGCATTCAAGTGATGCCGCCAGCTGTCATCCTCTGCTTGTCGAGATTTTCACGCCTGAAGACGGTGCCCTTGGTGACTGGCGGCCGGCGGCGGTGAGCGGCTATGACCGCGGTCACGGCCGCTAGCAGACCAGTCAGGCGGTGGCCGGGCGGCGCATCATGTGCAGGGTAATGACACCACCGGCGGCTATCGCCGCCCCGATATAGACAAACTCATGGCGCATCATCAGCAACGCCGCAAGGGCCAGTCTGACACCGACCTCGCCAAGGCTGAGCTGCCGCTGGTCAAAGCGGGCCAGCGCGCTGGAGATAAGGTAGAGCGCCAGCATAAGTCGTCCCAGAACAAGCGCCAGCCCCGCCAGATCGACCGTGCCATCATAGCCGGCAAGATAGACGATGGCCCCCGAGGCAGACGCCGCGGCGTCAATTACGGCATCGTCGATCAGCAGGATCTCGGGATAGAGCGCGAAGACAAACGGGATCACGAACATCACAATGCCCGATTTCACCGCCGAGAAGCCTGTCGCCATCGGTTCTGCCTTGGTGATGCTGGCGGCGGCGAAGGCGGCAAGCGCCACCGGCGGGGTGATGGCGCTGGCGACGGCAAAGTAGAAAATGAACATATGCGCGGTGAAAAGCGAGATCCCGAGACCGGCCAGAACCGGTCCGAGCAGCAGCGCCACATTGATATAGGCCGGCACCGCCGGCATGCCCATGCCAAGAAGAATCGCCATCAGCATGGTCAGCAGCAGGGCGATCAGCTGGAAGGCTGTCGACCCACCCTTGCCAAGGTCGAGCGCCTGCAGCCAGCCAAGAACGTCAAGCGAGATGAAGGTTGGAAGGCCGGTGAACTGAAGGCAGAAATCAATGATCGAGACAGCCAGGAACATCAGATAGAGGGTCGAGATCAGAATGCCGGCATTGGACAGCGCGTCGATCACCTTGCGTGGCCGTGCCCGCACCTCCGGATCGACGAACAGAAGGCCAAGAAGCAGAATCACCGCGTACCACCCGGCGCTGCCGGCGTCGCCTGCCGCGTTGCGGATCAGCTCCTGAATCCAGGAATAGCTTGTCACCTGGCAACCGGTCTCGGTGATGATCCTCTCGGCGCCCATCATTGCGCCGAACATGCCGCAGCCGACAGCTTCCTTCTTGATCAGAAGCAACAGCAGGATCAGCAGGATCGGGCCGAAGATCATCACCAGATTCAGCATGTCCTGGCGGTCAAGCCGCATATCGTCGGTCAGCTTGCCGATGGCCTGGATATTCTGTTTGCGTGACTGGAAGATGACCGACAGGAACAGGCAGAAGAAATAGGCGATTGCCGGAATGGCGGCCGCCACGATGACGTCCGAATAGGGAACGCTGGTCAGCGAGGCCAGAACAAAGGCCGCAACCCCCATCACCGGCGGCATCACCGACCCGCCTGACGAGGCGGCGGCCTCAACCCCGCCGGCAAACACCTTCGAGAAACCGCGTTTCAGCATCATCGGGATTGTCAGAACCCCGGTCGACAGGACATTCACGATCGGGCCGCCGGAAATGGTTCCGAACATGGCCGAGGACACGACGGCGGCATGTGCCGGCCCGCCGCGAAGATGCCGCGTCCAGCGAAAGGCAAGCTTGATCAGCGAGCGTCCGCCGGCGGAGCTGCCGAAAAGCGATCCCAGAACCAGATACGGGAAGATTGTGTTCAGGATGATATCCATGAACCGCCCCAGAAGGCCGGATGAGTTGTTCACCAGAATGTCATGAACCCGTGGCCGCCCGTCAGCCAGCATGCGCGGCTCGCCGGCAAGCTTGGTCATCAGATATTTGTTGATGTCGTCAGGGCCGTGGAAATACCAGACAAGCACGGTGATGATGGTGTAGGTGGCGATCAGGATCGCCACCAGCACAAGCGGCAGTCCCCAGACCTTTATATTGTAGGACAGGAACACGACGATCGCGAGGCCGACAATCAAGACCAGCCAGCCACCGGTATTGTTGACGCATTTCGGGTCATCAATGGTGGTCGGCGGCTCCATCCCCAGAAGTTCGGCAAGATCGCGTTCAGCCTTCAGGCTCTCCTCGATCAGGCGCGCGCGGTCACCGGTGAACTGGTCGATCAGGCAGATTGCCTCGATCTCGACGAAATAGGTGACAGAGATGGTGGCCGCCATCAGCACCAGCGCCAGATCCATGAACAGCCCGAAGCGGCGACGCCACAATGACGCTTCGGCCCAACTTCGCCACATGGAATGTTTCAGCGCGACGATCAGCATCATCAGCGCGAAAAAGGCGGGATAAAACCATTCAAAGGGAAATTTGCGGAATGTCGTGCCCTGGACCCCGGTCAGGTTTTCGGCGAGATCATCATAGCCGGGGATCCCCGGCGTCATGTTGATCAACCCGATGACCACCATCCCAACTGTCAGCCAGTAAACAAGCTTCATGCCGAAATCCTGTTCGGCTGGCGACTGTGAACTGGTACCGGTCATGCGCTGGCGCCCCGCTGGTTAAAAGAATGGCGCCGGCATGTCTGCCGACGCCCAGTTTTTATATCAGCCTATTTCGCGCAGGCCGGGATGCTGTGACCAGCTTCCTCCCAGGCCGCTACGGCGCCCGGGTGGTACTTCAGCGGGTTCAGGCCGCACATGTCGGTCAGGGCAATGTCCGTCTCGCCATGCCAGGAGTTCAGCATGAAGGGTGCCTTGGCGTGATAGACATCCTTGATACCGTCAAGGAACGACTTGGTCAGCGCCTTGGCGGTGTCGAAATCCATCGAGCTGTTGACGATCTCGCCGCCGACCGTGCCGGGGCAACGGAAATTGTCATCTTCGGATTTGACCGTCACGCCGCTCTTCCATCCCATGTCGGCGATCGGCATGGTCACGGCGACGGTGCCCGGGCGTTTGGTGAATTTGCCGAATGCCTCGCCCTCGAAAGTTTTCATGGGCATCGACCACATGGTCATGTTGCCGGACGCCATGGCGGCCGTCATCCGGCCGTCAGGAAAGCTGACCGGAAGAACAAAGGCGTTTGCCGAGCCGTCCTGAATGGTCTTTACGGCCTGGCCCCAGTTCACCTGGATGCCGGTATAGTCCTTCTTCTCCTCAAGCCCTGTGACCAGCCGCACAAGGTCACGCGCGTTGGTCAGCGCCGCGCCGCGTGGCGGGCCGTTGAAGATGCGCGCGCCCTTGATGCCGTCATAGCCCGGGAAGTTGCTGCTGTCATAGGCATAGAGTGACTGGCAGGCAATCCGGTAGGTGTAGAGCACCCGCAGATTGCCGGTGAGCTCGGCACCCTTTTCCTTGCCAAGCTTGGCATAGGGGCCAACCGCCCGTGACATCAGGAATGGCAGTACGAAAGGTGCCGCGGCGATGTCGGATTTGCCCTCGGCCACGTTCTGCACGGAATTGGTCAATGTCTGTCCGGTGGTGACCTGGATATCGGCCACATTATATTTGGCTGCAACTTCAGAAAGCGAAATCACCGAAACGCCGGGCGCACTGCCTGGCGATGCTGTCTCGGCCGTCAGATTGACCTGGGCCTGCGCCGTCACGGCAAGCCCGAGAATGGCGGCGCCCGCCACTGCAAACGTCTTAAACATGAATACCTCCCTTGGGTGTCCGGTTCTGTCCGGACAGTCTGTTATGGCACGCCCGTTGGCAGCAGGCATGATCACCCGACATGTTGGCCGGTGATTCAGCGTTGTGCAAGTCTGCTTTGACCGGTCAGCCAAGCGGCACCAACCGCAGGTCAAACTCGGCAAGAAGGAATGGCGCGTCTATCGTGCCGCTCAGCGCATAGCCGTCGGGGAAGGACTCCGGCGGTTGCGGCTCGTATTTCATGACCAGATCGCCGCGAACACCGAACACCGTATCCTGATCGAGATAGGGGTCGTCATCGGGAAAAATTTCCGTCACCAGCGGCCGGAATCCGGGGGCCTTGACGATGTAGTGGAGATGCGACGGGCGCCATGGATGACGTCCGGTGGCGCGCAGGATATCGCCGACAGGCCCGTCGGTCGGGACGGTGTAGCTGACAGGTTTCACGGTGGTGAATCCGTAACGCCCGTCGGGGCCGGTTGTCTGGATACCGTGAAAGGAAAAGGTGTCCTGCTCTTCATCCTGGCTTGAATAGAGCCCGTTTGGCGCGGTCTGCCAGATATCGATCTCGGCGCCCTCGATCGGGTTGCCGGCGGTGTCGGTGACGGTGCCGCTGGCCAGCAGCACCTCGCCATCATAATGACGCTTCATGTCGCCGCCGAATGGCAGTGGCGGTGACCCCGAAATATGGAATGGCCCAAGGACGCTGGACGAGGTGCCTTCATTGCCTGAATGCAGCATATCAACAAGAGAGGACAGGCCGAGAACGTCGGACAACAGCACGAATTCATGGCGTGTCTCGTCGGAAATCTGGCCCGCCGCCTCAAGGAATTCGATTCCCTGCCGCCATTCGGCATGGGTCAGGTTCACATCTCTGGCAAAGGCATGAAGATGCGTGGCAAGGCTCTGCATGATTTCGCGCATGCGCGGGTCGGTATCCGCCCCGAAATACCCCATGAATACATCGGTGATGTTGTCGGCGGTGACATTGCGCATTGTAACCCTCCCATGCCGCGCGGCCGGTCTGCGCCGGCCTCGTGGCTTAAGACTAGGCCAGTCGCGCAGCATGCTGCCAGACAAAAATCACCGCCTATTGCTGGCCCATGTCTGTATGGCTAGACTCGGGCCACAGGCTATGGATTCTACCGGCGCGGGGGCATGACATGCTGACACTCTATCACGGGGCCAATTCCGTCTGTTCCATCAAGGTGCGGATTGTGCTGGCTGAAAAGGCCCTGGAATGGGAGGGGCGCCATGTCGATCTGCCGAAGGGCGAACAGTTCCATCCCGATTTCCTGAAAATCAATCCGCGCGCCATCGTGCCGGTGCTGGACCATGATGGGGTGCTGATCCGCGAATCAAGCGTGATCAGTGAATATCTCGACGGCTTGTCCGCGCATAACAGGCTGATGCCTGCCGATCTGGCGGCGCAGGCGCGCACCCGGATCTGGGGGCTGAACACGCTGGAATATCATGACAGCGTGAACACGCTGACCTTTTCCAGCTACCAGCGGCAGATGCTGCTGGCAAAGTCACCTGAAGAGTTGCAGGCGCGCTGGGATGCGATGCCGGACAAGATCAGGGTGCGCAAGACGCTGGACCTGATGGAGCATGGCGCGGGGTCCGACCATGTGCCGGTGGCGTTGTCGCGGCTGCAGCGCATGTGCGCCGAGATGGAGGAGCCGCTTGCCGCGCATGACTGGCTGACGGGATCTGACTATGGCCTCGCCGATGCGCTTGTCACCGCCTATTTCTTCCGCCTCGACTGTATCGGGCTGGCGCGGTTGTGGGAATCGCGGTTCCCGCGTGTCACTGACTGGTATCGGCGGATTGGCGAGCGCCCCTCGCTGGCGATGGCGACGGACCCCTGGCTTGACGAGGCGGCCATCGACAAGATCCGCAAGGTGGGAAGACAGACCTTTATCGAGGATGCCGATTTCCCGGATTTTCTGTAGAGGCTGTCAGTGCAGCCTTACTTCCATTTGATTGAGCATCCCATCGACGGGGTCTGGTCGGCCGGGCCATTGCCGGTCTGCGCGACCACGCGCATCGCCATCAGAAGTTCGGCCGCGCGGTTGCTGGCATCGCCGCGCGCGGCATCATCCAGCCGGCCGCGGTATTGCAGTGCCCCGGCCGCGTTCAGACCAAAGAAATCAGGTGTGCAGATGGCACCCCAGGCGCGCGCGACGTCCTGGGTCTCATCGACAAGATAGGGAAAGCCGAACCGGTGCCGCGCCGCAAACTCGCGCATGTTGGGCGGGCTGTCATCGGGATGTGTCGCGTAATCGTTTGGCATGATGGCGACGGTGTTGACGCCGTCCTCGCGAAGCGCCGCCGCATCTTCAACAAGCCGGTCGATCACCGCCTTCACATAGGGGCAGTGGTTGCAGATGAAGGCGACCAGCAATCCGTTCTCACCCATCAGCGCGTCAAGGCTGTGGCTGGCGCCATCCGGGTCGGCCAGGGTGAAGGCCGGTGCTTTCCAGCCAAAATCACAGATCGGGGTGTCGAGCAGCATGTGAATACTCCGTCTTCAGTTTTGTGGGGCGCGCCGGCTCAGAGCGTCACCGCCTTGCCGGTGCGCGCCGACTCCTGCGCCGCCTGTCCCATGCGCACCGCCCAGATGCCGTCATCAAGCCCAACCTCGACCTGGCCGCCGCCGCGCACCACATCAAGAAACTTCAGATGCTGGTGATAGGTCGACCCGTTATGGTCACCGGCGGCGAGGATGGTGGCGTCCACCGGCACCTCGGTCACCACCGGGGCGCAGGGGTGGCGGGGGCTCTCTATGATATGTGGAACCGGGCGTCGATCCTCGGGGCCGGACCAGAATCTGGCCGGGCCGGGAATCCTGACCTCAAGCTTGCCGTTCGGACCGACAGCATGGACCATTTCCTGATATTCCGATCCCTCGGCGAACATCGCCAGCTCCAGCATGGCGCGGGCGCCATTCGCGAAATCGACGATGACATAGCCACAGTCCCAGATGTCCGGCACCCGGTTGTCATAGCGCTCGTCGAGATGGTTCACCTCCTGCCCGCCAGTGGCCATGACCCTGACCGGGTCAGCGCCAAGGATCAGTCTCATGAGATCAAAGAAATGACAGCATTTCTCGACAAAGGTACCACCGGAGTTGGCGTTGAACCGGTTCCAGTTCCCGACCTTTTCAAGAAACGGATAGCGATGTTCGACGATGCTCAGCATCCGGATCCCGCCCGTTGTCGCGCCAACCTGTGCAAGAAACTGCTGCATTGGCGGCATATAGCGATATTCCATCGCCACCCAGACGGGCGCCGCATAGCTGTCGCGGAATGTTTCGAGAACCGCCAGATCATCGGGATTGGTGAAAAGCGGTTTTTCGACAAGGATGGGCAGGCTGACCCTGTCGGCGATCAGGCGCAGCTGGTCGGTATGGCAATGATTCGGGCTGGCAATCAGAAGGCAGTCCAGCCTGTCATGCGCAAGAAGCGCCTCAAGGCTGTCCACCAGCCTGGCTCCGGGTGCCGCTGCCGCAGCGGCGACGGCCATATCGGGGTCGGGGTCGAAGATGACGCTGGTTTCTGCATCTTCCATCAGCGCGATATTGGCCAGATGTTCGCGCCCCATCATGCCGCAGCCGATCACTCCATAATGTATGGTCATAGTTACTGGTCCTGTTCCTGTTCAATTCTGTAGGCCTGTTGGCCCTGGCCCTGTCTGGCGATGAAGCGCGCGGTTGTCGGGTCGAACCAGTTTCGCGAGAATTCAACACGCCTGTCATGTTGTGACCAGCCATATCTCTCGACATATCCGACGGTCGATCCTGCCGGTAAGGGAAATTGATCCACTGTCCAGTCCGGAAGTTTGGCCAGCGTCACCCGGTCTTCGGTGCGGGTGATCCACAGACCAAGGTCCTCTCTGTAGAACTGATAAAGCGACTGCGACACCCGTGCCGGGTCGATTTTTCTGGCGGCCGCGCCATCAAGCCAGATTTCCTCGATTGCCACCGGGATGTTGTCGAGAAAGCGAAGACGGCGAAAGCGGTAGCCGGTATCGGCTGCGCCGAATTCCGGCAGGTCTGCCGGCTTGCGCATTCGATCGAATGACAGCAGCCGCGCCGACGGCAGGCCGCCGCCATCCGGCCGTTCGAGCCTGAACAGGGAATAGAGCGAGGGCGCGCCGCCGCTGCGCCGAATATAGTTTCCTGATCCCTGACGCCTGTCGAGATGCCCCATCTCGGTCAGGCGGGCCAGAGATTTGCGAAGCGTTCCCACCGCGATGCCATGCTGCCTTGCCATCTCGCGCTCGGGGGGCAGGCGCTGGCCTTCGACAAGAAGACCAGCCTCGATCTGGCGCGCGACAAGCTCGGCGATCTGAATATAGACCGGCAGCGCGCCCTGTTCGGCGAGGGTGGAATTGCTGTTCGTCATGTCAAATTGATACACCATTGATTAATCTTTCAATAGCTGCTTCCATGAGCCGTGACAAGGGGTGAGCCATGACAGTCGTTCCAATAACAAGTCCTGACCTTGATGCGGCCGAGATCAGTTTCTTTTCGGCGCTCTGTTCGGATGACTTCCAGCATCTTGGCGTGCCGGACGGATCGCTGCGATCAAGCTGGGCGCATTGTTCGGAAATCGTGAAGAGGTCGGAATCGAACGGGTTTCGGAACATTCTGTGCCCCTCCTCATATCAGGTTGGCCAGGATACCCTGTCTTTTGTCGCCGGCTGCGCGCCGATCACCGACCGGATGAATCTGCTGGCGGCGGTCAGATGCGGCGAGATGCAACCCATCATGCTGGCGCGGACAATCGCGACGCTTGACCATATGCTGGAAGGCCGGCTGACCATCAACATCATCAGTTCCGATTTCCCCGGCCAGACCGAGGACAGCGCCTATCGCTATCAGCGCTCGCGCGAGGTGGTTGAAATTCTGCGCCAGGCCTGGACGCGGGATGAAATCAATTATGAAGGCGAAATTTACCAGTTCGCCGGCCTGACCACCGGCCCGGCCCGGCCCTATCAGCAGAATGGCGGCCCGTTGCTGTATTTCGGTGGCTATTCGCCGGCCGCGGTCGAGCTCTGCGCGCAGCATTGCGATGTTTATCTGATGTGGCCGGAATCGCGTGAGGATCTGGCGGCGCGGATGACAACGGTGAATGAACGCGCGGCGGCGCATGGCCGGACGCTGGATTACGGACTTCGCGTTCACATGATTGTTCGCGAGACCGAGATCGAGGCCCGCGAATATGCCGAGGAACTTGTCTCGAAACTGGATGACGAGGCTGGCCGGGAAATCCGCGAACGGGCGCTTGACAGCACGTCGCTTGGTGTGGCGCGTCAGGCCCGCAACCGCGAACTTGCCGATATGGAAGGCTTTATCGAGCCACGTCTGTGGACGGGCGTCGGCCGGGCGCGGTCGGGATGCGGTGCGGCGCTTGTCGGGTCGGCAGACCAGATCCTGTCCGAGATCGAGGCCTATCAGAAAATGGGCATGCGAAGCTTCATCTTTTCCGGCTATCCACATCTGGACGAATGCGATTACATCGGCAACCTTGTGTTGCCGGAATTGAAAACCTGTTCACTGCCGCATGAATATGGACGTGTGCCGGCATCAACGCCGGCAACGCCGCTTGGGGTGGGAGAGAGAGCCTGATGGAACGTGTGGCCTTAACCGATGATGTCTCGCTGTCACGTATTGTCTATGGCATGTGGCGGCTTGGTGGTGATGCCGATACCTCGCCAGCGCATGTTCAGGCCAAGATCGAAGCCTGTCTGGCGCAGGACATCACCACGATGGACCAGGCCGATATCTATGGCGGCTACATGGCTGAAGAAATCTTCGGCAATGCGCTTCGCGCCGCGCCGGCCCTCAGGGACAGCATCGAGATTGTCACCAAATGCGATATCGTCGCGCCGGTTGGCAGGCATGAGGCGGCGCGGGTCAAATATTATGACACGGGCCGGGCGCACATCACACAGTCGGTTGAGGACAGTCTTCGCCTGATGGGAATCGAGACGATCGACCTTCTGTTGATCCACCGGCCCAACCCGCTGATGGATCATCACGAGACTGGCGCGACGCTCGACGATCTGGTGAGCTCCGGCAAGGTGCGGAGTGTCGGTGTTTCGAATTTCCGCCCCTGGGACTGGGATCTGCTGCAATCGGCGATGACAACGCGACTGGCGACCAACCAGATTGAGATCAGCGTCCTGGCACACCAACCCTTTACCAATGGCGACATCGCCTTCCTGCAGCGTCACGGCATTCCGCCGATGGCCTGGTCGCCATTGGCGGGGGGCGCGCTTTTCGCGCCGGAAAACAAGAAAATACATGACCGTCTGGCGGCGATCGCGGCGCGTTATGACAGCGATGTGACCTCGCTTGTCGTTGCCTGGCTGCTGGCGCATCCGGTGCGGATCATGCCGGTTATGGGGACCAACAGTCTTGATCGCATCACCCGCTTCGGGGCGGCTGCCGGGATCAGTGTTGACCGTGAAACCTGGTATGAAATCTACACCATCGTCCTTGGCGACGAGGTGCCCTAGGCGATTTGGGGGGAGGTCGAATTGCGTAACAGGCAAAGATCGGCAGCTGGCGCTGCCACCGGGGATCGACAGGGCTGATGGCGGCGCTGCTGATCATCCTGCGACCATTGCAGTGGCTCAATGACCTTGCCGGTCGTCTTGGCCGCTGGCTGTCTGTTGGCGCGATCGCCATCATGGTTGCAGTGATTCTGCTTCAGGTATTTTGCCGTTACGTGTTGAACAATGCGCTGCCCTGGCCTGATGAGGCGGCCCGGTTCATGATGCTGTGGCTGACCGGCCTGATGGCGCCTGTCGCGTTTCGGCATGGTGGCATGGTGGCCATCACCGGGGTTCTCGAACTGCTGCCGCGCCAGCTTGTCTCGGCGGTCTCGCTGCTGCTGCTGGTGATCTCGCTGGCGGTGCTGGTGATCGGTGCGCAGCTTGGCCTGAAACATGTTGATTCCGGATGGTTGTTCGCGAGCTCCTCGCTCAAGCTGCCGCTGTTCCTGATCGGCATGAAATCAGTGAAGATCAAGCTTGCCTGGATGTATATGTCGCTGCTGACCGGGGTCTGGCTGATGATCCTGGTGAATATCGAGCTGATTCTGCGTTCGCTGGTGGTGGCGCTTGGTGGCGCTGACAGATTGCGACCGGTGCTTGTCGCCGCGGCAACCGCGCCTGACGATGCCAGCCGGGGAGGTGCGTGATGCTGATCTGGTTCCTGCCGCTGTTTCTTGCCTTCCTGCTTCTTGGTCTGCCGGTGTTTTTCGCCCTGCTGGCGGCGCCCGGGCTGTTGCTGTGGCTGAATGGGCAGGAGCGCGATATCACGCTGCTCTACCGGAATGTCTATAACGGCATGGACAGCTTTCCTTTGATGGCAATCCCGTTTTTCATGCTTGCCGGCGAGCTGATGAATCGCGGCGGCATCACGGCCAGGCTTGTCGAGTTCGCACAGGCAATGATGGGCCATTTCCGGGGTGGTCTGGCGCATGTGAACGTCCTGTCCTCGATGCTATTTGCCGGTCTTTCCGGTTCGGCTGTCGCCGATACGTCGGCCATTGGATCGATGTTGATTCCGGCGATGGAAAAACAGGGTTATACGCGTCGGTTCTCGGCCGCGATCACGGCCGCCAGTTCCGTTATTGGCCCGATCATTCCTCCTTCGGGGATCATGATCATCTATGCCTATGTAATGGGGGAAAGCGTCGCCGCCCTGTTTCTGGCCGGTATCGTGCCTGGCATTCTTGTCGGGGTTGGTCTGATGCTTGTCGTTTCATACATGGCCGACCGGTACGACTTTCCCGTCGCCACCAGGCGTTTTACCTGGCCTGAACGTGGCCGTGCCAGCCTGAAGGCATTCTTTCCGCTGATGACGCCGGTGATCATTCTTGGCGGCATTCTCGGCGGTGTCTTCACCCCGACCGAGGCCGCCGCGGTGGCTGTTGGCTATGCCATCTTCATTGGCCTGTTCGTCATGAAGTCGCTTCGCCTTGGTGACCTGCCGGATGTTCTGGCGCGCGCCGCCACCACATCGGCTGTGGTGCTGTTGCTGGTTGGCGCCGCGATGGCGTTCAAGACGGTTGTCAGCCTCAGCCACGCGCCGGAAACACTGGCCGCGATGATCCTGTCGGTCTCTGACAATCCGCTGATCCTGCTGTTCCTGATCAATCTGCTGCTGTTCATTGTCGGGATGTTTCTCGACGCTGGCCCGGCGATCATCATTCTTGGTCCGATCCTCGGTCCGATCTTTGTCAGCATGGGGATCGACCCCGTGCATTTTGCCATCATCATGAGCGTGAATTTAACGGTGGGGCTTGCCACTCCGCCTATGGGCTTGGTGCTTTTTGTGGCATCATCCGTGTCGGGAGAACGTGTTGAAAGTATCGCGCGCGCCATCATACCATTTCTGTTGGTTGAAATTGCAACGATCTTCCTGGTCACCTATGTCCCGGCAATATCGATGACAATACCCAGACTGACCGGGTTTGTTGACTGACCTTAACGCATAGCAATCAGGGAGGACCCAAATGCTTAAAAGGTTATTTTCTACGCTGCTCGTTGCAGCCATGATGGCTGGAGCGTCGCTCACGGCCTACGCGGCGGATTACAAGATCCGGGCAACCGCGAACTCGAACGAGAATGACGAGGACTATGATGGTCTGATCGTTTTCAAGAACTATGTTGAGAGCGCGTCGAACGGCGCCATCGAAGTCGAACTTTTCATTGGCACACAGCTTTGCTCGAAGGGCGCCGAGTGCCTGCAGGGTGTCGCTGACGGCTCGATCGATGTCTACATCTCGACCTCGGGCGGTGCTGCCGGCATCTTCCCATATGTCCAGGTTCTCGATCTTCCCTATCTGATGGCTGATGACCGTGTGGCCGAACATGTGCTGTCGGGCGATTTCACCCGCACCATGCGCGACATGGCGCTGGATGATTCAGGGGGCAAGATCCGCCTGATGACCATTGGTAACACCGGTGGCTGGCGGAACTTCGCCAACACACGGCGTCGTGTTCAGAACCCGTCCGACATGGAAGGGCTGAAGATCAGAACCGTTGTTGCCGATCTGCCTCAGGAACTTGTCCGGGCGCTTGGCGCTTCGCCGACTCCGATTCCGTGGCCAGAGCTGTTCACCAGCTTCCAGACTGGTGTTGTCGAGGGATCCAAGAATGGCATCACCGACATCATGGGCATGAAATTCCCCGATGCCGGCCTGAAATATGTCACGCTTGACGGCCACGCCTACATGGGCGCTCTGTGGTGGATGAACAACGACAAGTTCACCGGCATGCCGGAAGGTCTGCGCCGCGTCGTGGTTGATGGTTTCGCACAGCTGCAGCAGGCCACTTTTGCCTCGCCAAAGCGCAAATCCATCCAGGCCTATGCCGATTTTGTTGCAGGTGGTGGCGATCTCTACGTGCCAACCCCGGCCGAAAAGGCAGCCTTCAAGGAAGCCGCGGCGCCGGTCTATGACTGGTTCAAGGGCAATATTGATGGTGGAGACAAGATCTTCAGCGCGTTGACATCTGCTGTTGCCGACGCCGAAGCCGACATCAATGCCGGCCGCAGCAAGGACCTGATGTAGGTCTGGCACCCGAAATGGGGCCGGGCGGGCCGAAATGGGACCGGGCGGGCCATGCTCGCCCGGTCTATCTGAACGGATACAGCCATACCCGGTAGTCATCGATCAGCTCATGCGCTTTCTCAATCTGCTCAGACGACATTTTTTTGATCACTTCTTCCTGGCTGATCGCGGCATCGGGATCACCGCCGATCGCCGACAGCACATACCACATATAGGCACGCACAAGGTCGGGCTGGGGCATGCCAAGACCGACCTCGTAATACCAGCCAACCCCGGACTGCGCCCCGGGATGACCCTTCATCGCCGAACGCAGATACCAGTCAAAGGCGCGGATATAATCCTGTTCGACACCAAGCCCCATGGCGTACATGACGCCAATCAGCTCCTCGGCATCGGCGTTGCCGGATCTGGCGGCTGGCCACAATTCGGTCATCGCCTCTTCAAAGCGGTTCGCTTCCATAAGATCGCGGGCATGTTCGATCTCGGCAAGCGCCGGCGCGCCGCCAAGACACAGTTTGGCGATGATCATGAGGCCGGCAACCGGGGCGGCGTGTTTCGTCATCTGATTATGCCTTTGCTTCTGGTCATGGCTGTTCCCGCGGTGGCATCGCCATTCCCGGATCTTCTGGATGATTCCGATTATCATAGCTTCTCCCCGGCCCGCGCCAAGATCGGGCAGCTGTTATTCTATGATAAGATTCTGTCGGGCAACCGCAATATTTCCTGTGGGACCTGCCACCATCACCGGTTTGGTGGCGCGGATGGCCTGTCGCTTGGTATCGGTGAAGGTGGGGTTGGCGTCGGTCCGGCACGTCACGCCGGCAGCGGTGATTCGCGGATCAAGAAACGCGTGCCGCGGAACGCCAGCGCCCTGTGGAATCTCGGTGCCAAGGCGTTCACCGTGCTGTTCCATGATGGGCGGCTGGCGCTTGCCGACGATTTCGACAATGGCTTCAATACACCGGCCGAGGAATGGCTGCCGCATGGTCTTGAGACAGTGCTTGGCACGCAGGCGATCTTCCCGATGACCGCGCAGTTCGAGATGGCCGGCAATCCGAAGGAGAATGAAGTCGCTGGCGCCCTTCATGACAGGATTGACGCTGTCTGGCCGATTCTGGCCAAACGTGTGCGGGTGATTCCGGAATATGGCGAGATGTTTGTCGAGACATTCGACAGCGTCGACAGCCCGGAAGATGTCACCATCAGCCATATAGGCGAGGCGCTGGCGGCGTTTATAGCGCTGGAATTCAGGTCCAGCGATTCGCCCTTTGACGGGTTTCTGGCCGGTGATGAAACGGCCATGACAGCGCGCCAGCAGGAAGGTGCCACCCTGTTCTACGGCAAGGCAGGATGCGCCGAATGCCATAGCGGCCCGTTGCTGACGGATCAGAAATTTCACGCGCTGGCGATTCCGCCTTTCGGGCCCGGCCGGACACGCCGGTTCGATCCCTATACCCGCGATGTCGGGCGGATGGGTGAAACCGACGATCTGGCGGACGCCTATCGCTTTCGCACGCCATCACTTCGCAATGTGGCGCTGACGGCGCCCTATGGCCACAACGGCGCCTATCCAACGCTGGAGGGAATCATCAGGCATCATCTTGACCCGCACGCCGCGCTTGATCGCTGGCAGCCGGAGATGGCCAACCTGCCTGACGCGCCGTGGCTTGAAGCGATCGATTTCGTCGTCTGGGATGACCGTCTGGAAATAGACAGGCTGCGCCGCCGGGTTGATATCACGCCGCGCGAACTGACCGATACCGAGGTTGCGGCGCTGGTCGACTTCATGGGGGCGCTGACCGGGCGCTCGGCACAATCACTTCCCCTTGGCATTCCCGATAAGGTGCCGTCAGGCCTGCCTGTCGACCGATAAGGTCGCCATCTGGTATCCGGTCTCCCCATCAATCCGGTGCAGATGTGGTGTCATCAACCCTGCAGCAGCCGGTAGATCTCTCGCCATCGCGCATGTGCCGGGCCAAGCTGGTCGGCCAGCGCCGGATCGGGGCTGATCGTCATCTGGATGGCAGGCTTGAGGCAGACATCCGCCACGCTGGCACCGTCCGCCATCATGGCAAGCCGGGCGGCCCCCAGCGCGGCGCCGAAATCACCATCGGCCGGAAGGTCGATCGGAATGCCGGTCACCGCCGCGATGTAGGACAGCCAGATCTGGTTCTTGGCACCACCGCCCGTGGCCAGCAAGCGTGTTGGCGCACCGCCGGCATCGGACAGAACATGCGTTGCATCGGCAATCGCGAAGGCGACACCCTGCAGGACGGCGCGTGTCATCTCGCCCCGGCCATGATCGCGCGCCAGACCGAAGAATCCACCCCGCGCATGGGCGTCATTATGTGGTGTTCGCTCGCCCGACAGATAGGGATGGAACATCAGGTCGGTGGCGGCGAGGTCGGTGGTGGCAAGTTCCTGCATCAAGGTCCCGACATCGGCGCCTGTGATCTCGCATAGCCAGGACACGCAGTCGCTTGCCGCCAGGATCACCCCCATCTGATGCCAGGTATCGGGAAGCGCATGGCAGAAGGCGTGCGCGCCGCTTTCGGCGGCTGGCGCAAAGCTGTCGGTCACCGTGAATACCACCCCCGATGTGCCAAGTGACAGGAAGCTGTCGCCCGGCGTAACGGTGCCAAGTCCGACCGCCGCCGCCGCGTTGTCACCGCCGCCGCCGGCGACCACAGGCAGACCGTCAATGCCCCAGTCCCGCGCGATCTCGGCCCGAAGCTGGCCCGAAACAGCCGTTCCCTCGACAAGACGCGGCATGTTGCTGCGCTCAAGGCCGCACAGATCAAGAAGCCTGTCCGACCAGTCCCGTGCCGCCACGTCAAGCCACAGGGTGCCGGCCGCATCGGACATCTCGGATACAGCTTCGCCGGTCATGCGAAGGCGAAGATAGTCCTTTGGAAGAAGCATCATCGACGTGGCGGCAAACAAATCGGGTTCATCCTGTGCCATCCAGACAGCCTTTGGCGCGGTGAAGCCCGGCATGACGGCATTGCCGCCGATGGCCCGGAATTCTGGATGTGAGGCGTCAAGGCTGGCCGCCTGCGGGGCTGAGCGCGTGTCGTTCCACAGAATGGCTGGCCGCAGTGGCCGCATCGCCGAATCCAGCGCTGTCAGCCCATGCATCTGACCTGACAGGCCGATGGCCGTGACCGCGGCAAGGTCTTTCGGCCGCGCCTGTCCAAGCTGGCGCACCGCCATATCGGCCGCCTGCCACCATGTTTCGGGATCCTGTTCCGACCAGCCCTGATGCGGCCGGCTGACGGACAGCGGGGCTGACTGGCTGGCGATGGCCTGGCCATCCGCACCGACAAGCAGTGCCTTTACCGCTGACGTGCCAAGATCAAGGCCAAGAAACATAACACCCTCCCATATTCAGGCCCCAGACTATCACCGAATGGCGGTTATGGGCAGATGTCAGATGGTCTGGATGAGGGGCGGCATCCGGCCGACGGCGCAGCTCCGGTGACGGCTGATTGCCTTGTCAGGCCAGCAGGCTCTGGCCGATATAGCGTTGAACTGTCCCCTCAACGCCATCCCGGTATATGCCTGTCAGCCACTCTTCAAAGGCTGTGGCAAAACTGGCCTGCCCCGCAAGATCGCCATAGATCTGTGTCATCTCCAGCCAGGCCATCGGGCTGTTCTGGGCCTGCGACGCCCTGCCGGTCAGCATATCCCACATTGGATCATTCGGTTCGATCCGGCTGCCATCTTCCCGCGTGCCGATGCACATGCGGGCCCAGAGTGCCTCGACAAGCGCCAGCCCCCGAACAGGCGTTCCAGCCTCGAGCCCGCTGCGGATCGAAGGCAGAATGAACCCGACATGCCGCGCCGAACCGTCGAAGGCAACGCGGCGAACGGTATCGACAATGGCCGGATTGGCGAACCGCCGGTCGATGGTTTTCAGATAGTCCAGCGCCGTAACGCCTGGCATATGCGGCACATGAGGGGCGATTTCCTCCTGCTGAACCTTGCGGAACAGCGCGTTGATCAGCGGCGTGTCCATGGTCTGGGAAATGGTGTCGAGTCCCATCAGCTCGCCGATATTGGCAAGAATCTGATGGCCGCCATTCAGAATGCGGATTTTGCGGGCTTCATACTGCTGCACCTGGTCCGAGAATTCAGCGCCGACAAGATCCCAGTCAGGCCGCCCGGCGCAGAATGTGTCCTCGATGACCCATTGCCGGAAATTCTCATGCGTCACCGGAACGGCGTCATCAACACCAATTGTTCTGGCAAGCTGCTGTTCAACGGGGCCGGTCGCCGGCACAATGCAGTCGACCATCGAATTGGGAAATGAACAGCTGTTGTCAATCCAGTCGGCAAGGTCCGGGTCGGACAGACGCGCAAGGCCGACAACGGTCTGTCTGAGTATGGCCCCGTTGCCCTGCAGATTGTCGCAGCACAGACCTGTGAAGGGGCCGGCACCGGAATCACGCCGGCGCCGGAGCGCCGCCACCATGGCGCCGAAGGCCGTGCGCGGCGTGGAGGGATGTCCCGCGTCGTGACGTATGTCGGGGTGGGTCGCGTCAAGGCCGCCGGTTTCGGGGTCGATGAAGTAGCCACCTTCGGTGACTGTCATCGAAACGATCCTGATGCGGGGGTCCGCCATGGTCTGGATCAGTGCCGCATTGTCGGCCTCAACCGGAACATAGTCGAGCATCGACCCGATGATTTCCGTTGCCTTGCCGCCCTGCGGGTCAAGTTCGATCAGCGTTGTCAGACAGTCCTGCGCCAGCAGATTCTGGCGCATCACACGGTCATTCTGCATGACTCCGGCGCCAATGATGGCCCAGTCGGCGGCAGCTCCCCGCTGCATCAGGCGATGGACATACCAGGCAAGATGCGCGCGATGAAAATTGCCGACACCGATATGGACGATTCCCGGTGTCATGGTGCTGCGCTCATAGGTCGGCAGCGTCGCCATCGCGGACAATTTGCCGAGAGTCGCATTACGCAGCGGCGTTACGCCGGTGTCCTTGCCGGCCAGTTCCATCAACTCATCCATTGTCCGCCATCCACATTATAGGTCTGGGCGACGATGTAATCGGCTTCGTCACTGGCCAGAAAAACCGCCATGCCGGCAAGATCCTCGGGGCGGCCCATTCTTCCAAACGGCACATTGGCGCCAACCTCACGTTTTTTCTGACCGGGTGCCTTGTTTTCATATTTCGCGAAAAAGGCGTCGACGCCGTCCCAATGCTCGCCATCGACAACGCCGGGCGCGATGGCGTTCACATTGATTCCGTGCTGGATCAAATTTAGCCCGGCTGATTGGGTAAGGCTGATCACAGCCGCCTTGGTTGCGCAGTAAACCGCGACAAGCGGTTCGCCGCGCCGGCCAGCCTGGCTTGCCATATTGATGATTTTGCCGCCGGTGCCACGCTCAATCATCTGCCGTGCCACGGCCTGCATCGTAAACAACGTTCCGGCGACATTGATCTCGAATATCTTCTGATAGTCGGCGCGGGTGATTTCGGTGATCGGCGCGGCGGTGAAGACAGCCGCGTTGTTGATCAGGATGTCAATCCCGTCAAGGGCATCCGCCGCTTCGGCCACGGCGGCGTCAATGCTGTCCTGGCTTGTCACGTTCATTTCGATCGCGATGGCCGCATCACCAATGTCAGATGCCGCCTTGCGGGCGCGCTCGATATCGATATCACCGATGGCGACGCGGGCGCCCTCATTGACATAGGCCCTCGCAAAGTGACAGCCGATGCCCCGTGCCGCGCCCGTGATCAGCGCCGATTTGCCAGCAAGTCGTGTCATGTCAGGCGAAGTCCGTTTTCGTCAAACCGGTGGAGATGCGTGAGATCGGGTGTCAGAAAGACCGCGCTGCCATAGGACAGTTCCACCTCGCCGCTGGCCCGCACTGTCAGCGGCTCGCCAAAATCCGGACAGGTGACATGGAAATAGGTGTCGGCGCCAAGATGCTCGGACACGCCGACAACGCCCTTCCAGTCACCCGCCGCGGTCGAGATGGCGATATGTTCGGGGCGAATGCCAATGGTATGGGCGCCGTGTTTCCCGGCTTCGGCACCCGCCAGAAGATTCATCCGTGGCGAGCCGATGAAGCCGGCAACAAAGGTGTTGCGGGGGTGGCGATAGAGGTCCAGCGGGCTGCCGACCTGCTCGATCACGCCATTCTGCAGAACCACGATCTTGTCAGCCATCGTCATGGCTTCCACCTGATCATGGGTGACATAGATCATTGTTGTTGAAAGACGCTTGTGCAATTCGCTGATTTCCAGCCGCATCCCGACACGCAGCGCCGCATCAAGGTTGGATAGCGGCTCGTCAAAGAGAAAGGCCGTTGGTTCACGGACAATGGCCCGGCCAATGGCGACACGCTGGCGCTGGCCACCCGACAACTGTCCCGGGCGGCGGTCCAGATATTCGGTGAGGTTCAGCACCTTTGCCGCCTCTTCGACGCGGCGCTCCTGCTCGGCCCGTGTCAGTCCGGCCATGCGAAGCGGGAAGGCGATATTCTTGCGAACGGACATATGCGGGTACAGCGCATAGGACTGGAACACCATCGCCAGCCCGCGCCGTGCCGGCGGGATGGCGGTCGCATCCTCGCCATTGATCAGAACCTGTCCGGAGCTGACATCCTCAAGCCCGGCAATCAGGCGCAGCAGGGTCGACTTGCCACAACCTGACGGCCCGACAAAGACAACGAACTCACCATCTTCGATCTCCAGGTCCAGCGGCGGGATGACCTCAACATTGCCAAAACTCTTTGCAACCTGTCTGAGTTGTATCTGTTTCATCTGATTGTCCCTATTTCACCGCGCCAAAGGTCAGGCCGCGAACAAGTTGTTTCTGGCTGAACCAGCCCATGACGAGGATTGGTGCGATCGCCATTACCGATGCCGCGCTCAGCTTTGCGTAGAACAGACCTTCGGGGCTGGAATAGCTGGCGATGAAGGCGGTCAGGGGCGCGGCCCTGGCAGCTGTCAGGTTCAGGGTCCAGAAAGCCTCGTTCCAGGCCAGAATCACGTTCAGCAGCATTGTCGAGGCGATTCCGGGGATCGCCATCGGCGTCAGAACATACAGCAGCTCGGCGCGCATGCCGGCCCCGTCCATCCGCGCGGCTTCCAGAATTTCGACGGGAATCTCACGGAAATAGGTATAGAGCATCCACACGATGATCGGCAGGTTGATCAGCATCAGCACCACCACCAGGCCAATGCGGCTGTCGAGGATCCCAAGCTGGATGAACAGCAGGTAGATCGGGTAAAGCACGCCGACAGCAGGCAGCATTTTTGTCGACAGCATCCACATCAGGATGCCGCGGGTCCGCTTTGACGGCACAAAGGCCATCGACCAGGCGGCCGGCACCGCGACGAGAATGCCAAGCAGGGTCGATCCCAGGGACACCGTGACCGAATTGAAGAAATGCTTGAAATAGTCCGACCGGTCCTGAACCACGGCGTAGCTGTCGATTGTCCAGGCAGATGTCAGAACTTCCATCGGTGTCTTGATGGCATCGCCTTCGGATTTGAAGGACAGGACGAGGATCCACAGGATCGGGAAGAAAATGACCGCCGCCGCCGTCCAGGCGATGATGGTGGTGATTGTCTTGCGGCGGGTGGATGTTGCGCGGGCCATGATCCTGCCTTCCTATGCGTCCAAGTTCTTGCCAACGATACGAAGCAGGAATATCGCCACGATGTTGGCCAGAATGATGGCATAGACACCGCCGGCCGATCCCAGCCCGACATTCTGGCTTTCCAGGACCCGCTGGAAGATCAGATAGGTCAGCGTCTTTGTGCCAAAGGCGCCGGCGGTGGTGACAAAGATTTCGGCAAAGATCGACAGCAGAAAAATTGTCTGGATCAGAATCACAACGGTAATGGCGCGCGCCAGATGCGGCAGAATGATGAACCAGAACCGTCCAGCCGGACGGGCCCCGTCCATCTCGGCCGCCTCCAGCTGTTCGGTGTCAAGCGACTGGATCGCCGTCAGCAGAATCAATGTCGCGAAGGGAAGCCACTGCCAGCTGATGATCATGACAAGTGATGGCAGCGATGCCTGGCTGAGCCATTGTATGGGCTCGGCCCCGAAGATTCGCCATAGATGGGCGAAGAATCCATTCACCGGATCCATGAACATGTTCTTCCAGACAAGGCCGGATACGGTCGGCATCACGAAGAAGGGCGCGATGACAAGAATGCGAACGATGCCCTGTCCCCAGATCGGCTGATCAAGAAGAAGGGCAAGTGCCACACCCAGCAGGACCGTGATCACCAGAACGCCGCCAACGATGATCAATGTGGTGGCAACGGCAGGCCAGAATGAGCTGGATGAGACAAACCGGATGTAATTTTCAAAACCGACCCACCCAAGGTCGCCGCCACGCAGCGGCAGATACTTCTTGAATGAAAAGAACAGCGTCATTGTCAGTGGCACGAGCATCCAGCCGAGAAGAAGGATGACCGCCGGGGCCATCATCATTCTGGCGGCAGATTGGGAATGCTGTGTGGCCACGGGGACGGTTCCTTTATCGCCGAATCAGATGTTCATGGGCGAGGGGGTTAACGTATCAGATACGGGTCGGGAAATCCCGGGGGCGTCATCGGACGCCCCCGGGGAGAAGTATGCCTAGCGGTAGCCCGCGGCTTCCATGGCATCGTTGGTCAGGGCCTGCGCCTTGGCCAGTGCGTCTTCCACGGATTGCTGGCCAGCATAGGCAGCCGAGAATTCCTGGCTGACCTCTGTGGCGATGCCGGCAAATTCCGGAATGGCCGCGAACTGGATGCCAACATATGGGCTCGGATCGACGGTCGAGTTGTTAGGATCGGCCGACAGGATCGAGTCCAGGGTCATCTTGGCGAAAGGAATGTTCTTGTAGTTCGCGTTCTCATACAGCGAGGTCCGCGCGCCCGGAGGCACGTTCGCCCAGCCTTCTTTCGAGGCGACAAGCTCGATATAGCCATTCGAGGTGGCCCATTCGATGAACTGCTTGGCAGCAGCTTCTTTCTGGGTGCCGGCCGGAATGGCAAGCGCCCATGCCCACAGCCAGTTCGAGCGTACGCCCATGCCGTTGTCAGGTGCCAGAGCGAAGCCGACCTTGTCAGCCACGGTCGAATCCTTCGGGTTGGTGACGAATGATGCCGCAACGGTGGCGTCAATCCACATGCCGCACTTGCCCTGCTGGAACAGTGACAGGTTTTCGTTGAAGCCATTGGTGGCATAGCCGGCAGGACCGGAATCGCCCATCATGTTGACGAAGAAGTTCAGCGTGTCGGACCACTCGCGTGTGTCGAACTGCGCATTCCAGTCCTCATCGAACCAGCGCGCGCCGAACGAGTTCGACATGGCCGTAATGAAAGCGCCGCCTTCACCCCAGCCGGCCTTGCCACGAAGGCAGACGCCGTTGATGTCGTTGTCACGATCGGTCATCTCGCGGGCAGCTTTTGCGATGAAGGACCAGCTTGGTGCCGCAGGCATTGTCAGCCCGGCCTTCTCCATCAGGTCCGTCCGGTACATGATCATCGAGCTTTCGCCATAGAACGGTGCTGCGTACAGCGTGCCGTCATGGCTCAGGCCGCCGGCCATGGCGGGAAGGATGTCGCCGACATTATAACCGGCGCTCAGATCGTCAAGCGGTACCAGCCAGCCATTCTTTCCCCAGATCGGTGTCTCGTACATGCCGATGGTCATGATGTCGAAAGCACCGCCCTTGGTGGTGATGTCGGTGGTGACACGCTGACGAAGCACGTTCTCTTCCAACGTAACCCACTCAACCTTGTGACCTGTCTTGGCGGTGAAGTCGTCGGTGAGACCCTGCATGCGGATCATGTCACCATTGTTGACCGTTGCGATGGTGAGGGTGTCCGCGTTGGCGATGCCTGACGCCATGAGCGTCGCTGCGGCAGCCGTACAGACCAGTTTTCTCAGTTGCATTGTATTCCTCCTGAATGTCATACGGGAAAATTCAACACAGAAATGTTTTCTCGCGTCAATATATTTTTGACGCGCGTAAATAAATGGTTGTTTATCGGGAGTCTCTTCGTGGTGCTAGGCGGAGCCGCGCATGATCAGCCGTGCCGCGAACAATGTTTCCTCGCGTTTTTCAAGCCGGCCACCAGCTTCGATCAGGCGGAACAATGTCTCGACGGCGTGGTCAGACACCGACTCATAATCATGCGCCGCTGTGGTCAGCGACGGACAGGTGAAGCGGGAATAGGGGTGATCATCATGTGATGCCAGGCGAATGGTGCATTCCTCGTCACGCCCAACCCGAATCCCCAGCTCATGGCAGGCCGACAGAAAGCCGATGGCCAGCCTGTCATTGCTGCACAGCACGGTGTCGGTTGGCAGCAGGTCGTCCTTCAATACCTTCAACGCCCCGGCGCGGCCGATTTCCTCAAAACCCCATCCGGCACCATCGATCTTCACCAGATGCGGTTCCAGATCCAGCCGCCGCATCATCTCGAGATAGGCATGCCGCCTCTTGTTGGCATTCGGGTTTGCCGGGTCGCGCATTTCGAAGAAGCAAGGCGCACTTCCTGTTCTGCTAAGATATTCAACAGTTTGAGATACGAAACTGAAATTGTCCGACCCGACAAAGGCGGCGCCGACACCCTCTATGTTACTGTCGAACAGAATTGTCGGGACATCGCGGCAGAAATCCTCGACATGTTTTTTATCCGAGGCCCGGCCCAACGGGGCAAGCAATACGCCGGCAGGCCGCAACGAACGCAAGGTATCAAGGATGTCGCATTCGAGGCCCTGCTCGCCGTGCGAGGAAAACAAAGTCGGGGTAAAGCCGGCATCAATGCAGCGACGTTCGATGACGCGGGCAATTTCTGCAAAAAATGGATCGGCGAGATAGGGAACGACGATGCCAATATTCTTCGTCAGCCGCCGATTCTGGTTCATCGCATAGATGTTCGGGCGATAGTCATATTCCTTCAGCGCGGCTTCAATCCGGCCACGGGTTGAGGGCCTGACACTGTTCGGGTCATTGAAATATTTGGAAATTGTGGGACGAGAAATGCCGCAAAGCGCGGCGAACTCATCCATATTCCTGATCTTTTCCTGGCTCATTGTCGTCCCTAGAAGCGGCCCTGCATTCACTTGACAAATCTTCGGCCCACGCGCGACACAATATTAACGCGTGTAAAGTTCACGGCAAGTCGGCTTTATGCCTTATTATGAGATTACGGTTATTCCGGTGAGGATGTAATGGCTGAAAAAATGTCAAATGGCGCGCGGTCGCAGGGTGCTGACATCGACAGGATCGCGTCGGACATCCTGGCCCTGGCCGGCGGGGGTGGGATGACGGCCATAGCCATCGCCGGCCCGCCGGGCAGTGGCAAATCCACCATTGCCGAAAGGCTGAGCATGCGAATGGGCGAATGCTGCTGTGTGGTGCCGATGGATGGATTCCATCTCGACAATGACACGCTGGCGGCGCGGGGTCTGCTGCCGGTCAAGGGGGCGCCGGAAACATTCGACATGGCCGGTTTCAAGGATCTTGTCGAGGCCTTGAAGTCCGGGGTGGTCACGCACTTCCCCACTTTTGATCGCGACACCGACAGTGTTGTTGCGAATGGCGGCAGCCTGCCGGACGGCGTGTCGGTTCTGCTGTTCGAGGGGAACTACCTGCTGTTTGACGAGGATGGCTGGGCTGATCTGGCGGGAAGATGGGATGCCAGCCTGTGGCTGGAGGTGCCAGAAGATGTTCTTGAGGACCGGCTGACCCGCCGCTGGCTTGACCAGGGCATGTCAAATGAGGATGCGCTGGCGCGGGCTCAGATGAATGACTTGGTGAATGCCAGACGCGTCACCCGGCGGGCCCTGCCAGCCACCTGGGTCGTGGCCAACTGACCACCCGGTCATGCGCCGGTCTCATGCGGGGGTCCGGTCCGAAGGTCCGGTCCGAAAGTCTGGTCCGAAGATCCGGTCCGAAGATCCGGTTCGGGTCAGCCCTTGTCGTTGGCAAGCGCCTTTTCCATGATTTCGGCGATGCGGTTGGTGAAATCGCGCGGGTCGGCGATGCTCTCGCCCTCGGCGACGATGGCGCTGTCATAGAGAAGCCGCGCAAAGCTGTCGGAACCGTCAAACTCGCCTGACTCCATGCGGCTGTTCAGCGCCTTGATCAGCGGGTGTTTCGCATTCACCTCCAGGATCTTCGGGCCACCATCAAAGCCCGGGCTATGCATCCGCATCATCCGTTCCATCTGCGGGTCCATGCCGCTCTGGTCGGCGACAAGGCGGGCCAGGCTTGTTTCCAGGTTGGCTGAACTTCTGACATCGGCGACATCGCCATCAAGGACATGTTTCATCTTCGCCATGAACCCGTCGGACAGCACCGCCTCGGGTTCGTCATCATCCTTTCGCGCCTCGCCGACGCTGGAGATATCGACCTCGCCACGGGTGATCGACTGAAAGGTCTTGCCGTCAAATTCGGGCGTGTTGGACAGCCAGAAATCATCAATCGGATCGGTCAGCACAAGAACATTGATCCCCTTGGCGCGGAAGGATTCCAGATGTGGGCTCGTCATCGCCAGATCGGCATTCTCGGCCGACAGGTAATAGATCATGTCCTGGCCGCTGGCGAACCCCTCGACATATTCCTTCAGCGTGACCATGCTCTCGCTGGCCGTTGAACGGAACAGGCTGATATCAAGGATTTTGGCGCGGTTGGCGTCATCCTCATACAGGCCTTCCTTGATCACCCGGCCAAGCGCTGACCAGAGGGTTTCATATTCCTCGCGGCGGGATTCCAGGGCCTTGCCAAAGGTGCTCAGAACGCGTTTGACGACGGCCTTGTTGATTTTGGTGACAACCGGATTCTGCTGCAGCATTTCGCGGCTGACATTCAAATCGACATCCGGCGTGTCGATGACGCCGCGAAGAAAGCGCAGCCACTTCGGGATCAGCCCTTCGCAATTGTCGGTGATGAATACACGGTTCACATAAAGCTGCAGCCGCGAGCGCCGCTCCGGGTCGAACAGGTCGAACGGGGCCATCGACGGGATGAAGACGAGATTGGTGAATTCGACGGCGCCTTCGGTCCGGTTGTGAAGCGTCGCGAAGGGGGCATCATAGGCCGACGCAACCGAGGCATAGAAATTCTGGTACTCTTCCTCGGATATGTCCTTTGCCGGCCGCGTCCATAGCGCCACCGCACTGTTCAGCCTTTCGGCATCGGCCTGCTCCTGCAGCCACATGATCGGCTGTGCGATGTGATCGGAATATTTCCTGACCAGAAATTCAACCCGCTCGCGCTCGGCATATTCCTTGGCTTCCTTGCGCAGATGCAGGGTGATGTCGGTACCGACGGCCTCGCGCGTGGCGCTGTCGATAGAGAAGCCTGATGTGCCGTCGCTGTGCCAATGGCTGGCCTCGGCCGCGCCATGCGCCTTTGAGACGACATCAATCCGGTCGGCCACCATGAAGGCGGAATAGAACCCGACCCCGAACTGGCCGATCAGCTGGTCGGTCAGCTCGGTGCCATCCTTGTCGCTCTTCGCTGTCTCGACAAACGCCTTGGTGCCTGAACTTGCGATGGTGCCGAGCGTGTCCTTCATCTCGTCGGCGGTCAGGCCGATCCCATTGTCGCTGATGGTCAGGGTGCGCGACTTCTTGTCGGCGCTGATGGTGATTTCGCCATCAACCATCTGGTCCGCGACGCCGGCGCTCAGCACGGCGAATTTGCGTTTGTTGATGGCGTCGGACGCGTTGGAGATCAATTCACGAAGGAAGATCTCCTTCTGCGAATAGAGTGAATTGATGACGATATCGAGAATTCTGCCGGTATCGGCCTCGAAATCGAAATTCTGGCTGGTCATGCGGTGGCCCCCACGTGAAGTGTCTGGGGGCCATTTAATTTTGGTGATCGCCGATTTCAAGATGAGTGCGCTGCCTGATGGACCGGATCTTGGGATCTCGCGCAAACCCGGCGGCTAGTCCACAAAGGCCTTTTCAATGACAAGCGTGCCGGGCCTGGCGTTCGACCCTTCGGTAAAGCCACGTGATTCCAGCGCTTCACGCAGATCCCGCAGCATCGCCATTGAACCGCAGATCATCACCCGGTCGGTGGCCGGGTCGAGCGGCGCGCCGGCGATCGATTCAAGTGAGCCGGTCTCGAGCAATGTTGTCAGCCTTCCGGTGCGGGCATGCGGCTCGCGGGTCGTGGCGTCAATCAGCTGCAATCTGTCTGCGGCGAGATCGCCGACAAGCGGATCATTGGCTGTTGCCGCAACAACCTGCTGGCCGTAGGCCAGTTCAGCCGTCACCCGGCAGCCATGTGCAAGGACAAGAGTTTCGAATTTGTCATAGCTTTCCGGATCGCGGATCACCGACGCGAAAGGCGCGACCCCGGTGCCGGTGCCAAACATCCATAGATTGCGGCCCGGCAGAAGAGCGTCGAGCACCAGCGTGCCGGTGGCCTTGCGGCGCATCCAAATGGTGTCGTCAGGCTGGATACGCTGCAGATATTCGGTAAGCGGGCCTCCCGGAACCTTGATCGAATAGAATTCCAGAGTGTCATCCCAGGATGGTGAGGCAATGGAATAGGCACGAAAGACCGGCTGTGTGCCGGGAAGGCCAATCATGACGAATTCACCGGAGCGGAAGCGAAAGCTGGCTGGCCGGGTGATCCGGAAGCGGAACAGGCGGTCAGTATAATGCTCGACCTCGGTCACCGTCTCGGCATGGCAGCCAGTCGGGGCTTCAACGGGTGTCTGATGGTCGATGTCATTTTCGCGGGCTGGTACCGCCATGCCGCCTGATCCCAAATCCTGACAGGTGGCCATCCTACTGAAAATTCATTCGTATACAAATGAAAAATGTTTGTATATGAACAATCATATGTCGCCAGCTGTCTATGGTGGACAGTCGAACAGGCTGATGGTGGTCTGGCCGATGGTGGTCTGGCCGGGGCGGGATGCCTTGTCAGGCGCGATTGCGTTCGGCGCGGGTGGCGTCCTCGTCGATCGCCGGGGCCGCGCCATCACTGATGACAACACCATACAGCTCGCGGGCCTGGGCGGCGCTGTATCGGCCAAGCCGTACATCCTCCAGAACGGATTCAGGCGACCGCTCGAACGGATCGCCATAGCCACCGCCGCCGGGGGTGCGCACCCAGACCCTGTCGCCGGGGGCCAGGGCGATATCCTGTTCCTTTGAAAGGTGAAGTGGGACGTAGGGGTCGCCATCCCGGATCACGACAACCTTGTTGACCTCGCCATCACGGCCGCCAAGCGCGCCTTGCGGGCCGAACCGTCCATGATCCATGACAAAGCTGGCGCGGGCCTCGCCATTGCGGAGCTCCAATTCATAATCAAGGCCAAAACCGCCGCGGTGGCGACCGGCTCCGGCTGACCCTTCATGAAGCGCGTAGTGATGATAGAGAACCGGAAAGGCCTGCTCCATGATCTCCACCGGCGGCGCCTTCGAGATTCCAATGGTCGAGCAGCCGTTGCTCAGCCCGTCGCCATCGGCATTGCCGCCATATCCGCCGCCTGACAGCTGGTACATGACGAAATCGCGGCCGCGTTCGGCATTGTGGCCACCAAGCGCGAAATTGCCGCTGGTGCCTGCCGGCGCGGCGGTCACGCGGTCGGGAAGCGGTTGCACAAGGGCCGCGAACACCGCCTCGGCAATTCGCTGGCTGACTTCGGCAGCGCATCCCGAAACCGGGCGCGGGTACTGGGCGTCAAGGAAGGTGCCTTCGGGCCGGATCACCTCCAGCGGCTCGAACGCGCCGGCGCTGATCGGCACCTCGGGAAAGATGTGCCGCATGGCCAGATAGACCGAGCTGAGCGTCGTCGCCAGCACCGAATTCATCGGTCCGCGGCAGGGTGGGCTCGACCCGCCAAAATCAAAGATCAGCCGGTCGTCGTCGCGCCTGACGCTGAGCCTGATTTCCAGCGGTTCGTCCACGACACCGTCACTGTCGACATAGGCAACGGACTGCCAGCTGCCGGCAGGCATCTGCGAGATCAACTGGCGCATCTGCGTGGCGGCGCGACCGCGAAGCTCGGCGATGGCCTGTTCGACCATGTCATCGCCATACCGGTCAAGAAGCAGGTCCAGCCTGTCGGCGCCAACCTCCAATGCCGCCGCCTGCGCCTTCACATCGCCAATCCGCTGGTCCGCGACCCGGATATTCGAGCAGATGATGGCGTAGATCTCGCGGTCCATCACGCCCCGCTTGAAAAGCTTCACCGGGGGCAGGCGAAGGCCTTCCTGTTCAACCGCGGTGGCTGAAGCCGAGAAGCCGCCAGGCACCGCCCCGCCAGTATCCGGCCAGTGACCGGTGTTGGACAGCCAGCACCACAGCTTGCCATGCCGGTAATAGGGCCGGACAAACCGCACATCCATCAGATGCGTGCCGCCAAGATAGGGGTCATTGACGATATAGATGTCGCCTGGCTCAGGCGCTGATGCTTCGCCTTCATGAATCAACCGGATCAGTTCGGCGGTGGAATATTGCATCGTCCCGACAAAGACCGGCAGGCCGCCGGCACCCTGGGCGATCAGCGCGCCGTCAGCGGCGGCATAGATTCCGTCCGACCGGTCATTCGCCTCGGCGATGACGGGCGAGAAGGCGGCGCGGGAGAAGCTCAGATCCATCTCGTCGCAGGCCTGCTGGAGCCCGGCCTGGATGACGCTGAGCGTAATGGGATCAAGGCTCATGACGCGCCTCCGACGCTGATCAGGATGTTGCCGTCAGCATCCGAGCTGGCGCTGTCTTCCGGCTGTACAAGAATGGTGCTGTCCATCTGTTCCAGAATGGCCGGCCCGTCCAGCCGTGCATCAAGTGGCAGCGCCTCGCGGGCATAGACCGCTGTGTCGCGCCAGCCATCGCCAAACCAGACCTGGCGGGTTGCCGTTTTCGCCTCGTCCAGTGTCGCGGCGCGGCCGGCATTGTCGATCAACCCGCCAAGATCAACCTCGGCGCGGCGTCCGGTGACCGTTGTGTTGACATTGACCACCTGCGCGCGGATTTCCGGAAGCCTGACCCGGAACCTGTTGAAATACACCTCCTCGAATCTGGCCTGGATATCGTCACGATCCGGCTGGCCGCCGGCCAACGGCACCTGCAACAGATGTGTCTGTCCGGCAAATTGCATGTCCAGCGAATGCTGGATGCTGATTTCCGAGATATCCACCGGCTCCTGTGTGACCAGGGCTGTTCCCTCGTCCCGCTGCGTGGCCAGAATGTCGGCCAGCCGGTCCATTTCGAGGGCCGCCAGCGGCGCGTTGACGGTCCGCACGAAATCCTGGCGCAGATCGGCGACGATGCAGCCAAGAGCGTTGGTGATCCCCGGGCGCGCTGGCACGAGAACCTCGGGGATGCCGAGTTCGCCGGCAAGCGCCGAGGCGTGAAGCGGGCCAGCACCGCCAAAGGCAAACAGCGAGAAATCACGCGGGTCCTCGCCAAGCGACACCGACACCATGCGGGTGGCCCCGGCCATGCGGGTGGTGGCGACGCGGATGACCGCCGCGGCGGCGCTTTCGGCGTCGATGCCGAGCGGGTCGCCAAGTTCGGTCTGGAAGATCTGCCGGATCTGCGCCAGATCAACATTGCCCGGAACGGATTTCAGCTTCGCGACATCAAGCCTGCCAAGAAGCATGTTGGCGTCCGAAATGGTCGGCTTCGTTCCGCCGCGGCCATAGCAGATCGGTCCCGGGGTGGCGCCGGCGCTCTGCGGCCCGACCTCGAGAAGGCCGGCCTCGTTCACCCTCGCGATCGAGCCTCCGCCAGCACCGATGGTCCGGACATCGACCATCGGCACATGGATCGGCATCGCATATTCGAGTTCGATCTCATGCGAGACTGATGGCTCGCTGCCGCGGATCAGCGCGACGTCGGTCGAGGTGCCGCCCATATCATAGGTGATCAGATTGGGCCGCGCCGCGCGCCGCCCGGTATAGGCGGCGGCGATCACCCCCGAAGCCGGGCCCGACATGACGGTCTTGGCAGCCTCGCGGACAACGCGACTTGCCGACACCGTGCCGCCATTTCCGTTCATGACAAGAAGCTCGCCGCCATAACCGCCATCGCCAAGTTCATTCGCGAGGCGCGCGATATAGCGTTCCAGAAGCGGCTGCACCGAAGCATTGACGGCCGCTGTGACGCCGCGTTCGAACTCACGGCTTTCAGACAGCAGCGAATGGCCGGTGGTGATGTAGTCATTCGGCCAGAAGGAGGCGAGAATTTCTGCCGCCCGCACTTCATGATCCGGGTTGGCATAGGCGTGGAGGAAATGCACCACCACCGATTCCACGCCGGCAGCCAGCAATTTTTCGCCGGCGCGTCGCACCGCATCTTCGTCAAGCGCCGTGATCACACGGCCCGCATAGTCAAGGCGCTCTGGCACCTCGAGCCGCAGGTCGCGCGGAATGATCGGTGTGAAATCACCTTTCATGCCATAGGGCTGGGGACGGGTCCGGCGGCCAAGTTCGAGAACGTCGCGGAACCCCTCGGTGGTGATCAGGCCGGTGCGGCTGAGCTTGCGTTCAAGAACGGCGTTGGTTGTGGTTGTTGTGCCGTGGATCACAAGGGCGACGTCGCGAAGCATCGTTTCGGCCTCTTCCAGCGCCGTCATGACACCGAAGGCCTGATTGTCGATCGTGCTTGCCACCTTTGACAGGTGAACGGTGCCCGTCTTCTGATCGAGCCTGACAAGATCCGTGAATGTGCCCCCGACATCGACCCCGATCAGGTCGCCCCGGTGGGCCTTGTCCTGCGCTGCCATCAGCCTTGTGTCTCCAGAATTGTTCGTATGCAAATGAGCGCCGAATATTGACAAATTGTCAATTGGCTTTCCAAATCCCCTGATGGTGTCGATATCTTCAATTCATGGTTTGATGGCGCGTGGTGGCGGGGTGGCCGCCGCGGCGATGGCCATCCTTGTGTCAATGCAGCCACTTCCGGCGGCCGCGCACGCGACCGGCCAGAGCTTTATCGCCCTGCTGCCCACGGGCCCATATATGGCTGTCGGCGTCATCATCGTCGCGCTCAGCATCCTGCTTTTATGGTTTTTGCCCCAGCGGTCGGTGGCTCGGCTGCTGCCAAGTCGTGACCTTGGGCCGATCGCGGCACCGCCATATCTGCGCACGCTGTCCAGTCTCGCCTTTTTCCTGTTTCTGTGCTGGCTTCTGGCGCGTGGATTCTCCGGCACGCGCGACCCGCTGGCGAACCCGCTTGTGCTTGGTTTCTGGGTGGCGTTCTGGATGGCCTCGCCAATGATCCAGGGATTCCTGTTTGATCTGTGGGGCTGGATGTCACCCTGGCGCTGGCTTGTCGCGCCGCTCAAGGCGGCGGTGCCGCGCCCACCGCTGGCCCTGCCGTCCCGCCTTGGAGTCTGGCCGGCGGTCCTGCTGCTGCTGGTCTTCTCGATGTTCACGCTGGCTGACCCGGCGCCGGATGATCCGGCGCGGCTGGCGATGGTTGGCAGCGCCTATCTGGTGGTGACCATCACCGGCATGGTGCTGTGCGGACCCGCGCGATGGTTGCGCCAGGTCGAGATCTTTTCTGTGGTGATGGCGCATTTCGGGCGTCTGGCGCCATTGGCGCGGCGGGGCAGGCGGGTGCGGCTCGGCTGGCCGGGATGGCAGCTTGCGCACGGCGCGCGGGCCTCCCGCGGAATCCCGGTGTTCATCATCGTGCTTCTTGGCACCGGGTCCTTTGACGGCTTCAACGAAACCTTTGTCTGGCTTGACCTGATCGGGGTCAATCCGCTGGCCTTTCCCGGCCGGTCAGCCGTGGTGATGCCGGTTGTTGGCGGACTGATCGCCGCCAACCTGATCCTGGTCAGCCTGTTCACGGCGCTTGTTGTTGCCGGTGACCGCCTGGTTGGTGGGCCAAGTGTGGATGGGCCAAGTGTGGATGGGCCGGGGATCAATGAGCCGGGGATAAATGGAACCGGGCGGGCCGGCTATCTTTTGTCGGTCTTCGCGCCAACGATACTGCCCATCGCCTTCGCCTACCATACAGCGCATTATCTTCCCTCGCTTCTGGTGGATGGCCAATATGTTCTTGTCGCGCTGAATGACCCGTTCGGGCGCGGGGTCAATCTGCTGGGACTCGATGGCTTTCATGTCACGACCGGGTTTTTCAAACACCGGGAATCCATGCGCGTGATCTGGCTGAGTCAGGCGGCCATCATTGTGTTCGGTCATGTGCTGGCGGTCATTCTTGCGCACGCCAATGCCACGCAGGCCTACGGTGGCATGCGCCGCGCCTTTACCGCCGGACTGCCGCTGGCGTTGTTCATGATTCTCTACACCTGGCTTGGCCTGTGGTTGCTGGCGGCGCCAAAGGGCGGGTAAAGTTTTGTCTGGACAAGACGAGTCCCTGCCCACAAGCTTGAACGAGGAATCGAGACTAGAAACCGGTGACAAAACCGGGACTCGAATTCAACCGCGAGGGAGATAGTTATGAAGACATTTGACAAAAAGCCCGCAGTCAGCACCGAGATTGACAGCAACAGGGTCGCCAGTCCAAACCGCCGCAAGGCGCTGAAGACCCTTGCCGCGACGTCGGCTCTTGCCGCTGCCGCCAGCAGCATGCCGCTGTTCGGGCGCTACGGACAGGTTCAGAGTTCGGAGCCGATCAAGATCGGCTTCCAGGTTCACCGCACAGGCATCGGCGCCGCCTATGGTCGCTGGTATGACCGCACCACCAAGGCAGCCGTCAAGAAGATCAATGACGAGGGCGGGATCAACGGTCGTCCGGTCGAGATCGTCGCCGAGGATGATGGCACCGACCCCAAGCGTGGCGCTGAGGTGGTCGAGAAAATGGCCACGCAGCACGGATGCGACATCGCCTTCGGCACGTTGTTCAGCCATGTTGTCATCGGTTCGGCGCCGCGCGCCGGCGAGCTGAAGATTCCCTATTTTGTCGTCTCCGAGGGGCATCACGTCGCCAGTGGCATGCTGAACCGCTACACACTGCAGCCCGGCATCACCGACGTGAAGAGCCAGGTTCAGGCGATGGCCCCCTTCGTCAATGGCACGCTTGGCAAGAAAGTCACGATGATCTATCCGGATTTCGCCTTTGGACATGACCATCGCGATTATTTCTCGGCCGCTGTCGAGGCGCAGGGCGGTGAGGTTGTCGCCAAGATCGCCATTCCGCCGACGGAAACATCCTTCACGAAATATTTCCCGAAGATTCCGCGTAACACCGATGTCATCTATCATGTGATGGTCGGGCCGGCGGTTCTGACCTTCGTCAAGGAAATGGGTGAATTCTTCGGCAATTCACGGCCTGAGATCTTTGGCTTCATCGACTCGCTCGAGGCGGTCGATCTTGCCAGCCCGGGTCTGGAGTTCCTTGAGGGGACCTATTTCTGGGAAGGCAATCCACGGTACGCGCAGGCCAACCAGTCGGATTATGACAAGGCCTATCGCAAGGCGGTCGGCGTCGACAATAACGGCGCGTCGGTATCCGATCCGAAGGATGTCTCGACCTATGCCCATATGTTCGGCTGCTGGGAGACACTCCACATCGTCAAGGCCGGCATGGAAGCGTCGGGATATGCCGGTGCCGGTGATCGCGCCAAGCTGATCGAGGCTGTGGAATCGATGACGTCGATGCCGCATTCCTATGCGCACCCGCAGGGGGCGAAGGAATTCAACGGCAAGACCCACCAGACGTTTGGCCATCAATATATCACGAGGGTCGAGAATGGCCGGCTTGTCCTGGCCCACACGACCTCGATCGCGGATACCTATTATCCTGATGAGGTGGACTACACCAAACAGTCCTTCTGATTTCTGGGCGTGGCCGGCCGTGACGCCGGC
>JBMZTC010000001.1:0-238807 GCA_049623505.1 Puniceispirillaceae bacterium (SeqCode) | reverse complement strand
GTCAAACATCAAAATGCTTGAAAATCAGGACCTTGAACCACGAACCACGGAACTTATGGTGCCCGCTGAGGGAATCGAACCCCCAACTAATCATTACGAATGACCCGTTATACCATTTAACTAAGCGGGCACTGGCTGCGCTTATAGCGGCTTTCACCAGCAGGTTCAATCTGCCTTCTTTACGCCGGTGACCGATTGCGCCGGCAGTATCGGCGTCACCCCGTCGGGGCGGCGCCACTCCATCGTGGCAAAGCCGGCGCAGCCCGCGCAATGACCCTGCCAAGCCTCATGGACAAGCTGACATTCGGTACATTGCCAGCATCGTGGTCGCGGCGCCTCGCCAGCCTGGCGAAGAGCTTCGGTCTCGGCCGCGCTGTCCTCGGCCTCGGCGGCAAGCCGCGATAGCAGGCGCCAGGCAGCGGCATCACGATTGGCTGGCTCAATCTCGTCAATCAGACGCCGCGCCTCACCGACAAGACCGCGTGCCATCGCCGCCGTCGCCGCAACACGTCGCCCTTCATCGGCCAGCGGGCCGTCCTTCGGGATCAGCTTGATCAGCCGCGCAATATATGCGCCATCATTGGCCTTCCACAGCGTCTGAAGCCGTGCCGCAAGTTCGTCATGCGGCGCTGACCTGAAAGCTGTCTCCAGCCATTTTACCGCCTTGCGGGGACTGCCATCCTGTTCATGAAGCGCGGCAAGCCGCGCCGCGGCTGGCCAGAATTCGGGCCAGGCCCTGAGCGCGGTTTCAAGGCCGGACGCCGCCGCGCGCCGCGGCTTTGTATCCCCCCCTGCATCGAGCGATGACAACGCCTCGAGATAGGCCAGCCCGGCCTTCTGCCGCGACAGGAGATAGGCCGCGTGATCGTCATCCGACTCTGCCGCCGCGACAACCGCATGCGCTGGCAGTGCCGCCGCCCAGTTCCCCCGTTCTGCCTCAAGAATCATCACCTGGCGTGCCGCAAGCGCCGATTTTGGACGCATATCCAGCGCCCGCCGCGCCGCCGCCAGCGCCTGATCGGGCTGATCATTTTCAAGCGCCAGCCTGGCAAGACCGATATGGCCGAGAAAGGCAGTGTCCTTATCGCGTGTCAGTGACGTGAAATAGCGGCCGGCTGCCTTGTGATCACCCGACATATGCGCCGCCTGTGCCGACAAAAGATCGGTCAGCTGCGGGGCGGCAAGCAATCTTTGTGCCCGCGCCGCCTGGCGCCGGGCCTCATCAGGCTCGCCAGCCGATACAGCCATCAGCCCGAGCGTCAACGCCCGATGTCCGGATTCGGTCCGCCTCCTGGAAAGGTTACGGCCAAGCCAGGATGGCAGGCCCAGCAGGCCGCGAAGCAGTCTGTCCATGAAAACAAGCGCAAGCGCGAGAATGACAAGAATCGCCACCGCGAGGCTGGTTCGCATTTCAAGCTGCCATCCCAGCCATTCAAGCTGCAGCATGCCGGGCTGTGCGCCAAGCCAGCTTGCCAACGCCGCGCCGGCAAGAACAAGAATGACAAGACCAAGCAGGCGTCCGAACATCAGTCTGTCACCCGGGTGGCGGCCAGACGAGCCGTCATTTCCGCCATCAGACCGGCCAGCGCGGCATCAAGATCGAGGCGTCTCTGGGCCTTCGCCTGCCATCCGGCAAGACCTGCCGGTGGCGGCGCGACTTTGCGACTTGCCGCCAGCGCCGCGGCAAGGCCGTCAGAGCGGATGGCGCGCGCGAACCTGTCCAGAGGCAGCGATTCCGCCACCGCGCCGTCCTCGGTGGATGGCATGTCATCGCTGCGACGAAGCCTTATGAAACCGGCAATCCTGCCAGTGGTGTTCTGCCACCAGCCAGCCGCGTCATCCTGGTCGCGGCCGATCATATTGGCAAGACCGGCAGCCTCGGCAAGAAGCCGTGTCGTTGTTGGAGGCCGGGGGGCCAGCAATGCCTCGATCCCTGCAAGGTCGCCAATATCAAGCCCGGCACGCGCCAGTTCCTGCAGCACAGGCACCCATTGCGCCGGATCGCCACCGTCAAGATTGGCCGCATTCATCGCCGTGACCGCGCCAATAGCGGCCTGCGCCAGCGCTGGGCCGGAGTCAAATTCCGTCTGTGCCCGCCCGCCGCCAACGGGCCGCGCCGCCAGATCTGCGGCAAACGCATCAAGACGCGTGGACAGCGCCGCCAGCGCCTCAGCCGGATCCCGCGGCAGTTCCGCCTCAAGCCCGGCGAGACGCGCCGCCTGCTTTTCCTGACCCGTCCTCATGGCGGCAATGTCACCCTGCGCGCGCGCCAGCAATTCATTGACCGTGTCGAGTTGCACCGTCAATGCCTCGATTTCTATATGAAGCTGGCTTTCCTGTCGCGCCACCATCCATTGCTGGACCGCGATGCCGGCAAGCACCAGAAGAATCGCCGCGACGCCCAGAATGACCGGCATGCTGTCGCGCCGCTCTGACGCCACACCAGCCGGAGATGCCCCGGCGGCATTGTCGGCAGCATTGGATGAAGATTTGGCCCTGGAATCGCCAGCAGATCTGTCCGGCGTGCCATCATCCGGTGCCGCGCTGGCAGGGCGCTGTTTGGGCGCACTTTTCTCGGAACGGGATTTCCCGCGCCCGGCAGATCGCCGACGCCCGGCCGAGGCAGCCGATTTTTCAACAGCAACGCCTTCGATGATTTCCGGATCGGTGTCTGAAGTCTGTTTGGCGGTCATGCTGTCGTCAGGCCCCTAGGTAGACATGGCTGTCTGAACTTGGCTGTCTGGACACGGCATGCCATCAACGCCCTGTCATCCGACGATGATAGAACAAAGCGGCGATGGCTAAAAGCCGTGCGCGAGTCGAACGTCTGGCAACCAATTCCTCTCGCCAGCCGGACCCTGCCGCGGCGGCGATGGCCTTGCTTCCGGCGATCAGCGTCATATGGCCGATCCGCCCATCCAGATCATGTCGCACCATCAAATCGCGAAACAGACCGGCCGAACGCGCCGACATCAGGATCACCGCCTTCACATGACCGTCGGCAAGCGCACCGCGCGCCGCCTTGTCGAACTCTGACACCGGCTTCATCTCATAGGCCGGCAGCGGCATTACCTGACGCTGCGGTGCCAGCGCGGCCTTCATGTCAAAGCCGCGATGCAGGGCGCAGGGCCAGAGCAGTGGCGCGGCGTCTGCGTTCAGCCCGGCCAGGATCAGCGGTGCCAGTCCCGCCCCGCCACCTGACCCGATGCTCACATCACTGAATCCGGCCCTTCGGGCGACACGCCCAGAGGCCCGCCCGACTGCAAATACCGGCAGACCAGCCCATTCCGGCGGCAATGCCCCGTCAAAAGACCCAAGAAACGCGGCGATGGCATGGCGGCTTGTAAAGATCAGCCCGCCAACAGACCCCGCTGCCGGCAGTGAAGGTTTTGCAAGATACACAGCTTTCATTACCGGCGCGGCCATTGCCGCCACGCCGCGGCGCTCAAGGGCCGCGACGTCAAACTCACCATCCGGCGCCGGGCGTACGGTCAGGATCAGGTCGGTCATCATCTGTCACCTGCCGCGCCAGCCATCATCACCTCAGGCGAGAAAATCCCGGCCGCCAGCCGCCTCGAGCAATCGCGCGCCCAGCTGTTTGCCAAGTGCCGCCGCGTCGGCCTGCGGCGCCACCTCGCTTGCCCGGTGTGCCGCCACACCATTAGGCCTCAGCACCATGCCATCAAGATGCAGCATCCCGCTGTCATCCAGTGTGGCGCTGGCCGCGATCGGTGTGTGGCAGGACCCGTCAAGATGCGCCAGCATGGCACGCTCGGCCGTCACTTCGGCTGCGGCATGCGCACAATTCAGATCGGCAATCGCCAGCGCCACAGCCCTCGCACGGTCATCATCACCGTCACGAATCTGAATTGCCAGCGCCCCCTGCGCCGCCGCCGGCGGCATGATCGCCGGATCAAGCGGTGTATGCGGCACATCAAGCGCCAGACGCCGCAATCCAGCCATGGCGAGGATGATGGCGTCATAACGGCCCTCGGCAAGTGCCGCCAGCCTCGTATTCACATTGCCACGAAGAAGTTCGATCCGCAGGTCCGGGCGGTGATAACGAAGCAGCGCCTGGCGACGAACCGATGCGGTGCCGACAACAGCGCCCTGCGGAAGCGAGTCAATGGTTTCAAAAGGCCCGACAAGCGCGTCGCGCCGGTCCTCGCGCGGCAGCACGGCGGCGATGGTGGTGCCATCGGCAAAGACGGTTTCCATATCCTTCATCGAATGAACCGCCGCATCGCAGCTGCCATCAAGCAATTGCCTTTCCAGCTCCTTGACGAACAGTCCCTTGCCACCGGCATCGGCAAGCGAGCGGTCGAGAATCCGGTCACCACGCGTTGTCAGCGACAGAATGTCGGTCGCCAGCGGCGCCAGCCGTTCACGGACAATATGGGCCTGCGCCATTGCCAGCGCCGAGGCGCGGCTTGCCAGAATCAGCGGCCGCGCGACAAAGATATCGGACAAGCTTGTCATAAGCGCCTGTAATAAAGGCCAGCCGTCATAGTTGCAAAATAAAAAGCCACCGGTGTCGGGACTTATCAACCCGGCGGCAATCCCTTATGCTCACCTCGTGACTGAAAGACATGGACACCCCCCTATGACTGACCCCTTCCTGATGCTTGGTATCGAAAGCAGTTGTGATGAAACAGCGGCTGCAATCGTGGCCGGGGACGGCGTCATCCTGGCGAACGAAGTGGCATCGCAGATGGATATCCATGCCGCGCATGGCGGGGTGGTGCCGGAAATCGCCGCGCGCGCGCATCTTGACGCCATCGACATGGTAATCGAGACAGCCCTTGCCACGGCCGATATCGGCATTGAACAGATCGGCGGCGTGGCCGCGACCGGCGGCCCCGGTCTGATTGGCGGGGTTGTTGTCGGGACCGTTGCCGCAAAGGCCATCGCGACCGCCCGCGACATTCCCTATTACGCTGTCAATCATCTTGAGGGGCATGCGCTGAGCCCACGGCTTGTCGCGCCGGTGGCCTTCCCCTATCTGCTTTTGCTTGTTTCTGGCGGCCATACACAGCTTCTGGCCGTTCACGGACCGGGCACCTATGAACGTTATGGCACGACAATGGATGATGCCGCCGGCGAAGCCTTTGACAAGAGCGCCAAGATCATGGGACTTGGCTATCCTGGCGGGCCGGCGATTGAACGTCTGGCGGCGCAGGGCAACGCTGACAGGGTCAGGCTGCCGCGCCCGCTAAAAGGGGCAGATCACTGCCATTTTTCCTTTTCAGGCCTGAAGACAGCCGTGGCGACACGGCATGCCGCGCTTGCCAGCGACGATGCCAATGCCTCGCTTGCGGATCTGGCAGCCTCGCTTCAGGCCGCGATTGCCGACTGCCTTGCCGACCGGGCACGCCGGGCGATGGACCGGTTTGCCGCCATTCATGGCACGGCCACGCTGGTCATTGCCGGCGGCGTCGCGGCCAACCGGGCGATCTTTACAAGGCTTGAGAGCGAAGCCGCAGATGCCGGATTTTCGCTTGTTGTGCCGCCAGCCTGGCTGTGTACGGACAATGCCGCGATGATTGCCTGGGCCGCCCTTGAACGACGCCAGACGCCAGATGAGATGAGCTTTGCGCCGCGCCCACGCTGGCCACTCGATCCCGACGCCGCACCGCCACCTGGCCGCGGGGTGCGGGCATGATCCGCGCCACAATCATCGGCGGCGGCAGCTGGGGCACCGCACTGGCCCATGCGCTTCGCTGTGGCGGTGCCACACCGACATTGCTTGTCCGCGACAAGGACACCGCGGCGCTGCTTGCCAGTGGTCGCTGTCGCCAGCTTGCCGATCTGCCGCCGCTTGACGGATTTGACGCAACCATAGATCCGGCGATTCTGGCGGGTGCCGACGTGATCCTGATCGTTCTGCCAGTCGCGGCGACCGCCGCCAGCTTAAGGATGATCGCCACGCATGCCGCGCCAACCACACCAGCTGTGCTGTGCGGCAAGGGACTTGTGATGAATGGCGATACGCCGCTTCTGATGCCTGAACTTGCCACCGAACTCCTGCCGGGCACCCCGCATGTGATCCTGTCCGGCCCGACGTTCGCTGATGAGGTGATGCGCGGCCTTCCGGCAGCGATCACGGCCGCCAGCACGGACAAACAGGCCATCGCCACGGTCCAGCAGGCCTTTGCCGGCAGCCATCTTCGAGTCTATGCAAACCATGATCCGATTGGTGTCGCCATCGGCGGGGCTATGAAGAATGTGATCGCCATCGCCGCCGGCTGTGCGGCCGGCCTCGACCTTGGCGACAACGCACGGGCGGCGCTGATCACCCGCGGCCTTGCCGAAATGGCGCGTTTCGCCGCCGCCGCCGGGGCGCAGCCGGACACCATCTATGGCCTGTCCGGGGCAGGTGACCTGGCGCTGAGCTGTGCCGGACCACATTCACGAAACATGGCCTATGGGCTGGCTCTCGGGCGCGGCGAACACCCATCCGAACGGCTGGCCGAGGGACGCCACAGCGTGGCGGCACTCGCGGCACGCGCAGATGCGCTTGGCGTCGAGCTTCCGATCACGTCGGGGGTTAACAGCGTGGTCAATCAAGGCGCCGATCTTCGCGAAGTGGTGGCCGGATTGCTGGCACGCCGCGCCGGCGTTGAATAGTGGCTGACAACCCTTACCTCTACAGATGATCATGCCCGATGGCATGGCTGATGGCATGGCAGAAAGGCGGAGCAGAAAGGCGGGGCAGAATGAACTACTGGCTGATGAAATCAGAGCCCTCAACCTGGTCATGGGATGACCAGCAGGCCAGGGGCGATGACGGTGAGGGATGGGACGGCGTCCGCAACTATCAGGCGTCGAACAATATGAAGGCCATGGAAATCGGGGATCTTGCCTTCTTCTATCATTCGGTGAATGAGAAGCGGATTGTCGGAATCGTCGAGGTGTGCGAGCTCTATCATCCTGACCCGACAGATGCCGGCGGACGTTTTGGCATGGTCACGGTGAAGGCCGTCAGGAGCATGACAAAACCCGTCACACTTGCCGAGATCAAGGCCGATGAACGTCTTGCCGAAATGGCGCTTGTCCGCCAGTCACGTCTGTCTGTGACCCCGGTCACCGCGGCGCATTGGGCCATCCTGATGGAGATGGGCGAGACAGCCCTCTAGGATCAGCACACTGAAGCTGGTCAGTTGTCGGACGAGACGTCGCGGCGGATGAAATAGAGGTTCCGCAGATAGATGAACAGCCCGAGCCCCTGACCGCAGATAATCACCGGATCCTGCCGCCAGATGGCATAGAGAAGCAGCACCGCGCCACCGCCGATCGAAAAATACCAGAAGGCTATCGGTATCACCGATTTGGCCTGCTTCTCCGATGACAGCCACTGGATGATGAACCGCATCGCGAACAGGCCCTGTCCGGCAAATCCGACAACAATCATGATCTGTTCAGGATTTGTGACAAGGCTGTCGGGAAGGAAGGGCAATATCGTGACAAGAACACTGGCAAAGGCGCGGGCGCCAGCCTCGATCTGTGCTGACAAAATGGCGATCATGCGCCAACTCCTTGCTTACCAATCTTCTTGCCGGCCATCTTTTGGACCGTGATCTCGGTGACCTCGCCCTGCCGCGGCGCGCGGCGAAGCAACCAGATCACACCAAACACATCGCTGATCCCGACCGCCAGCCTGTCGAGGATCCGGTATTTTGAACTGCCGCGAAGACGCGGACGATGCGCCACTTCGACACCAACCACCATACCGCCATGCCGCCGCACCAGACTTGGCATGAACCGGTGCATGTGATTGAAAAAGGGAAGTTGCAAAAACAGCGAACGGTGCAGGATCTTGATCCCACAGCCGCTGTCGGGATGCGTGTCGGCCAGCAGGCTGCGCCGAATCCAGCGCGCCCCACGCGACGCCAGCAGGCGCATCGGACTGTCCTGACGTCGGGCGCGAATGCCAGCCGCCATGCCGACCGCGCCAGTCCCGGCGGTCTGCGACACCAGCGCAGCTTCAAGCGCCGGGAAGTCGGCCGGCACATTCTGGCCGTCGCCATCCAGCACCCCGATCAGATCACCGCGCGCGGCCAGCAACGCCGATCTGATGGCCGCACTCTGTCCGGCGCGGCTCTGATGCCGCAATACCCGCAATTCAGCAATGTCGGCGGCGCAGTCGGCAAGCTCGGCCCGGCTGTGATCGGTGCTGGCGTCATCAACATAGATGATCTCGAATCGGCGCCCCTTCAGCGCGGCGCAGATTTCCTCGACAAGCGGGCGGATATTGCCAGCCTCATTCATGACCGGAACGAGAATCGAAATCTCGATCGCGGATGGCGGGATAGCGGCGGCCTTGGCTTTGGTCATGAAGACACACTCGGCAGGGGCAGGAATAATGGCATGGGCACTTGCGTTTCTTTACCCACTCACGCCGCCCGGGTCAAACGCGCCGGCCTGATACAGGAAAATTAATACATTCTTGCCCTTTGACATATTGAACCCCTCGATCTGGCGAACGGCATCAACATCAAGTTCCAGACTGTCGGCCATGTCAAGAAAGGCTGTCTGCTGGTCGCGCTCGACAATGGCAAGCCCGCCCGGTGCCTCGGCAAGGAAAAGCGCCGCCTCGCCACCATCAACAAGAAGCAGATCACGACCAAGGTGAAAGACAAGCGAGGGTTCGTGAAACCCTGCCGCGGCAATGGCGGCGGGCGGCGGACCTGTTTCGATGATGGCGGCGTCAATGGCCCGCGCCATATGGATCCGGGACAGCGACGGGATCACCCCGCCGATGGCGACAAGGTTCATCAACGCGCCGGCGGCGATCACCAGCGCCACCGGCCTGATGCCGCCATGCCGGTGCCAGACGATGCCCTGCCACAGAACCAGCCCGGCAAGCAGCGCGCAGAGCAGGGCAAAGGCGAATGCCCGTCCCCCGGTCACCCCGCCATAGGTCAGGGCGGCCCAGGCAAAACAGGCAACAAGAACCGGTCCGGCAGCAAGCATCACTCCCTCGCCGGCAAGCGCCAGCAACCGCCGCGCCACCGCCCGCATGCCGCCCTTCGCCAGCCCGGCAAGCGGCGCGTCAACGGCGCAGACAAGAAGCACCATGATCGCCGGCACCACCGGCAGCGGGTAATGCGGCAGCTTGGTTGGCACAAATTCAATCATCACCCAGAAGGGCAGAATCCAGGCAAGCAGGAACCGGCTTTCCACATGTGACACCAGCAAGGGCAGCTGGCTGATGGCGCGTGGCAACAGCAGACTTGCCGGCCATAGCAGGATCGCGGCCAACATCAGATAGCTGCCAACCGGCGCGCCGTGTGATTCCTGTCCACTCTGTACCTTCGCCAGAAAATCACCACGAATGGCTATATCAAGAAAGGCCCCGTCGGTGGCCAGCGTGACGAGAACCGCCCAGGGAAGTGTCACCAGACACAGGATGATCACCCCACGCCCGGCCCGCAGCATGCGAAGCCATGTCAGATTGCGATGCCAGGCCGACAGCGCGGCAATTGTTGTCAGCGCCAGCATTGGCGCCACCGGCCCCTTGACCAGCACTGCCGCCGCCATCGGAAGCCATACCCACAGATAGGAATGATAGGCCAGCCGGCGGCCATGCTGCCATGCCTGGTAGATTCGCATCAGCCCATATTGCTGCATCAGGCATAGCAGCATCAGCACCGAATCCGTCTTTGCCAGATGCGCCTCGGCAAAGACAATCAGCGCGCCACCACAGGCGGCAGCGGCAAGCACGGCGCGTTGGGGTTTATAGAGAGTGCGCGCAATACGATAGGTGCCATAGACCGTCAACAGCATGGCAAGAAGACTTGGCAGCCGATAGGACGCGATATTGTCCTCGCCAAACAGCGACGCCGAAGCCGACTGAAGCCAGTAAATTCCGGCTGGTTTCTTGGCCCTGATTTCATCCTGGAACCGGATGGTGATCAGATCGCCCGTCTGCACCATCTGCTTGCTGGCCTGGGCAAAGCGCGACTCGTCGCGATCCATCGGCGGCACGGTCTGGTGCCCGATCAGAACGGCGGCGGCAAGACATGCCAGCACCAGCAGCAACGCCGATTTTTTGAATGGCACGTTCACGGCCGATCCCCTGGATGATCGGCCGCCTGTAGCCCAGATGACCGGTGCTTCGTTAAAGCATTTTTTGGACGTATTTGCTATATCAATTGCCTGCCTTCGCCCCCGGCTGTAGGGTCCACGGCATCGCCACCCGGCAATGGGATCATGACCGACATCTCTTCAAGACAAGCTGGCAACCGTTCCTGGCAACAACAGACAAGCTGGCGTCATCTTTGGTCGATATCATGGCCAATCATTATCGCCAACGTTACCTTCCCGCTTGTTGGCGCCGCTGACACGGCGATGATGGGGCGGCTCGACGACGCCAGCTTTGTCGGCGGTGTCGCGCTTGGCAGCCTGGTGTTCAATTTCATCTATTTCGGGCTTGGTTTCCTGCGTATGTGCACCACCGGCCTGGTTGCCCAGGCGCAGGGGCGCGGCGACCTGCGGGACATCGAAAATCATCTCGTCCGCGGGTTGATACTTGCCTTTTTCCTTGGCTCCATCTTCGTTCTGGCCACACCGCTTGTGCATATGGTCACCAGCGCCCTGCTGACCGCAAGCGACACTGTCGAGGCGTTGATGCAGCGATATGTTGGCCTGCGCCTTCTTGCTGTGCCGGCGGCGCTGGCGAACATGGTTCTTCTTGGATGTATTTTCGGGCGCCAGCAGATGCGCCTTGCGATGGTACAGATCATCTTCATCAATCTTGCCAATCTGACGCTGAATGTCTTTTTCGTGCTTGGTCTTGGCATGACAATCGAGGGTGTCGCGCTGGCGTCGGTTGTCGCGCAATGGGCCGGTCTTGCGGTAACGCTTGGGCTTGTCAGCTGGCACTGGCGGGATCTTCTTGCCGGGGCTGGCCGTCGCATTTTCACCCGCCGACCAGCCTGGTTCGACCCGGCGGCCTTTGCGCGGTTCTTCGAAATCGGCAGCGATATCACCATTCGCACCGTGCTGATCCTTCTCAGCGAGGCGGTGCTGTTGAATCAGGCGGCCGGGATCGGTGATCTGTCACTGGCCGCGATGCAGCTGATTCTGGTCATGTTCGGGCTGATCTGCTTTTCGCTGGATGGCTTTGCCCACGCCGCCGAGGCGCTTGTTGGCGAGGCGGTTGGACGCCGTCACCTGCCGATGCTCGACCAGGTGGTTCGCCGGACCAATATCATGGCGGGCCTTGCGGCGCTTGCAATCAGCGCCCTTGTCTGGGGCGGTGCGCCGTGGATTGTCGGTCTTCTGACCTCACAGCAGGATCTGGCCGCCCTGACCCTGGCGCATTGGCACTGGGCGGCGCTGCTGCCGCCGGTCTCGTTCCTTGCCTTCCAGATGGACGGTGTTTTCATTGGCGCAACACAGAGCCGCGAGATGCGCAACGCGATGCTGGTCTCGGCCGCCCTGTTCGCTGTGTCTGTGCTGTTGCTTGGCGGGTTTGGGCTGAATGGCCTTTTTGCCGCCTTTACGATATATCTCGGCTTGCGCGGCATCACCCTGCAGATGCGCATGGGGCGTGTCCGCGCGCTCGCCACCCCGCGACCAATGGATGAGTCATGACAAAATTCCCTCTTCGCCAGCCAGATGAACTAGGCCTTGTTACAGATGATGTCGACGCCCGCCAGCTGCGCCTTCTGACCCCACAGGAATATGCTGGCTGGCGAGACGCCGCCGATGACGCCACACAGAACTGGATCGGGGCCAGCGGCTTTGCCGGCAGCGCTGGCAAGGCCTGCCTTCTGCCAGCAACAGACACGCATGACGCGGTTGGGATCATTGATCCGGTGGACGCCATCTGGCATGCCGCCGCGATCGCCACATCACTGCCAGCCGGGCGCTGGTCGGTGGCGGGTCCATGCGATCCGGCCATTGACCTCACTGCTGTCGGCCTTGGGTGGGCGCTGGCGCAATACAGCTTCACCACCTATCGTGACGCGCCTGACAGGGATGTTCGTGAACTCAGCCTTGCCACGATGCCGGACGAAGGGACGCGGGCACGGGTGATCGGCCTTGCCAGCGGCACCGCCTTCTGCCGCGACCTGATCAACGCGCCGCCGAATCACATGACGCCGGCCGGGCTGGAACAGGCGGCCCGCCATCTTGCCGACAGGTTCAATGCCAGCATCGAGGTCACCACGGGCGAGGCGCTTGCCAGCGACTACCCGGCTATTGATACGGTAGGGCGGGCCGCCGAGATCGCGCCGAGGCTGATCGACCTTCACTGGGGTGACAAGGGTCCGAAAATCACCCTTATCGGCAAGGGAATCACCTTTGACTCGGGCGGTCTTGATCTGAAGCCATCAAAGGCGATGGAATTGATGAAAAAGGATATGGGCGGGGCGGCGACGGTGCTTGGTCTTGCCAGCGCGGTGATGATGGCCGGGCTCACTGTCCGGTTGCGGGTTCTGGTGCCAGCAGCCGAAAACGCGGTATCGTCGAAATCGATGCGTCCGCTTGATGTGATCGACACCCGCGCCGGCCTGCCGGTCGAGGTTGGCAACACCGATGCCGAGGGGCGACTGGTTCTGGCCGACGCGATCACGCTTGCCTGCGAAGACGAACCCGACTTCATGATTGATTTCGCCACGCTGACCGGTGCCGCGCGCGTGGCGCTTGGCACCGAACTGCCAGCTTTGTTCTGCAACCTGGATGAAACCGCCAGCGGAATCCTCGCGGCGGCAGACGCGGCGGCGGATCCACTCTGGCGGTTGCCGTTGTTCGATGCCTATGAACGGCATCTCGAGGCCGGCCATGTGGCGCTGTCCAGTACCGGCCCCTCAGGCTATGGCGGTGCCATCACCGCCGCGCTGTTCCTTCGTCGTTTTGCCGGCAAGACGACGAACTGGGCGCATATCGATGTGATGGCATGGAATCTGGCCGGGCGGGCGGGGCGGCCAAAGGGTGGCGAGGCGATGGGGCTGCGCGCCCTCTTCACCTATATCGAAAGGCTTGCCGCCGGCTAGTAGCCACGCTCCCAGTCGACACGATTTGCCGGCTCCTCGCCAGCCATAATCCGCTGGATGGCCTGCGCCACCTGGTCAGCCGCCGATGTGGCGTTTGTCTGCGCCGCCACATGCGGCCAGACACGCACCTTGGGGTGAGTCCAGAATGGATGGTCATCCGGCAGCGGTTCAACCGCGAACACATCAAGGGCGGCACCGCCAAGTTGACCTGAATCAACGGCGGCAAGCAGATCATCATCTGCCACCTGCGGGCCCCGTCCACCATTGATGATGAAGGCCCCGGGTGCCAGCCGGTCGAAAAAACCCGCATTCATGATGCCGGTTGTCTGTGGGGTCAATGGCAGCACCGATACGACTATATCGAGACCATCGGCGAAATCACCAAGCTGGTCCATGCCGACAAACACCTCGACCCCGTCGATTGTCTTGGGTGATCTGGCAAAGCCGCGCACGGTGAATCCAAGCGCCGCGAAACGCCGCGCGATCACCGTACCAATGGCCCCGACACCAAGGATTCCGACGCGTGCGCCGGTGGCAGGCCGCTGTGGCAGCGAGTGCCAGTGGCGGGCCGCCTGCTGGGCCCGGTACGCGGCCCCGTCACGCCAGAAATCCAGCGCGTTCAGGATCGCCCAGTGGCTCAGCGCGTTGGCCATGTCGGGATCAATCAGACGCACCAGCGGAATGTCGCGCGGCACCGTGCTGTCACGCATCATATGATCGACGCCCTGGCCCTGCATGATGATGCCGCGAAGATTGGCGCAGTTCGCAAAGGCATGCGGCGGCGGCGCCCAGACAAGCGCGACGTCACTTGCCGCGCCAGCCTCGCTCAGCAACTCATTGATCTCGAAATCCGGCAGCCGCGTGCCAAGTGACGTTTCCCAGTCGGCGATATCGCTGGCATTCCCGTAAAAGCCGATCCGGATCATCGCACTCTCCCTGTCAGGCCTCGTCTCTCACAATGGCAAGCGCCTCGGCATGCAAAGCCGGCGTCGCCGCGGCAAGAAGGCTTGTCGTGTCCCGCATCGATACCTGCGCACCTGTCTTGTCGGTGACAACACCGCCAGCGGCGCGAATCACCTGCACGACCCCCATGATATCATGCGTTGCCAGACCGTCCTCAAGCACAAGGTCAAGATGGCCGGCGGCAAGAAGCGCGTAATTGTGGCAGTCCCCACCATAGCTGTTGGTCGCCGCACCGGCGCTAAGCCTGTTGAAGGCATCAAGACTGTCATCAAGAAGCGCTTCCGGCGCGGTGGTGGCAAGGCGGGCATTGCGAAGCGCGCTGACCTTGCTGGTGGTGATGGTGGCGCCATTCAGCGTCGCCTTGTCGCCGACGGCCACATAGCATTCATCAAGCATCGGCATGTCGATCAGTCCGGCGATCGGATCATCGTTCCTGACCAGCCCGATCAGCGTGCCGAAAACCGGCCGGCCACAGATAAAGGCGCGGGTGCCGTCAATCGGGTCGATGACCCAGGCATAACCGCTGCTGCCATGGCGCGGGGCGTGTTCCTCGCCAAGAATATCGTCATCGGGGAATTGCGCTATAAGGGCGTCACGAAGCGCCAGTTCGGCCGATTTGTCGGCAAGCGTTACCGGCGAATCATCGGCTTTCCATTCGATGGTGCCGCCACTGCGAAACCAGTTCGAGATGATCGGGCGGCTGACAGATGGCAGACTGGCCAAAAAATCAGCCAGCTCGCCATTGCTGAGCTGGCTGTGAATTCGGGTGGTATCCGCCACGATCCCTCAGCTTCCGCTTTCGGCCGCAATCTGCTCATCGGTTGGCAGGTCGGCTGGCGCATCGGCCTGCTGGCGGAGATAGGCGATCATGTTGGCGCGGTCCTGCGGCTTTTTCAGGCCGGCGAAATTCATCTTCGTGCCCGAGATATACGCCTTTGGTTTTGCCAGGAAGGCGTTCAGCGCGGCATAATCCCACTGCCCGCCAAACTCGACCAGCGCATTGGAATAGCCAAAGCCGTCGACAACACCCTTATCGGCATTGACGACGTTCCACAGTGCCGGACCAACCTTGTTGGCGCCGCCCTTGTCGAAAACGTGGCAGGCGGTGCATTTCTTGGCCAGCTTCTCGCCAGCGGCCGCATCGGCACTGGCAAGCAGTGCCATGATGGGCTCCGGCCCCTTGTCGGCTGGCGCGGCGGCGGTGGCGGCGCCACCTTCCGGCACCTCGATGACATAGGCATTCTGCTCGAGCTCGCTGTGCGGCACGAGGACTTCGGCAAGCTTCACGCCTGTCATCAGCAAAAGACCGGCGACAAGTATGCCGGCAAAAAGCTTGTTCAGACCAAGTTCATCCATGCTCACTTCTCCCGCTGGCGCGGAAGCTCCCCCTCAAATGTCTGGCGGCCGGCCATCTCAAGACCTGCCCAACGCCCATCTCTTAGCGAAATTGCCGGTTGCCCTCAAGCCCCCGATCAGCCTATTTGCGCCTTTTGCCTAGGCAAATCGACGATTATGTGATGAATTGCCGCATCATGAGTTCGACCTTGTCACCTGTCATCATCATTCCCGCCCGCATGGCGGCCAGTCGTCTACCGGGAAAACCTCTTGCCGACATTGCCGGCAAGCCGATGATTCAGCATGTCTGGGAACGCGCGATGGCCGCCGATATCGCACCAGTCTGGGTGGCAACCGACGATGACGCGATTGTCGCGGCGGTTCAGGCGGCCGGCGGCAATGCGGTGAAAACCCGCGCCGACCATCCTTCGGGATCAGACCGCACCTTCGAAGCTGTTGAGCGGATCGACCCGGACCGGCATTTCGAGATCATCCTCAATCTTCAGGGTGACCTTCCCGAGCTCGACCCGGTGATTCCGGCCACACTTCTTGCCACCGCAGATCGCAGCGGCGCCGCGCTGTCGACACTTGTCACCCGTGCCGACGAGGCAGAGGCGGCGCGCCCGCAGGTCGTCAAGACGGTGGTCAGCTGGCAGGACAGCACCACCAGCCCCCGAATCGGAACCGCGCTCTATTTCAGCCGCGCTGTCGTGCCGACCGGCACAGCGCAGAAATATCATCATGTCGGTGTCTATGGCTGGCGGCGTGAGGCGCTGGCAAGATTTGTCGCGCTGCCACCCTCGCCACTGGAACGCGCCGAAAAGCTGGAACAGCTGCGCGCCCTGGAGGCCGGCATGAAGATCGCCGTTGCCGAGATTGCCGCGGCGCCTGCCGGTGTCGATACCGAGGATGATCTCGCCGCGACGCGCCAACGTCTTGGCGGCGCGTGACTGACCTGTCTGCCAGGTCCCCGTGCAGCCCGGCAGCCGGCCAGTAACATTGACAGTCACAGGCCATGACACGATACTCGCGCGCTGGTAAAACGCCGCCGGAAATCAGCAACAGAAAGCCAGTTTGATGAGCGACAGCAACAATATCATCGCCTTCCAGGGCGTACTTGGCGCCTATTCACACATGGCCTGCCAGGCGGTGAAACCGGAGATGGAGGTGCTTCCCTGCGCCTCATTCGAGGATATGATCCTCGCGGTCCAGGAAGGGCGTGCCGCGCTCGCCATGGTACCGGTCGAGAATTCGATCGCCGGGCGGGTGGCCGACATTCACCATCTTCTTCCCGAATCCGGCCTGTTCATCAATGGCGAGCATTTCCAGCGCGTCAATCACCATCTGCTGGCGCCAAAGGGTGCCACTCTGGAAACCCTTGTCGAGGTCCACAGCCACGCGCAGGGGCTTGCGCAATGCCGCGAGCGGCTTCGCGCGCTGGGGCTGACACCGGTGATGCATCCCGATACCGCCGGCGCCGCCAAGGATATCGCCGCGCGGGGTGACACAAAAATTGGCGCCATCGCCTCGGAACTCGCCGGCCAGATCTATGGGCTTGATGTGTTGCTGGCCTCGGCCGAGGATGCCGAGCACAACACAACACGTTTTCTTGTCATGTCGCGGACAGACGTCACCCCGCCGCTGAATGGCGAGCGAATGATGACCACCATGGTGTTCACGCTTCGCAGCGTGCCGGCAGCGCTTTACAAAGCGCTCGGCGGGTTCGCCACAAACGGCGTCAACATGACCAAGCTGGAAAGTTATATTCGCCCGGGATCGGCCGAGCGCGCGCAGTTCTATGTCGATGTCGAGGGCCATATCGAGGCTCCGGAAATGAAACTCGCCATGGAGGAGCTTCGTTTCTACTGCCAGGACGGCAAGGTGACGGTGCTTGGCACCTACCCGGCAAGCCCGGTGCGCGCGAACAGCTGACATATCGGCGGCACCCTTATCAGCCGCCTTGGATCGGCCACGCCGATTGGCGTCAACATTAATGGCTTGTCCCCCCTGCCGCTTTCATCCATATAGAGGTCAGGGAGGCTGGGCGGACGTGCTGTCGGTCTAACCGGTCAGGTCCGAGAGGAAGCAGCCAGGGTCGTTTTCGCGCGGGTCGTCCAGTCTTCCGCTTTCCGTCATGCGATGAGAACCACAGGGGTCACGGCACCGGTCGCGGCACCGGTCGCGAACTGGCAGTTACCGGTGGCAAAATCGCCATCGCTGCGCTAGGTTTCAGACATCATGAACGACAGCGCCCTGACAGGTTACCGGGTTCTTGCACGCAAGTACCGCCCCGAGCGATTTTCCGAGCTGATTGGACAGGAAGCGCTGGTCCGCACGCTGGAGAACGCGCTTTCGCTTGGCCGACTGGCACACGCCTTTGTGCTGACAGGCGTTCGCGGTGTCGGCAAGACCTCGACAGCACGTCTTCTTGCCCGCGGGTTGAACTGTATCGGGCCAGATGGTGAAGGCGGCGCGACGCTTGAACCATGCGGTATCTGCGAGCCCTGTCAGGCCATTGCCGCCGGCCGTCACGTCGATGTTCTGGAAATCGACGCCGCAAGCCATACCGGTGTTGATGATGCCCGTGAGATTATCGAGGGGGTTGGGTACCGGCCTGTCTCCGGACGGTTCAAGATCTACATTATCGACGAAGTCCACATGATGTCGAAAAGCGCTTTCAACGCGCTGCTGAAGACGCTTGAGGAACCGCCCGACAATGTGAAATTCATTTTCGCCACCACCGAGATTCGCAAGGTGCCGGTAACCATCCTGTCACGATGCCAGCGCTTTGATCTGCGGCGCGTGCCAACCGACATGCTGGCAGCGCATCTTGTCACCATCTGTGAGCGCGAATCGATCACCGCGGATGCCGAGGCGATCACCGCGATCGCCCGCGCCGCCGAAGGGTCGGTCCGTGACGCGCTGTCGCTTCTCGACCAGGCGGCGGCGATGACAGCTGACCGGATGACAATCGACAGCATCACCGAAATGCTTGGCCGTCCGGGGCGCGATGATTCCATCGCCATTCTTGACTCGGCGATGCGGGGTGATACGGCCGGCGCGCTGGCAGCGCTGGCAGCGACGACGGCCGGCGGGGCCGAGCCGGAAATGATCATCTCGGACCTGATGGATCTTGTTCACCGCGCCAGCCAGAAGGCCGCTGGCGGGCCACTCGACACGCTTCTGGAAGCCGAGAAGGGCGCCATCGAAACGCTGGCGCAGATGGGGATTGCCCGCCTTGGGCGGGCCTGGCAGATGCTGCTGAAAGGCCATGGCGAGGTCACCTCGGCACCACAACCGGCGGCGGCGGCCGAAATGCTGGTCATCAGGCTGGCGCATCTTGCCAATATGCCAACCCCGGGCGACATCGTTCGGCGGCTTGCGGAGACCGAACCACAATCCGCGCCGACCGTGCCGGCACCGGCGGCGTCAACAGCGGCCACACCGGAGACTGACGGTGGCATGACATCGGCGATGACGGCGCCTGCCGCCGCACCGGCAGAAGAACCTTCACCACCGGCGACGATGCGGGCCGCGAGCGGCGATTCAGCCGCGCCAATGGCCACACCTGCACCAGCTGCCGAACCGGCGTCCGAGCCGGCCATCGAAGCCGCAATTGAGACAGACAGCGCTGTGCCACCGCAACCACAATCGCTGCTGGATATATCCGAACTTGCCGAAACGCATGGTGATCCACTTATGGCGGCGCATATCCGCAGCCATGTGCGCCTTGTCCGCCTGCAGCCGGGTCTTCTGGATATCTGCCTGACCGACGGCGCCCCTGACAGCCTGCCGGGTGAAATGGCGCGCCGCCTCAGCGAGTGGACCGGCGCGCGGTGGATGGTCAGCCTGTCCGACGGCCCCGGCGGCATGACAGTCACCGAGGAACGGCGCGAGGCCCAGCGCCGCGAATTCGAGAGCATTGCCGCGACGCCCCTTGTGAAGACAATCACCGAGATCTTCCCGGGTGCCGAAATCGAATCCGTCACCCTGGCGGACCAGCCACCTATCGACCAGCCAAATGAGGATGTCCCGACATGATGCGCAATATGGCCGGCATGATGAAGAAGGTTCAGGAAATGCAGACGCGCATGGAAGCGCTGCAGCAGGAAATGGCCGACACCGAATTCACCGCCAGCGTTGGTGGCGGTGCGGTCGCCGTGACCGTGACCGGCAAGGGCGAGATGCGGGGCGTGAAAATCGATCCCGCCGCCATTGATGGCGATGATATCTCGATTCTCGAGGATATGATCTGCCTGGCGACGAACAACGCCAGGGCCGAGGCCGATTCGGCGATGGCGGCAAAGATGAAGGATATCACCGGCGGCCTGCCGCTGCCGCCCGGCATGTCATTGCCTTTCTGAGTCCGGGACCCCGATGGATTCACAGCTCGACAATCTGATCAGGCGTCTGGCACGCCTTCCCGGGCTTGGTCCGCGATCGGCGCGGCGGGCGGTGCTTCACCTTCTGCAGAATCGAGATCGGCTGATGCTGCCACTTGCCGAGGATCTGGGGCAGGTGGCGCGCAGCATCCGAAGCTGTGCCGATTGTGGCAATCTGGATACCGGCGATATCTGCGCCCTGTGCCGCGACACGCAGCGTGACCGGCAGACCATCTGTGTTGTCGAGGATGTTGGCGATCTGTGGGCGATGGAACGCGCGGCGGTATATCGCGGGCTGTATCATGTGTTGGGTGGCACGCTTAGCGCCATTGACGGGCGCGGACCGGCGGAACTCAACATCGACAGGCTTTTGACCCGGGCGCGCGAGGATGTTGGCGAGGTGATCCTCGCTCTGCCAGCAACCGTCGAGGGGCAGACGACAGCGCATTATCTTCATGAAAAGCTGCAACCGCTGTCGATCGAGGTAACAAGATTGGCGCATGGCGTGCCGGTTGGCGGCGAGCTGGATTTCCTTGATGACGGCACACTGGCGCAGGCACTCAAGGCGCGGGGGCGCATTGGCAGTCAGTGACCCGTCTGGCCGGGAAGTTCGGGCGGCGGCGCGCCCTCATTGCTGACATCAATCTGGGTGATCTTCGCCCCGCGTGACGAAATCTTGCGGCTCGAGATCTGGATATCGTCGATATCCTTCTCTACCTGGCCGAAATGCGTTGCCAGCTTCTTGATCCGTTCATCCAGCCGGGTGACATCCTGCAGCATCGTTTCCACCTCGGCCTTGATGACCCCGGCGGCCTCATGCATGCGCGCGTCACGAAGAATGGCCCGCACCGTGTGCAGGATCAGCATCAGATTGTCCGGCCCGGCCATATAGACACGCTTGCGCCGACTCTCCTCGACAAGCTTGGGAAGCTGCAGGTTGATCTCGGCATAGACCGATTCCGACGGCAGGAACATGATCGCGCTGTCCGCGGTCTCCCCCGGGATGATGTAGCGGTCGGCGATGTCGGTAATATGTTTCTTCACATCAGCCTCCATCATCCGCCGCGCCGTGGTCCGGTCGGCCTCGGTGCTGGCGGCCACCAGCGCACGGTAGGATTCCAGCGGGAATTTGGAATCGATGCAGATCGGGCCCGGCGGCGCCGGCATGTCGAGAAAGCAATCGACGCGACGACCATTGCCAAGCGTGTGCTGGAAATTGAAAGCGCTGTCGGGAAGCGCATCACGGACGAGATTTTCCAGCTGCACCTCGCCAAAGCTGCCACGCGCCTGTTTATTTGACAGAATGTTCTGAAGCTCGCCAACCTGCCCTGTCAGCGCCGAGATATGCGCATTCGCCTGTTCGATGACAGCCAGTTTCTCGGCCATGCCGGTAAGCGAGCGGTTGGTACGATCATTCTGGTCGCGAAGCGAGCTTTCAAGGCGCGTGCCGAGACGGCCCTCGGTTTCCTGCATCTGCGCGGCGACCGTCTTGTGAAGCTCCCCGGACTGCGCGGAAAGCTGCGCAAGCTGTCCTTTCAATTCGGCAAGCGCCTCGCCATCACGCCCCGCGTTCCGCTGGCGCAGCAGCATGAAAGCAAGAATTGCAATCACAGCAAGAGCAAGGAGTATGATCATCGTGTCGAGCGGCATGGACAATAATCCGTCTGGGGACGCGGTCAGAAAGAACACTGCCGGCAGCACGAATCATGCGCATCGACAGGTGCCCCCAGTCTGGCATGACCACCAGCCGACTGCAACTTGACTGCTTCGTCGCCATCCCCTACTCCAAGGGCCTGACAAGTGACAGCCATGAAAGGCAGGCCTATGGCGCTGATCCCCATCATCTGCATCCCCGATCCGGTGCTTCGCCGGGTGGCCACGCCTGTGCGCGAGGTGACGGACGGCGTTCGCCAGCTTCTGGATGACATGGCCGAGACGATGTATGATGCGCCGGGAATTGGCCTTGCGGCGCCGCAGATCAACGTCTCGGAACGGCTGATCGTGATGGATTGCGGACCGGACGATGCCCCGGAGCTTCACAAGATGATCAATCCCGAAATTGTCGCCAGTTCGGATGAGACCGCGGTGCTTGAAGAAGGGTGTCTGTCGATCCCTAACCAGACCGCCGAAGTCACCCGGCCGGCCCATGTCGATGTCCGTTATACCGACCCTGACGGCAACGAGCAGATGATGCGGTGCGAGGGGCTTCTTGCCGCCTGTGTCCAGCACGAGATCGACCATCTGGACGGGGTGCTGTTCATCGACCATATCTCGCGGCTGAAGCGCGACATGATCGTGCGGCGCACCCTGAAAGAGCTTCGCCAGACCAATGGCGGCGACTAGGAGCCTGTCATGACCCGCCGGCGGATCGTCTTCATGGGAAGCCCGGCATTCGCCATTCCGACGCTTGACCGGCTTGCCGGCGAGCATGACGTGCTGGCTGTCTACACACAGCCACCGCGCCGCGCCGGTCGTGGCATGCGCGAAACCCCACAACCGGTGGCGGCGCATGCCGCCGAACGCGGACTGACAGTTCGCCACCCGACCAGCCTGAAAACCGCTGCCGATGCGGCGGAACTGGCGGCCTTTGAAGCCGATGTCTTTGTCGTTGTTGCCTATGGTCTGATCCTGCCGCCGGCGGTTCTTGCGATGCCCCGATTTGGCTGCATAAACGGGCATGCCTCGCTGCTGCCGCGTTGGCGTGGCGCGGCCCCGATCCAGCGCGCCATTGCCGCTGGTGACAGCAAAACCGGTGTCTGTGCCATGGTCATGGAATCCGGCCTTGATACCGGACCGGTGCTGGCACGGCGCGAATGCGCCATTGGCGACGCCGAAACCGCCGCCACTCTTCATGACCAACTGGCACCTTTGACTGCCGACCTTCTTGGCGAGGTGATCGCCGACCTTCCGAATAGTCTGGAAAGCCAGCAGCCACAGGATGACTCAGCGGCGACCTATGCCCCGAAACTGACCCCGGCTGAAGCCGAGATTGACTGGCATCTGCCGGCATTGGTGCTTGACCGGCAGATACGCGCCTTCACCCCGGTACCCGGCGCCTGGTTCACCGGGCCAAAGGGGCGGATTCGCGTTCGTGCCGCCAGACGCGGCGACGAGGTGAGCCGGGCTGAACCCGGAGATTTTCTGGGACTTGATCCCAGGGGCGGCATGCGGATCGGCACTGGCAGCGGCGAACTCATCCTCGACGAGGTCCAGCCTGCAGGCGGCAAGGCGATGCCGGCGCGCGCCTTTCTGAATGGCAACCCCGTACCCACCGGCAGCCCTATTGGCGCGGCAGTCGAATGACGCGCCGGGTCTTCATCACCATCGAATATGATGGTGGGCCGTTTGTTGGCTGGCAGCGTCAGGATAACGGCATGTCAGTGCAGCAGGTGCTGGAGGATGCGGCCCGCGAACTGACCGGCGTCGACTGCCCTGTCCAGGGCGCAGGCCGCACCGATTCAGGTGTCCATGCCACCGGCCAGGTGGCGCATCTTGATGTTCCCGAAAAGTTCGATGCAACGCGGGTGATGGCGGCACTGAACGCGCTGACAGGTGAGCATCCGGTGACAATCCGCGCCGCGCGTGAGGTCCCCGCCGACACCCATGCCAGATTTTCGGCCACGGGGAGGCGGTATCTCTACCGCATCCTGCCACGGCGTGCGCCGCCGGCGCTCGATCTTGGGCGGGTCTGGCATCACCGGGCCAGCCTTGACGTGCCGGCGATGCAGGAAGCGACGACACATCTTGTCGGACGTCATGATTTCACCAGCTTTCGCGCCAGCCAGTGCCAGGCGGACAGCCCGCTGCGAACGCTTGATGAGCTGCGGATTGAGACGGTTGGCGAGGAAGTTCATGTTCACGCGGCGGCGCGGTCATTCCTGCATCATCAAGTGCGCAACATTGTCGGCACGCTGGCGCTTGTGGGGACCGGCAAATGGACCCCGGATGATGTCGCGGCCGCGCTGCGGGCACGGGACCGGTCTGCCGCCGGCCCCACCGCCCCGCCAGAGGGGCTGTATCTGACCGAAGTGACCTATCCGACGTGACCCTATCCGATGTGACCCTATCCGGGAATCTGAACGCGCGACTGCACGAACAGAAACAGGCCGGCATCAATCACAAATGACAGAAACAGAAGGCCGGTGGCGAACCATCCGCCGCGCCCAAGCTGATCGCGGCCAATCCGCCAGAGCCAGTAGATGGTCCAGAAAATCAGCGGCGTCATCAGGACCAGCATCGTCGCGTCCCCGGACAGAATTGCAAAATTCTGCACCAGCCCGCCAACAAGATGCTGGACATTCTCGACCCACAGGAAGGGAACGGTGAAGGCAAAGAGCCTGTCGATGAGACCAGCCGTGCGCAGGATTGTTGCGAACAGAAGCACCATCAGAACGACGGCAACAAGCTGGAGGATCAGGTTGGCAGCCAGCACACCAATGCCGGCGCGCAGCCCCGGATAGACCGACACGATGAAGGTGAAGATCACCGACGCCCAGATCGCCTGCCAGACCGCCGGCGCATCAAACACATAGCTGCCACTGATCGGCCGGCGGCCAAGCATCACCAGAAGGGTGCGTTTGATGAGGTCAAGAAGACGTCCCATCGCCAGCGAGTTATCAGCCTCGTTCACGCCGCGCCTCCAGAGAAGAACCGGCGCAGACAGTCTTCATAGATCGCGCTGAGGCCATCAATGTCCGAGATCAGGACATTCTCGTCAACCTGATGCATGGTCTGCCCGACAAGGCCGAATTCGGCCACCGGACAGAGTTTTGTAATGAAACGCGCGTCCGACGTGCCGCCGGTGGTCGACAGTTCGGGACGGCGGCCGGTGACAGCCTCGCTGGCATCCGCCAGCAGATCGGTCAGTGGCCCGGGCGCGGTGATAAAGGGGTCCGCATTCGATTTCCAGCTGACAGTCCAGTCACCACCGATCCGGCCGAAATGCTCTTCCAGCCAGCCGATCAGCCCGGCCGCGCTATGCTCGGTATTGAAACGGATGTTGAACCGCGCCTCGGCGCGTGCCGGAATCACGTTTGTGGCCGGATTGCCAACATCAATTGTCGTGACATGCGCCACCGACGGGCCGAAATGCGGTGTTCCTGAATCCAGCTCGCAGCCATTCACCGGTGCCAGCATGGCCAGCAGTCTTGTGACCGGATTGTCGGCAAGATGCGGATAGGCGACATGCCCCTGCCGGCCCTCGACCACAAGGTGACCTGACAGGCTGCCGCGACGGCCATTCTTGATGACATCGCCTAGCGCGGTTGGATTCGTCGGCTCGCCAACAATGCACATGTCGGGTTCATGGCCATGCGCCGCCGCCCATTCGACCATCTTCACAGTGCCGTTGACAGCATCACCCTCTTCATCACCGGTAATCAGCAGGCTGATCGAACCGGCAGCGTCGTCGACGGGCAGGCGGGCGATGGCGGCAACAAAAGCAGCGATCCCGCTTTTCATATCGGCAGCGCCGCGCCCATATAGTCGCCCATCCTCAATGACCGCGCCGAACGGGTCATGTGTCCAGGCATCGCGGTCGCCGACAGGGACGACGTCGGTATGGCCGGCAAAGCTGATATGCGGGCCTTCGGTGCCGCGGCGGGCAAACAGATTATCAACCTGCTCGTCGCCATCGCCAAAGGCAAGCCGCTGGCAGACAAAGCCAAGCGCCGTCAGCTCGGTCTCAAGACAGTCGAGCGCGCCGCCTTCATGCGGCGTCACCGACGGGCAACGGATCAGCCGCTGTGTCAGCTTGACAGCATGCGACGGCGCCGATCCCATCAGTCGCGCAGCAATTCATTGACGGAGGTCTTGGAACGTGTCTTCTCGTCGACCTTCTTGATGATCACAGCACAGGCAAGCGACGGCCCTGGCGAGCCATCGGCGAGAGGCTTGCCGGGGAGCGTGCCTGGCACAACCACCGAATAGGCCGGCACGCGGCCCATATGGACCTCACCGGAGACACGGTCGACGATCTTTGTCGACGCGCCGATAAAGACACCCATGGACAGCACAGCGCCCTGTTCGACAACCACGCCCTCGACAACCTCGGACCTGGCCCCGATAAAACAGTCATCCTCGATAACAACCGGCCCGGCCTGCAACGGTTCGAGAACCCCGCCGATACCAGCACCGCCGGAGAGATGAACATTCTTGCCAATCTGCGCGCAGGATCCAACCGTCGCCCAGGTATCGACCATGGTGCCGCTGTCAACATAGGCGCCAAGATTGACAAAGCTTGGCATCAGAACGGCGCCGGCGGCGACATGCGCCGAATGCCGGACAATGCAGCCGGGAACAGCGCGAAAGCCGGCATCACGGAACTCGGTTTCACCCCAGCCGGCGAATTTCGACGGCACCTTGTCCCACCAGGCAGCCTCGCCATGGCCAGGATAGGTGGTGCCGGACGGAATCACCGCCATGTCATTCAGCCGGAACGACAGCAGCACCGCCTTCTTCAGCCACTGATTGACATGCCATTGATGATCGCCACGCGGTTCGGCAACACGCGCCGCGCCGCTGTCCAGCATGTCAAGCGCCGCGGATACCGCATCACGAACCGGGCCGGTGGTGGCAGCGCCGATTGCGTCACGCGCGTCCCATGCCGCGTCAATATCCTGTTCCAGCTGCGCCAAATCCATCTTCGTCTCCACTTGCATTTCACGGCCGGGCCGGGGTCACCGCGCCCTTGCCATCAGTTGGTCTGTAGTTGATATCGACCTTTCAGGCCGGAATGGCAAGGCCCGAAAGAAAGCTCTTCAGATCCTCGGCGACAAAATGCACATAGGGCTCGTCAGCCCCGGTGGCGGCCCAGTCATGATCACTGACAAGCCACACTGTGCGCATACCAAGCGCGTGCGCCGGTTCAAGGTTGCGCGCCATGTCCTCGACCATCACCGCGCCAAGCGGGTCGATGCCGGTCGTTGTCACAAAACTGTCAAAGGCCCTCTGTTCCGGTTTCGGCACGAAATCAGCCCCGACAATGTCGAAGATATGATCGAAATGATGGCGAATGCCATAGGCATCGAGAATATTCTCGGCATGCGGCACGGTGCCGTTGGTGAAGATATGTTTGCGCCCGGGCAGATTTGCCAGCAGCCCGTCAAGCTCGGTTTCCCGCGGCAGGTCACTGACATCAATGTCATGAACAAAATGCAGGTAATCCTCTGGCGCCAGCTTTTCCTCGACCATCAGCCCCCGCATGGTTGTCCCATAGCGATAGAACAGATCCTTCTGGATCACCCGCGCCTCGTCATGCGGCACCTTGAAATGCTGCGCGACAAAATCGGTGATCCGCACGGCCACACGCTGGAAAAGCTGCGATCGCGCCGGATAGATGGTGTTGTCGAGATCGAATACCCAATCCCGGATTTCGCCGGTTGGAAAGGTCTGTGGCGACTTTGAAACAGGTGACATCAGCGTGCTGCCTTTCTCGGAAATGGCCGGTCAGTCGGCCTTGATGATGGTTCCCATCCCATGCTCGGTGAACAGTTCGACAAGCAGCGCGTGTGGCGCCCGTCCATCCATGATCACCGCGGCTTCGGCTCCCCCGAGAACAGCATTGATACAGGTTTCGACTTTCGGAATCATGCCCCCCGATACCGTACCGTCACGAATCAGCGCCTCGGCCTGACTGACCGTCAACTCGGTAACCAGATCGCCATTCTTGTCAAGAACACCGGCAACGTCGGTCAGCATCAGCATGCGGGTGGCACCAAGAGCGGCGGCGATGGCGCCAGCCGCCGTATCGGCATTTATATTATAGGTCTCGCCGGTAGCATCGCTTCCGACCGGCGCGACAACCGGGATGAGATTGCCGGCGTTCAGCGCGTCCAGAACATCGGTGTTGATCTGTTCCGGCTCGCCAACAAAACCAAGGTCGATGGCCTGTTCAATGGCGCTTCCCTCGGCGCGGCTCTTGCCAAGAAGCTTGCGGGCCCTGATCAGCCCGCCATCCTTGCCGCTGATCCCGACAGCACGGCCACCAGCCCTGGCAATCGCCGCCACGAGCGCCTTGTTGATGCCCCCGGCAAGCACCATCTCGACAACCGAAATGGTGGCCTCGTCGGTCACCCGCAGCCCATCGACGAAATTTGATTCGATCTCGAGCTTGGCCAGCATTTCGCCAATCTGCGGGCCACCGCCATGAACCACAACCGGCCGCGCGCCAACCTGGTCGAGAAGCGCGATATCGGCAGCGAAGGAGGCGACATACTCCGCCTCACCCATCGCATGGCCCCCAAACTTCACGACAATCGTCTGCTCGGAATATCGGCGCATGAAGGGAAGTGCCTCGACAAGCATGCCCGTCCGCTCGATCAGCTTTGATTGCAGGGAAGAAGGTGTGTCGCCCATTATTTCGCCTTTCACAGTGCCGGGTGATAGTGCCGGATAATAGTGCCGGGACTTTTGCACGCCGACGGTCAAATTATCGGCAAGCTGGCACTCTGCGCAAGTGTTGTTCGCCCAAACCTTGTAGCTCCCTAGCCGCGCGGCAATGCCAGTTCGGCGAGGTGCGCGCGCAGCGCGGCGATGCCATCACCTTCCTGCGACGAGGTCACAAAAATCTGTGGAAACGCGGCGACGTGACGGCCAATGGTTTCAGCCGTTGCGGCGCAGACCGTCGCAAGCGGGCCGGGCTTCAGCTTGTCGGCTTTCGTCATCACCACGGCCCATGACACCGCACTGGCATCAAGAAGCGACATAATCTCGGAATCGGCGGCGCCAACACCGCGCCGCGAATCGATCAGCAGAAACACCCGCTGCAGCGAGGCCCGGCCGGCAAGAAATTTGCGGGTCAGTGTCGTCCACGCCTTGATATCGGTTTTCGGCGCCGACGCATACCCATAGCCTGGCAGGTCGACAAGTTGCAGCCGGTTCGCAAGATCAAAGAAAATCAACTGCCGTGTGCGGCCCGGGGTCTGCGAGGTGCGGGCAAGCGCCCGCCGTCCGGTCAGCGCGTTGATAAGCGATGATTTGCCGACATTCGAACGGCCGGCAAAGCAGATTTCCGGCAGCCCTTCTGGCGGCAACACGCGCATGTTGTTGGCCGCCGCGATGAACTCGCAGCTTCCAGCGAACAGGAGACGGCCAGCCTCTAGGGCCTCGTCCGTCAACTCTCCTTCGCTATTCTGCGCATGATGTACCATTGCTGTGCCATCGAAAGCAGGTTGTTCCAGGTCCAGTAGATCACCAGCCCAGCCGGGAATGTGGCCAGCAGGAAGGTGAAGATCAGTGGCATGAATTGGAAGATCTTCGCCTGCACCGGATCAGGTGGCGCCGGGTTGAGACGCATCTGAAGGAACATCGAGATCCCCATCAGAATCGGCCAGATGCCAAGCTGCAGGAACGGCGGCAGGAACCCAACCGAATAGGGCAACAGCCCGAACAGGTTGAAGACCGAGGTCGGGTCAGGCGCCGACAGGTCAGTGATCCAGCCGAAGAATGGCGCGTGGCGCATCTCAATGGTCACAAACAGCACCTTGTAGAGCGCGAAGAAGACCGGAATCTGCAGCAGCACCGGAAGGCACCCTGCCGCCGGATTGACCTTTTCGGTCTTGTACAGCTCCATCATCTCACGATTCATCGCCATACGGTCTTCGGCGTGCTTTTCACGGATCTGCTGAACCTTCGGCTGCAACAGCCGCATCTTGCCCATCGAGCGGTAGGATTTATTGGCCAGCGGATAGAAGACAAGCTTCACGAGCACCGTGAAGGCCAGCACCGCGACACCAAAATTACCAAGAATGCCGTACAGCCAGTTGATCACCAGGAAGAAGGGTTTGGTCAGGAAATAGAACCAGCCGAAATCAATGGCCAGATCAAAATTGGGGATGCCGAATTCCTTGGAATACCGGTCAAGAAGCGAGACTTTCTTGGCGCCGGCAAAAAGCCGCGTCTTGCTTGCCACAATCTGCCCGGGTTGCAAAAGCTGTCCCTCGGCGGCGATGTAATCGACCTGATAGCGATCCGTCCCGCCACCAAGCGACTTGAAGGCGTAATTCATCCGCACCGACTGGTCGGGCACCAGCGCGGCAAGCCAGTATTTGTCGGTGATGCCAATCCAGCCGCCGGCGCTTTCCGGGACGACATCAATCACACCGCCATCGGCATCCTGCATTTCATCATAATCCTCCTCGCGGAGCGTCTCGTCGAACACGCCGAGCGCACCTTCGTGAAGGATATAGATTCCGGTGGTCGGCGGCGTGCCATGCCGTCTGACAAGACCGTAGGGAAACAGCGTCACCGGCGAATCAAGACGGCTCTCGACGCTGTCATCGACGGTGATGAGGTAATCCTCGTTGATCGACAGGGTCCGGCGGAAGGTCAGGCCCTTGCCATTGTCCCAGGACAGAGACACCGGCGCGCCTGGCGCCAGCGCCTGGCGATCCGCGCTCCACAGGCTTTCAGCTGTTGGCATGGGATGATCAGCATCGCCCGCAGCCCAGCCAAAATCGGCGAAATAGGGAAGATCGGAACTTGTCTTGTTCAGGAACTGGATGGAGGGCGAGTCCTCGGACTGCGTTTCGCGATAGCCTTTCAGCATCACATCATCGATTCGCGCGCCAGCCAGCGAGATCGACCCCGCAACAAGCGGCGCGTCAATGATGATTCGGGGCGCGGTATCGGCCGGTCTTGCCTCGGCAACGCCAGCTGTTGTCGGGGTTGCGGTGCTGGTCTCGGCCTGTGGTGTGGCGTTTTCGGCCTCGGCCTCGGTCGCCTGCATTTCGGCAATCGCCTGCTGGCGCGCCGCTTCTTTTTCCAGCTCCGGACCGACGACGAAGACCTGCCAGCCAAAGAGCACCGCCATCGACAGCGTGATGGCAAGGATCATGTTACGGTTTTCGGGGTTCATCAATCGCGTCCCTGTGCGTTCATATGCACCAGATGTGAAACAGGCTCTCAGCTACGGTGCCGGTCATATCCGGCAGCGCCATCCTCACCGGACCGCGGCACCGGATCAAATGCCGGTGTCGCCCACGGATGACAGCGCGAGATACGTTTTAGCGTAAAGATTCCCCCGCGCAAGGGGCCATGACGCTGCAATGCCTCAACCGCATATTCCGAACAGGTCGGCAAATGACGGCAATTGGCACCAAGAAGTGGGGAAATAAACAGTCTGTAGATCCAGATCGCAAGGATCAGTGGGCTGGCCAGAAGACGTTCGATGGCACCGCGCCAGCCTGTCTGCGCCTTCATCACGACGCCTCCGCCGACGCGCCACCCTGGCGGTCCATCGTGCGATGCAGATAACCGACAGCCTTGCCGAGATCACTGACAAGATCAGCCCAGTCCCGGTCGGCCGTTCCCTGGCGGGCAATCATCACGTAATCAATGCCGGCCCTGGCGAGGGCCGCCAGTTCGGTGCGCGCAAGCGCGCGCAGGCGCCGACGCGCCCGGTTGCGGCGCACCGCATTGCCAATTTTTCGTGTTGCCGTGAGTCCAAGGCGCCAGTCCGGCCGACCAGTTGGTACGGCCTGGAGGATAAAGCCCCTCGATACCGCCTTCATGCCGCTGTCACGGGCCGCCAGAAATCCGGAACGTGACGGGATGCTGACCAGCGTGGCCACCGCGACACCTTTGCGCCGTTAGGCGGACAGGCGTGCCCGACCCTTGGCGCGACGGGCGCGCAGAACGCGGCGGCCGCCAACGGTGGCCATGCGCGCACGAAAACCATGCCGGCGCTTGCGGACGAGAACACTGGGTTGATAGGTGCGTTTCATGGCGACGCTCCCTTCGCACAATCAATAGGTTGTCAGAAACTGCTCGGGTTGTAGGGGGCGGGCGGGCGGGTGTCAATTGTTTTCAGCGATGATGGTGGTGATGAACAGCGCCGTATGCCATAAGGTGGAAACTTGGACCATCGAAGGCTAATTCGGCCTATAATGGCTGGGTTCTGACATTAGGAACAAGTCTCATGCGCCATTCAGCCTTGCAGCCAGCCACTCTTGTTGGGGCGTTTCTCCTGGTGGTGTTCGTCTCCGGCCTCGCCACGACATCAACACTCTGTCGTCAGATGGCGCTGTCCCAGACCAACATGCCAACAGATATCGCCGCGCCGGTTCCAGGCGACGGGCCGTCTGGCATCGATCTGAAGACGGTGTCGCCAGGGGCGCTTCTTGGCGTCAGCCTGAGGCTGATTCTGCCAGGATCCGGACAGGTGATCGTCGTTCGCGGTCATGATGGTGAAAGGGGCTGGAATTTTGATCCGGAGACGCCCGGCCTTCGCGGTGAATTGCGGCTTGTCTTCCTGCAATGGTTTCTTGCGAGCGTGGCGGTGGCAGGCCTGATTCTATGGCTGGCGCGCCGCTTCCTGAACCGTCATTACTCGGCGCCACTGACAGCCCTGATTGATACCATCAACGAGTTCAGCGCCAACCCGGCGGTGGCCACCCCGATCCCGGACGCGGTCACAAGATCGCCCGAATTCATTACCGCGGCGGGGGCTCTGGATTCACTTCAGCGCAACACCCTGATCGCGCTTCGCCAGCGCGAGCGGCTTGCCGACATTGGCGAGGCCGTCGCCAAGATCAACCATGACATGCGCAATGTGCTGAGTTCGGCAACACTTGTCGCTGACACGCTGATCGCCTCCGAGGACCCGCGGGTGCGCCGCGCCGCGCCACATGTTGTGCGGTCACTGGAACAGTCAGTGGTGCTGTGTCAGTTAATGCTGGACTATCTTGCCGAAACACCCGTTCCCGACCCCGAAATCATTACAATGCCTGACCTTGCCGCCGAAACAGCCGCCGATTCGGGGATCAGGGTGGCATATAGCGGACCGGACAAACTCTATCTTGATCGCACCATGATGGCGCGCATTCTGCTGAACCTGGCACGCAACGCCGCCGCCGCCGGCGCCGGGCTGATCACCATCGATATCTGGCGCGCTGGTCGTCTTGGTGTGGTCGATATCGCTGATGACGGACCGGGAATCCCGCGTGCGCAATGGGAGGATATGTTTCTGGCCTTCCGCAGCAGGCAGCGTGGTGGCACCGGGCTTGGCCTTGCCATCGCGCGTGACCTTGCGGTGGCGCAGGGCGGCAACCTGAAACTGACCCGATCCACCGAAGATGGCAGCGAGTTCAGACTGCAGCTTCCCATTGAGATGTTCAGCGACACGGCCCGCACCGGCGAGGCAGCTGGCGACGGGCCCAGTGTTGGCAAGTCAGATGGCGGCGCGTCAGTCGCGGCGGCCAATAATCGGCGTTGACGGCTGCGGTTCCATATCCCACGGGAAGAATATCCAGGTATCCTGCGATACCTCGGTGACAAAGGTGTCGACAAGCGGACGTCCCGCCGGCTTGGCATAGACGGTGGCGAAATGCGCCTCCGGCATCATGGTCCGCAACGCCTTGGCCGTTTCACCTGTATCAACAAGATCATCGACAATCAGCCAGCCGGCGCCGGTGCCGGCGCGTGGCGCGTTCTTGAGGACGTCGAGCGTCCCCTGGTCGCTGCCATGATAGGACGAGATACAGGCCGTTTCGATCAGGCGAATTTCCAGTTCCCGCGCGACGATCGCCGCTGGCACAAGCCCGCCACGCGTCACCGCGACTATGCCCTCAAACGGGCCCAGTTCAAGAAGCCGCCAGGCAAGCGCCTTGGATGTGCGGTGAAGTTCCTCCCAGGAGACCGGAAACGCCTTGTCATATCCGTCTGCCATTTTTCCCACCTTTAAAGCTGTCACGAAACGTCGGCCCGAAAATCCGGATCCGCCTGACAGTAGTCGTTCAGCCAGCGTTGACAAGCCTGTTTTGCCGTTCTGACAGGCGTCCTGAAAGGGCTTGCCAGCCCCGCCGGCTTCGCCTATTGTGCGGCCTCCCTTGACGGGGGCAAAGCCCGTCGTCATGGGTTGCGCTCGTAGCTCAGCTGGATAGAGCACCAGACTACGAATCTGGGGGTCGGGAGTTCGAATCTTCCCGAGCGCGCCATTCCCAAAGCTTCAAGGTCCGTGGACCGTGGTTCAAGTGACTGTTTCCAAACGATTAACGTTCTGGAACAGGAGCTTTTGTTTCCATGGTGTGGGTAAGGTCGCCGGCTTACTTCTACAATCGCAACGGCACGTACTGCTTCTCTCGCGCCAAGCCATCTGGCCCTTTGGCAGTCCGGGTCATCCGATTGCAGATGCAATCTTGGGTTCTAGATGTCCAGTGCCTGTATAATTGCGCTCGCTGCAATCTTGTTGAAGCAATAGGCAGGCTGATCCATTTCCGGTGCAAGTGCACCGCCGTCAAAGGCAGTGGACTGCCTGCCGCGTTGCATGCCTTCGACCATGGCGCGGTCTTCTTCGAAAATCTGTAGCATGCGGTCGCGATTGTTTCGGCGCAGATCTGCGAATCTGTCACTGGTGGCACCGTCGCCGAAGTAATGGAGATCCATGCGCTCATTCGTCTGACCGGCCTGGGTTGGAATGAGGTGAACCGTCCAGACATGGTCAGAATGGACGCCTATCATAACATTAGGGAAAACACTCAGGAATTCGCTTCTGCCTCTCTGCCATGGCTCACTCAGATATGGGTTGGGCGGCAGCTGACCATTGCCAATGGCGCCTCCATGCGCCTGACAAATCGTGCCCTGACCCGACGCAGAGCCTTCGATCACTAACGGGTAATGATCGCGCAGCGGGGAATAGCTGTTGAGATCAGGATGCACGAACGGCAGATGATAACCATCAACGTGATTTTCCTGTGCAAACTTCCAGTTGCCCTCAAGGGTGATTTCCCAGTGGGACTCCTCGCCACCGTGGAGATAGAGGTCAAAGTCGAACTCATGCCAATGTGAAGTCACGGGTTCAATGAACGTTTCGAACGCAGGCGCGTCACCAGAAATATTGACAAATATCAGTCCCGCAAAAATGTGGCTTCGAACCTCTTTGAGCCCGTGCAGCGATTTGTCCAGGCGATCGTCGTTATGGTTGCCTTCACCTTTGACATGGGGTGTTGAGCGCAACTCTCCAGCCTCTCCATAACACCAGCTATGGTAAGGGCAGGTAATGACACCGTTTGATCGGCCAGATTGCTGCACAAGCTTCATGCCGCGGTGCGAGCAGACATTGTGGAAGGTCCGGATCTCTCCGTCGCGGGTACGCACTATTAGCAGCGGGAGGTCCAGAATATCGACCGGTTGCAACCAGCCATTTGCTGGAAGTTGCGCTACGTTCCCGGCACAGAACCATGTTTTTGCCAGAACATGATCACGCTCAAATTTTGCAAATTCATGCGACATGTAGGCAATGTTGGGCAGACCCGTCATTCGTTCGGTTGGGCCTGAAAAATCCTGACTGGAGAAACTCCAACCGTTGTTGTTTGTCAGTGACATGATGGACCTTTCTGCATGTTCCCATTAAGCAACACTCTGCAAAATAAGTGGCGGAACTACAGAAGTCATAGCACAAGTAACGTTCAGTCCATTCCAGTGCGAGAAAACTCCCCGGCAGCGAAAACGATCATTGTCGGTTGTCTGAGACCTCCCGAGGGTTAGACTAATCGTATCCAGCGAAAGATTTGACATGCCCCAAAAACAACCAAACATCCTTTTTATCCAGACTGATCAACTTCTTGCTCAGGCATTGCGCATTTATGGTGATCCTGTGTGTCTTACACCAAACCTCGACAAGTTGGCGCGTGAAGGTGCGGTGTTCGAAACAGCCTACTGCAACTTTCCATTGTGTGGCCCCTCGCGTTACTCCATGGCGTCAGGCCAGCTTGCTTCGCGCATCGCCGCGTATGACAATGCGGCGGAGTTCTCCAGTTTCATCCCGACCTATGCGCATTTTCTGCGTGATGCCGGTTATCAAACCTGTCTGTCTGGAAAGATGCATTTCGTCGGACCTGATCAACTGCATGGATTTGAGGAACGCCTGACTCCCGACATTTATCCTGCTGATTTCACATGGACACCCAATTGGGAGGATACGTCCGGTGCAGACGCGAACGATGATCGGGCCCTGAGCATTTCTGGCCCGTGCGCGCGCACGGCACAGATCGATTATGACAATGAGGCCTGCTTCAAGGCAGAGAGAAAGCTTTATGATATTGCAAGGTCTTCCGACGACCGGCCATTCTTCCTCCAGGTCTCATTCACCCACCCACATGATCCCTATCTTTGCCTGCAGGAGCACTGGGACCGGTATGAGGGCGTTGATATTCCGATGCCCGAGATTGCGTCCCTGCCAAGAGACGCCCACGATCCGCATTCGGTCAGGTTGCTTGAACTGGTAGGGATGCTGGATAAACCCTATCCGGAAGAATGGACCCTGCGGGCGCGGCGGGCGTATTACGGTTCGGTATCCTATATAGACGATCGAGTGGGAGACCTGCTCCGAGCCTTGAAGGCCGCGGACCTGGCGGACAATACGGTCATCATTTTCACATCTGACCATGGGGAGATGTTCGGCGAACGTGGAATGTGGTTCAAACGCACGTTTTTTGAGCAATCATTGCGCATACCGCTGATTATTCACGCTCCCGGACGTATCAAACCACAGCGGGTGGAAACACTTGCCTCCCTTGTTGATCTGGTGCCGACATTCATGGGATTTGCTGCGGGGTCCAATTGGGTACCGCCAGTTGACGCCCTGGATGGCGCTGATCTTGGCATGTTCCTGGGCGTGAAAACCCAGGAGCGATCAATCTATGCAGAGTATCTCAGCGACATGGTGACGTCTCCTCAGATGATGATCAGACGAGGGTCACTGAAATTCATTACTGGCAGCGGTGATCCTGATTTGCTGTTCGACCTTCAGGCAGATCCGAAAGAGCTGAACAACGTCGCGACAGATGAAACCTACAGCGATCAACTGCAAGCTTTCCGGATGGAGGCCCTCAAGACTTGGGATCGGGACCAGATGACCAAGGACATCCTGTTGAGCCAGCGCAGACGCAAATTCGTACACGGCGCCCTCAACAAGGGTAAGCGGACTGCCTGGGAATTCGAAGAGAAGGCAGGAGACAATACTGGATGGTACCGCGGCCAGACCAGTTACAATGACTGGGCTTTTGAGCATCTGCCATCTCGATCCTAAGTCTGAGGCGTCGAACCTTTTCCCGAGCGCGCCATTTCCACCATTTCCTGGATTTACCGTGTCTCAAGCGTCAACCTTGTTGCAAGGTCGATGAAGAGGACGCCAAGGCTTCGATTGATCCATTGGCCGAGGCGTGGGTCGTTCCGCAATCTCGTTGTCAGTTTATCCCCAATGAGGACAATGGGAGGCTCGACGAAAGCGGATCCGCAAACCGGAAGGCATCCGTGGAGACATGGCTGCGCCCGGACAGGCCCCGCATCAGGCACGACAAGTTCTCGAAGCGGTATCGAAGGAAAAAAGACCCGCTGCGATGAGCGTTGTGTTACTGATTCGCCATGGACAATATATGGAAAGTTGTCGTCCCGCTGGGACTGCTGGCTGTAATGGTGGGTTATCACAAGGTCGCCCACAGACTGAACGTGCCAAAGCCGGTCTACTGGATCACCATGATGAGCGGCGGATTCCTTGTGATGTCGATCTTCGAACTGTGGTGATCACGCGCGGCTGATGTTGATTCAGGATTAGACGCCCCAAAGCAATGAAATTCTGAATGTGTTAAAGTTTGGTAAACGCGAAATGGGAGGAATGACATGTACGCAACATCAGCAGATTGGGCATTCGACGCACAACCGGACTTCAAGAGCCAGAGCGACCAGTACGTCGCGAGAATGAAGGATGCCGGGGCTCTTCACTGGTTCTATGTGCTGACCAGCGACACCACAGCGAGAAGCATGACTGTATGGCCAGATAAGGAAACGGCACACAAAGCACTGAGCATGGCCCGCGACCAGGCAGCCGCGGAGAACAACCAGTCCATCACCGGTGTTTGTGAAGGTGAAGTCCTGAACGGCTTTTAGGGTAACCCTGAGACAGGCTCTTCCACCCTTGGATGCGGGTATGGGAAGAGTGTTGCAGGGTCCTTTTGGCCTGAGATGGCCGCCATCACGGGGATGGTGAGACCCGGATCGAAGAATCTGCTGACAGCCTCATGTCTCAGGTCATGGAGGGTTGTGTTGAATGACGGGTCAGTGAGTGGCTGAATCCAGCTGGAAAGGTCTGGTAACGTCATCGGATTGGTGCGGATCCAGACCGGCAGGACACCCACAAATGTCGCGACTTTCACTCTAAATTTACCCGGCGCGCGTTATAATGCGGCCTGTGGGCCGGCTCATGCGGCGTTGGCGACGGCACAGACTGACAAGGGGAGGACACAGAAGTGCAGACCATTTCGGATCTGATGAAGGGCGTCGTGCTTCTTGGGCATGGCGGACCAGAAATGCTCGAATATCGCGACAATCTACCTGTGCCGGAACCAAGAGCAGGCGAGGTTCTGATCAGAGTGCATGCCGCCGGGGTCAACAACACGGACATAAATACCCGCCTTGCCTGGTATTCAAAATCACATGCATCTGACAAGGACGCGAGCTGGGCCGGCGCACCAATCAACTTTCCGCTCATTCAGGGAATTGACGCATGTGGCGAGATTGTTGCCGTCGGCGAGGGCGTATCCCAGGACCGGATTGGAACACGTGTTCTGGTTGAACCGTGTCTCTATGAATCAGGTGGCAAGACCCTGTCTCACCCCTGGTTTTTCGGATCGGAATGCGATGGTGCCTTCGCTGAATATACCACTGTTTCGTCCCGCCACGCCCATCGCATCACCAGCGCGCTGAGCTCGATTGAGCTTGCCTCCTTTCCGTGCTCTTACTCAACGGCGGAAAATATGCTGACCCGGACGCATGTCGAAGCAGGGGACAAGGTTCTTATAACCGGCGCTTCCGGCGGGGTAGGGTCAGCCGCGTTACAGCTTGCCAAGGCCCGCGGTGCCACGGTTTACGCTGTTACCTCACCGGAAAAACAATCCGCCATGGAAAAGCTTGGGGCCGACCGGTCAATCGACCGGCGCAGTTCCTTGATCGAAACCCTTGGCGCGAACAGCGTCGATGTGGTGATCGACCTTGTTGCCGGGCCAGGCTGGCCGGCTTTGCTTGAGGTTCTGCGTCGTCACGGCCGCTATGCCGTTGCTGGCGCGGTGGCCGGGCCGCTTGTCGAACTTGATGTCCGCACTCTCTATCTCAAGGATATCAGTTTTCACGGGTGCACAGCGCTTGATCCAGGGGTGTTTGCCAATCTGGTGGCGCAGATTGAGACAGGCGCGATCAACCCGCTTGTTGCCGAGGTGTTTCCGCTCAGAGAGATCGTCGCGGCGCAACAGGCCTTTGCCGATAAAAACTATGTGGGGAAAATCGTGCTGGACATCGCCGTCCACCATGCACATGAAGCGAACCCCGGCACGTCTGAATGATATTGGCGCGCAAACATATCCGCACCGACGCCTCGTCCGTCGCGCATCATTTTCAAGGACATGTATCAACAGCACATCGCCAGTGATCTACACCGTGAAATTTTTGACACCCCGCAATTGAACGTTGCAAAAAGAACGGCAAATGTAGATGCTGTGGCTCATTATCGGAGTTCGCCACTAGCCTCCGCAATCAAAAGGCAACCCATTCGGAGCGATGAAAAAAGACCCCATCTTTCGTAACGTTCTTATGACGAACGGTCTTTCGGCCAATCAAAAACAACGCAGGCCCTCTCGAGGCAGGGGCACCAGGAGGCTGTTGCTGATAGGCCTCGTTGGTTTTGGATTTGCCTGTCTCGTCTGGGCCGATTTGTTGCCTCTGTGATGGGCAAAATCTGTAGCGCCATTCCCCTTACCGGGGAAACGGCACAAGGCTAGAACGACCCGGCAACAAGACGAAACAGCAACGGCACCAGCAGAGCTGTCACAATGCCGCTCAACCCCATCGCAACAGCCGCAAACACCCCCGCCGTCTCGTTTCGACTCATTGCCCGCGCGGTCCCGATGCCGTGACTCGACAGGCCAAAGGCAAACCCCCTTGAGGGCATGTCCCTGATCCGCACCAGATCAAGAACAAATGTTCCCATCGCGGCACCGATGATACCTGTGACAATGGTGATGATGGCCGTCAGCGAAGGCACACCACCAATCAGCTCTGAAATGCCCATCGCGATTGGCGCGGTGACACTTCGTGGCAGCAGCGACCTCACCGTGGCCTGGTCAAGGTCAAGGAGATGGGACAGTCCAAATGTGACTGTGATCGCGAACAAGGCCCCGAAAATCACCGTTGCGACAATGGCAAGCTTCTCGGCAATGACAATTTTCCAGTTCAGGTAGATCGGTACCGCCAGCGCCACCGTGGCCGGCCCAAGCAGGAAATGTATGAATTTGGCGCCATTGAAATAGCGTTCATAACTGACATCGAACGCAATCAGACAAGCGCTGACGAGCGCCACGCTGATGGCCACCGGGTTCAGCAGGGGAAACAGGTTCGACGCGCGGTAGATGCCGTCCGCGACAAGATAGCAGCCCACTGTCAGCGTGAGCCAGAACAGTGGCTCGGCCTGAAGATAGACCCAGACTTCATATAGCCGATCAGCTTCATTCATTGCCTTCGCGCCGCCTGAATCGCTGAAACAGGAATGCGGTGAAAATCAATGTAGAGAGCGTGCCTACAATGATCACACCAAGCACCCGGACAAGTTGGCTTTCCAGAAGCTGAAGATGCATGATGACACCGACCCCAATGGGAACAAACAACAGCGACAGGTGACCAAGAAGCGTTTCCGACGTTGTCACCAACCGCGTGCGGAAGGCATGCATGCGACCAGACGCTGTTCTATGCGACAGCAGGAAACACAGAAGCATGATCAGCCCGATCACCGGACCGGGAACGGCAAGCTGGAAAAATTTCTGAATGGCTTCGCCAATGAGCTGCAGGAGAAGAATCAGGAAAATGGCGTGAAGCATAGGCAGCCTCTGAATATCCGCATGGCTGTGTTCGTCATGACAGCACGATGGTAGGCGACTTTGGATGAACAAACCACATCGCTGACGACCGGACACCAGCCATCAGGCTGGAATGAAGAACGTCGTATCATGTTTCAGCCCCGGCGTGTCGGCAACAAGGATATCACCAAAATGACGACGCAGTTCGGCATCAACAGCGTCCCCATCGGCATAGAAGATATTGTTGGTGATGGTCGTGCGGCGCTGGCACAGCAGGTTCAGAACAATACCCTGCCGACAATGCGCAAGACAGCTTGTCAGTTGATCGATGATGTAACGTTGCCACCGGTCCGCATCATCAATCATGCACAGGTTGAACGTCCCCGAGAACAGCGCGTAATCGACCTGCCGGCGAGGCATCGCGCCAAGATGAAACCGTGACGCATCATCCGGAAATCGCCGCTGACAGGCCCGGATCATCGCCTTGTTGATATCAAGACCATGATAGTCCCAGCCGGCATAGTCACCGCGGCCCCGCATATAATCATGCAGCGCGCCATAGCCACAGCCAATATCGGCAATTGATGGCGGATGACTGCCGATATTGGCGCCGGCCCGGTGCGCGCGGATCATCGAAAGCAGGGCGGCAAATCTGGCATTCTGGCTCTTGGCCGAATTCCAGAAGACCCCCTGCGGAGTGGCGCCATGCCGGTCAAGCGCGGCGGTATAGGCGCGAATCATTCCGGATTCGATCGAGAATGGCCAAAAGCCTGCCAGCCAGCGCTTCATCACCCCTCCCGCCAGTCGGCAGACCCGGTGTCAGGACTGACCTGCTGACCGGTGGCGGCGCTGTCATAGACAGCTTCTACCAGTGCCATCACCGCAAGATATTCAGCAGCGCTGTTCTCTGGCCGGGTGCCGTCACGCCATGCCGTCACCGCATGCTGGCACAACGCCTCGACGCACCCTCCACCAAAGCGCGAATCGGATGCTGGCGGCAGAATGTCATACCAGTCGGCGGTGCCGGTATCGCGCTGCTGCAACCGGCCATGCCCGTCAAGCCTGATGCAGCCATATTCGGCCTCAAGATGCGCCTCCCCCATCGTCAGACGCAGATTGTCGGCGGCATGATCGGCAAGCCGATTGCCGTCAAACACCGCGCGGCGGCCATCCGCATAGCCGCAGATGATCAGCCCCGCATCCTCGCCGGCGATATGCTGGTTCAGTCGGCGCAGATCGGCATAGACATGGTCTGGCGGGCCAAGAAGGAAGGTGAAGAGATCGAGGAAATGGACCGCTGTCTCATGAACAAGAAACCGTTCCATAGTCTGAAAATAGGGCTGCCTGTCGAGATAGGCTTCGGGCCCGCGCCCATCGCCCGGGCGCAGTGCGAAATGGAACTGGAAAATACGGCCAAGCCGTCCCGACGCGATGATGTCTTTCACCACGCGATACCAGGGCTGAAACCGGAAATTCTCATGCACGATCAGATCGGCCCCGGCAGTGACGGCAAGGTCCGTCACCTGCCGCGCCGCCACCAACCCGCCACAGAAGGGCTTCTGGCAGATAATCCGCCTGACCCCGTGCGCCAGCGCCATCTCAATCAGCGCGGCATGCGTGTCCGGCGGCGTGGCGATATCGAGAATGTCGACAGTTCGCGACCGGAGAAGCGAATCCAGACTGGCGTGACGATCAACATCAGGCGGGATTGGCGCATCGGGGTTGGAATCGGCAACAGCGACAAGCCGTGCCCCATGGGCCGCCTGCCAGGCGGCATGGTGAAGCTGCGCGAAATAGCCGGCGCCAACACACGCCACATTGAAATCCGGTGGACCCATATCTCCAGCTATATTGGCAAGCCCGCCACAGGGAAAGCCCCTTATGCGATGTTTGGAATTCGCCCGACGCTTTTCTTGTGTCCATCTTTACGCTTGAATACAGGAAGACCAACAGTCGAATAACCAGCCGGGGCAAAGCGCCATGACAGAGAAATTGTGGGAAGTCTACGCGGTGAAATATGCCGACCGAAACAACCGGACACGGTTCGAGAGCTTCATGTTCGACCCGCTCCACCAGCAACCTCACGCCATGGATTATTTCGTCTGGGTTCTGCACCGCGCTGAGCGCACCATTCTTGTCGACACAGGATATGATACCGAGGAGGCGGAGCGCCGCGGCAGACCAATCCTTCGCCATCCGGTGAAGGCCATCGAGGCGCTTGGACTGACACCCGATGATGTCGATGACGTCATCATCACGCATCTCCATTACGACCATGCCGGCACGCTGGGGTCCTTCCCGCGCGCGAGATTCCATGTCCAACCCGCCGAGATGGCCTATGCCACCGGCCCCTGCATGTGCGAGGACGTGTTGCGCAAACCCTTCACCGGCGCGCATATCTGCGATGCCGTGAAAGCTGTTTTTTCAGGGCGGGTCACATTCAATGACGAAAATGACGCCGTCGCCGACGGCGTCACCGTGCATCGCGTTGGCGGCCATTCAAAAGGTCTTCAGGTGGTACGGGTCAAAACCGCCAGCGGATGGATGTGCCTTGCCTCGGACGCCACACATTATTACGAGAACTTTCTGACCCGAACGCCCTTCCCGATCGTCGTCGATGTCGAGGAGATGCTGCGCGGCTATGACCGGGTTCAGAAGCTTGCCAGCAAAGCCGAGATGATCATCCCCGGACATGACCCGCTGGTGACCGAGCTGTATCCCAGCCATGGGACAAGCGGCTTTGTCTGGCGACTTGACGGCGGACCGACCGGCACATTGCCAGACAGCTTCACCTGAGATGAGCGTCACAGACAGGCCTCAAACAGCGCCCGCAGATTGGCCGCGGTGAGTGGCACCGGATTGCCGCCACAGGACGGGTCTTCCAGCGCCATCGACACCAGATCATCCATCCGGTCGGCGCTCACACCCATATCGCCAAGCCGGCGCGGGATCCTGAAACTGTCATTGAAGGCCTGAACAAACGCGCAGAAGCCGTCAAAGCCGCCCTCGATCCCGAGATAGGGCGCCGCTTGGTCGAAACGGTCCCTGATTGCCGGCGCGTTCAGCGCCAGCACCGCCGGCATACACACCGCATTGGTGGTGCCGTGATGTGTATTGAAGATCGCGCCGACCGGATGACTCATCGCATGGATGGCGCCCAGCCCCTTTTGAAAGGCGGTGGCACCCATCGCCGCCGCGCTCATCATCTGGGCGCGGGCCTCCAGATCATCGGGTGTTTCATAGGCGCGTGGCAGATTGTCGATCACAAGCCGCATTCCCTCAAGCGCGATACCCTGCGACATCGGGTGGTAATGCGGGCTGCTGAACGCCTCGACACAATGCGCGAAAGCGTCAAGACCGGTACCGGCGGTGATGAAATCCGGCATGCCGATTGTCAGTTCGGGGTCGGCGATGACGATGCTTGGCAGAACCTTCGGATGAAAGATGATCTTTTTCACATGCGTCTGCGAATTCGTGATCACGCTGGCCCGCCCAACCTCGGACCCGGTGCCGGCGGTTGTCGGCACGGCGATGATCGGCGCGATGGCCGCGGCGTCGGCACGGGTCCACCAGTCGTCGATATCCTCGAAATCCCAGACGGGTCGCGACTGGCCGGCCATGAAGGCGATCATCTTGCCAAGATCAAGTCCCGAGCCACCACCAAAGGCAATCACACCATCATGTCCGCCAGCCCTGTAGGCGTTGATTCCAGCCTCGAGATTCACCTCATTCGGATTTGGGTCGACCTCGGCGAACAGCGCATGGTCAAGCCCGGCCGCCGCCAGACATTCCAGCGCCCGCATGGTGATCGGCAGGTTGGCAAGTCCGCGGTCAGTGACCAGTAGCGGGCGGCTGATCCCGATCTGCGAACAGGCATCGGCAAGTTCGGAAATCCGCCCCGCACCAAAGCGAATTGCCGTTGGATAGGACCAGTTTCCAGAGAGCTTCATGAGGCGGTTCCTTCGGGTTGCAGGATGCTGGCAGGTTGCAGGATGCCGGCAGGTGGCAGGATGCTGGTCATTGCCAAGGTCCCTGTCGGTCAGGCGCGCTCAAATCCACGCGCCACTTCGTAATCGGTGACGACACGGTCAAATTCCTCAATCTCCCAGGCGGCGGCGCGCGCGTAATGCCTGACCACAGCCTCGCCAAAGGCCTCACGAAGCATCTTCGAGCGCACCAGCGCGGTGCGGGCCTCGCGAAGTGTCGCCGGCAGCATCGCCGAGCGCCCCTTATAGACATCACCCCTTGTCGCCGGTGGCAATTCAAGACCCTCTTCGATGCCAGCCATGCCGGCGGCGAGCTGTGCGGCCATCGCCAGATAGGGGTTCAGGTCAGACCCGCCAATACGGCATTCGACCCGCACCCCCGGCGTACCGTCGCCACAGACGCGGAATCCGGCGGTGCGGTTATCCACCGACCAGATGATCCGTGTTGGCGCGAAGGTGCCTTTGGCGAATCTCTTGTAGCTGTTGATGTAGGGCGCCAGAAAATAGGTCGTCTCGCCAGCATATTTCAGCAGCCCGGCAAGATAGTGTTTCATGACTTTCGACATGCCCAGCTGGTCGTTCGGGGCATGAAATGCCGGCGCGCCGTCTTTCCACAATGACTGGTGGATATGCGCCGCCGAACCGACCTTGTCATGATGCCATTTTGGCAGGAACGAGACAGCCCGGCCCTGCTGCCATCCGATTTCCTTGGCGGCATGCTTGGCGATGGTGTGATAGTCGGCTGTCAGCATCACCTCGGCATATTTGATGTTCAGCTCTTCCTGGCCTGTCTCGGCCTCGCCCTTGGAGTTCTCGACCGGAATGCCGGCCGCCCGCAGATGATTGCGAAGCGGGCGCATAAGGTGTTCCTCCTTGGTTGTCTGGAGGATGTTGTAATCTTCATTATAGCCGCTGATCGGGGCCAGATCGGCAAAGCCCGACTTGCGAATTTCATCAAAGCTTTTCTCGAAGATGAAGAATTCCAGCTCGGTGGCGGCCATCACCTCGAACCCAAGCGCGGCCGCCCGCGCAACCTGTTTCTTGAGAAGCGCGCGCGGCGAATGCGGCACCTCCTCATGCGTGTGGTGGTCCAGAACATCACAAAGCACCAGCGCCGTTCCATCCAGCCAGGGAACCCGGCGCAGGGTCGACAGATCGGGCTTCATGATATAATCGCCATAGCCCGTTTCCCATGATGTCGCCTCATAACCGCCGGGCGTCGCCATGTCCAAATCGGTCGCCAGAAGATAATCGCAGCAATGTGTCTCTTCCCAGGCGCTCTCGACAAAATGCTCGGCATGAAACCGCTTGCCGGCAAGCCGCCCCTGCATGTCGACGAGGCAGGCCAGCACGGTGTCGATCGTGCCGGCCGCGGTTTCCGATTTCAGATCCTCGAAAGAGATCGTCCCCGCCATGGTCATCTCCTGCCCCCAATTGATCCTCTGATATGCCTGAAGATCAGATTAGCCTGTCATAACAATGACGCCAGCCATTTTCGGGATGAAATGAAGCAGGGGTCTGGCGGCATTCACCCGGTGATCGTATCCTGAAAGGTCAGCACGCCACAGCAGGAACTTGCGGTCTGACAGACGCCCCTCAGACGATCTGGCAGGCCGTGTCGAAATCGAGCCTCGCGGCGCGGCCATGAAGCTTTTCGCCATCGCCATAGCCGAGATTGAGCAGAAAGTTCGAGCGCCATGTTGTTCCCGCATAGAACAATTCATCAACTACAGCATTCTTGAAGCCGGACATCGGCCCGCAATCAAGCCCCATGCCCCGTGCCACGGTCATCAGGAAACCGGCCTGAAGCGAACTGTTGCGAAGCGCCAGCTTTTCGACAGCGGCTTCGGGAAGCGATGCCTCTTTCGACGGGCTTTCCATATGCGGTGCCAGCTGCGGATAGTTTTCAAAAAACGCCATGTCATAGGCAATGATAGCGGTCACCGGCGCCGATTTGATCTTTTCGACATTGCCCGGCATTGAAGCCTGAAGCAGCTTTTCCCGCGCATCCGCCGAGGTCACAAAAGTGATTCGCATGGGGCAGGAATTCGACGCTGACGGGGCGAATTTGGCCACGTCATAAAGCGCGCGAAGTTGATCCTCGCTGACCGGTTTGTCGGAAAAAAATTTATATGAGCGTGCCTCGGTGAAAAGCTGCTCCAGTGTCATGTCATTGGCCATGAGAAGGTCCTTCTGGCTGTCGATTGGCCGGGGCGAACCCCGCAGAATCGGCACATCTACCGATCACGTCTATTGTTCACGTCACCCTATATAGTCATGGCCTGTCGGATTTGCCGCATTCCCGCAGCGGTTTTTTGCCTGACCACTTTCAACAGGCTGATCAGGGTTTCTGAATTTCTTCGGGGCTGAGACTGCGATAGATATTGAGTTGCTGCCACTGATCTTCATTCATCAGGTTGGCGTCAGCAAGCCTGTTTGTCAGGTTCCGTATGAGGGCTCGCAGCACCGGATCGGCTTCGGCAAGCTTGCGCTGCGTTGCCGAGGCATCGATGACATCAATCACAGCATTGCTTGCCGCAGCGGCGCTGGCCGTTCGCGCGCGTTCTCCCATGATTGAGGCCATCTCGTCAAAGAGTTCACCCTCGCCAAGCGTCGCCAGCAAAAAACCCTCACGCGACCGGATCTCGACCGTGCCGGTATGGATAAGGTAGAGCTCATCACTCTTCTCGCTGGCGTTAAAGATCACATCACCCTTCTTGAAAGGCTTGCGCACCATGTTCATAACAACCTTCATCGCGCCATGCTCCTGTCCAGCCCCGGGTGAGGCACTTCATTACAACAATCCTGATCACATCAGGCGTAGATCGCGTTTCATTGTTCGGCCAATGTGCGCCTTATGTAAAGGCCAGCCTTCATTCCGCCATTCGCCAGTCGGGTCTGGAAACCGCCCCTGGTCGACAAGCCGCGGGCATCATGCCAGCATCATATCCCGGCCAAGGCCGGTTTTGCCCTCATCATCCAGGGGATTGTAAGTGATGACATCTTCGGCCGGATTCACAGGTCCGGACCTGTGCCACCTGCAGGCCCATGAAATCATCGCCATGCTGCGGACAGGCGAGATCAGTCCGCGTGAATGTCTTGACGCTGCCTTTGCGCGAATCGCGACAGTCGAGCCTGTCGTCAATGCCATGCCGACCATATGTGCGGACCGCGCCTATGCCGCCGCCGACCATCTCGACCGGCAGCATCCCGAAATCGCCAGCGGACTTGCCGGCCTGCCGATCGCCATCAAGGACCTGACCATGGTGGCGGGGGTACGCACCACTTTTGGCACACGCGGCTTTGCCGATTTCATTCCCGAGGCCAGCGACCCGCTTGTCTCAAGGCTTGAATCGCGAGGTGGCATTGTTGTCGGCAAAACCAACACACCGGAAATGGGCGCTGGCGGCAACACCTTCAACGACGTCTTTGGCGCGACCCTGAACCCCTGGGATTCGAGGCTGAATGCCGGCGGATCATCTGGCGGGGCGGCAACCTCGCTTGCCACCGGAGAGGTCTGGTTGAGCCACGGATCCGATCATGGTGGCAGTCTTCGCACGCCGGCCAGCTATTGCGGTGTCGTCGGCCTGCGACCGAGCCCCGGCCGCGCCGCTAGCGCCAGCCCGGCCGGATTCGCCACCGAGGGAGTGCCGGGACCGATGGCACGATCAGTGCGCGACTGCGCCCTTTTCCTCGACGCCATGGCCGGATTCACACCGGCGCTTCCGCTATCCTATCCAGACCAGCCCGAAGGCAGCTTCGAGGATGCGGTGAAACAGGCATCGCCAGATCTGAAAATCGCCTTTTCACCAGACTTCAACGGCATGGCCAGAGTGGATCCGGAGGTTCTGGATCATCTTCGGATCGTTCTTGGCAGGATGGAGCGGCACGGCGCCATCATTGAGGAGACCTGCCCCGACCTTGCCGACCTTGAGCGCACCTATTACACGCTTCGCGGCCTCGACATGGCGATCATGGCGCGGCGAACAGATGATAATATTGCGCGTCATTTCAAAAAGACACTGTCCGACAACATGGCGTTCGGGCGGCGCCTGACGGCCGACGATATCGCCGATGCGGCGCTGAACCGGACGGTGATCTTCAACAATATGGCCACCTTCCTTGAAACCTTCGATGTCCTTGCCTGCCCTACCGTTGGCTGCATGCCGCATCCGCAGACCGAGGAATGGGTCAGCGAAATCGACGGGCACAGGCTGGACGGATATATGGACTGGCTTCGCTTTGCCTTTCTGGCGACGACGACAGGATTGCCGGCCATTTCGGTGCCGGTTGGCCCGGGCCCGGATGGCCTGCCAATCGGGATTCAGCTGATTGGCCGCCCGCGGGGCGAGGCGGCATTGCTTGCCGCGGCGCAGATGTTCGAGACCGTCACCGGCGGACCGGCTGTTCCCATCGATCCGATTCTCAGCGCCTGACCAGCTTCATGATGAAATGTGGAAGCCGGCCGTCCATCACCGTCAGTCCGCCGATAATCAGACCAAGGCCCATCAGATGATGGACCAGCAGATGTTCACCAAGAAACAGGATGCCAAGAAGGATCGCGCTTGCTGGAACAAGCATGGTGACAAGTGACAGGTTGGTGGCGCCGGCACTGGCAAGAATGCGGAAATACAGACCATAGGCAAAGGCCGTGCAGATCACCGCGATGGCGACCACAGCGAGAACAGCCTCACCAGATGGCACTGGCAGCATCCAGGGACGATCCATCATCAGCACAAGCGGCAGCAGGCACAGACTGGCCATTGTCACCTGTCCTGTCGCGGTCACCAGCGGCGACACACCAAGCCCGCGAAAGCGGCGGCCATAGGCGGCGACGAAACCATAGCTGAGCGACGCCCCGAGAAGCGCGCATTGCGCGGCAAGCACAGCGCCGGCCTCCTGACGAACCGCCTCGCCCATCATGACAGCAACGCCCGCAATACCGGTCACGATGCCGATAATCTGGCGCATTGATATCTTTTCGTCGGCTGTCATGACATGCGCCATGATGGCGGCGAAAATCGGCGTTGTGGCGTTGATGATGGCAGCCTGCCCCGAGGCCACATGGCCCTGTGCCCAGACAATCAGCCCGAAAGGAAGCACATTGTTGAACAATCCCATGATGGCGAACGCCATCCAGAGACGCGCCGTAAGAGGAATCTTGATCCCCTTCAGGCGGATCACCAGCAGCAGGATCACCGCCGCAATCCCGACACGCCCAAGGACGATGGTCAGCACCGGCAGTTCGCGCACCGCCACCGCGTTGAGAAAGAAGGAGCCGCCCCAGATGACTCCCAGCAACAGCAGCATTCCCCATTCAAGAGCGTGCATCTGATGGTTTATGGTCGGGGTGGTCATGACGGTGGTCCGCTAGATGGTTGGCGAGCCGAGGCTTTTCCGGATTTCGGCAAGACCGCGGCGCTGCCGCCCGTCAGCGTCAAAATTTTCCGGTGCAAGCCAGGCTTCAAACGCCGCCGCCACGACCGGCCATTCGGTATCAAGGATCGAGAACCAGGACGTATCACGGTTATGACCCTTGACCACCGCCGCCTGGCGAAACAGCCCTTCATGGGAAAATCCAAGCCTGCCTGCGGCGCGTCTGGAGCGGGCATTCAGATGGTTGCATTTCCATTCATAGCGACGATAGCCCCAAGTCACGAACACCTGTCGCATCATCAGATACATCGCCTCGGTTGCCGCCGGCCGCCGCTGCAGCACAGGCGCGAAATTGATATGGCCAACTTCAATGACGCCATTGGCGGGATCAGGGCGAAGATAGCTTGCCATACCGACCGGCCCGTCGGTGTCAGGGTCGATAATGGCATAGAACAGGGGACTGTCGCCAAGGCAGGTTTCACGAAGAAACGCCTCGAACGCGGCAAGATCGTCAAAGGGTCCGTAGGGAAGATAATCCCAGACAACATCGTCAGGATCGGCCCTGAAAGCCGCGTGAAGCCCGGCCGCATGATCCATCTTGAGCGGCTCCAGCCGGCAATGGTCACCGGTGATCACCTGCCGATCTGGCGCTGACGCGCCGGTCCAGCCCGGAACAGGCTGGCCGAGATCGACCTTTCTGTCCCGATCTGTCTTTCTGCGTCCCGTCATTCCCAATCAGCAATATCTCTCGGGGCCATCCCACTGCGCGAGCGAATAGCGGTCACCATGTGCCCATCCCACGGGAAGCGCCTCTTCGATGGCTGCCAGCGCGGCCGTGTCCAGATCGAGCCGGGCGCCTTCACAATGCTGGCGAAGATGCTCTGGCGAGCGCGTGCCGGGAATCGGAATGACATGCTCGCCCTGATGCAAAAGCCAGGCAATGGCGAGGGCGGCCGCGCTCGTGCCCATATCGGCGGCAAGACGACGGAATCCTTCACCAGCGGCGATGTTGGCCGACAGATTCGGTTCCTGAAAGCGTGGATTGACCTTCAAGAAGGGCAGTTCGACGGCTTTTTCCGGAGAATGCGGCTTGTCTGTCAGAAGCGAGCGCCCAACAGGCGAGAACGCCACAAGAGCGGTTCCAAGCTCAGCTGTCGCCTGCACAAGACCAAGCTCGGGATAGCGCACAGCCAGCGAATATTCGGACTGGACAGCCATCACCGGGTGCACGGCATGGGCACGGCGAAGCGATGACGGCGCAATTTCCGAATAGCCGAAACCGCCAATCTTGCCTTTCCTGATCAGGCCGGCAAGCGTTTCCGTCACCTCTTCAATCGGTGTCGCAGCATCGCGGCGATGAACATAGAACAGGTCCACCCGGTCGACACCAAGCCGTTTCAGCGACCCGTCAAGTTCGGCCTCAAGATGCGCCGCCGAATTGTCATAGACGCGGGCACCGGTGTCAGGGTCCTTGGTGATACCGGCCTTCGTCGCGATCGAGAACAGGTCACCGCGCTGATTTCCCTGCCTGGCAAGAAAACTGCCAATGACAGCCTCGGACCGGTGTGGCCCATAGACATTCGATGTATCAATATGCGTCACGCCCTCATCAAGCGCCGCGGCGAGTATCACGTGCGACTGCGCCTCGTCTGTCGTGCCATAGAAATCGGTAAAGGACATCGCGCCATAGCCGATGGCGGAGATCAGGGGGCCGTTGGCGCCAAGTCGTCTTGTCTTCATGTCAGATCCAATCAAATATCAAAACGGGCAGCTAACGAAGCAAGGCGAAATTCAAAATCAGGCCATTGCCCAGCCAGCCAGTTTTCAGGTCATGTGTTCTGGCCTGACGCCGTCACCGGCATCAGGTGTAACGGACTACAATAGATGAATGCTACTCGAAATCGCCGCGGCAGATAAAGGTCGCTGTGGCGGTGCTGCCATCCAGCGCCATGGTCCCCATGGACGCCACCTCATATCCGGCGGCACGGCAGTCATCACGGGCCAGACGACGTATTTCGATTGGTGGTGTCAGGAAGGCCGAAAATCCGGTGTCCCAGGAATAGATCAGTGGCGGCGCCTCGACCGGCTGGATCGTCTCTTCAGCCACCGGTGCCGTGCTTGCCTGTTCCGTCGCGTCATCTACCGCGATGGCGGACGTTTGCGGCATGACACCAGAGCCGGGCTGGCACGCAGCCAGAAACACCCCAACAAGACCAATGTGAATGGTCGCTGTGTTACGAATGGTCACGTTTCGCCCCCAATATTCCCAGTTCTGAATCCCAAAGTGGGTCTTCATCATGGATCCGCGGCGCATAGTAGGGCGATTCATCACAAAACGTAAACCCGGGAGTTGGCGCGTTTTGAGAAATTCCCGGCCCGGTCGGTCTGCGGCCATGAAGATTGGTCATGTGCCAGGGTGGGGGTGGCGGACCATGCCAGGCCCGAACCGCGCCCGTTACGCCATCGCGGGTCCCAGTTTGCCGAACTTCAACCTGACATGGAAGACAGGCCGAATCGACTAGGCGCGCGGTGCGTGTTTGCTGAGAATGCGCTGCAATGTACGGCGATGCATGCGCAATCGGCGGGCTGTTTCCGATACATTGCGCCCGCATTGTTCATAGACACGCTGGATATGCTCCCAGCGCACCCGATCCGCACTCATCGGATCCTGCGGCGGTGGCGGCATGCCGTCGCCAGAATGGCGCAGGGCCGCAGCAATGCTGTCAGGATCGGCAGGTTTTGGAAGGTAGTCGAGGGCGCCAGCTTTCACAGCCGCCACCGCCGTGGCGATATTGCCAAATCCGGTCAGCATGATGATCCGGCATTCAGCGCGCTTGGCGCGAAGCTCGGACACAAGGCTCAGCCCGCTGCCATCTTCCAGCTTCATGTCCAGAACGGCATAGGCAGGCGGCGTTTTGCGGACGATGTCTATGCCCTCGGCAACGGACCCGGCATCCATAACCTCGAAACCACGCGTTTCCATGGCGCGACGCAGGCGGGTGCGAAGGGGCGCATCATCATCAAGAATCAACAGCGAATTGTCGGTCAACGCACTCTCTCATAACATGGGTTCGCTACATGTGCAGAGGGTCTGTTGCCACCGAACCGAGCGGCAGATGAACCTTCACTTCACCACCACCGGCCTCTGCATTCCCGTATAATATTGAACCGCCAAGCGACTCAATCAAGGTACTGGCGATAAAAATACCCAAACCGCGGTGCGCACCCTGGCCTCGACGCGAGGTATTCCACGGCGCCCCGACCTTCGCCAGGACCCCGGCCTGAAAGCCCGGACCATCATCATTGATGGTCACAATAACGTCCTGAACCGTGCAGCGAATCACGATCCTGACCTGTGATCTGGCAAAATCACGCGCGTTTCTGAGCAGATCCTCAAGCGCGTGCATCAATTCCGGGCCACGCCTGACAAGCGGCATCGGCACGGCGGATCTTTCGTCAAAATCAATACTGAAGACAGCGGCGCCGTCCTCGAGGCGGCTGTCGAGAATTTCCTCGATCAGCCCTGACAGTGGCATCGGCGTTTCAAGGTCGAGCGATTCCGCCGACTGATAATCATCAAGTTCGCCAAGGATGACACGGCAGCGTTCAATTTCAGCACGAAGCAGCATCACATCTTCATAAAGCGGGTCATCATCGCTGATATCACGCGACAGCTCATGACCGATCACCGTAATCGTGTTGAGCGGCGATCCAAGCCTGTGCGCGGCGGCTGTCGCAAGTGTGCCAAGGGCGGCGGCCTGCTGTTCGGCGGCAAGGGCAAGTCGCGCCTCCGACAGCGCTTCATCAAGCCGCCGGGCGCGCGAGGCGATCCACCAGGTGTAGATACCGATGAAGGCGGCTGACAGAACAAGCGCCATCCACAGGCCGGTAAGATAGAGGTCCGGGTTCGCGGCCCGCAATTCATCGACCGGCAGCGGGTAATTGAAGAACACCAGAAAACTGACACACCCGGCGACAAGCCCGATCAGCTGCAGCGTTTCACGGCGGCGCAGCAGAGTTGCCGACACCACGACCGGCGACAGCAGAAGCACAGCAAAGGGATTTAGAAGACCACCGGTGAAGTAGAGAAGCGCCGACAGCTGGACAACATCGAAGATCAGCGCCAGGAAGCTCTGATTGCGACCCTTGTTGAGGATCATGGTCAGCCGCGTCTGCCAGACATTCATCGCCACCGACAGGCCGATGACGAACAGCGCCGGCCCAATCGGAATATTGATTTCCAATATCAGAAAGGTGAAGAGCAGCGCAAAAAGCTGTCCGGCCAGGGCCAGCCAGCGGATGTTCAGGATCACACGGGCATCTGTCGTGCCCGGGGGACTACCGCGCCGCTCGCGCGGCTGGAGAAACGTTCGCATCAGGGCCGTATCGGTCCATCTGCGCTCGGCCGATTTTGGCTCGGCAATCATCTACCCGGCTTCAAACATCGAGATTGGCAACCCTCAGAGCATTTTTCTGGATAAATTCGCGGCGCTGGTCCACCGCCTCGCCCATCAGGGTGGAAAAGGCGTTATCCGCATCCTCTTCCTGTTCGATCGAAACCTGAAGAAGGGTTCGCTGGGACGGGTCAAGTGTGGTCTCCCACAGCTGTTCGGGATTCATCTCGCCAAGCCCCTTATAGCGCGAAATCTGCGCGCCCTTGCGGCCAGTCTGGAAGATCGCCTGCGACAGCCCAAGAGGCCCGGTGACAACGGATTCATTGTTGCCAAGCCGCAACGTCGCCGGATGGATGTAAAGTTCCTGGAGATGCGATGCCATGGCGTCCAACTCGGCCACTTCCGGCGCCATCAGCAGACGCCGGTCAATGACATGGCGCTCGGTGATGCCCCGCAACTGGCGACTGACAATGGTGGCCGGACCATTTGGCGTGTCCTCAATTTCGGCCTTCCAGCCCTTTTCAAGTTCCGCCGCCTGCCCCTCAAGACGTCGCGCCAGATAATCCGCCGCCTCGGCATTGCCAATCATGTCGGCGGTCAGCAGCCCGGCAATGGCAGCCTGCTCGATGACATCCCGATTGCCAAGCCGTCGGCCAAGCTGTTCGATCAGCCTGCCGGCTGTCGTGGCGCGCGCCGCGCTGTCATGGAGGTCGGCACTGGCAAGCTGCGATCCGTCCTGCAATGTCAGCACGGCGTCTTTCAGGCCGGCTTCCATGAGATAGGTATCAAGCTCGCGCTGATCCTTCAGATAGACCTCGGACTGACCACGCTTGGCGCGGAACAACGGCGGCTGAGCGATATAGAGAAAGCCGGCCTCGATCAACGGACGCATGTGCCGGAAGAAGAATGTCAGCAGCAATGTCCGGATATGGCTTCCATCGACATCGGCGTCGGTCATGATGATGATCTTGTGATAGCGCGCCTTTTCCAGATTCATCTCGTCATTGCCGACACCGCCACCGATGGCGGTGATCAGGGTGCCGATCTCGGCCGAAGACAGCATCTTGTCGGCCCGCGCCCGCTCGACATTCAGGATCTTGCCCCGAAGCGGCAGAATGGCCTGATTGCTGCGGTCACGACCCTGCTTTGCCGAACCGCCGGCCGAATCTCCCTCGACAAGGAACAATTCCGACTTGGCGGGATCACGCTCCTGGCAATCGGCGAGCTTGCCGGGAAGGCTGGCGATTTCCATCACGCCCTTGCGCCGTGTCAGATCGCGGGCCTTGCGGGCCGCCTCGCGGGCGGCCGCGGCCTCAAACGCCTTCGAGATAATCTTGCGGGCATCCGCCGGATGCTCTTCAAACCACTGGTTGAGACAGCTGGCAACGGCCGAATCGACCACCGGTTTCACCTCCGAGGAGACAAGCTTGTCCTTGGTCTGTGATGAGAATTTCGGATCCGGCACCTTCACCGAGACAATGGCTGTCAGACCCTCGCGCGAATCCTCGCCGGTAAGCGCCACCTTCTCGCGCTTGGCGATGCCGGAAGACTGCGCATAGCTGTTCACGACACGGGTCATCGCGGCACGGAACCCGGCAAGATGCGTTCCCCCGTCGCGTTGCGGGATGTTGTTGGTGAAACACAAGGTGTTTTCGTGAAAGGAATCCGTCCAGGCCATCGCCAGTTCGACAGTGATGTCATCGCGGGTGGTGGTCAGCGTCACCGTATCATGAAGTGGCGTTCGCGACCGGTTGAGCCATTCGACAAAGGCTGTCAGCCCGCCATCAAAGAAGAATTCTGACACAACCGGCTCGGCGGCGCGATGATCGACAAGCTGGATCCGCACCCCCGAGTTCAGGAAAGCCAGTTCGCGAAGCCGATGTTCGAGCGTCGCGAACTCAAACTGGATCGTCGAGAAGGTTTCCTGTGATGGCATGAAGGTGACATGCGTTCCGGCAAGCCCGCCCGAATCACCCGTGTCGGCCAGCGGCCCGTCAGCCTCACCATGCTGAAAGCGAACCTTGTGCTGGCGTCCGTCACGATAGATCGTCAGCTCCAGCCATTCCGAGAGCGCATTCACCACCGACACGCCGACGCCGTGAAGACCACCCGATACCTTGTAGGAATTATTGTCGAACTTTCCGCCAGCATGAAGCTGCGTCATGATCACCTCGGCCGCAGACACGCCTTCCTCGGCATGAATTTCGACCGGAATGCCGCGCCCGTTATCTGTCACCGTCACCGACCCGTCACCATTCAGGATGACCTCGACAAGATCACAATGTCCGGCCAGCGCCTCGTCGATGGCGTTATCCACCACCTCATAGACCATATGGTGGAGGCCAGACCCGTCATCGGTGTCACCAATATACATTCCGGGCCGTTTGCGAACGGCGTCGAGACCCTTCAGGACCTTGATCGAATCGGCGCCATAATCCTCTGCGCCGGCACTCGTGTCTGGAACATTGCCCATGGCGGCATTGTCTGAAGCATCATTATCCGGGGTGTCATTGTCGGTCATAACTCATTCCTCCGACTGCGTTATGCTGGCCACCCCGTCGCGTGCCATGATTGACAGCGGCTGAGCTTCAAGGCCTTCAAAATCATTCTGGTCAGTGCCGCTGAACCAGGCCTGCGCGCCAACAGCGCCAACGGCCTCAAACAGCGCGGCGCGGCGCGCCACATCAAGATGCGCCACAACATCGTCAAGCAGCAGCAGCGGCGGGCGGCCAAGGCGCCGCGCCTGAAGGCGCGCATGGGCCAGCACCACAGCAATCAAAAGCGCCTTTTGCTGGCCTGTCGAGGCCAGATGCGCCGGCGCATCGGTGTGACTGTTCACCGCCGTCATATCGCTGGCATGCGGTCCGGCCAGCGCCGTGTCACCTGCCATCCGGCGTTCACGCGCCACGGCGATGAACCTGTCCTCGGCCTGCAGCGCCGAGCCGTCGGCAAGCCATGTCTCGACGATGCCGTCAAGCGCAAGCCTGACCCCGGGAAAATCGAACCAGCCTGTCGCCGCCTCGGCGTTCAGGTCGGCAATCAGAGCCTGCCGCGCCGCGGTAACGGCAATAGCCGATTCGGCAAGACTTGCCTCAATGGCGCTGAACCAGGCCTCGTCAGAGCGGCCTTCGGCAAGCAACGCGGCGCGCTCGCGAAGCAGTTTTTCATAGCGGTTCGTGCGCGCGATATGCGCCGCGTCGAAGGCAATCACCAGACGGTCAAGAAACCGGCGGCGCGCGCCGGGGCTGTCGATGAAAATGCCATCCATGCGCGGCGTCAGCCAGGAAACCGACAACAGCCTGCCAATCTCGGTCTGTGGCACCGTCTCGCCATCGCGTCTCATGATCCGGCGGCCGCTCTCGCTGCCAGCCAGAACGCCGGTGCCAATCCTGATCGACTCCTCCGCCGTACAGAGATCGGCTGACACCGCCCATTCATCACCGCCACTGGCCTGACGTGGCAGGTGTTCGGCGCGGGCGCGGCGCAGGCCACGGCCAGGGGCAAGAAGTGACACCGCCTCCATGAGGTTGGTCTTGCCAGCGCCATTCTCGCCAAGAAGCAGCACATTTGGCGCGTCGATCATCACCCGGCAGTCGGCGTAATTGCGAAAATCCCGAAGTGACAATGTTGTCAGCTGTGCCTCGGCCTGCCGGCCCGGCGCCACCTGCTGTCTTTCCATCAGGACCGTCAAGAACCGCTCACACCCGCATTGGCATCAGTACGAACAGCGTCGCCTCGTCGCCTGGCGCGCGCACCAGGCTTGGCGATCCCTGATCGGCAAGCGCGAATTCGATGGTGTCACTCTCGACCTGTGATGCGATATCGAGGAGATAACGCGCGTTGAATCCGATTTCCATTTCGGCGCCATCATAGCTGACCTCAATCTCCTCATCCGCGCTCGAGGCATCGGTGCTGCTGGCAGACAGGGTCAGCATGCCAGGCTGCAACCGCATCTTGATCGAGCGTGATTTTTCGGACGAGATCGTCGACACCCGGTCAACCGCGGCCGAGAAGCTTGCCGCGTCAACCTGCATGATGCGGTCATTGCCACGCGGAATCACCCGCGTGTAATCGGGAAAGGTTCCGTCAATGAGCTTGGTCCGCAGCTTCACCGTCGCGATGCTGAATTCGGCCCTTGTGTCCGACAGCGCCACGCCAACATCACCTTCGAAATCATCCAGCAGCTTGCGAAGTTCGGTTACCGCCTTGCGCGGCACAATGATCGACGGCATGGCGGCCGCGCCGGTGGGCAGGCCCTGACGGGTCAGCGCCAGCCTGTGACCATCCGTGGCGACAGCGCACAGATCGCCCTGCTCGGATTTGTGAAGATAAATTCCATTCAGGTAGTACCGCGTCTCCTCGGTGGAGATCGCAAAGCGGGTCGCGTCGATCATGTCGCGCATATCGGCCGCGGTCAGCATGAATGCGTCGGGCATGTCGCCAACGCTGATCGCCGGGAAATCCTCAACCGGCAGGGTTGGCAGACGGAAATTCGACCTGCCGGCACTGATCATCGCGTGACCGTCGGCAACAGCGACTTCGACTTCGGCCCCCTCGGGAAGCTTGCGGACAATGTCATAGAGAAGATGCGCCGAAACTGTGGTTGTCCCAGCCGTCGCCACCGCGCATTCGACCTGCGTGGCGATATCCATATCCATATCAGTGGCGGTCATCGACAGGCCGCCATCCGCCGCCTGGAGGACGACATTGGCAAGGATCGGGATTGTGTTGCGGCGTTCGACGACGGATTGCACCTGCCCGAGCGGCCGCAGGAGGCTGATGCGATCAATGGTGAATTTCATGGGCTGTCTCTTCTCTGTTGACCGGACCCTGCGGGATTTGCCGTCCATCGCCGACGGCGGCAAAGCCGCCGGCAACAGCTTTTTACCCGCAGACTGCGATTGACCACAAAATATAGCATGGCAAATTCAAACAAGCACCAAAATATTGACAATGGCAGGCCTTTGGCCCCTGCCAGATACCATCTGGCAACCGCTTGAAAAAAGTTGGAAAATTGCAGGCTAGCTGGCGATAAGCGAGCGCAGCAGCTGGACATCCTCGGCAATCCGCTCGTCACTGGTGACAAGCCCCTCGATTGTCCGCACGGCATGCATCACCGTCGTGTGGTCACGACCACCGAACTGACGGCCGATTTCGGGGTAGGAAAAGGATGTCAGCGTCTTGGCAAGATACATCGCGACCTGCCGTGGGCGGGCAATGTTGCGGGCGCGCCGGGCGGAAAACATCTCGGCAACCCGCACATCATAATGCGTCGCCACACGTTTCTGGATTTCGTCGATACTGACCTGGCGGCTACTGGCCCGCAGCAGGTCGGACAGCAACTCAGCAGCGCTGTCGATGGTGATCTCGCGGCCAACCAGGCTGGCATGCGCGGCGATACGGGTCAGCGCACCTTCAAGCTCGCGGACATTGCTCGAGATGCGATGCGCCAGAAATTCAAGAACCTTGTCCGGAACAACAATCCGGGCGCGCTCGGCCTTGGCCTGGAGAATGCCGAGCCGCAGCTCGTAATCTGCGGGATGGATGTCGGCAACCATGCCCCATCCAAGGCGTGACCGCAGGCGTTCCTCAAGCCCTTCAAGATCGGTTGGCGACTTGTCGGCCGACACAATCACCTGACGTCCATCCTCGACCAGCGCGTTGAAGGTGTGGAAGAACTCTTCCTGTGTTGAATCCTTGCCGCTGATGAACTGTACATCATCAATCATCAGCACATCGACCGAACGGAACTGTTCCTTGAAGGACATGGTATCGCGGAAGCGCAGCGCCTGGACGAACCGATACATGAATTTTTCGGCCGACAGGTAGACAACATGACGGCTGGGGTCCTGCTCGCGGATATGCCAGGCAATGGCATGCATGAGATGTGTCTTGCCAAGCCCGACACCGCCATAGAGGAACAGCGGGTTGAATGCCACGGTTGACGACTCGGCGGTGCGTCGCGCCACCGCAAAGGCCAGCTCATTTGGCTTGCCAACCACGAAATTGGCAAAGGTGTAGCGCGGGTCAAGCCCGGCACCGAGTGGCTCGGTGCCCTGTGTCTTGCTGCCGGATGCCGTGCGCTTCTGCTGCGACATCCGCGGTGCCTGTTGACTTGCAAGGCTGATTTCAACCTTGCGAACGGTACCGTATTCCGCTGCCGAGATCACCCGCAGCCTGTCGGCATACTGGCTTGTCACCCGCTCACGTGCCAGCGTCGAGTTTGCCTCAAGCGTCAAAGTGCCGTCTTCAAGCCTGCTGACCCGAAGCGGTTTGATCCAGTTACGCCACGCCGCCTCGCCAATATCCTGACGCATGCGGCTGGTAACGCGCTGCCAGGCGTCATCCGCCGGGGCCCCGCCGTTCACCGCCGCCGGCGGTGTGTCTGCGGATGGGATGTTTTCGGATGGGTTATCGGACGAGTTCAGCTTGGTGACAGACTGATCTGGATATTGTCTGCCTGACATGCAGCTGCCCCCGGTGGATGATGATCATGACCAATGATCATGAACGATATTTGCGACGGTCGACGTCAGCGACCTTGGGACGACAATACGTGCTGGCAATCGCCCTAGGCAAGATGGTCGGAGGGGGGAAACAGCAAATAAACCGGTCTCAATTGCAGAAATTCCTGTTGACAGCCTGCACCGGTCAGCCCGGGTGATCAGAGCCGAAAGTGAAAAAATTCAGTGGCCGAATCGGTATCGCATGACATGACGTCTCAACATCGTCATCCAAATCGAATTCACAACCTCGGCCCGGCCATCGGCAGATGCCCGCCGAAAGTGGATTTCGGGCAACAAAAAACGCCCGGCCGCAGGCGGACGGGCGTTGGATCAGCACGATTCGGCTGGGTCGTCAGGCGGCAACCGCCTTCACACGGGCGGCAAGACGCGAAATCTTGCGCGATGCCGTGTTGCGATGAAGCACACCGCGTGTCACGCCACGCTGGATCTCGGGCTGCGCGTTCTGCAATGCGGTGCGGGCACCATCGGCATCACCAGCGGCAATGGCTGTTTCGACCTTTTTGACAAAGGTACGGATGCGGCTCATGCGGGCGCCATTGATGGCTGCGCGACGCGCGTTACGGCGGATCCGCTTCTTGGCAGAAATATGATTGGCCATCGGACCATCCTGTCAATTTCAGTTGAGGAGCGGCTTATGGCTGATTTCCGCGGGTTCGTCAAGCGATTTTGCACCGTAAAAAGGCGCTGTCATGCCGCCTCAGCGCGGGCTCAGCCGGATCCGCCAGAGGCGGCCCACCGACGTATCGACCTGCGCCAGGCTCAGGCTTTCGTCGTCGCGTTCCCAATTGCCGTTGGCCCCGGCCCAGCCAAGGCTCGCCAGCGCGTCATTATAATAGGCAAGGACACCGTCAGACCCGGCCGATGAGGACACAAAAACAAGAACGATCCGCCCGCCAGGCGAATCAAAGGCAAAACCAAGCTCGGGCTCGATTGTCATGCCGGCCATGATCGGCAGGTCACCAACCCATTGCTGCTGCGGGCTTTCGGCGCGGGCATCGGCCCCGGCAAGAAAAATCGTCGCAAACAGCGTCACGGCAAATGCCATGGCCGGCAGCAACCGGAATGGATTCAGTATGGGTTTTGATGACGACGCCAGCATCCTGTCAGGCTACCTCAGCGCTGACAGTGGGGACAGTAAAAACTGCTTCGGCCAGACTGCACAAGACTGCGGATGGTCGTGCCGCAGGCATGACAGGGCTCACCATCACGGCCATAGACTGACAGACGTTGCACGAAATAGCCAATCTCGCCGCCAGGCTGAACATGGTCGCGAAGGCTGGTGCCTCCATCTTCAATGGCCCGCGTCAGAACATCCCTGATCGCCGTGGCAAGCCGTTCGGCACGCTGCTGGCGGATGGTGTAGGCGCGCCGTCGGGGCGAAATGCCCGCACCAAACAGCGCTTCGCAGGCATAGATATTGCCAATGCCGGCAACAAGCTGCTGATCAAGCAGCGCTGTCTTCACCGGACCGCGGCGCGGCGCCAGCCCAACCATCAGCGTGGCCGCCGAGAATTTATTGCCAAGCGGTTCCGGTCCCATGGTCGCCAGCATCGGGTGGGTATCGCCGCTGAACAGGTCGATCCAGCCAAAACGACGCGGGTCATTGAAGACAACCCATGACGACCCGCCGACGCCGGTCATCTCAAGGATCATATGATCATGTTTGCCGGCGTCAGGTTTGCGCTCATGGATTCGCACCGATCCCGACATGCCAAGATGCATCAGCATGGTTTCCGCACCGTCAAGCGACAGCAGCAGGAACTTGCCACGTCTGGCAAGCGGCCCCACCATCCGGCCGGTCAGCCTTGACGCCAGATTGGCGGGCAATGGCCAGCGCAGATCCGGCCGCCCGACATAGGCGCCGGCAATCCGGCGGCCCTCCATCGCTGGCACAAGCGCCCGACGCACGGTCTCGACCTCGGGAAGCTCAGGCATGCTAGATTGTCACCGTGACAGGCCGGAACCTGCCGGGCCGGAACCTGCCGGGCCGGAACCTGCCGGACTGGTCCGCAGAGGGTCGCGACATTATATTTGGTCCTCCTGACGAATTTTCGTGTATCACATGATGCAGAAATATATCCGGCGTCAGCATAGCCGGAAAACCCCGTGACGGAAGTCCCGTCGCGACAGATTGCGGATCGATCAGCATGAACCAGCGCCAGCCCTCCTGGAAAACGGACATTGGGGATGAGGATATTGATTTCGGCTTCCGTACGGTGCGTCGCGCCGAAAAGGCGGGGCTTGTCCGTGACGTATTCGATTCGGTGGCATCCCGTTATGACCTGATGAACGATCTGATGAGCGGTGGCGTTCATCGGCTGTGGAAGGCCGCGATGGTCGACTGGATGGCCCCGCAACCCTATCAGCATCTTGTCGATCTGGCTGGCGGCACCGGCGATATCAGCCTTCGCTTTCTGAAAGCCGGGGGTGGCAGCGCGGCCGTTACCGACATCAATGAATCAATGCTGGCGGCGGGCCGCAAGCGGCGCGATCTTGGCAAGCTTGCAGACAGGATCAACTGGTGCGTCGGCAATGCCGAGGCGCTGCCCTTCCAGACCGCCAGCGCCGATCTGGTAACGATCGCCTTCGGGCTTCGAAACGTCACCCACCGTGAGGCGGCGATTGCCGAGGCACACCGGATCCTCCGGCCCGGGGGACGCTTTCTGTGTCTTGAATTCTCGCAGGTCAGCAGTGACGTGCTGGCGCGCGCCTATGATGCCTGGTCATTCAATGTCCTGCCGCGACTTGGCCAGCTTGTCGCCGGCGACGCCGACAGCTATCGCTATCTTGTCGAATCAATCCGCACATTCCCGACGCCGGAAGTTCTTGCCGACATGTTTGCCGGTGCCGGCTTTGCCCAGGTGCGGGTGCGCCGCATGTCTGCCGGCATCGCCTGCATACATTCGGGATGGAAACTGGACTGATGCGCGCATCCGGCTGGCAGATCATTCTGGCAATGCTGCGCCTGCCGCTGATTGCCTGGCATCTTGGCCGGGCCGGCACGCTTGGCCATATGGCCCAGATCACGCTTCTGCCTGGCTGGATGCGGCGGTTCTGTTCGCTTGGCGACAGGCTGATCCGGTCACGCGGGGCGCGCCTTGATGCCGGCAGCGCGCTGGCAGAAGCCCTGATCAGACTTGGCCCGGGCTTCATCAAATTTGGCCAGGCCCTGTCGACCCGGGCCGATCTTATAGGGCCGCATATGGCGCATTCGCTGAGCCTTCTTCAGGACCGTCTTCCCGCCTTTCACCCCGATCTGGCGCGCCGCCAGGTTGCGCATGAGGCTGGCAGACCGCTTGCCGACATATTCCGGCGCTTTGACGATGTGCCCGTGGCGGCGGCGTCTATCGCGCAGGTTCATTATGCCGAACTCGTCGATGGCCGCCGGGTTGCCGTCAAACTGCTGCGCCCGGGAATTCGGCGCCGCATGCAGTCCGATACGACTTTGTTCTATTCGCTGGCGCGAATCCTCGAATGGATGGCCCCGAATCTGCAGCGGCTGAAGCTTGTCACCGCGGTTGATCAGTTCACGCAGATTTCCGACATCGAGCTTGATCTTCGACTTGAGGCCGCCGCGGCTGGCAAGCTTGCTGACAATATGGCGGATGATGACGGCATCCATGTTCCCTGGGTCGATCTCGAGCACACGACGGCGGCGATGCTGGTGATTGAGTGGATCGATGGTGTCCGCATTGATGATGTCGATGGGCTGGCAGCCGCCGGTCATGATGTCGATCGCATCACCGAGGCGGCGGCCCGCTGTTTCTTCAATCAGGTCTTCCGCGACGGCTTTTTCCATGCCGACATGCATCCCGGCAACATCTTCATCGCCGCCGACGGCACACTGGTGCCGATTGATTTCGGCATCATGGGTCATCTGGATTTCGCCGACAGGCTGTTTCTGGCGCGACTTTTGACGGCCATGCTCGACCGCGATTACGACGCTGTTGCGCGGCTTCATGCCGATGCCGGCATGCTTGGCGACAATGTTCCGCTGGCGCCCTTTGCGCAATCCATCCGTGCTGTTGCCGAACCGGTGATGGGCAAGGCTCTTGGCGAGGTGTCGCTTGGCACCGTACTCGGGCAGATTTTCCAGCTTTCGGGCCGGTTTGCGATCGACGTCCAGCCACAATTCAACCTTCTGCAGAAAACCATGATGATGGCCGAAGGTGTGGCACGCCAGCTGAATCCGGACGCCGATATGTGGACGCTGGCACGCCCGCTTGCCGGTGACTGGATGAAGGATCAGGCAAGTTTTGCCAGACGGGCCGAGGATCTGCTGGAGGAGGCGATGATGCTGATGGCGCGGCTTCCCCGAATCCTGAACGCCCTCGAGGCGCGCCAGGAGCCGACACCGGTGACAAGCAAAAGCTCATGGCCGCTTGTGACAACACTGGCGGCAATCACGGTTGCCATGGTTGCAATATTCACATAAATTCAAATAAATTCACATATCGGAAATTGAGATGAAAAATTGTGATCTGCCCGCCATCATCACCGCGCTTGGCGGACGTCAGGCGTTGCAGGACCTTCTGGGGGTAGGCCCAAGCGCCATCAGCAATTATCTTGCCAGAGGCGCCCTGCCACAGCGCGCCCACGCGCCAGTCTGCGAGGCGTTGCGCGCGCGTGGCTGGCAGATCGACCCGGCAAGCCTCGCCTTTTCCAGTCTGGAAAGTGGCCACAGCGTCGGACGCAGGGTGCTGCTGATCATTGGCGGGGGAATCGCCGCCTACAAGGCGCTTGAGGTGGCGCGGCGCCTGCAGGATCACGATGTGACAGTGACCGGCGTCATGACAAGCGGCGCGCGCGAATTCATCACGCCACTCAGCCTGTCCGCCCTGACGGCCAGCAAGACATTCACCGATCTGTTCTCACTGACCGATGAGGCGGAAATGGGCCATATCCGGCTGGCGCGAGAGGCCGATCTTGTGTTGGTGGCGCCAGCGACGGCCAATCTGATGGCACGGACCGCGAACGGACTTGCCGATGATCTTGCCACAACCATTCTGCTGGCGACCACCGCGCCTGTACTGATGGCCCCGGCAATGAACCCGGCGATGTGGGCCAACCCGGCAACCCAGGACAATCTGCATCGTCTTCGCGCCCGCGGGGTGCATTTCGTTGGCCCGGCGGCTGGCGATATGGCATGCGGCGAAGAGGGCACCGGCCGCCTGAGCGAACCAGAGGCGATTGTCGGCGCCGCCAATGATCTTCTTCATCCGCCTTCGGCTGAGGGACCACTTGCCGGTCGCCACGCCATCGTGACCTCGGGACCAACTGTCGAACCCATCGATTCTGTCCGCTTCATCGCCAACCGGTCATCTGGCAAACAGGGGCACGCCATCGCCGCCGCGCTGGCCCACCGCGGGGCGCGTGTGACGCTTGTCAGCGGGCCTGTCGGCATTCCAACGCCACAACAGCATGTCGATCTGGTGCCGGTTGAAACGGCGCGTGACATGCTGTCCGCCTGCGAGGCGGCGCTGCCGGCCGACATTGCTGTCTGTGCCGCCGCCGTTGCCGACTGGCATGTTACAGGCGTTCTCGACGGCAAGATGAAAAAGACCGATGGCGGCGCACCGCCGGCGCTGTCGCTTGCCGAAAACCCGGACATTCTTCGCCACCTCGCCACCCATGCCAGCCGGCCACGGCTTGTTGTGGGCTTTGCCGCCGAGGCCGAGGACCTGCATGCAAACGCGATGGCGAAGCTGGCGCGCAAGGGGTGTGACTGGATTGTCGCCAACAACGTCACAACAGCCGATGGCGCGCCCGTTTTCGGCAACGACAATAACAGCGCCACCCTCTTTACCGGCAATGACTCGGAAGACTGGCCTCAAATGTCAAAGGTCGCCCTTGCTGATCGGCTTGCCACACGGATCGAGGCCCATTTCGCATGACCACCGCCCTGTCTATCAGCACCCTGCCGCATTTTGGCGATCTGCCGCTTCCCGCCTATGAAAGCCCGGGGGCCGCCGGTATGGACATCGCGGCCGCCATCGATGCCGACATCATGATCGCGGCCGGCGAGCGGCACGCCGTTCCAACAGGTCTTGCCATGGCGATACCAACAGGCCACGAAGTTCAGATCCGGCCGCGCTCGGGCCTTGCCTTGCGTCACGGGGTCACAGTTGCCAATGCCCCGGGCACCATCGACAGTGATTATCGCGGCGAGGTCAAGGTGATCCTGATCAATCTTGGCGCGGCACCCTTCACCGTCACCCGCGGCATGCGAATCGCGCAGATGGTGATCGCCCCGGTCATCCAGGTATCAATCGCCCTCGCCGACAAGCTTGATGCCACTGATCGCGGTGATGGCGGGTTTGGGTCAACGGGGATATAAGCCGATGCTGAGTGACGCGAATCTCGAACGCTATGCCCGCCAGGTGATCATGCCGGATGTTGGCGAGGACGGGCAGGAACGGCTTCTGGCGGCGCGCATGCTGGTGATTGGTGCTGGCGGTCTTGGCTCGCCGGTGATTTTCTATCTTGCCGCGGCCGGTGTCGGCCATATCACCATTCTGGATGACGAGTCTGTCGAGTTGACCAATCTCAACCGGCAGATTCTGCATACAACAGCCAGCATCGGCACATCGAAAGTCGATCAGGCCGCCGCCGCCGCCGCCGCGCTGAATCCGGCCATCAAGATCACACCGCGTCGCGAGCGTCTCGATGACGGCAATGTCGAATCTCTGCTGTCCTCCCACGATCTTGTCATCGACTGTTCCGACAATGTCGAGACGCGTTATCGTCTTGGCGACGCGGCCTATCGCACCGGAACACCGCTGGTCTTTGGTGGCGCCGTGCGAAGCGAGGGACAGCTTGCCGTTTTTCACGCTGGCACACCAAACTCGCCCTGCTTCCGCTGCGTGTTTCCCGACATGCCGGATTCCCAGCAGGCGCCCGGATGCTCAGAGGCCGGCATTCTTGGCCCGGTCACCGGGGTGATCGGCGCGCTTCAGGCGCTGGAGGCCGTGAACTGGATTCTTGGGATTGGCGGCGAACAGACCGGCAGGCTGCTGCTTTTTGACGCCCGAGGGGGCGGGTTCATGGAAATCAGCACCTCGCGGCGCGACGACTGCGGCAATTGTGGCGGCTAGAGCATCGCCTCAATCACCCGGTCACGCGGGGCGTGCCCATCCCAGAATGTCTGAATATTGATGATCACCTTGTCACCCATTTCGAGGCGACCCTCGATTGTGGCTGACCCGATATGCGGCAACAGCACGACATTCGGCAACGTCATCAGCGCCGGTGTGATGTTCGGCTCGTCGGCATAGACATCAAGTCCGGCACCGGCGATATGACGGCTTGCCAGAAGATCGGCAAGCGCCTCCTCATCAACAACCTCGCCGCGCGAGGTGTTGACCAGATAGGCCGAAGGCTGCATCAATTCCAGCCGCTCACGGTTCAGCATGCGGTGCGTGGCCGGCGTATGCGGACAGTTTACCGAGACAATATCAACCCGGCTGAGCATCTGGTCGAGCGAATCCCAATAGGTCGCCTCAAGCTCGGCCTCGGTCTCGGGGTGAACTGGCTTGCGGTTGTGGTAATGGATGCTGAGCCCGAACCCGCGCGCCCGGCGGGCCACGGCTGATCCGATCCGCCCCATGCCGATGATGCCAAGTCGCTTGCCATTGATCCGGTGGCCAAGCATGCCGGTTGGCGACCAGCCGGTCCAGCTTCCCGAGCGGGCCCGCTTGTCACCCTCGGCAATCCGGCGCGGCACCGCCAGCATCAGCGCCAGCGCCACATCGGCCGTATCCTCTGTCAGCACGCCCGGCGTGTTGGTCACGGTGATCCCGCGCGCCCGGGCGGCGGCAAGATCGATGTGATCTACCCCGGTCCCGAAGGAGGCGATGAGCTTCAGTTGATCGCCGGCAGCCTCAATCAGATCGGCATCAATACGATCGGTGACCGTTGGCACCAGAACGTCAGCCTCCTTGACGACGGCGCGCAGCTCGTCAGGCGACAACGGCGCGTCCGTTTCGTTGAGACGCGCGTCGAAAAGCTCGCGCATCCGTGTTTCGGTCGAGTCGGGCAGCTTTCGGGTCAGAAAGACGACGGGCTTATTCTGGGTCATTCCTTCCACTCTCTTCAGCCACTCTCTTCAACCGCACCCGTCAACTGTGGTTTTGAACGGTGGGTTTCAGGGCGTGGCCCGGATCTATGGCGTGGTCCGGCAAAACAACTTATTGTATCCCCCGACCAGCGGGGTGCATTACCATGCAACGTGAATCTGCCCGACCTTATCAGAACAAGAGACCGATGAAAAAATCTTTTCGACCTTTCACCACGTTCCTTTTGGCACTTCTGTGGCTGCCGGTTCTCGGATTCGGGCTGAATCCGACCGGCCTATCTGTTGGTGAGGCTGCCTTTGCGGCCGATGATTCGCAGGAAATTCGCCTGACCGTGCGCGGCAGTGGTCTTCCGGTACCACGCTTTGTCACGCTGAAATCGGACAATGTGAATATGCGGGCCGGGCCGGGAACCGAATATCCAATCCTCTGGCATTACCGGAAATCCGGCCTTCCGTTGCGCGTAGAAGCGGAATTCGGGGTGTGGCGAAAGGTTGTGGATCATGATGGCACCACCGGCTGGATGCACCATTCCGTGGTGTCGCTGAAACGCATGGCCCTGGTGACGACAAGCTCGGCCAGAATCCATGCCGAGGCGGATGACGAGGCCGTCCTTGTCGCGGTTGCCGAACGCAATGCGTTGCTGGAACTCCAATCCTGCCCGACACAATGGTGCAAGGTTGCCGGCGGTGACATCCGCGGCTGGGTGTCCCGGACCTCGCTGTGGGGTCTGGTGGACGGTGAAATCCTGAAATAGAGACCGGGCCCTTTTCAGAAGCACCCTGAAAGGAAGACCTGACACAAGAACGGCGCCGCGGTCATGCCGCAACGCCGTTTTTCTTGATGTTTTAACAATCGGCGTCAGGCGACGTCGAACCGGTCGAGATCCATCACCTTGGTCCAGGCCGCCACAAAATCGGCAACAAACTGTCCCTCGGCGCCAGCGCCGGCATAGACCTCGGACACTGCCCGAAGCTGCGAGTTCGACCCGAAGACCAGATCGACCCGGGTGCCGGTCCATTTCACATCACCACTGGCACGATCACGGCCCTCGAACACATCCTCGGCTGCCGATACCGGCTTCCATTCGGTTCCCATGTCGAGAAGATTGACAAAGAAGTCGGGGCTGAGAGTCTCAGGCCGGTCGGTGAGTACACCATGCTGTGAATCAGCGTTCGCGTTCAGAACGCGCATGCCGCCGACAAGAACCGTCATTTCAGGCGCCGACAGCGTCATCAGCTGGGCCTTGTCGAGCAGAAGTTCCTCGGCCGAAACAGCAAAATCCGCCTGCAGGTAATTGCGGAACCCGTCGGCAAGCGGCTCGAGAACGCCGAAGGACTCGATATCCGTCTGTTCCTGCAGCGCGTCCGTGCGGCCCGGGGTGAATGGCACCTCGATCTTGTGGCCTGCCTTTGCGGCGGCGGCCTCGATCGCGGCACAGCCGCCAAGAACGATCAGATCAGCCATGGACACCTGTTTGCCGCCAGCAGCAGACCCGTTGAAGGCAGACTGAACACCCTCAAGGGCGGTCAGAACCTTGTCGAGCTGTGCCGGCTGGTTGACGTCCCAGTCACGCTGCGGCGCCAGCCGGATACGGCCCCCATTGGCACCGCCACGCTTGTCCGATCCGCGGAATGTCGAGGCCGAAGCCCATGCCGCACCAACAAGTTCGGATACCGACAGGCCGGCATCCATGATGCTTGCCTTCAGCGCCGTGACATCGCCTGAATCGATCAGCGCGTGGTCGGCCGCCGGGATCGGATCCTGCCAGATCAGATCCTCGGCTGGCACCTCGGCGCCGACATAACGCGATTTCGGCCCCATATCGCGGTGGGTCAGCTTGAACCAGGCGCGGGCGAAGGCATCGGCGAACTCGTCCAGATTGGCATGGAAACGACGCGAGATCTCCAGATAGGCCGGGTCGGTCCGAAGCGCGATGTCGGTTGTCGCCATCATTGGCGCGTGGCGACGGTCCGGATCATGCGCGTCAGGCACGATGTCGCCGGCAGACGCGTCGGTCGGTGTCCATTGATGGGCGCCTGCCGGGCTCTTTGTCAGCTCCCACTCATAGCCGAACAGCATGTCGAAATAGCCATTGTCCCATTTGATCGGGTTTGGCGTCCACGCGCCCTCAAGACCACTGGTGATGGCATGTACGCCCTTGCCACTCTCGAAATCACTGTGCCAGCCAAGACCCTGTTCCTGGATGGCCGCGCCCTCAGGCTCGGGTCCGACAAGGCCGGCATCGCCAGCGCCATGGCACTTGCCAAACGTATGGCCACCAGCGACCAGCGCCACGGTTTCTTCGTCATTCATCGCCATGCGGGCGAATGTCTCACGGATGTCGCGGGCCGAAGCCATCGGGTCGGGCTTGCCGTTGGGACCTTCCGGATTGACATAGATCAGGCCCATCTGCACGGCGGCAAGCGGGTTCTCCAGCTCGCGGTCACCCGAATAGCGCTTGTCACCAAGCCAGGTGTCCTCGGTACCCCAGTAGATATCCTCTTCCGGCTCCCACATATCCTCGCGGCCGCCGGAGAATCCAAAGGTCTTGAAGCCCATCGATTCCAGCGCGCAGTTGCCGGTGAAGATCATCAGGTCGGCCCAGGACAGGCGTTCACCATATTTCTGCTTGATCGGCCACAGCAGACGACGCGCCTTGTCGAGATTGGTGTTGTCAGGCCAGCTGTTGAGCGGCGCAAAGCGAAGCGTGCCCGATCCGGCACCACCACGTCCGTCACCGGTGCGATAGGTACCGGCACTGTGCCACGCCATGCGAATGAACAGCGGACCATAATGCCCGTAATCGGCCGGCCACCATTCCTGGGAATCCGTCATCAGGGCAAAGATTTCCTGACGCAGAACGTCAAGATCAACTGTCTTGAATGACTCGGCATAGTTGAAGGCCGTTCCCATCGGATTCGACAGCGCCGAATTCTGATGCAGGATCTTCAGGTTCAGCTGGTTTGGCCACCAGTCCCGGTTCGACCGCACACCAAAGGTCGTGTGCTTGATCCCCCCATGCATCACGGGGCATTTGTTTTGTTCGTTCATTCTTGTCTCCGCTAATTGGCGTCTGCGCCGTCAGGCCCGTTGAACCGGGCGTGAATCCTGCTCCGATGGTATGGAGCGTTACCTGCAAAATCAAGCAGTTTGGAATGAGTTTAAACTGTCTATTTTTGTCACAGTCGCCTCGACCACAGGCGACAGCACATTGGTCGGTCTTCAGCTGTCCCGCGCCGAAATGTGAATCAGAACGTCGACAGACCGAATATCATGGCCATCCGGCGCGCCGGGAAGCGCGGCCAGCGTGACCGAGTCAGCCGGGATATCGATCAGCTGGTCACGTTCGGCGTCATAGAAGTGATGATGATGTTCGGTGTTGGTATCGAAAACGCTGTGCTCATTATGGACGGTGACGCGCCGCAACAGGCCGGCCTCGGTGAACTGGTTCAGCGTGTTGTAGACAGTACCGCCAGCCATATGCGTTCCGGTGTCACGAATCTCGCGGGCAAGGCTTTCAGCGGACACATGGCGGTGCCGTCCATCAAGCAGCAGTTCGCCAATCAGCAGTCGCTGACGCGTCGGCCGCAGGCCGGCATCACGAAGACGCTGCGCCAGGGCCGTCTCGCCAATTGCGTGACTGTCATTCCCGATCACTTCAACCATTGTGCCCAGAAACATGCTGCCTTGGTCATGTCTTGTCAATAATCCCTTGGCCTCAGGGGCCGTTTCGTGCTTTTTTGAGGGCCCATGGGCGGTGCGGTCACGCAGAATGAAGGCCCGTCGACAGCCATGATTTTCTTGCCGAATGCCCTCGGGCAGATGGCCCCACAACGTTTGGTTTCACTTCACATCCGGGGACAGACCACATGCCGCCACTGCAGCAGAATGCCTTTAGTTATGACGAACTTATCGCCTGCGCCAAGGGCGAGCTTTTCGGACCCGGCAATCCACAACTGCCACTGCCGCCAATGCTGATGTGTGACAGGATCACCGACATCAACGATACCGGTGGCGCGCATGGCAAGGGGCAGATCGTCTCGGAATTCGACCTGAACCCTGATTTGTGGTTCTTCCCCTGCCATTTCGAGGGCGATCCGGTGATGCCGGGATGTCTTGGCATGGATGCGTTATGGCAGCTTGTCGGGTTTTTCCTTGGTTGGGCCGGCGGCGAAGGACGCGGGCGCGCCCTGTCTGTCGGCGAAGTGAAATTCACCGGCCAGATCCTGCCAACAAACAAGCTTGTCCGCTATGAGATCGAGATGAAGCGGGTGATCATGCGGCGTCTCGTCATGGGGATTGCGGATGGCCGCGTCATCTGTGACGGCGAGACCGTTTTCGAGGCCAATGACATCCGTGTCGGCCTGTTCAAGCCAGAGGAGGCATGATCATGCGTCGCGTCGCCATTACCGGCATCGGTATCGTATCCTCGATCGGCAATAATGTTGACGAGGTCACAGAGTCGCTTCGTGAGGGTCGCTCGGGCATTGTCCACGCACCGGAATATGCCGAACTCGGCTTTCGGAGCCAGATCCACGGCACCGTCAAGATGGATGTCGCCGAGCATATCGATCGCAAACAGCTCCGTTTCATGGGGGAAGGCGCGGCCTATGCCGTTCTCTCCATGGAACAGGCCATTGCTGATTCCGGCCTTGGCGAGGACCAGGTGTCGAATCCGCGCACCGGGTTGATCGCCGGGTCCGGCGGACCCTCGACAGCCAATATGTTACAGGCCTTCGACACCACCCGCGAAAAAGGCCCAAAGCGGGTCGGCCCCTATATGGTGCCGCGCTGCATGTCATCGACCGTATCGGCCTGTATCGCCACCTTCTTCAAGATCAAGGGCCTGAACTTCTCGATCACCTCGGCCTGTTCGACCTCGGCGCATTGCATTTCCTCGGCTGTCGACGCCATTCGCAATGGCAGCCAGGATATCGTATTCGCCGGCGGCGGCGAGGAACTGCACTGGACCCTGTCGGTGCTGTTCGACGCGATGGGCGCCATGTCATCGAAATATAACGACACACCGGAACGCGCCTCGCGTGCCTATGACGCCGACCGCGACGGATTCGTGATCGCCGGTGGCGGCGGCATGGTCGTCGTCGAGGATATGGAGCACGCGCTGGCCCGCGGCGCCAAGATCTATGCCGAGATTGCCGGCTATGGCGCGAATTCCGACGGTCACGACATGGTCGCGCCGTCCGGTGAGGGCGCCGTGCGCTGCATGGAACTGGCACTGGCCGGATTCAACGGCACGCCGATTGCCGAACGGGTCGATTACATCAACGCTCATGGCACATCGACACCGGTGGGCGATGTCAAGGAACTGGAAGCGGTGCGCGAGGTGTTCGGCCCGCGCGGCTATCTGCCGACGGTGACCTCGACGAAATCGCTGACTGGCCATTCGCTTGGCGCGACCGGGGTCCAGGAAGCCATCTACACGCTGATCATGATGCAGGAAGGGTTCATCGCCGCCTCGGCCAATATTGAAACCCCGGATCCGGCGATCGGTGACATTCCGGTGCCGACCTCGCGGGTCGATAATGCGGACATCAAGCTGGCGCTGTCGAATTCCTTTGGTTTCGGCGGCACCAACGCCACGCTTGCGCTGCGGAAGGTCTGATATGGGCGGGGGCATTCTTGCCGGCAAGCGCGGCCTGATCATGGGCGTCGCCAATGAGCGTTCCAGCGCCTGGGGTATCGCCGCCGCCGCCGCCGGGGCCGGCGCCGAACTTGCCTTCACCTATCAGATGGAAGGGTTCGGCAAACGGCTTCGTCCGCTTGCTGAATCGGTTGGATCAGATTTGATGGTGGAATGCGACGTTGCCGAAGAGGGCGCTGTGGCCAGCGCCTTTGACTGGCTTGCCGGACACTGGTCGAGCGTCGATTTCGTTGTTCACGCACTGGCCTTTTCCGACAAGTCGGAACTGAAGGGCGCCTATTTCAACACCAGCCGCCAGAATTTCATCGACACGATGATGGTGTCGGCCTTTTCCTTCACCGAGGTGGCGCAGGCGGCACGCGGCATGATGCCGGATGGCGGCTCGTTGCTGACGCTCAGCTATATCGGCGCGCAGCGGATTTCACCGAATTACAATGTCATGGGCGTTGCCAAGGCGGCGCTCGAAAGCTCGGTTCGTTATCTTGCGGTTGATCTTGGCGGGCAGAATATCCGCGTCAACGCGCTGTCGGCAGGTCCGATGAAAACACTTGCCGGCGCGGCCATCACCGGCGCGCGGCATATCTACCGCCACGCCGAAGACAGCGCGCCGCTGCGCCGCAATCCCGATATCACCGAGGTTGGTCGGTCCGGCCTGTATCTGGTGTCCGACCTGTCATCGGGCGTGACCGGCGAGGTGCATTTCGTCGATGGTGGCTTCAACACGGTCGCGGTGCCACCGGAAGCCGAGGACTGACACATCAACGCCAGCTGATACAAAACGTTCCGATGTCATAAAGAAACGCGCGCCGGTGAGGGCGCGCGTTTGCGTATTCAGATCTGTGCGGCGTGGTTACGCCTCGGCAGCCTCGAGATCGTCGCCTGTCTCCTGATCGACACGCTTCATCGACAGCTTGACCTTGCCACGATCATCAAAGCCGATGACCTTGACCTTGACCTGATCGCCTTCCTTGCAGATGTCGGTCGTCTTTTCGGTCCGGCCGTTCTGAAGTTCGGAGATATGGACAAGACCGTCCTTGGCGCCGAGGAAATTGACGAAGGCGCCGAAATCCACGGTTTTGACGACGGTGCCGTTATAAATCACCCCAAGCTCTGGCTCGGCGACAATATCCTTGATGCGGGCAACAGCCGCCTCGCCGGAGGCACCGGTGACAGCGGCCACCTTGACGGTGCCGTCATCATCAATGTCGATCTTGGCGCCGGTTGTCTCGCAGATCTCGCGGATGATCTTGCCACCCGGGCCGATGATGTCACGGATCTTGTCGACCGGGATGCTCAATGTGGTGATCTTCGGCGCGCTGTCCGCAAGACCGTCACGGGCCGAGGTCAGCGCCTTTGCCATCTCGTCAAGGATATGGATACGTCCATCCTTCGCCTGGTCAAGCGCGATCTCCATGATCTCAGGCGTGATCGAGGTGATCTTGATGTCCATCTGAAGCGAGGTGATGCCAGCCTCGGACCCTGCCACCTTGAAATCCATGTCACCAAGGTGATCCTCATCACCAAGGATGTCGGACAGGACGGCGTAATCATCGCCTTCCTTGATCAGACCCATGGCGATGCCCGCCACCGGACGATCAACCGGCACACCGGCATCCATCAGCGCCAGCGAACCGCCACAGACCGTGGCCATCGAGGATGACCCGTTCGACTCGGTGATCTCGGAGACAAGCCGGACCGTGTAGGGGAAATCTTCCTTGCTTGGCAGCAGCGGGCGCAGGGCGCGCCAGGCAAGCTTGCCATGGCCGATTTCACGACGTCCGGGCGAGCCGACACGACCAGCCTCACCAACCGAATAGGGCGGGAAGTTGTAGTGCAGCATGAAATTCGAGCGGCTTTCACCGACAAGCGCGTCGATGATCTGCTCGTCCTGGCCAGTGCCAAGTGTGGCAACAACCATGGCCTGGGTCTCGCCACGCGTGAACAGCGCCGACCCGTGGGCCCGCGGCAGGAAGCCGGCTTCGGCAACAATCTGCCGGACCGTCTTGGTGTCGCGGCCGTCAATGCGCGATCCCGTCTTCAGAATCGACCCACGAACAACATCGGCTTCCTTGCCCTTGATCAGGCTGCCAACGAGCACGCCATCATAATCCTCGCCAAGCTTTTCCTTGATCTCGGTGCGGACCTCGCCGAGCGCCGCCTGGCGGTCGGTCTTGTCGGCGATCTGGTAAGCGGCTGTGAACTTCTTGTCGAAGCCGTCAATGACAGCCTGAATTTCGGCTGTCTCGGCTGGCTCCTCGGGAAGCGCGCGCGGCTCCTTGGCGCAATTCTCGGCAAGCTCGATAATGGCGTCGATGACAGGCTTCATCGCGTCATGACCAAAATTCACCGCGCCAAGCATGATCTCCTCGGACAGCTCCTGCGCCTCGGATTCAACCATCAGCACGCCTTCATGCGTGCCTGCCACAACCAGGTCGAGGTCGGTTTCATCCATCTGCGCCACGGTCGGGTTGAGGACATAGGCGCCATCAATCCAGCCAACACGGGCCGCCGCGATCGGGCCAAAGAATGGCACGCCAGACAGGCACAGGGCTGCCGAAGCACCAATCATCGCGGCGATATCGGGGTTGTTTTCCATGTCATGCGCCAGCACGGTACAGATCACCTGCGTCTCGCATTTGAAGGAAGATGGGAACAGTGGCCGGATCGGACGGTCGATCAGGCGGCTGACCAGCGTTTCATTCTCGGAGGGCCGGCCTTCACGCTTGAAGAAACCGCCAGGAATCTTGCCGGCGGCAAACGCCTTTTCCTGGTAATTGACCGTCAGCGGGAAGAAATCCTGTCCCGGCCGCGGGCTATGCGCCGCAACAGCGGTACAAAGGACGGTGGTCTCGCCAAGGCTGACCATGACCGCGCCATCGGCTTGACGGGCAACCTTGCCAGTTTCCAGAACAAGCGGGGTGCCGTTCCAGTCAAGCTCTTTGCGGAAAATCTTGAACATCTCTGTGTATCTCTTTCATCATCACAATGCCGGACCCGGTGGGCGAACATGACTTCCGCACAGGCGTTTCGCGGCCGCGCGTCAGCAACAAGAGATGTGTCCGTGGATGTGCTTGGGGGATGACCGCCGCTCGGTCCGCGGTATCGGTCTTCTGGGCCCCCGCGCCATCATCAATGGGCCCCGGCGTTTTTGTCTGGTCTCCTGTTTCGGCGCTGTTTTGACACGCGTCAGGCCAAAAAGCAAATAAGAAATGCCAGCCATGAAAAAGGCCCGGCTGCCATTGCTGCCGGGCCTGATATCGCATGGTATCGCCTGTCAGGTCGCGCGGATCACCGACGCAGCCCAAGACGGCCGATAAGTTCCTTGTAAGCGCCCTCGTTGCCCTTCTTGATATAATCAAGAAGATTGCGGCGCTGACCAACCATCGACAGAAGGCCCCGGCGCGAACCGAAATCCTTCTTGTGGGTCTTCAGATGCTCGGTCAGGTTGACGATCCGCTCGGTCAGAATGGCGACCTGCACGGCAGCCGAACCTGAATCCGTATCCGATTTGCCAAATTCCTTGATGAGTTCGGCCTTGCGTTCATTCGTAATCGACATCGAAACCTCCTTTGGTTTCCCCTTCGGCACCATGGCCGACGGATCAAAGATTGAATACACGAAGCGGCTGCAGCTGGCCGGCCCTGACCGTGACAAGCGCCACGGGATCAGCGCCAGACAAAGCCACCCCGGTTCCGGTCCTTGTCACGTCCGCAAAACGCGCCGCGGCCGAAGGGCCAAGCGCCGGAAGTGTCTGACCATGACGGAGTTTTGCCGCCTCGTCCGCCGATACGGGCAACGCCGGGATGTCGTCCAGCGCACTCGTAACGGGCTTCAAATGCTCGAAAGCGGCCGCACTATGCTCCAGCTCCTCCAAGAAAGCCAGCGAAATCGCGTCTTTCTCTGAAAACGGGCCGACAGACAGCCGTCGCAGCTGGCTGACATGGCCGGCACTGCCAAGCGCAATCGCGATATCGCGGGCCAGCGAGCGGATATAGGTTCCCTTGCCACAGGCCACAAAGAAATCAGCGCTGTCGCCGGTGACATCCCGAAGTTCAAGACGGTCGATTTCGACCGGGCGCGATGTCAGTTCGGGAAGCGTATCAAGCCCGTCCGCGACCGCCTTGCGGGCAATGTCATAGGCCCGCGCGCCGTCGATCTTGATGGCCGAGAAAATGGGCGGCCGCTGTTCGATGCGGCCAGTGAAACGGGGCAGAACGGCGGCAATCTCATCAGCTGTTGGCCTGACATCCGATGTCGCAACAGCGCTCCCCTCGCGGTCATCCGTTGTTGTCTGGACACCAAAGCTCACTGTGAAGCCATAGGTTTTGGCACCCTGCATGGCAAAGGACACTGTCTTGGTCGCCTCACCAAGCGCGATTGGCAGAATGCCGGTGGCAAGCGGGTCAAGCGTCCCGCCATGACCCGCCTTGGCGGCCGAAAAGACGCGCCGCACGATCCCCACAGCCCGCGACGAGCTGAGTCCTTCCGGCTTGTCGAGAATCACCCACCCATGAACGGGATTGCCCTTCCGCGGCGCCATCGGCACTCGGCCTCAATCGTCGCTTCGGATGCTGTTGAAAACGACATTCAGCCGCGCCGCATTCTCGAAACTGTCATCAAGCAGGAATTTCAACCGAGGCACACGCCGCAGATGCACCCGCGACGCCACCTCGCGCTGCAGAACCGGCGCCAGCCTGTTCAGCGCTGGCAGCACTGTATCGCTTCGTTCACCGCCAAGCGGCATTGTATAGACACGGGCGTTCGACAGGTCGGGGCTGACCGAAATCTCGGAGACGGTAATCGGCACACCATCGAGATCCGGATCGAAAAACGTATCGCGGGTCAGAATTTCCGACAGCGCGTGGCGCAGCATCTCGCCGATGCGGAGCTGGCGCTGCGATGGCAGATTGGCGGCGAACCGCTTCGATTTTCCAGCCATGATGTCCTCGTTGTCGCGGACGGCGACGGATCAGTCGAGCGTACGGGCAACTTCACGAAGTTCGAAACATTCGATCATGTCGCCTTCCTGGATATCCGAGTAATTCTCGAAACCCATGCCACATTCATAGCCCTCACGGACTTCCTTGACCTCGTCCTTGAAGCGACGCAGCGTTTTCAGCGAACCTTCATGAATCACAACATTGTCACGAAGCAGGCGTACCTTGCAGCCGCGCTTGATGATGCCTTCGGTGACCATACAGCCAGCAACCTTGCCGATCTTGGAAACACCGAAGACCTGGCGGATCTCGGCATAACCGATGAAATCCTCCTGCGTATCGGGGCTGAGCAGGCCACCCATGGCCGCCTTCACCTCGTCGATCAGCTCATAGATGATCGAATGATAGCGGATTTCGACTCCGTCACGCTTGGCCAGATCACGCGCCTGCGGGATGGCGCGCACATTGAAGGCAATCACGATGGCATTGGAGGCCGCCGAGAGCGAAATGTCGGACTCGCTGATGGCGCCAACACCGGCGGACAGGATCCGCACCTTCACCTGATCGGTGCCAAGCTTCTCGAGCGCCACACGGATGGCCTCAAGCGAGCCGTGAACATCGGTCTTGATGACAACTGGCAGTTCCTCGGCCTCGCCAGCGGCGATCGCCGACAGCATCTGTTCAACCGAGCCACGGGCACCGCGGGCGGCTTCACGATCCTTCAGCTGGCGCGTGCGATATTCGGCGATTTCACGGGCACGGGCCTCACTTTCGACAACAACACAATTGTCGCCTGCCATCGGCGTGCCATTCAGGCCGAGAATCTCAACAGGCTGTCCGGGGCCGGCGGATTGCAGATTTTTGCCACGATCATCGAGAAGCGCCCGAACGCGGCCACTCTCGGCGCCGACAACAAAGATATCGCCAAGCTTCAGCGTTCCCTTCTGGACAAGAAGGGTGGCAACCGACCCACGACCACGCTCGACCTTCGCCTCGACGACAACGCCGCTGGCGTCACGGTCCGGATTGGCGGTGAGCTCAAGCAGCTCGGCCTGCAGCATGACGGCTTCCTCAAGCTTGTCGAGCCCCTGGCCTGTCACCGCCGACACATCAACACACAATACGTCACCGCCATATTCTTCGGTGATGATCTCATGCTGCAGAAGATCGTTACGGACACGCTTTGGATCGGCATCAGGCTTGTCGCATTTGTTTACCGCGACAATCACCGGGCAGCCGGCGGCTTTGGCGTGGTTGATGGCCTCAATCGTCTGCTGCATCACCGAATCATCGGCCGCGACGACCAGAATGACGATATCGGTGATGTTCGCCCCGCGTGAGCGCATCTCGGTGAAGGCCTCGTGGCCCGGGGTATCAATAAAGGTGATGGCGTTGCCAGCCGGCGTATTGATCTGATAGGCACCGATATGCTGGGTAATGCCGCCCGACTCGCCAGCCGCGACGTCAGTCTGCCGGATGGCGTCAAGAAGACTTGTCTTACCGTGGTCAACATGACCCATCACGGTGACAATCGGTGGCCGCGGCTTCAGGCTTTTCGCATCATCCTCGGCGCCCTCAAGTCCGATTTCAACATCGGACTCGGATACACGCTGCACGCGATGGCCGAATTCCTGTGCGACCAGCTCGGCCGTCTCGCCATCAATGGTCTGCGCGGCTGTCGCCATCACACCAAGCTTCATCAGCTCCTTGACCACATCGGCTGTCCGTTCGGCCATGCGGTTGGCGAACTCGGCCACCGAGATGGTGTCCGGAACCACGACATCACGCACCTGCTTGACCTGTGGCTGGTCATCACGCATCCGCGCCTTTTCACGCTGGCGACGAACCGAGGCCAGCGAACGCTGACGGCGCTGTTCATCTCCGGAAAGGGCCTGCGTAATGGTCATCTTGCCAGACTGCCGGCGACCAGCACCATCACGGCGTGGCGCGGCCGGCCGGCGCGAGGGAATCTCCTCGACATGACGGCGGCGGCGACCAGGCGCGTCGGTTGTTGACGGCGCGGATGGTGACGGCGCGGATGGCGCGGCCGGTGCAGCAGCGGCAGCACGGCGCGCATTGGCCTCGGAATGCTTGCGGGCCTCTTCATCGCGGCGGCGCTCTTCCTCAGCCTCGATTTCCTTCAGTTCGGCAAGCTCGGCGGCGCGCCGCGCCTCGGCCGGATCAAGGGGCTCGGACGGAACCTCGGGCTGTGCCTCGGCTACCGGCTCAGCCGGCGTGGCCAGATCGGCGTCATCGGCCGGCACCGTGTCAGACGCATCAGCATCAACTGCCTCTGCATCAGGCCGTTTCATGCCTTCTTTCAGCGCCCGGACGCGCGCGGCGCGTTCCTGCGCGGTCAGACGATCTTCGGCATCAACAGGTTCTGCCGGCGCGGCCTGCGGCGGCGGCGCGGCAACAGGTTCTGCCTTCGGCGTTGTGGCCCGATGCGGCGCGGCAGGGGCGCGCTTGCGGCGCACCTCGACCTGGACGGTGCGACGTCCGGCGCCGCCACTATTGGCACGCATCGTCCCCGCCTCGATTCCGCCAAGGGTCAGCTTGCCACCACCGGACAGGCTGAGCTTCTTGGATTTCCCGCTATCGTCGCTCATTTACGAACCCTTTCCTGGCAATTGGCCTGCGCCGCGATGCGTGTCGCCTGCCCCATTGCCCATGTGAGCAAGGTGATACACCGGTATCACCGTGCCTGACAAGCCGAAGACATAGAAAAGACCTCCATGCGCATCAGCTCAAGGCGGAGTGTCTCCGCCAATTTTGGTGCCCTCCCGGCGCGAATGCCAACAAAGGCGAGACTGTCCCGGCCAAAGATCCGGCCAAGTTCCTCTGCCGCAAGGCTCTGGCTTGTCCATGTGACCGCCAGCCGCGACGCAAGGCGCCGCATTTCCCGTTCCGAAGCATCTGGCGCGGCAAGCAGGCCGACAAATGCCTCAGCCTCGGCTGCCAGTTTTCCAGCACCGCCGACAAGACAGCCGGCACGGCGGGCCATGCCCGCGGTGGCGATGGCCCGCGCGCGAAGCATCTCGGCAATCTGCGTAATTTCGCTTTCGGCGTCCTGGAAGCCGGCGCCAATACGGCGATTCAGCAGCTTCTTGTCATTGGCACGACGAAGACTGTCGGCGCTCAGCTCGATCCACGCGCCGCGACCTGGCAGCTTTTCCGCCAGATCGACGACAGCATGCCCCTCGGGGCCTGCAACGAACCGGATCAGCCGGTCACGTGGCAGGCTCTCGCCGGACAGGATGCAGGTGCGCTCGGCCATGCGTTCCTCCGGACCATAGCGCTAGCTGGCCGCCGGTGCGTCACCGGCCTCGGCGTCGCCAGCTGGCATTTCGGCCGCCTCGGCATTTTCATCATCAAACCAGTGCGCCCGTGCTGCCATGATGATGTCACCAGCCTCGGTGTCGTCCTCCAGCCCATGCTCCGACAGCAGCGCGACAAGCTCTTCGCTGTCGAGGTCGGCAAGATCGTCAAGAGAGGCGACCCCGTTCTCGGCAAGCTTCAGCATCATCCCAAGGCTGATATATTCGAAATTGCGAAGATCATCAGAGACCTTCAGGGCATCGAGAGCTTCATTGATACGCTGTGATTCGCGCTCAACAAACTCAACGGCACGGGTCTGAAGCTCCCCGGCGATCGATTCGTCAAAACCCTGGATGGTGGACAGCTCTTCAATCGGGGTTTCGGCAATCTCCTCGGGAAGAACAAAGCCCTCGGCAACAAGAAGGTGCGCGATGACATCATCAATGTTCAGCGCTTCGATGAAGCGTGACGAGCGGGTCCGGAATTCCTCCTGGCGACGCTCTGATTCCTCGGCCTCGGTCAGAATATCAATATACCAGCCTGACAGCTGCGAGGCGAGGCGGACATTCTGTCCGCGCCGTCCGATGGCAAGGCTGAGCTGATCATCCGGAACGACAACTTCCATCCGGCTTGCCACCTCATCCATGACAACCTTGGCCACCTCGGCTGGCGCCAATGCATTGACCACGAAAGACGCTGGGTCCTCGGTATAGGGGATGATCTCGACTTTTTCGCCCTGCAGTTCGCCGACAACAGCCTGAACACGGCTTCCGCGCATGCCGACACAGGCGCCAACAGGGTCGATCCCCGGGTCCTTTGACAGGACAGCGATCTTCGCACGGCTTCCAGCCTCGCGGGCAACGCCCTTGATCTCAATGATGCCGTCATAGATTTCCGGCACTTCCTGTGTGAACAGCTTGGCCATGAATTCGTTGCAGGCCCGCGACAGGAAAATCTGTGGGCCACGCGGCTCCTCGCGAACATCGATTATATAGGCGCGGACGCGGTCACCCTGACGCAGATTCTCGCGCGGGATCATTTCCTCGCGACGGATCACCGCTTCGGCGCGGCCGAGATCGACCGTGATCGAATAACTCTCGGCACGCTTCACCGTGCCAACCACAATCTCGCCAACGCGGTCCTTATATTCCTCATATTGGCGCGCCCGCTCGGCGTCACGCACCTTCTGCGAGATCACCTGCTTGGCTGTCTGCGCCGCGATCCGGCCAAATTCGATAGGTGGCAGGGATTGACGCCAGAACTCGCCAACCGCCAGCGGCGGGGTCTGTTTGGCGCCGTCTTCGACACTCATCTGCGTTTCATCATCCTCGACCTCTTCGACCACCTCGATCCAGCGCTCGAGGGTGATGGCGCCACTCTTGCGGTCGATCATCGCGCGGATGTCGCGGTCCAGCCCGTATTTGGCGCGGCCAGCCTTCTGGATGGCCTCTTCCATGGCCACCATGACTTCCTCGCGATCAATCGACTTCTCGCGAGCCACCACATCGGCGACCTGGATCAGCTCAAGCCCTGGGATCGATGAAGTATCCATTTTTCGTTACCTGCTCAGTTGCGTCGATTACGACGTGTAGATGTTGCCGTTCAGGACCTTGTGGTCGCCTCACGAACAAGAATTTCACTTGGATCGATTCGTGCCGAATCGATCTCTTCGAAGGCAAAGATGAATTTGCCAAAGGCCGTCTCGATGACGACCTTCCCGTCCTCGTCGAGGCCGCCAAGACGGCCGTTGAACCGTTTGCGCCCATCATGCATGAAGCGAAGCGTGAGTTTCGCCAGTTCGCCGGCAAACCGTTCATAATCCTCGATACGGGTCAGCGGCCGGTCTATTCCGGGAGAGCTGACTTCGAGTGTGTAGGCACTGGAAATCGGATCGTCGACATCAAGCAGCGCCGCGATATGGCGGCTGAGCTGTTCGCAATCCTCGACGGTCATGTCGCGACCATCCTTCGGTTCAGCCATGATCTGAAGCTGGTTGCGGCTGGTTTTCGTACCGGAAAACCGCACCCTGACAAGATGGAAGCCAAGATCTTCCACCGCACCTTCAATGATCTGACTGACCCGTGATTCGACCACGTTGCGATCTACCTGTTTCCACCTTTCGAACCGCGACCGGCAACGCCGACCATGATCAGTTCTTCAGGCAATAAAAAAGTGGGCCAGCGGCCCACCATCTGAAGCGACAGTATGTTGTTGCCATCTATATAGTCGGTTGCCGACGGCAAGGCAAGGGCGAAGCTGGCCGGCGCAGGATCAATCCCCACAGCGTTCAAACAGAAACCAGTTCGGGGTGCGGGATTCGCGCTCGGCCTTCATCATATAGCGTGTTGGCACCAGACCCTGCGGGCACTCGCGCCAGTCCACCGGCCGCCGCGCCGTCCAGCGAAAGGCCGGATGCGAACTGGCCGACTGGAGCAACCATGACTTTGCCGCCGGATGATCACTCGCCAGAACCAGACGGCCGGCCGGCCGGATCAGCCGCGCCAGTTCATCCAGCACAGCTGGCGCGAGGATGCGTCGCGCTGCGTGACGGCGCTTTGGCCAGGGGTCGGGAAACAGCACATAGGCGCCAGCAAGGCTGGCCGCCGCCATGCCGCCAAAGATCAGGCGCACATCGTCATCCCAGATGCGAATGTTGGAAAGATCCCGATCCTCGATATGGCGAAGCAGGCTGGCGACGCCATTGACAAAGGGCTCGGCACCGATGAAGCCGGCATCCGGACGCGCCGCCGCGACCGCGGCAAGATTCTCCCCGCCGCCAAAACCGATCTCAAGGAAGATGTCGGCAGGCCGGTTGCCAAACTGCGCTGCCGGCGAGTCTGCCGGGTCGTATCGAAGCTTTGGGAGTTGCTCGTCAAGCAACCCCTGCATTGTGGTGCGAAGCTTCCGCCCTTTACGGCGCCCGTAGAAATGGGGCCCGTAGTCATGAAACTTGTCACTGTCAGGCTTGTTCATCGCACCAGTGCCGGAAATGGCGGCGGCTGTCAGACCGACGCGGCAAGCTTGTCAGCCAGATCGACAGCTTCCCAACTGAAGCTGCCCTCTCCAGCCTCGCCAGCCGTCCGGCCAAAATGGCCATAGGCGGCGGTCGGGGCATAGATCGGCTTGTTCAGGCCAAGATGCTCACGGATATTGCGCGGCGTCAGCGGCATGGCACCGGTCAGGGCGTCTTCAAGACGACCATCATCCACCGTGCCGGTGCCATGCGTGTTGGCATAGACCGAAACCGGCGCCGCCACACCAATGGCATAGGCAAGCTGGATTGTGCACCGCTCGGCGAGGCCGGCGGCGACAACATTCTTGGCAAGGTAGCGCGCCGCGTAGGCCGCAGACCGGTCAACCTTTGTCGGGTCCTTACCCGAAAAAGCGCCGCCGCCATGCGGCGCCGCGCCGCCATAGGTATCAACAATGATCTTGCGGCCAGTCAGACCTGCATCGCCATCCGGACCACCGATAACAAAATTTCCGGTCGGATTCACCAGCAGATCTTCAGCACCGACCATCCAGCCATCGGGCAGAATATCGGCGATCACAGGCGTCACCAGCCGGCGGATATCATCCTGGCTGGCGCTGGCGTCATGCTGGGTCGACAGCACGATCTTGTGGGCGCCAAGCGGGTGCCCCTCGTCATCATAGGCGAGCGTGATCTGGCTCTTTGAATCTGGCCCGAGGATAGAGTCAGCGTCAGCCTTGCGGATCTCGGCGAGACGCTTCAGGATTTGATGCGAGTAATGGATCGCTGCCGGCATCAGGACATCGGTTTCACGACAGGCATAGCCGAACATCAGCCCCTGGTCACCAGCGCCTTCGTCTTTCTCATCGCCCTCATCGACACCCATCGCGATGTCGGTTGATTGTTCATGAAGATAGTTCTGGAATTCGAAATGCGCGTGGTGGAACTTTTCCTGCTCATAGCCAATATCGGCGACGGCACCGCGGACCGCGCCCTCGATCGAACTCAGAATGCCAGCGAGCTTGCCCTCGGAGGCGCGAACCTCGCCACCTATCACCACCCGGTTCGTCGTGGCAAATGTTTCACAGGCCACACGAGCTTCGGCCTCTTCTGCCAGAAACAGATCAAGAACGGTGTCCGACACGCGGTCGCAAAGCTTGTCAGGATGTCCCTCTGACACTGATTCAGAGGTAAAAAGATGGCCCATGGTTATCTCCAGTTTTTCAGCTTCTGCTCTACTGCCTTATAGATCTGGCGCGGTCAAGACAGATGATGGATGCAGCGAAGATGCCAAGCACCGCAAGGAACACCATCTCCCGCCATCTGGCATAGACCGTACTGGCAAGCGACGGCGGTACGCTTACATCCAGAAATCCGGTCTCGCCGAGACCGATTTCACCAAGATGCCTGCCAGCACCATCAAAGACCGCACTGACCCCGGTATTGGCCACACGGACCATGGGGATACCCTCTTCGACAGCCCGCATGCGGGACTGTTCAAGATGTTGCCAGGGGCCCGGCGTATGGCCAAACCAGGCGTCGTTTGTCAGATTGATCAACAGGTCTGGACGTGGCCCGGGCGCTACAACCGCGCCGGGGAACAATGTTTCATAGCAGATCAGCAGCTGCAAATGCCCATAATGCGGCAGGATGAACAGCCTGTTGCCGTCGGCAGGTGAAAAATCGGTTGGCCCGGCTAGCGCGTCGGCAAAAGGCAAAAAGCGCCGGAAGGGAACATATTCGCCAAAGGGAACAAGGCGGCGCTTGTCATAAATGGCCTCGACCTGGCCCTGCGGCGTGATCAGCGCCGCAGCGTTGAAAAGCCGGTCCTGCGAGTCGAAACGCGGCACCCCGGTGATCAACCAGCCGTCAAACGGCAGCGCCGCCCATGCGGCTTCGCCAAGCAGCGCCTCTTCACGGTTCAGCAGGCCGGCAAAGGCTGTTTCCGGCCAGATCACCAGTTGCGGGATCGGATGGGTATCGCGCGACAGCGACACCAGCGTCTGCAGATGCCCGCGCCGCAATCCTCTGTCCCATTTCTCATGCTGCGGCACAGCTGGCTGGACAAGCCTTATCTTCTTTGGCAGCGCATCCTCCGCGGCTGTTGGCAGATCAGCAAGCCGGGCCGTCCCGGCGAGTGCCGCCAGCGGCACCACGAGAAACGCACAGGCCGCCAGCCGCCGCCAGCCAAGCCACCACAGCGCCGGCGCCACAGCCCAGATCAGGGCCAGCAGCGTAAGGCCATAGAGGCCAAGGAAGGCCGCCATCTGCAACAGCGATATATGCGCCGAGAACAGATATCCGGGCGCGTTCCACGGGAATCCGGTGGCGACATGGCCGCGCGCCCATTCACATAGTGACAGCATCGCCACAAACAACAAAAGCCGCGCGACAGCCGTCCGGCCAAACCGGTGTGCCAGCATGCCTGCTGGCAGCCAGAACAGTGCCAGAAGCGCCGGAATGCCAAACAATGGCAGGGGTATCAGCGGCCAATGACCGGTCGCCCCGGTCACCATCGACAACGATATCCACCACAGCGAGGCAAGGAACCAGCCAAATCCAGCCGCACCCCCGATAAGGCCAGCCTCGATCATCGAGCCGGCACGCGCCAGCATCAGTGCTGGCAGGGACAGCACGGCGATCAGCGGCACGAGGCCAAAAGGGGGCAATGCGAAAGACGACACCATGCCCGCCGCCATGGCGACAGCCAGCCGCCGCCAGCGATGGCCGGCGTCAGTCACCAGCGTTTTGTGGCTGGCGCGAAACGCCGCGGATCTTCAGCAATGCCAGGCGCCGCGGATCACCCTCAACCACCTCGAACTGCAGTCCTGAAGGATGGCGGACCACCTCGCCTCGTCCCGGCACTCGGCCAGCGACAGCGCAGACAAGGCCACCAAGCGTGTCAATCTCGTCGCGGTCATCTTCCTCAAGCAGGCGCCCGGTCAGGGTTTCAAGCTCCTTCACCTCAAGCCGCGCCTCGGCCAGAATTGTGCCATCCTCGTTGAAGGTCATCTGCGGCTGCACGGTCTGATCGTGTTCATCCTCGATTTCGCCGACAATCTCCTCGACGAGGTCCTCAATGGTAATCAGCCCGTCGACACCACCGAATTCATCGACAACAAGCGCCAGATGCCGGCGGCGCAACCGCATTTCGTGAAGAAGGTCCAGAAGCCTGATGGTCGGCGCCACGAACAGCGCCGGTCGCAGCAGCGTTCCAATATCAGGTGCCTTGCCGGCATGAAGATGCGCGAACACATCCTTGATATGGATGATGCCGACAATGTCGTCGAGGGTCTCGCGCCGCACCGGCAGCCGGCTGTGATTTGCCGCCGTCATCTGGGCTATGATTTCAGAAAAGCTCTCCGACATGCTGACCGAAACAATGTCGGCGCGCGGAATCATCACATCCGAGGCGTTCAGATCCTGAAGGCCGAGAATATTGCGAAGCAGCGCTTCTTCATGCGGGTCGAAACTTGCCATGTCGGCGGTTGAAACGGCAAGCAGGCTCTCCAGTTCGTCGCGCCGCGATGGCGGCGGGCTGAGCGCCGGAAACAATTTGGACAGCAGCGTGCGCAGCATCAGCCTGTCTCCCCGGTAATGTCTTCACGGAAATCTGCGTAGGGATTGGCAATGCCAAGCCTGGCCAGAACGCGAATCTCGCCAGCTTCCATGATGTCAGCCTCTTCATCAGCCTCATGGTCATGCCCCATCAGATGCAGCAACCCATGAACCCACAGATGCACCAGATGGTCGTCAACAGTCTTCGATTCCTGGACCGCCTCGCGATGCAGCGTTTCATAGGCGATGGCGATCTCGCCGGGGGCAAGGGGGACCGGGTCCGTGACATCCGGATCGCGCATCGCGCCATCATCATCCGAGGGAAAGGACAGCACATTGGTCGGTGAATCCTTGCCACGAAACTGCAGGTTCAAATCGCGAATCCTGTCATCACCGCAGAACAGCGCGCCAATTTCCAGCCGCGGCCAGTCAAAGGTCTCGCAGGCGATATCCGTCGCCATGGCAAGCCTGGGGCGGGCAGCATGAACCACATCATCCGGCCAGCAATGCTGGTCTATGACCATATCCAGATGGCTTCCGCCATCGGTCTGCCATTGTACAGATGACCCTTGTGCAGATGAAGGGGGGTCCGTGTCCGGACTGTCAGGCTCCAGGGGCATTTCGTTCATGCCAGTAACTTCGGCTGCTCCATACGGGTCTGTCGACGTCTTGCGTTGCATGTCCATTTGGACCGATTTTGCGTCATCTGTCCAGTGGCTTGCTTGTTTCAGCTGTCGCTTTCATAGGCTTGAAGAATGCGCGCCACAACCGGATGCCTGACAACGTCCTTGCCAGACAGGTGCTTGATCCCCACACCTTCGACCCGATCCAGTCGACCAACGGCATCGGCAAGCCCCGATGGCTGCCCATCAGGGAGGTCGATCTGGCTGAGGTCTCCGGTGATGACCATGCGGGAATCCTCTCCAAGCCTGGTCAGCACCATCTTCATCTGTACCGGTGTCGTGTTCTGCGCCTCATCAATGATGACATAGGATGCGCTGAGCGTACGGCCCCGCATGAAAGCCAGCGGGGCAATCTCGATCTCACCGCTGACAAGCATCCGCTCGACCTTGTCAGCCGGCATCATGTCGTAGAGCGCGTCATAAAGGGGCCGCAGATAGGGATCGACCTTTTCCTTCATGTCACCGGGAAGAAACCCCAGACGCTCGCCAGCCTCGACCGCGGGACGTGACAGCACAATCCGTTCAATCTCGCGTTTCTTGAGTGATTCAACCGCTTTCGCCACCGCCATATAGGTCTTGCCGGTTCCGGCAGGCCCAAGCCCGAACACCACCTCGCGCTTGCGCAGCAGATCGAGATAGGCCGCCTGTCCCGGTGTTTTGGCGATGATCTTCTTGCGCCAGGTTTCGACACTTTGGCCCTGACCCGCATCGCCGGCGCTGTCCTCGACCGTGACCCAGCGCAACGCGTCACTGATCAGCGATCCATCCTCGGGGACATCCTCGCTGTTGCCAAGCTGGCGATAGACATCTTCAAGAGCGCGCCGCGCTGTCTTCACCGCCGCCGCCGGACCGGACACCGTGATGCTGTTGCCAAAACTGTCGAGCGAGACATCAAGTTCCTTTTCGAGGCGGGCCAGATTCTGGTTATGCTCGCCGGTCAATCTGGCGAGCCTGCCATTATCCTCGAATTCCATGCGAATGGAGGTGGGTTTTACCGCCTTTACCACGCGATACCAGTCATGCGACCGCCCCGACCACGCTGTTCTGTTTTGCCTCGATCACGCGGCAGGAAATGATGCTGCCAACAAGATCCTCAGACGCCTCAAGATTGACCGCCTGCATGTAGGGGCTACGACCCGCGACCTGCCCGGGGCGGCCGCCAAGCCGCTCAATCAGCACATCCATCACCTTGCCTTCGCTTGTCTTGTTGAAGGCCAACTGCTGCGCATTCAGCAATTGCTGCAACGCCTCAAGCCGCGCGGCCTTGACGTCCTCCGGCACCTGCTCGGCCGAGGCGGCTGCCGGCGTGCCCGGGCGCGGGCTGTATTTGAAGGAATAGGCCGAGGCATAGCCAACCTTGTCAACAAGGGCCAGTGTCTCGGCGAAATCACGGTCTGTCTCGCCCGGGAAGCCGACGATGAAATCACCGGAAAAGGCTATATCCGGACGCACCTCGCGAAGCCTGTCCAGCACCCGCAGATAGACATCATGGGTATGGCGGCGGTTCATCGCGGCCAGGATGTGGTCCGAACCTGACTGCACGGGAAGATGCAGATAGGGCATCAGGCTTGGCACGTCGCGATGCGCCGCGATCAGATCATCTTCCATGTCCAGCGGGTGCGAGGTGGTGTAGCGAATCCGCGCCAGCCCGTCGATCTCGGCAAGTTCGCGGATCAGGCGCGCCAGGCTCCAGATGCTGCCATCGGGTGCCTCGCCATGATAGGCGTTGACGTTCTGGCCAAGAAGCGTCAGCTCGCAGGTGCCGGTGCCAACAAGACGGCGCGCCTCGGCAAGAATGCCAGCCGCTGGCCGCGAGAATTCGGCACCCCGCGTGTAGGGGACAACACAGAAGGCGCAGAATTTATCACATCCCTCCTGCACGGACAGGAACGCCGCCGGCCCGCGCGGCGCATGCTCGCCGGGAAGCTGGTCAAACTTCACCTCTTCGGGAAATTCCGTGTCGATCACCCGTTGGCGTGCCCCCGGATCGATCTTGCTGACCAGTTCAGGCAGACGATGATAGGTTTGCGGCCCGACGACGATATCGACCCATGGCGCGCGGCGGGTGATTTCCTCACCTTCGGCCTGCGCAACACAGCCAGCCACGGCAATGGCCACATGGCGGCCTTCCTGGTCGCGCGCGCGGTCCTTCATCATCCGCAGCCTGCCAAGTTCGGAAAACACCTTTTCAGAGGCCTTTTCGCGAATATGACAGGTGTTGAGGATCACCATGTCGGCGCCATCGGCGGTGGCGGTGGTGCTGTAGCCAAGCGGCGCCAGCACATCGGTCATACGATCCGAATCATAGACATTCATCTGGCACCCGTAGGTCTTGATGAATAGTTTCTTTGACACGATCGCGACTCTTTTCCGGCAATTCAATTCCAGGGCGTTCAACGACGCTTTTCTAGGCTGGTCGGCAGCGGTGGTCAAGCCGTACCCTGCGGCACCGGTCGGCACCGCATGACCAGCGCATCGACACGGCCGTCCGGGCGCTGGTAATAGCCATCGCGCCGACCCACCTCGCAAAAGCCAAGGCCGGTATAAAGCGCCAGCGCCGCCAGATTATCAACCGCAACCTCAAGCGTGACCTCGGTGACCCCGTCCTCGGCAAGACGGTGCAGGGATCCGGCAAGCAATCGTGAGGCAAAGCCCTGCCGCCGCGACGGCGTTGCCGTACCTGTCGAGACCAGATCCGCCGCGCCGGCAGCCGCAAGAAACAGGGCATAGCTTGCCAGTTTGTCATCTTCCGTCATCACCACGTATCCCTGGAAAGCCGAACGGGCGGAAAGCGCGACAAGATCATCACGAAGAAGTGGACGCGCAAAGGCGCCAGCCTCGATGGTCGCGATGGGGTCCAGATCCTGTGCCGTGATCGCTCGGATCATGATTTGCCGGAAACAGGGACCACGGGCCGCGACGGGGCGGGACCCAGAAAGGCCGGCGCGACATAGAGCGGCGTCAACGCTTCGGCGGGGTGGCCGGCGGCCAGTCGATGCGCCGCCAGCCCGGCAATCTGCAGCGCGTCAACCGGCGCAAGGTCTGGTATCGCCACCAGCTTGCGGTCGGGAAAGGCGGCGACAAGATCAGCCGCGCCAGGTCCAACGGTTGATGCGGCATGCCAGTCATGCGGCACCTCCTGCCCGGCCTCCCGTTCGGCCTCCCGTTCGGCCTCTGGCACAATATCCCGAATGGGTGATCCTGTTTCATCGGCAGGATCAAACAGCTGGCAGAAATAGCTTCCGCGCCGCGTGTCGGCCGTGACAAGAAGACGTTTGTCAGCCAGATCGGGCCTGTTGGCGCGCGCCGCATGCGCCATCGCGGCAAGGCAGGACACGCCGATCCCAGCCGCCCCACTGGCAAGGGCGAACCCCTTTGCCGCGGCCAGCGCGACCCTGATGCCGGTGAATGAACCCGGGCCCCGGCCAGCGGCGACGTGGGTCAGTGCGGCAGCCGTCACTCCGGCTTCGGCCAGCACATCGCGCACCAGTTCGGTGATGATGGCAGCATGACCGTGACGCGCGGCGTGGATTTTCTGCCAATACTGGCCGTCCGGGCACCAGACCGCAGCAGACGCCTGTTCAGCGCTCGATTCAAGCGCAAGAATGACAGGATCGGCCGGCAAGGAAGACATTACGGGAAGGGACCTTTTCAAGCGTGGCGCCATCATCTGGCGAAATCAGCGGTTCAAAATCAGCATGTTGAGGCCGAATCGCAAAGACGCAAATAGAGCAAACTACTTCTAGCCGGACAATGTCTAGCACAGTATGGTGGGCGCTTCACCAACCTGTGCCAGTCCCAGCCAATGATGCCCCTGTCTTTTGCCTATCGCCTGTTTCTGCTGCCGCTTGTTGCGATCGGCATCATCTTTGGTGCCCTTGCCGCGGCACGCGCGGCCGATCATGCGACCATCCTCATGTATCACAGGTTCGGCGAGGATAAATATCCAAGCACCAATGTGCGGATCGACCAGTTCGAGGAACATCTCGAGGTTCTTGCCAGCGGACCATATACCGTCTGGCCACTGGACCAGATCGTTTCCCATCTGCAGGCTGGCAAGCAGGTGCCGGATCGCACGGTGGCGATCACCATCGATGATGCGTATCTGTCGGTCTATGAAGAGGCGCTGCCACGACTGAAGGACCGCGGTTTTCATGCCACTCTGTTTGTTGCCACACGCCCGGTTGATCGCAATCTTCGCAACTATATGAGCTGGGATCAGCTTCGTGAATGGCAGGCTGCCGGGTTCGGCATTGGCAGCCAGACACAGACCCATCCGCACATGCACCAGCTGTCGACTGAAAGCAATCGCGAGGAACTCAGCGTTTCCAATGAACGTTTCCTTGCCGAGCTCGGCATCCGGCCAACCCTCTTCGCCTATCCCTATGGCGAATATAATCTCGAGGTGATTGATCTTGTGAGGACAGCCGGATTTGAGGCCGCCTTCGGACAGAATTCCGGTGTTGCGCATGGTTATGACGGGTATTTCGAACTGCCGCGCTTTGCGATGAACGAACAATATGGCAATCGCGAACGGCTTGAGCTGGCAATCAACGGCCTGCCTTTAAAGGTCAGCGAGATCGTACCGGCGGATGTCGTGCTTCGTGAAAATCCCCCTCTTTATGGCTTCACCCTGTCCGCCGACATGGATCAGGAACGCCAGCTTCGCTGTTTCAACAGCAAATATGGCAAGCTTGACGTCGCCATCATCGGACGCCGCGCGGAAATCAGGATGCCGGGGCCGCTTGTCGGAAAGCGCGCGCGAGTCAACTGCACGATGCCAGGCCCGGAAGGCCGCTGGCGCTGGTTCGGGCGCCAGTTCCTGACCGAATAGCCCGCACCGGCTCTCATCACTTGGATGGTGATGGCCGGTTTGTTGATGGCCGGTTTGTTGGTGGCCGGCCTGTCTTCGGCCAGCCGGAGACGATCAATCAGCGAAGCTGTGCCGTCTCATATTGTCCGAACTCATTCGACCGGATCAGGCTTTTCAGCTTGCTGACATAGACCTCGCCAATTTCAGCATAGCCATCCAGGAAGTTTGACAGCTGATAGCCAAGGTCGGCCTGCTTTCTGCCGCGAAGCAAATGCCGACGAGCGCGGAAGGCAGCATAGCGCGGGTGCGTGTTCAAATTGTGCATATAGGCCCGAACCGACCCGAACAGGTTGGGAAAGCTGCGGACAACCGCGTTGCTGTTCGAGGCACGTGTCGGCTTGAGCCCGGCATCCTTCTGCCAGGCCCACTGGCCAAACAAGGCATTCCCCTGGCGCGCGAACCGCGATGTTCCCCAACCCGATTCAATGGCCGCCTGCGCAAGCGCCAGCGACACCGGAACGAAATCAGCACGAAGAAGCAGCTGCTTCTGGATGTCGGCAAGCGGTTTGCCCTCGGTCTCGATCCGATAGAGCCGCGCCCAGCGTTCCATCGTTGCCTGATCACCCCGCGATGCGGCACGGATGATCGCGCTGCGGCGCTGCGAGATCTCTTCATTCGCTGCCAGTATCAGCGGCAGGGTGATGGCAATGAAGCTTTCCTTCTGTCGCTTGACCGGCAGGGCAAGATGCGAATCCGGAATATGTTTGGCAAAGTCGCGCGTCACCAGAGCTGGAGAGGATGACGGGTTTGGAATGGCCGGAAGCTTTGCCGTTCGGGGGGCAAGCGACACCATCTCGGTTTGCGGTGGCGCGGTTGCCACCACCGGTGCTTCGGTGCCGCCCGAAGGCGGCCTCTGGCGCGTCTTCCGCGCGGCGACAGCCGGCTTTTCTGGTGCCGATGGTGCCGGATTCGCCTGACCCGGGGTGTTTCGGCGCGGCGGCGCGATGACGATCTCCGGCGCCACATTGTCAAGATTCGGAGTGGCGAGGTCCTGGGAATCGGTGACAGATGCCGGCACATTCACCTTTGACGACGATGAATCGGCCAGATCAACGATGCGTGGCGGCACCACAGCAGGCGCGTTCAGCGCCGGGTCTTGCGACGGCGCCGTGGCCGGTTCGGCGAGTTCCGGATGATCCGTGACGACAGAGTCGCCAAACCATTGCGGCGGCTTCAACTGGAATAGCCCCGGACCAATGACACCAAGCACCATGAACAGCATCGCGGCGCGAAGAAGGTGTGTGTTGTTGATTACGATTGCTGGTGGCTGAGGCACGACTCATCCATTGACGAATTTTACAAGGAGGTATCCGGTATCCGGCGGTATCTAGAAATCCGCCGCACGGACCTCACGCACATCGGGGATATAATGCCGGAGCATGTTTTCAATCCCCATTTTCAGGGTGGCGGTCGAACTTGGGCATCCCTGGCAGGCGCCCCGCATCTGCAGGGTTACAATCCCGTCATCAAACCCCTGGAAGACGATATCGCCACCATCCATGGCAACGGCTGGCCGGACACGGGTGTCAAGAAGCTGCTTGATCTGTGTCACAATCTCGTCCTCAACTTCATCCGCCGCCTCAGCCGCGGTGTCAGCCATTTCAACAACCGGCATGCCAGAGGCATAATGTTCCATGATGCCGGCCAGAATGGATGGCTTCAGCGCGAACCAGTCAAGCGAGTCCTCCTTGGTGACGGCGACAAAGTCACCACCAAGAAAAACGCCCCTGATACCATCAATCTGGAACAGCCGCCGCGCCAGTGGCGAATTGGCGGCGCTGTCAGCAGCCGGATAATCGGCTGTGCCACTGTCCATCACCGGCACGCCGGGAATGAATTTGAGGGTTGCCGGATTCGGCGTATCCTGCGTCTGGATGAACATATCTGTCTGTCCTCTTCGCACTTACGTCATCTGCTATGTTGAACATCGTTCGAGCCAATGTCCGCAGCCAATGTCCTAAGTCAAAATGGGCGCGCCAGCGCCATCTTTGTCAGCGCGCCTTGATGTGTCTTTGGGCGTCGCAATCGGTCTGCCATCAACAGGGCTAGATATTCGCTCGATAATAGCACATTTCAATGGCCGGAACGTGGGAAATTTTGTTTGCCGCCAGCATCGCCCGTGAAATCAACGCTTGCCCGCCGGCCCAAGGAAGCCGACGATCTCGTTCACCTGCTCGATAATCGGCGCCGCAATGGCTTCGGCACGGGCCGCGCCATCATCAAGAACCGCATCGATATCACCAGGGTTGGCAAGCAGCCGACGCATCTCCTGCCCCATCGGGGACAGTTTTGCAACGGCAAGCTCGGCCAGTGCCGGTTTGAAATCACCGAACCCGCGGCCGCCAAAATCCCGCAGCACCGTGTCAACGTCACTGTCGGCCAGTGCCGCGTAAATGCCGACAAGGTTCTGCGCCTCCGGCCGGCCTTCCAATCCCTCTGCTTCTGATGGCAATGCGTCAGGATCGGTTTTTGCCTTGCGAATCTTCTGCGCGATCAGATCGTCATCGTCGGTCAGGTTGATCCGCGAATTGTCAGACGCCTCCGACTTGCTCATTTTCGAGCTGCCGTCACGAAGGCTCATCACCCGCGTTGCCGTGCCAAAGATCTGCGGCTCGGGGAGCGGGAAAAACTCGACGTCATAATTCATGTTGAAAGACTGGGCGATGTCGCGGGTCAGTTCCAGGTGCTGTTTCTGGTCTTCACCGACGGGGACATGGGTCGCCCGATAGGCAAGAATATCAGCCGCCATCAGGGTCGGGTAGGCAAACAGCCCGACTGTCGCGTTCTCGCGATTCTTTCCGGCCTTCTCCTTGAACTGGGTCATCCTGTTCAGCCAGCCAAGCCGGGCCACACAGTTGAAGATCCAGGCAAGCTGAGAATGCTGCGGAACGCGCGACTGGTTGAACAGGATCGAGCGCTGCGGCGAAATGCCGGCGGCGATCAGGCTTGCTGTCACCTCGCGTGTGCTCTGGCGAAGCTGCTGCGGATCCTGCGCCACGGTGATGGCGTGAAGATCGACAACGCAATAGATCGACTCAAAGCTGTCCTGCAACGTAACCCAGTTGCGGATCGCGCCTAGATAATTGCCAAGATGGAGGTTGCCGGTCGGCTGGATGCCTGAAAAAATCCGGTTTTCCGGCATGGGCTGGGCGGTCGTCATGATCGGATGGCGTTCCCTGGAGCCGCGCTGTTGAAAGATCAGCCTGCGTTATGATGGCAGCGTGGGTTGCGGTCAAGCCCAAGCAGGCTGTTAACGTCGAAGGAGTTGCCGCGGCACGGCGCGAAGCGCAAACGCCACAGCAAGATAGGCACCTCCGCCGGCGGCCACCAGAACCGCCAACAAGGCCACCGCCGGCAAGGCAGAAATCCATGTGCGGATGACAAGAAGCACCACCAGCATCACCATGGTGGCACAGCAGATTCGGGCGATAATCATCGGTGCGGGAAGACCCATATGCCCGTCACCACGCAACCGAACCATCAACGCCCCGGCAGCCACCATGCCGGATATCGAGGTGGCCAACGCCAGCCCGACATGCCCAAGAACAGGCATCAGCGACAGGGACAGCACCAGATTGGTAATGACGGTGGCAATCGATACCTTCAGCACATAGCCCGGCCGGCCCGTGGCATAGAATGATGGCTGCAGGATCTTGACGACTATATGGGCCGGCATGCCGATGGCGTAGGCCATCAACGCGCCGGCGCTTGCCGCGGCGTCGGCAGCGGTGAAGGCACCATACCGAAAAAGCCCGCCGACAATCTGCGGTGCGATGGCGATCAGCGCAACCGTCGCAGGCACCACCAGAAAGGCTGCAAACAGCAGCGCCTCGGCAAGCGAATTGCGGGCCGCCTCGAGATCGCCGGCACGAAACTGTGATGACAGACGTGGCAACAGGGCGGTGCCAAGCGCGATTCCGAAAATTCCCAGTGGAAGCTGCGCCACCCGGTCAGCGAAATAAAGCCAGGATATGGCACCCACCGACAGCAACGACGCCAGAACAAGGTCAATGATCAGGTTGATCTGCAACACCACCGCGCCTGCCGAGGCAACGCCGAACTGACGCCACATGGTGCGGGCCGCATCGCCAAAGCGGGGCAGACGCCAGGCCGGCATGATCCGGTGCCGGCGCAGCAACATCGCCATAACGGCAAGTTGCAGCAGCCCGGCAAACAGCAGCGCCACCGCCAGCGGCATCGCCCGCTCAATCGCCAGCCAGCCACTGGCCACGGGTATCACCAGCGCCCCGCCAATGAGACAGATATTGAAGATCAGCGGCATCGCCGCCGCGACCATGAACCGCTGATTGGCGTTGGCGATCGCCGCCCAGAAGGCAACAAGCGAAATCAGCGGCAGATAGGGGAAAGTGATCCGGCCGAGGGCTATCGCGGCGTCCATCCGCGCCGGTGTGTCGGCAAACCCCGGGGCAATGACCGAAATCACGGTTGGCATGAAAATCTCAGCAAGCCCGACAACAAGGCAAAGCGTGACAATCAGCGTTGTCTGCACCTCGCCAGCCAACGCCATGGCCGCCGGCTCGCCGTCTTCCTGACGCGCCGCAGTGAAGGCTGGCACAAAGGCGTTGGCCATGGCCCCCTCGGCCGTCAGGCGGCGAAACATGTTCGGCAGTTTCAGCGCGACAAGAAAAGCATCGGCGGCTGGCCCGGCACCAAGGAAAGTGGCAAAGATGACATCCCGCAGAAACCCAAGAAGGCGGCTGACACCCGTCAGCCCACTGATCTGGCGAAACGCTCGCGCCAATGGCTGTGGGCGGGGCTGTGGGCTCATGCCGCCGCCTCGTCAAGCTGGTCGAACACCGCCAGCAGCCGGTCGCGGATCGTATCCAGACGTGCCTGGTTATGAACCTGAAGGCCGAACAGATCCTTCACATAGAAGACATCAACAACACGCTCGCCATAGGTCGACACGGTGGCTGTCTGAATCTGCAGACCAAGGTCAGCAAGCGTATGGGTCAGCCGATGCAGCAGCCCCGGAAAATCTCGTCCGTTCACCTCGATGACGGTATGGGTCGAACTGATCTTGTTCGACAGGATCACCCGCTGCGGCACCGGTAGCCGCCGCACCCGCGCCGGCAGGCTCTGCCACCGCTCGCGAAGCGCCGCCTGCGGCCGCAATATCCCGGTCACAGCGGAATCGATGCTGGCCTTCAGACGTTCGAGAAGCTGCGCATCCTCGACAAGTTCATTCCGCGTTGTCTGAAGCTGGAAGACATCGAGAACCGTGCCGTCGGTGCAGGTTGTGATCCTGGCCCCGATGATATTGATCCCATGGCCCGCCACCGCGCCGGCAACGCGCGAGAACAGGCCAGCATCATCAACTGTCAGCAATGTCAGTTCGGTCACCTTGCGATCTGTCACCTGCCGGAAATCAACCAGAAGCGGAACATCCAGCTCGTTGAATCTGCGGCTCAGCTCGGCATGACGGATATGCATTTCGGTGTCGAAACCGGTCCAGTAGTTGCGCGGCAGCCGCGCCGCATGGGCGGCAAACGCCTCATCCGTCCATGATGGCAGGCCGGCCTGTGCCGTCTCGCGTGCCTCTTCGGCACTGCTGGCGGCGATCACACTGGCATCGGCGCCGCGAAGCACCGCGTCACTCTGGTAATACAGGTCACGCATCAGCGCCGCCTTCCAGCCGTTCCAGATGGTCGGCCCGACGCCGCGAATGTCGGCCACCGTCAGGACAAGCAACAGCTTCAGACGTTCCGGCGACTGCACGATGGCGGCGAAATCATCAATCGTTTTCGGGTCGTTCAGATCATAGCGGAAGGCAGTCTTGCTCATCAGCAGATGATGGCGCACAAGCCAGCTAACCGTTTCGGTTTCTTCCGGGGTCAGGCCAAGCCGTGGGCATAGGTCGAGCGCCACCTCGGCACCAAGCTCGGAATGGTCGCCATCACGGCCCTTGGCGATGTCATGCAGAAGCGCCGCCACAAACAGGGCGCGCCGCGATTCGACCTCCGGCATTACCGAAGTGGCTACCGGCGCCGTCTTGGCAAGTCCGCCGCTTTCGATCTGATGAAGAACGCCGATGACCTTGATGGTATGCTCATCAACGGTATAGCTGTGATACATGTCGAACTGCATCATCGCGACGATCTTGCCGAAATCGGGAAGGAACCGGCCAAGCACGCCACTCTCGTTCATCAGGCGAAGTACGCGTTCGGGGTTGTGTCTTGATGTCAGGATGGCGAGAAATTCCTCGGCTGCCCGTGGATCATCCCGCGTTGTGTCGCCAAGCGCAGGCAGACCTCGGGTAATCCGCTGCAACGCCTGCGGGTGAATGTCGGCCTTTTGTTCCAGCGCCAGATGGAAAATTTCCAGCATCCGAAGCGGCGCGTCGCGAAACATCAGTTCGGGGTCGAGATTGATCCGGCCCGATCGGATTCGAAAATGTCCAAAATCCTGCCGGCCTCGAAATTCCTCGGCCCATCCGAGGCGACGTTTGCGGAAATCGGTTTCCATCGCGGCGCAGATGATACGGGTAAGATTGCCAACATCGCGCGCTGCCAGATAGTACCGCTTCATGAAGCGTTCGACGTCTCGCATACCCCCGCGCGAGGCAAAGCCCATCAGCGGGGCGATTGCCATCTGGGCGTCGAAATCCAGTCGCTCCTCAGGTCGGCCGGATCGAATATGAAGATGACATCTGACAGTCCACAGGAACCGCTGCGCGGCGGCAAAGCGGCGCGCCTCACTTTCACGAAGGATGCCCTTGTCGACAATGTCGATGATGCTGTCACCGCGATAGGCGAATTTCGCTATCCAGAACAGCGTGTGAAGATCGCGAAGCCCGCCCTTGCCCTCCTTGATGTTGGGCTCGACAACATAGCGGGTGGCACCATGCCGTTCGTGGCGCTGGTCTCGCTCGAGAAGCTTGGCATCGACGAAATCAACAGGTTTCAGGCGCGCCACCTCACGCCGGAACGCCCGATCAAGCTTTGTTGCCAGCGGCCTGTCCCCGGCAACGAACCTCATCTCAAGGAGCCCGGTCAGGATTGTCTGATCCTCGCGCGAGGCACGGATCGTGTCCGCCACCGTGCGTTTGGCGTGTCCTACCTTCAGCCCCAGATCCCACAGAAGATAGAGCAGCGCCTCAACGACGGTATCAGCGGCAGGGTCATTCTCATGCCCGGTCAGAAACAGAAGATCGATATCAGAATTCGGCGCCAGCTCGCCACGCCCATACCCTCCAACAGCCACAAGCGCGACACCACCGGCCTCATACCGCGTGATCATAATATCAAGAAGACTTGCCAGCAGATGATCCATGCCGAGCGAATGACGGCCAACATAGACAGCGCCGTCGCGCCCGGCGGCCAGCTCGTCGGCAAGCTGGGTTTTCATCGCCGCATGCGCCGTCCGCGCCGCGTCCAGCAGGGCGGCGCGGAATGATCTGTCATCGGATGCTGCCATGCCTTCTGCCGCCTGCCGAAGGGCGGTCGCGTCAAGCGGTGGCGCGCCCTCGGCAAGCGCTGCCTCCAGAGGCTGGATCCATTGCCGCCAGTGCTTGATCTGGCTGCTGCCCAAGCCCGTGGTCTTTCCGGCATTCAAGGTCATGCCCCATCACCCATTGGCGTTATCCATTGGTATCATCGGTCGACGCGTGGAGAAGGTCGCGAAGCTCGTACAATAGCTCCAATGCCTCACGCGGCGCCAGCATGTCAGGATTGATGGCTTCGATCCGGCTTCGCACCGGATCCTCGACAGGCGCCGGCGCGGCGGTGAAATCCTGCGTGAAAAGCGGCAATTCGGCGGCAAGGCGTTCGGCATCGATAACGCCGTGTCCGCCCGACTCCATCTCGGCAAGCAGGGTCTGTGCGCGGGCAATCACCTGCGGCGGCAGGCCGGCAAGCCGCGCCACATGAACACCGTAGGACCGGTCAGCCGCCCCATCAATTACCTGATGAAGGAAGATGATTTCACCTTGCCATTCCCGCACTTTCATCGAATGGCATGACAGCCGTTCAAGATCATGACGAAGATTCGTCAGCTCGTGATAATGCGTTGCGAACAGCGTCCGGCAGCGATTGGCCTGATGAAGATGCTCCAGCGAGGCCCAGGCGATGGCAAGCCCGTCATAGGTGGCGGTCCCACGCCCAATCTCATCAAGAATGACGAAGGACCGTTCGGTGGCCCGGTTCAGGATCGCCGCTGTTTCGACCATTTCAACCATGAATGTGGACCGGCCGCGCGCCAGATCATCGGCCGCGCCAACGCGGCTGAAAATCCTGTCGATCACACCGATGCACGCCGTCTCGGCCGGCACGAACAGGCCAGCCTGGGCCATGATCGCGATGTGGGCGTTCTGGCGCAGAAATGTCGATTTGCCAGCCATATTGGGCCCGGTAACAAGCCAGATCTCGCCCGAATCACCAAGCCCGCAATCATTCGGGATGAAACTGTCACCACCAGCCAGCATGGTTTCAATCACCGGATGCCGGCCACGCGCAATCTCGAAACTCAGATCGTCGCGGATCTCGGGCCGGCAGAAATCCCGCTTCAGGGCCAGCGCCGCCGACGCCATCGCCACATCGATTGCCGCCAGCGCCCGCGCCGCCGCGCCAAGCTGGTCAGCCTCGGCAAGCGCCAGCGACCGCAGATTGTCAAAAATCTCCAGTTCACGCGCCAGCGCGCGGTCGGCGGCTGTCGACAGATCGCGTTCAAGTTCGGCCAGCTCGGTGGTCGTGAACCGCACCGTCTGCGCCGTTGTCTGGCGGTGGATGAAGCGCTCATCCTGCATCAGCTTTTCGGCATGCGTGCTGCGAACATCGACATGATAGCCAAGGACATTGTTGTGCTTGACCTTCAGGGAGGCGATCCCCGTCGCTTCACAATATTGGTGCTGCAACGCCGCGATCAGGCGGCGGCTTTCATCACGAAGTGCGCACAAATCGTCAAGTGACGCGTCAAAACCACTTCGCACGAAACCACCATCACGCGCCAGCAGAGGCAGTTCGTCAGCCAGCGCCGGGGTCAGTTCAGCCGCCAGCTTTACCGGCGCCATGACACTGTCGTGAAGAACCGCCAGTTCGGCCAGGTCGTCGATTCCATGTGCCCGCATCGCCGTCCCGACAAGATCCGATGCCATCGTCAGCGCCTGCGCCAACGCCTGCAAATCGCGCGGCCCGCCATGACCCATCGACAGGCGCGACAAAGCGCGGTCAATGTCCGGCTGACCCTTCATCATGCCACGAAGTTCGTCACTGAGCGCCGGGCGATCATGATACCAGCTGACAAGATCGAGCCGCTGGATGATGGCCTGGCGCGAGGCCAGCGGGGCCCCGATGCGGGCGGCAAGAAGCCGGCCGCCAGCCGATGTCACGGTCAGGTCGATCGCCGCCAGAAGGCTGCCCTTCACCTCGCCTGACAGCGTGCGGGTGATTTCAAGCGACCGGCGGGTGGCCTGGTCGATTTCCATATAACCTGTTTCGGCGATGGCCTGGATTGGCCTGAGGCGGGGCATGTTGCCCTTCTGCGTCAGTTCGATATAGCCAAGAAGCGCACCGGCAGCGGCGCTCATGGCGCGCGAGAACTGGCCAAACCCATCAAGACTCGCCACACCATAATAGGCGCACAGCGCGCGTGTGCCGCTGGTCGAATCAAACAGGGATGGCGCCTGTTCGGTCAGACATGAACCAAGCGCGGCTGCGCCTTCCGGGATGTCGGCACCCGTCGGGATCACCAGTTCGGCCGGGGCCAGCATGGCCAGCACCGATTCGAGCCGGTCCGGGGCAACCTCCTGAACGGCAAAATCGCCGGTCGACATATCGGCCCAGGCCACCGCCATCACGTCACCGGCATGACCAAGCGCCGCCAGATAATTATGCGCCCGTGGCGGCAGCAGATCATCCTCGGTCAGGGTGCCGGGTGTCAGGATGCGAATGACCTCACGCTTCAGCGGGCCTTTGCCGCCACGCTGTTTCTGTGTCGCCGGATCCTCGACCTGCTCGCAGATGGCGACCCGATGGCCAGCGGCAATCAGCCGCGCCAGATACCCGTCAACCGAATGCACCGGAACCCCGCACATCGGGATATCATCGCCATCGCTCTTGCCACGCTTGGTGAGCGTGATGCCAAGCGCCGTGGCACCTATTTCAGCATCATCGAAGAACATTTCATAGAAATCACCCATACGATAGAAAAGCAGCGCGTCCGGGTGCGATTCCTTGACCCGCATATACTGCGCGATCATCGGGGTCGGCGACTTTACTTTTGCAGAGCTTGGTGCTGTTATTGGCGACGTCATTTTTGTCCCTTGGTTCCCCCGCACCATGATAGTGTTCGTGTTCGCCGATGTTATACCGCAAATCGCGTGTGGCGCTCGGCAATCTGCAACCCCAAGCCAAGAACAAACATCAGCCACAAAGAATAGATAACCGGTGTCATGACCAGAAAAAAGTCAAAGCTTGATCAGGAAGCCCTCAGCTTTCACGCCAACGGGCGCCCCGGCAAACTCGAGATCACGGCCACAAAGCCGCTGATGAGCCAGCATGACCTGTCGCTGGCCTATTCGCCAGGGGTCGCCGCGCCATGCCTCGCCATCGAAGCCGATCCCGACACCGCCTATGATTACACCGCCAAGGGCAACCTGATTGCGGTCATTTCCAACGGCACCGCGGTGCTTGGCCTTGGCGATATCGGCGCCGCCGCGTCGAAGCCGGTGATGGAGGGAAAGGCGGTCCTGTTCAAGAAATTTGCTGACATTGACGGTCTCGACCTTGAGGTCGACACGAAAGATACGGACAAATTCGTCGAGGCCGTGGCCATGCTGGCGCCAAGTTTTGGCGGCATCAACCTTGAAGATATCAAGTCGCCGGAATGTTTCATCATTGAGCAGCAGCTCCGCGAACGCCTCGAAATTCCTGTTTTTCATGATGATCAGCACGGGACCGCCATCATTGCGGCGGCGGGGCTGATCAACGCGCTTCATATCACCGGCCGCGACATGAAGGATATCAAGGTTGTCTCGAACGGGGCTGGCGCGGCGTCGATTGCCTGTGTTGAACTGATCAAGACCATGGGCGTGCCGCATGAGAATGTCATACTGGTCGACCGGAGCGGCGTGATCTATCAGGGCCGTGAGAAGTCGATGAACCAGTGGAAGTCGGCCCATGCGGTGCCAACCGACGCGCGGACGCTGGAAGACGCGCTTGGTGGCGCCGATGTGTTCCTTGGCCTGTCGGTGGCCGGCGCGCTGAGCCCGAATATGGTCCGGTCGATGGCCGAACGTCCGATTATCTTCGCCATGGCCAATCCGGTTCCCGAGATCATGCCGGAAGAGGCCAAGAAAGTCCGCCCTGACGCGATTATCGCCACCGGACGGTCGGATTATCCAAACCAGGTCAACAACGTCCTTGGCTTTCCCTATATCTTCCGTGGCGCGCTTGATGTGCGGGCCAGCAAGATCAATGAAGATATGAAGATTGCGGCCGCTGAGGCCATCGCCATGCTTGCCCGCGAGGATGTTCCCGATGCTGTGGCCGAGGCCTATGGCGGACAGATGCTGCAATATGGCAATGAGTACATCATCCCGGCACCTTTCGACCCACGTCTGATTTCGGCTGTATCCTCAGCCGTCGCCGAGGCCGCCATGAAAAGCGGCGTCGCGCGCAAGCCAATCAAGGATCTGGCAAAATATCGTCGCCAGCTATCGGCCCGCATCGATCCTACCGCCTCGACATTGCAGGTGATTTTCGAGCGTATCAGCGCCAACCGCAAGCGGGTGGTCTTTGCCGAAGGCGAGGAGGAAAAGGTCATCCGGGCCGCGCTGGCATTCCGGAATGCCGGCTATGGCGACCCGATCCTGGTCGGGCGCGAACACCGGATCCACGAAACGATTGAGCGGCTTGGACTCGAGGGGGCCGAGGATCTGCCGATCACCAACGCCAAGATCTCGGACCATAACGAGGACTATATCGATTTCCTCTATGACCGGCTGCAGCGCAAGGGCGCCCTGCGCCGCGACTGTCAGCGCATGGTCAATCTTGATCGCAATGTCTTTTGCGCCTGCATGGTTCTGAAAGGCCATGCCGACGCGATGGTGACTGGCGTGACCCGATCCTTCAAGCCAAGCTTTGACCATGTCACACGGGTGATTTCGCCACGCGAAGGCAAGACATTTCTGGCCACCTCGATGATTGTGTCGCGTGGGCGCACGGTGTTCATCGGCGATGTGTCGGTTCATGAACGCCCGAATGGCGAGAAGATTGCTGATATTGCCGAGGCCATCGCCGCCAAGGCGCGGCAGATGGGGCATACACCGCGCGTTGCCGTGCTGTCGTTTACGACATTCGGCAATCCGGATTCCGATATCACCGTCGAGGCGCGCCGTGCCATCGAGATCCTTGATCAGCGCAAGCCGGATTTTGAATATGATGGTGAGATGTCAGCCGATGTCGCGCTTGATTATGAACTGATGAAGCAGCGCTACCCATTCTGTCGTTTGTCCGGACCAGCCAATATTCTGGTGATGCCGGGGCTACATTCGGCCAACATATCGTTTGAGCTGATCCAGAATCTGACCGAGGGGTCGGTCGTCGGTCCGATCATGCTTGGTGCCGAAAAGCCATTCCAGATTGTCCAGATGGGCGCCTCGGTGAATGACCTTGTACAGGCCGCCGCCCTGGCTGCCTATGAGGCGCTTCGCTAGGCTTCGTTTCGGGTGGTTTGTTCCTAGAGACCCTCGGCCTTCACCAACGCGGCAATGTCCGCTTCCGGCCGTGCCCCCACATGCGAGATCACCTCGCCGGCGGCAAGGCTTGCAATAATGCCGGATTGGCGCGCGTCATATCCATTCGTGCGGCCATAGAGATAGCCGGCGGCAAACAGGTCACCGGCACCGGTACTGTCGACAACGGGACCCTGCGGGCGTGCCGGAAAGTCATGGCGGTCGCCGTTATGACCGACAAAGGCACCGTCAGCCCCACGCGTAATGATCGCCTCTTCAACCTGTTCGCAGAGTGTGTCCATCGCCGTCTCGGTCGAGCTGTCGCACAGGCTGGCCGCCTCATGTTCATTGGCGAACAGAATATCAACATGATCCTGGACAAACCGGCCCAGCGCCTCGCGATGCCGTTCCGCACACCAGGGATCAGACAGCGACAACGAGATCTGCACCTCATGACGCGTGGCAAGGGACGCCGCATGGGCGAAAATATCCGGCCCTGCCGGCGCATCGAAAAGATACCCCTCAAGATAGATGATCTTTGCCGCCTCAACATCCTCCGGACGAATATCTTCTGGCTCGAACTCGATGCAAGCGCCGAGATAGGTGTTCATTGATCGTGTGGCATCATCTGAAACCAGAATGATCGAGGATGCTGTTGGCGAGCCGTTGAACTGCGGCGCGGCGCCGAAAGTCACACCGGCATCACGAATGTCGCGAATGAAGCTGTGACCAAGCTCGTCATTGTGAATCCGCCCGGAAAACCCGGCCTTTCCACCAAGCGCGACGATCCCGACCGCCGTGTTCGCCGCCGATCCACCGGAAATTTCACGCGGATCATTGATAGCCTCATAGAGCGCCGCTGACTGTGTGGAATCAACAAGGTTCATCATCCCCTTGCCAATACCATGCCTGACAAGGAAATCATCGTCACAGGTGGCAAAGATATCGACAATGGCATTGCCGACGGCAAGAACGTCAATTCGCGATGACATGGAATTCCTCAGGGACTGAAACGGGAAACTGCGCTCGATGGTTTAGAGAATAGCTGTGGCCGGGGCAAGGGCAAACGCATATCCCTGAAGATGCGCCGGCTGGTGAAAGTGGTTTGCCCTTGCGCCACCGGCTGGTCTAAGGTGCCGGGCATAGTCTTCAACCCCGGTGTCTGTCCTGTCATGCGGTTTGTTCTTCTGATCCCGGCCATCACGGCACTTGGCATCACCGGCTGCCAGGTGCCGCCACCTGTGACAAGCATACCAACCACCGGGCCAACTACCGGGCCAACCACGACAATCCCAGCTGCGAGCAGCACATCTGACACAGCTGTGGACACCGCCATTGACGACAGCACCTCCACCTCTGACGGGTTCGGGGCGGATATAACAGTCGCGGAGACGGTATCACCTGCTGCGCAGACGCCCTCCGAGGAATCCACGACTTCTGATGAGACGCAGGGTGACGCAACCCTGCAGCCTGAGACAGCCGAACAGCCAGCTGAGGCGCCTGTCACCGAATTGGCAGACGCCCCCGTCCAAACACCGGGCGAAACATCAGGAGATGGCAGTCAGGCCACAGGTGAGGACAGTCATTCTGAAGTGGGTTCCGTCGCGCCCGTATCCGCGCCTGTATCTGTGGGTGATGACGCGGCTCAGCCGGCCACGGACCCTGTCGCGACAGCCGACAGCGCCGCTGAAACCGTTGCGCCGGATTCGGAGATGACAGGTGACGCGACGGCAACCGAACTTGCCCTTGCCGCACCACCACCGCCACCACCACCTCCTCCTGAGCTGGCGCCCGAGGCGTTGATCGGGTTTGACGCACCGGCCCTGCAACAGCGCCTTGGCGATGCCGACTTCAAGCGGCGCGAAGGGTCGGTGGAAACCTGGCAATACAGGTTCCAAACCTGTGTTGTTGATTATTTTCTCTATCCCGAGAACGCCGATCCGGCGGTGCGCAACTGGGCATGGCGATCCCCGGTCATTGGTGGCAGGCTTGACGCCAAGGCCTGTCGCCGGGCCCTTGCGGAACGTGATCAGAACAGCTGAAAACGGCCTTTAGTCACCTGACGGTGTCTTGTCCTTGAAATGGCAGAATTCGGCGATTTCGCACCGCCAGCATTCCGGTTTACGGGCCTTGCAGACATAGCGCCCATGAAGGATGAGCCAGTGATGCGCGCCCTTTTTCCAGGCATCTGGCACCCGGCGCACAAGCTCGGCCTCGACAGCATCCGGTGTCTTGCCAGGTGCCATGCCGGTACGATTGCCAACCCGGAAGATATGTGTGTCGACGGCAATGGTCGGGTGTCCAAAAGCCTCGTTCAGCACCACATTCGCCGTTTTCCGGCCAACGCCGGGGAGCGCCTCCAGCGCGGCGCGATCATCCGGAACAATGCCACCATGCGATTCAATCAGAATTTCCGACAGCCTGTGAACATTTTTCGCCTTGGTGTTGAACAGGCCGATTGTGCGGATGTGATGGGCAATGCCCTCAACGCCCAGATCAACCATCGCCTGCGGTGTATCGGCCGCCGCATATAGCCCCTTTGTGGCGCGGTTGACACCGACATCGGTGGCCTGCGCCGACAGCACGACCGCCACCAGCAATGTATAGGGATCGCGATAATCAAGCTCGGTCTTCGGATCGGGAAGGACGGCAGCAAGGCGCACGAAACAATCCTCGATATGCGCCAGTTTCATCTTGCGGGATCGCGCCATGGATTCACTGTCTCCGTCAGACATCCTGGGGGAAAGTTCTGGACCAAGATCAAGATTGCCCTAATGTTGTCGCAGGTGCAATTTCCTGTATGCGATAGGATGACTGTCTTTAATCTTGGCTCAATAAATATCGACCTTGTCTACACGGTGCCACATTTTCCAGCACCTGGCGAAACGCTGACAACGCTGGATTATCAGCGGATGCTCGGTGGCAAGGGAGCGAACCAGTCTATCGCGCTTGCCCGCGCCGGCGGACAGGTGGTGCATATCGGCGCCACCCATGCCGAGGATGGCTGGATTCGTGATGAAATGCGGTTGGCTGGTGTTGATATCAGCGCTGTCCAGACAAGCCAGACAGCCACCGGTCATGCTGTCGTCTCAGTGTCAGGTGATGGCGAGAACCAGATCCTTCTATGGCCTGGCGCCAACCATGCCATCAACATGACGCAGGCCATCGGAACGCTGGATTCAGCACGCGAAGGTGACTGGGCGCTGCTGCAGAATGAAACCTGTGGTGCTGATGAATTTGTCGGCGCGGCGCGCCAGCGCGGATTGAAAATTGCCTACAGCGCGGCCCCTTTCGATGCCGCGGTAACGGCGCGCCTTCTGCCACATACCGATCTTCTGGTCGTCAATGAAGTCGAGGCGGCGGCCCTGACCGACATGCTTGGCAAGCCTGCAGCTGACGCAGCGATCCCGCATCTTGTTATCACAAAGGGCAGTGATGGCGCGGATTATCACGGGCTGGACGGCAGCCTTCATCAGCCAGCTTTCCGGGTGTCACCGGTCGATACCACCGGCGCCGGTGATTGTTTCTTCGGCTATCTGCTTGCCGGGATCGCCCAGGGTGGGGATATGGCATCATCACTTCGCCTCGCCAGCGCGGCGGCGGCCCTGCAGGTCACACGCCCCGGCGCCGCTGCAGCCATCCCGACCCGCGCGGCCGTTGATGAATTTCTGACTTCACAGGACTGAATCCGATGCATGGACCCGCACCACAGAAAGTCATCATCGACACCGACCCCGGCATTGACGATGCCATGGCCATTCACCAGGCCTTTGCCGATCCCCGTCTCGATGTGATTGGCCTGACAACGATCTTTGGCAATGTGACGGCGACAAGGGCCACCCGAAACGCCCTGCATCTTGCCGAGATGGCGGGGCATCCGGCGGTTGTCGCCGGCGGTGCGCCGGTGCCACTGCGCCGCGCACCCCAGCCACCAGCCGATTTCGTGCATGGGCCGGAGGGGTTTGGCAGCCTGGCGGCACCAGTAGCAGGTCGCGCGGCCGATCCGCGAAGCGCGGCAGCCTATCTCTGTGAAAGCTGTGCCGCCGCGCCGGGGGAGATCATCATCTGCGCTGTCGGGCCGCTGACCAATCTGGCGGCGGCGCTGGAACATGACCCGTCAATCACCAGAAATGTACAGCGCGTCGTCGTGATGGGTGGCAGCGCGGCCCGCCATGGCAATGTGACCGACTGCGCAGAGGCCAATATATGGAACGACCCCGATGCGGCAGACCTCGTGTTTGCCGCTGACTGGGATGTCACCATGATTGGTCTCGACGTCACCGAGAAAACCCGATGCACCCCGCATGATTTCGCCGCTCTCGCGACAAGCGCACCGGCCATAGGGGGCTTTTTGAAAGCCGCCACCGCGTTCTATTTTGACTTCCACGAGGCCAAGCTTGGTGAGAGAGTCTGTTTCATGCATGACCCGTCTGCCATACTGGCGATCACCGATCCGCAGCTGTTCGATTTTGAATATATGCCGCTATCGGTCACCTGCGATGGTGTGGAAATCGGGCGCACGGTTTCCGGGGGCGCCGGTCGCCGCGATGTCGCGGTGGCGATGAAGGTTGATTCACATGCCGCCCGCACTCGCTTCATGGAGGTGGTGGCGGCGGCCGACGACCGCGCCACCGCGCGGCAACGCAACAGCAACGCGCAGGAAACAATGACAGGGAGCTGAGATGCAGGTCGAAACCGTTGATTACCGGGCGGCGGATGCCGCCGAAACACTTGAAAGATCGCTGCGCGACACCGGTTTTGCGGTGTTGGCAAACCATCCGATCACGCCAGAACGAATTGACGCTGTCTATGACGCCTGGGGCCAGTTCTTCGCCGGCGAGACCAAGCATGGCTATGCCGTGACGCCACCGGCGCATGATGGCTATTTCGCCTTTCGCTCGGAAAATGCCAAGGATTCACAGGTGAAGGATCTGAAGGAATTCTTTCATGTCTATCCCGGCTGTCGACTTCCCGATGAGCTGGACGAAATGACACGGGCGATCTATGCCGATCTGGAATCGCTTGGACGCGAGCTTCTTGGCTGGATTGAAAGCCGGGCCCCGGCCCATGTCAGCGACAAGCTGTCCATGCCGCTTGGCGAGATGATGGAGGCAAGCGACCAGAGCCTGCTGCGGATTCTGCATTACCCGCCGGTCGAAGATGCCGAGCCGGGGGCCATTCGGGCAGCGGCGCATGAGGATATCAACCTGATCACACTTCTGCTGTCGGGGTCGAAGCCGGGACTTCAGGCGCGTGATGCGGATGGTGGCTGGCATGACATTGCCTGCGACCCCGGGATGATCACCATCAATAATGGCGACATGCTGGCGATGGCGACGGATAATTATTTTCCGTCGACAACACACCGCGTCACCAATCCCGACAGCGGCCAGAACGTATCGCGTTACTCCATGCCGATGTTTCTTCATCCACGCCCCGACGCGCTTTTGCGGCCGGATGTGACAGCAGATCAATATCTGCAGAAGAGGCTGAAGGAAATTGGCCTGAAATAGGCGCTTTGCCACGCAAAGCAAATGGACTGTATGGTCAAAACAGGATACGAATCATTGAGGTGAACAACGCCGGGAACCGGTGTCTCATCACACGGGCGGCGTGACCTGCGTCACGAGCTTCAAAGAAACGGGAGATAAAGACATGTTTATGAAAAAAGCTGCACTGACCTCGGGCCTGGCGGCGGCGTTCATGCTGGCCTCGGCCGGTGGCGCATCGGCCTTCATGGCCTGCCAGGTAACCGATGTTGGTGGCATTGACGATTCCGGCTTTAACGAAACCGCCTGGAAGGGCGTGCAGGACTCCATGAAGTCTTACGGCATTGATGGTCGTTATCTGGAATCGCAGTCCGAAACGGACTATGAGCCGAACCTCAACGCGCTTCTTGACGCCAAATGCGACATCATCATTTCTGTCGGCTTTCTGATGGCCGACGCCACCGCCACCTCGGCGGGCGCCAATCCGGGTGCGAAATTCTCGATTGTCGACATGGCCTATGACCCGACCATTCCAAACGTTCTCGGCCAGGTCTACGCAACCAACCAGGCAGCCTTCATGGCAGGCTACATTTCGGCAGGCATGTCCCAGACAGGCGTCGTTGGCACTTTTGGTGGCATCAACATCCCGCCGGTGACGGCCTTCATGGACGGCTTCTATTACGGTGTTGCCTATCATAACAGCCAGAAGGGCACCAATGTTCAGGTTCTTGGCTGGAACCCCGAGAGCAAGGAAGGCCTCTTCACCGGCAATTTCGAAAGCCTTGATGATGGCCGCGCCTTTGCGCAGAACCTCTATGACGAAGGTGCCGACATCGTGATGCCGGTTGCCGGCCCGGTTGGACTCGGATCCGCCGCGCTTGCGACCGAGCTTGGTCCTGACTCGCTGAAGATCGTCGGTGTGGACGCGGATATGGAAGTCAAGGACACCAACAACCCCGGTGTTTACCTGACCTCCGTTCTCAAGCGCATGGATTCAACCGTCATGCAGGTCATCAAGCAGGCCATGGACGGGACGTTCGAAGGCGGCATGATTGTTGGCACGCTTGCCAATGATGGCGTCGGCATCGCGCCATACCACAGCTTTGACAGCGCCGTTCCGGCAGCGCTGAAGGCCGAGGTGGAAGAGATCCGTGCTGGCATCATCGCCGGTTCGATCAACGTCGGCGGCTGATCCTGTAACATATCCGCTGTCCCCTGATTGCGTGGGGACGGCGGAACTTTTTTTGTGAGCCGGTTTTATGGATATCGAGCTGCGCGGCATCAGCAAGCGTTTCGGCCCGGTGCAGGCCAACCAGGATATCAACCTGGAGATTCGTGCCGGCGAGGTGCTTGGTCTTCTTGGCGAGAATGGGGCTGGCAAATCGACCCTGATGAATATTCTGTCCGGGCTGTACAGCGCGGATTCCGGCGACATTGTCATCGACGGCAAACAGGTGGTCTTTGCCGGTCCGGGCGACAGCATTGCCAGCGGGATCGGCATGGTGCATCAGCATTTCATGCTGGTGCCGGTTTTCAGCGTTGTCGAAAATGTGATTCTTGGCGTCGAGCCAACAACCGGCGCGGACTTTCTGGACCTCGAGGCGGCGCGGGCCCAGGTTCAGGAGATCAATACGCGCTATGGCATGGAAGTGCCGACCGACGCGCTGATCGAGGATCTGCCCGTCGGAATCCAGCAGCGGGTCGAAATTCTGAAGGTTCTTTTCAGATCTGCCGATGTTCTGATTCTTGATGAGCCGACGGCGGTTCTGACCCCGCAGGAGGTCGAGGAGTTCTTCACCATCGTGCGGGCGCTTCGCGATGCTGGCAAAGGCATCGTCTTCATCACACACAAGCTTCATGAAATTCTCGAAATTGCCGACCGGGTCAGCGTGCTGCGCCAGGGACAGATTGTCGGGCAGGGCGATCCGGCCACCTTTTCCGAGGCCGACCTTGCCGAAATGATGGTTGGCAGACCGGTCAGTTTTTCTGTTGACCGCGCCATATCCACCCCGGGCAGTGCCGTATTGGGGCTTGCCGGGGTAAGTCTGTTCAACAGCCCCCAGGAAGCCTGTCTTGTCGACATAGACCTGACGGTTCGCGGCGGCGAGATTGTCGGCATCGCCGGCGTTCAGGGTAACGGCCAGACTGAACTGGTCGAGGCCATTACCGGCCTGTCCTCGGTGACTGCCGGCGAGATCAACTTTGCCGGCCGGGACATCACCCGCACCAGCGTACGCCAGCGACATCGCATGGGGATCGCGCATATTCCCGAGGACCGCCATAAATCCGGCATGGTGGGCAATTTCACTGTCGCCGAGAACATGGTGCTGAACAGCTATTATGACGAAAGCGTCACGTCCGGCGTGCAGATTGACTGGCGGCGGGTCAATGCCCGCGCCGCGAATGCCTGTCTGAGCTATGATGTCCGCACGCCAAGTGTGTTTCTTGGCGCCGGCAGCCTGTCAGGCGGCAATCAGCAGAAAATGGTTGTGGCGCGCGAGCTGGAACGTGACGTCAAGCTGGTTGTGGCCTCGCAGCCGACACGCGGCGTCGATGTTGGCTCGATCGAATATATCCACCAGCAGCTGGTGGCCTGCCGGGACCGTGGCAACGCCGTGCTGATCATTTCCTCGGAACTTGACGAGATTCTGGATTTGTCAGACCGGATCTATGTGATGTTCGAGGGCCGTATCGCCGCCGAATTTGACAACCGGGGCGCCAGTGCCGACCGCAACGCCATCGGGCTTGCCATGGCCGGCGTGAGGCAGGAGGAGCCGGCATGAGCGGCGACACGCAATCATCACATTCGGTGATGTCACCGGACATGAAGGCACTTCTGGCACCGGCCATCGACAGCCGGTCATCATGGCGCGAATTGTTCATCCTGCCATTGGCGGCGATGTTCCTTGCCATGCTGATTGGCGCCGCCATCATGATGGCGACCTCGGTGGCGCCAGCCACAATCCTGCAGAGTTTCATTGCCATGGCCGACGGGTCCGTCGGCTCGCTTCATGCGATTTCGGAGACCCTGACCGCGGCCATTCCGCTGGTGCTGGCGGGGCTTGGCATCGGGCTGGCCTTTCGGGCCGGGCTGTTCAATATCGGTGCCGAGGGGCAGATGATTGTTGGCGGACTGGCGACAGCCATTGCCAGCTTTGCGATCACCGGACTTCCAATCTGGCTTCACCTGCCGCTGGTGCTTCTTGTCGGACTTGCCATAGGCGCGATCTTTGCCGCGATTGCCGGCATGCTGAAGGCGGCAACAGGCGCGCATGAGGTTATTTCGACCATCATGCTCAACCTGATTGCCATACGCCTTCTCGATTACATGCTTCGCCAGCCCTTCATTCAGAAGGAAGGACGATCCGACCCGATCTCGAAAGCGGTTCTCGATACCGCCGAATTGCCACGCATCCTGGCATTCATCGACGGCAATCTGCGACTCCATGCCGGAATTTTCATCATGCTGGCGGCAGTGGCGGTGATCTACTGGCTGCTGTTCCGATCAAAGCTTGGCTTTGCCTTTCGCATCTCCGGTGAAAATCCGGGCGCGGCCCGTTATGCCGGCATCAGAGCCGGATTGACCATTGTCATGGCGATGGCGATTGCCGGCGCGCTGGCCGGACTTGCCGGCGCGACACAGGTCAGCGGCGTGCTGGGGCGCGCCACACCAGGCTTTACCGCCGGAATTGGATTCGACGCCATCGCGGTGGCGCTTCTTGGACGCTCGCACCCTGTCGGCATTCTTCTTGCCGGCACCCTGTTCGGCGCGCTTGAGGCTGGCGGGCGACAGATGCAGGTCGATGCCGGTGTGTCGATCGACATGATCGGGATCATTCAGGCGCTGATCATCATGTTTGTGGCGGCACCGCTGCTGGTGCGCCGGATTTTCCCACCCTTGTTCCGTGAACGGCGTCGGGGAGGTGATGAACATGACTAATCCGGCATTGCTACAGGATGGAACCCCGAGGCTGACCGATTGGCGCGCCATGATTTCAGGCGCGGTTCTGATTGGACTGGCCCTTGTCGTTACCTTCTTTCTCGACACGCCGTGGGATTCGGTATCGACCTTCCGCATTTCCCGGCCGCGCGATGTCTGGGCGGTTGGCAATCTGACGGTGCCAAGCCAGTGGTTCAATGTCATTGCCTCGGTTCTGCTGGCCTTTCTTGGCGCCCGCCTGTTCTTGAAGGGCGGCGGTCGTTGGACAGCGCTGGCGCTTGGTATCGGGTTGCTGGTTCTGGTCCTGTCCTTTCTTGTCTGGGCAACAGCCGGCAAGGCCATTTCACTGACCGGCATGTTGCAGGCGACAGTTGTGCGGGCGGTGCCGATCGCCCTTGCCGCGCTTGGCGGAATCCTCTGCGAACGGGTTGGCGTTATCAACATCGCCATTGAAGGCATGCTTCTTGCCGGCGCCTTTGCCGGCGCCATATTCGGGTCACTGATGGGCGGTTGGGCCGGCATCATATGCGCCATGATCACCGGGGGTCTTTTCGGTCTTTTGCTGGCGGCGCTGGTGATTACCTACCGGGTTGACCAGATCATTGCCGGGGTGGTGATCAACCTGTTTGTCCTTGGTCTGACATCCTATGTGTCGAGCCAGGTCTTCGCTGAATATCGCTGGTTAAACAAGGCGTCGCCCTTCCGGTCATTCAAGGTGCCGGTTCTTGGCGACATTCCGCTGATCGGACCGGTTCTGTTCAACCAGAATCTGTTTGTCTATGGGGCGCTGATCCTGGTGACCCTGTCGACATATTATCTGTTCCATACCCGCCACGGGCTACGGGCCCGTGCTGTCGGCGAACATCCACGCGCCGCCGATACGCTGGGAATCGATGTTATCAAGACCCGCTACGCGCATGTCATCATGGCCGGCATGGTGGCCGGGTTTGGCGGGGCATGGTTTACCCTTGGCTCGGTTGGCAGGTTTGACGAGAACATGACCTTCGGACGCGGATTCATCGGCCTTGCGGCGATGATTTTTGGGCGCTGGCACCCGCTTGGCGCGCTGGCGGCGGCGCTGATCTTCGGTTTCGCTGATTCACTGCAGCAGAAGCTGTCGATCCTGAACACCCCGATCCCGTCCGAGTTCCTGTCGATGGCGCCCTATATCGCGACCATCGTCGTGGTTGCCGGGCTTGTCGGCCAGGCACGCCCGCCTGCCGCGATTGGCAAGCCCTATGTCAAGGAATAGCCCCGGGAGACACAGGAGGTCATGATGCAGGATGAAGACCGGCTGATGGCGGGCGCCATTGAGGCCATGACCCGCGCCTATGCGCCCTATTCCAAATTTCCGGTCGGGGCCGCCATTCTGGACGAGACCGGCAATATCCATATCGGGGCGAATGTCGAGAATGCCGCCTATCCGGTTGGAAATTGCGCCGAAGCCAGCGCCATCGCCGCCATGGTGATCGCCGGTGGAAGACGGATTACGATGATTGCTGTTGCCGGTGGTGACGGCGAGTTGCTGTGTACGCCCTGCGGTGCGTGCCGTCAGCGAATCCGTGAATTCAGCGAGGCGGGAACGCCGGTTCTTGTCGGCGGGCCGGACGGTTTCCAGAAGCGATTTACCCTCGGCGAACTTCTTCCCGCAAGCTTTGGGCCTGAAAACCTTACTGACCAGGGCCTCACTGATTAGGGCCTGCCCGACCAGGGCGGCGGGCGCGATCAGCCGGTGCCGTAGATTCTGTCGCCAGCATCACCAAGCCCTGGCAGGATGTAGCAGGATTCATTCAATTCCCGGTCGAGCGCAGCGGTGACAATCGGCACATCGGGATGCGCATCATGAAGCGCCTTCACACCCTCAGGTGCCGCCACAAGACATGAAAAGACAATGTCCCTGACCCCAATCTCGCGCAGCGTGTCCAGCGCCATCACCGCGCTGCCACCGGTGGCCAGCATTGGATCGCCAAGAATGACCTGCCGCTGGACGATATCGGTTGGCAGGCTGTTGTAATAGGACACCGGCGCCATCGTATCATGATCCCGATACAGGCCGAGATGGCCAACACTTGCCTCGGGACAGACCTGGCTGAAGCCGTCGATGAGTCCGTTGCCGGCGCGCAGGATGGAGACAAGGCAGGGGTAGGGCGGCAGCATCGCCTGTGCCGGTGTCACCTCAAGCGGTGTCTGGATCTCGACATGTGCCGTCTTCAGCGCGGCAAAGGTCGGGTAGGCCAGAAGCCACGACAATTCATGAAGTGTCTGTCGGAACCTGTGCGGCGGACTTTCATGATCGCGAAGGATCGAAAGCTTGTGATCGACGAGCGGGTGATCCATCACCGTCAGACGTGGTTCCTGCGACGCGTTCATAATGCCATGCTCCTTCAGGTGGTGTTGCACGACCTTACCCATAAAGCTGTGCTTTTTCCATTCACAAAAGCCACGTCCGACGGCAGTATGACGGGCCGTTTCAAGAGGGTTCCAATGGCCAAGCTGTATTTTTCCTATGCCGCGATGAATGCTGGCAAATCAACCATCCTGCTGCAGGCATCCCACAATTATCGCGAACGCGGCATGAACACATTGCTGCTGACCGCGAAGCTTGATGACCGGGTCAGCGAAGGAAAAATCGGATCGCGGATCGGCCTTGAATCCGCGGCCTTCGTGTTTGATGGCCAGACCGACATGAAAGCACTTGTGACGAGGGAGGCTGCCGGCACATCGCTTGCCTGCGTGATGGTCGATGAAGCCCAGTTCCTGAGTGACACGCAGGTCTGGCAATTGGCGACCATCGCCGATGATATGGGCATCCCGGTAATGTGCTACGGGCTTCGCACGGATTTCCAGGGCAACATGTTCCCCGGCAGCGCGCGCCTTCTTGCCATCGCCGATGTGCTGCGGGAAATCCGCACCATCTGCCATTGTGGCCGCAAGGCGACAATGGTCGTCAGGCAGGATGATGAAGGGCGGGTGATCCGTGAGGGCGCACAGGTCGAAATAGGCGGCAACGAGCGCTACATCTCGCTCTGCCGTCGGCATTGGGTGGAGACGATGGCCAGCGACCAGCCAGCCAGCGACCAGCCAGCCAGGGGCTAGCTGGCCAGGACGTCATTCATGTCATAGAACCCGGCCTTTGCGGCAGCGGCGAACCGCGCGGCGCGAAGCGCACCGCGGGCAAAGATGGCGCGGTCGGTCGCCTTGTGGGAAATTTCGACACGCTCGGAATCCCCAAAGAAGATCACCGAATGTTCCCCCGTCACATCACCGCCACGAAGCACCGCAAAGCCGATATCGCCCGGCGTGCGCGCACCTGTCTGGCCCTTGCGGACCATATCTGACACCTCATCAAGCTTGACGTTGCGGCCACGCGCCGCCGCCTCACCAAGAACCAGCGCCGTCCCGGACGGGGCGTCGACCTTGTGATGATGATGTGACTCGAGGATTTCGATATCCCAGCCCTCGACAAGCTGTGCCGCCACCTGCTCAACAAGCTTTGCCAGCAACGTGACGCCAACAGATGTGTTGGCGCAATAGACAAGAGGGATGGCCTTCGCCGCCACCGCCAATGCGCTTTCATCATCACCGGACAGGCCGGTGGTGCCGACAACCATCGCGCATCCATGGCGGCTGGCCATGTTGGCGTGGGCGACACTTGCCGCCGGGCTGGTAAAATCGACCAGTACATCGGCGCTGGCAAGATTTTCGGGATCATCCGAAATCAGAACGCCATTCGTTCCGGTGCCGGCCAGAAGCCCGCTGTCCTGGCCAATGGCCTCTGACTCGGCGCGGTCTGTCGCGGCAACAAGTTCAAGTCCCGGCGCGGCGGCAATTTCACGGATCAGCATGCGGCCCATGCGGCCGGCGGCGCCCGGAATTCCGATCTTGGTCATAACGGATGTCATTGATGCGGCCCTCCTCGCCGAATGCGGCGAGACTATAAAGCTGGCGCTGGCAGGGCAAGATGAAATCGGTGCCGCGGTCAGGCGTCGTCAGTCCAGATCCGGCGTGCCCGTTTCAGAAAACTGTCAGTTTCCGGACTTGTGCCGCCAGCGTCCCCGAATTGTTTCAGAAGATCCTTCTGCTTTTTTGTCAGGTTGGTTGGTGTTTCAACCTGGACCTCGACAATCTGGTCGCCACGCGTGTTGCGGCGCAGCATCGGCATGCCCTTGCCACGCATACGGAACCGGCGGCCGGATTGTGTTCCGGATTCGATGGTGAGTCGCGCCATCCGGCCTTCGACAGTGGGAACATCAATGGTGCCGCCAAGCGCCGCTGTGATCATCGGCACTGGGATACGGGTCAGGATATCGGCCCCGTCACGAACAAGGATCGGGTGCGGATCAACCGCGATGAAGATATAGAGATCACCGGCCGGGCCACCACGGAAACCGGCTTCACCCTTGCCCGACAGACGGATCCGGTTGCCGCTGTCGACGCCTGCCGGCACCGAGACCGACAGAACCTTGCTTTGCCGCACACGGCCCTCGCCGCCGCAGGTGCCGCAGGGGTCGGTGATGACCTGACCCATGCCCTGGCAGGTATGGCAGGTTCGTTCAACAGCAAAAAATCCCTGCTGTGCCCTGATCCGCCCGCTGCCGCCACAGGTTCCGCAGGTGCGCGGCGACGCGCCGGCGGCCGAGCCGCTGCCGCTGCAATCATCACAGCCAACAGGCACAGTCACGGTGATATCGCGCTGCACGCCGGAAAATGCCTCTTCAAGCGAGATATTCAGATCATGGCGAAGGTCATTGCCACCATGATCAGGCTGCGCCCCACCGGCGCCGCGCGAAAATTCGGAAAACATCTGGTCAAAGATGTCGGCAAAGCCGCCACCGCTGAATCCGCCGCCAAAACCGCCGCCGAACCCGCCACCGGCGGCATTGTCAAAAGCGGCATGTCCCATCCGGTCGTAGGCGGCGCGTTTTTGCGGGTCCTTCAGAACATCATAGGCCTCGGTGGCCTCGCGGAATCGTTCCGAAGCCGCCTCGTCATCCGGGTTCCGATCGGGGTGATTTTTCATCGCCAGCTTGCGATAGGCGGATTTGAGCGCAGATTCATCAGCGTCCTTGGACACGCCGAGAACATCATAATAATCGCGCTTGCTCATGACTTCGCCGCCAGACTGACAGGTAGAAAGGTGCGGGGGACGGCATCATCGTCCGCCCGCTTCATGGTTTCAGGGGTTACTTCTTGTCACCAGAGGTCGTGTCACCATCAACTTCCTCGAACTCGGCATCGACGACTGTTTCCTCTTCACCGGCATCGCCACCCTCGGCATCGCCAGCTGGCTGCTCGGCCTGGTAGGCGGCCTCGCCCATTTTCATCATCGATTGCGAAAGCTCGGCCGACTTGGCCGCGATGGCCTCGATGTCGTCACCCTCAAGAGCCTCCTTCAGGGTGGCGATACCTGCCTCGACCTCGGCTTTTGCCGCCGGATCGGCCTTGTCGCCAAGATCGGCGATGGCCTTTTCGGCGCCATGGACAAGAGCTTCGCCCTGGTTTCGCTTTTCAACAGCGTCACGGCGCTTCTTGTCTTCCTCAGCGTTGGCCTCGGCCTCGCTGACCATGCGATCGATCTCGCTGTCATCAAGACCACCAGAGGCCTGAATGCGGATTTCCTGCTCCTTGCCGGTGGCTTTGTCCTTGGCGCTGACCTTTACGATGCCGTTAGCGTCAATATCAAAGGTCACCTCGATCTGCGGCACACCGCGCGGCGCCGGGGCGATGCCTTCAAGGTTGAACTGCCCCAGATGCTTGTTGTCGGACGCCATTTCACGCTCGCCCTGATAGACCGAGATGGTTACCGCCGACTGATTGTCATCAGCGGTCGAGAACACCTGGCCCTTCTTTGTCGGGATCGTCGTGTTGCGGTCGATCAGACGGGTGAAGACACCGCCTAGCGTCTCGATACCGAGTGACAGCGGTGTCACATCGAGAAGCAGAACGTCCTTCACATCACCAGTCAGGACACCAGCCTGAATGGCGGCACCGGACGCAACGACCTCATCCGGATTCACGCCCCGATGCGGTTCGGCACCGAAGAAATCCTTTACCGTTTCGATGATTTTCGGCATGCGGGTCATGCCGCCGACAAGAATAACCTCGTCGATCTCACCGGGCTTGACGCCAGCATCCTTGAGCGCGGCCTGGCACGGCTTGATCGTGCGCTGTACCAATGTTTCCACAAGCTGTTCCAGCTTGGCGCGGGTCAGCTTGACATTCAGATGCTTGGGGCCCGTCGCATCGGCGGTGATGAAGGGCAGGTTGACATCTGTCTGAACAGCCGAGGACAATTCGATCTTTGCCTTCTCGGCAGCTTCCTTCAGACGCTGCAGGGCCAGCTTGTCCTTGCGAAGATCGATCCCCTCGCTCGATTTGAATTCGTCGGCCAGATATTCGATGATCTGGTGGTCGAAATCCTCACCGCCAAGGAAGGTGTCGCCATTCGTCGACTTGACCTCGAAAACGCCATCACCAACCTCGAGGATCGACACATCAAAGGTGCCGCCGCCAAGGTCATAGACAACAATCAGGCCGGATTCACGGCGGTCGAGACCATAGGCAAGCGCTGCCGCGGTCGGCTCATTGATGATCCGCAGAACCTCAAGGCCGGCAATCTTGCCAGCATCCTTGGTCGCCTGACGCTGTGAGTCGTTGAAATAGGCAGGCACCGTGATCACGGCCTGGGTGACGCTCTCACCAAGAAAGGCCTCGGCATCTTCCTTCAGCTTGCGAAGGGTAAAGCCCGAAATCTGGCTTGGCGAATATTCATCACCATCGACCTTGACCCAGGCATCACCATTTTTGGCGTTGGTGATTTCATAGGGCACAAGCTCGGTGAATTTCTTTGTCGCCTGATCATCGTGGCGCCGTCCAATCAGGCGCTTGATCGCGAACAGGGTCTTTTCCGGGTTCGTAACAGCCTGGCGCTTTGCAGCCTGGCCAACCAGCCGTTCACCGTCATCCGCGAACGCCACCATCGACGGGGTGGTGCGGGCGCCCTCGGCGTTTTCGATAACGCGGGCGTCCTTGCCGTCCATCACGGCAACGCATGAATTTGTCGTTCCAAGGTCGATTCCGATAACTTTCCCCATGACGAGCTCCTTTCTTGTTCACCAGTTTACTGAGACTGACACCCTGGTGAAGTTCCGGCATTTGGTCCTGCAACGCCCTTGGCACCGCGCTGGCAGGTCATGCTCTTGCTGTTGAATTACACCGTCCATATAAGACGCGCTTTCGCGGTTGCAAGAGCGCTCTTTCAACCATCATCCGCGGGTGTTTCGACATCGGGTGCCGGATCCACCGCCTTGGCGACGCCAACCATCGCCGGCCGCAACAGCCTGTCATGCAGCACATATCCATGCTGTACCACCTCGACAACGGTACCCGGGGCATGATCCGGACTTGGCATCTCGAACATCGCCTGATGGAAATTATAGTCGAATTTCTCGCCAAGCGGGCTGATCTGCTTGATTCCGTGACGCTCCATGGTGGCCTGGATTTCGGTCCAGCTCATCTCAAGGCCGGTGATCAGTGCGGTTACCGAGTCACCAACTGCCTCATCATCGGCTGCCGGCGCGGCGTCGATGGCGCGGGACAGATTGTCGATGGCGCCGACGAGATCGCGGGCAAAACCGGTATGGCTGTATTTGCGCGCCGTCTCCAGTTCGCGCTCGGTGCGGCGGCGCATGTTCTCGACATCGGCAAGCGCGCGAAGGAGCTGGTCCTTCAGCGCGTCACGTTCCGCGACAATGGACTCGAACATATCGTCGCCGTCGGGCGAACCAGCGCCACTATCCGGAGAATCGCTGTCACGCGATGACGATTCGCCCGTGGCGGTGGCATCGTCTGCCGCCTTTGCGACCTCGTCACCATCCGTGTTCACATCCACATCTTCGGCAGGGGCGGCGTCCGCCGCCGCGTCCATTTTGTTTTCAGCCATCATTCGTCCTTCATATCCACCGGCACCAGCCAGACATTTCATCCTTTGCGTACCGTTATTTAGGTCTATTTGTCATGCCAGCCAAGGGCAATCGCGCCAGAATCTGTATAAACGGCATGTAAGTTGCGTCGAGAGCCATCCGCAGCAGGACCCGACGATGCCCGGCGAGTCATGTTGTTGGCACAGGATGAATGTGCGAAACTCGAAACCGTGGCAGGGTGATGAGCGCGCCACAATTGACGCAGAGCAGAGGCCGATGGCGACCGTCAGACAATCAATAGCAGCGCTGTACGAGCAGTCGCAGAAATCCGCCAGCGAGGGTGCGGCGATGTTTGCCGTAATCGAGTCCGAGCCGGCACTGGCTTTTGATATCGAGGAGCCTTCTGACGACAGGCGGCCGCCGATCACCCGCCGGTTTGACGATCTGCGCGATCTTGCCGAGCGTGAGATGCTTGAAGACTCATCACCCCCCGCAGATGCCGCGGAACACCAGCCAGCAGATGTCACCATTGCCAGCATTGACAGCGACCATGGCAGCAAGGACATATCGCCGGCACCGGACACCGCCGCGCTGCCGCGTGACACCGAAATTGCCGCCACAGCGCCCGACATGTCGCTGCCAAGCGAGCCGCCGGCGCCAGCCGCAGGCGATACAATGTCCGATTTTGATGTGGCCGACATTCAGGAGCTTGTTCGACAGGCCTGGGAGGATGAAACAGCCCTTGGCAACGTTGACTCCGGATCAGCCGACCTCGCACCTGGCGCTGGCGATGCCAATGGCGATGAAACCATCAATGGCGGCAATGACGCGCCGGATATCACGGCCGCGATGGAAGACATTGCCGCCGCTGTCGTGAAATCTGGCGACACGCCGGCACTGATTGATCTTGACGCGATGAAGGCGGATCTTGTGGCCGCGATGCGGGCCGAGCTTCAGGCTGTGGTGGCAGCGGACCTTCGTCCGATGATCAAGGCCGCGATCGCCGAGGCCCTGCAGGAACTGCCGGCGGCAAAGCCGACGACACGCCCCAAGAAGGCAGCGTCAGGCGCGTCAGCAAAGAAAAAGGCGTCGTCGCGCGCCAAAAAGGCCGCTGCCACGCAAAAATCCAAGAATTGATCCGACTGATCAATCACAAGGTAGCAATTTTTTCCTCACGCTAACGATTTCTTAGTCACTGTTGCGCGACAAAGGACAGGACGGCACATATCGCCGTTCAGTCAAAAGGCCGCGTCGGATCATGTATCTGGATTGCCCGCATTGCCATGCAGCCCTCGCTGTGCCGAATAGCGTGCGACGGTATTACGACATGCCTGTTCGCTGTTACCGATGCCGCCATAGCTTCACCGTGCAGCGCCAAACGCCGCATGATGACATGGGGCCAGCGCATGACTATCGATGGCCTCTCGACAGGTCGGTCTCCGCCAGACAGAGCCATCACCTGACCCTCTGCCATGACTGCGGCGCTGCGCTGCGGGTGCCGGGATACAGACAGACAGGGTTGCGCCGAACCGCCACGCCGCTGAGCGTGGCCTGTCCCTATTGTCTTGCCAGCTTTGACTATCACTGGTCCGGCAATGCCACTCATCTTGACTGGCTGATCATCGGTTTGCTTGCCGGAGTCGCCACCGGATGTCTGGTATTATGGGGTCATCATGAAGGCTATATCGAGCTTCGCAATCTTGGCGCCGCTACCTGGCTGTCAGAGGTGCGGGTGATGCTGGCCAGATTTACGAATCACCTTGGGTCCATCAACTGAGAACTGCGGCGATGGCACGGCTGGTATAGTCAACCATCGGGATGATCCTGGCATAATTCATATGACGCGGCCCCAGCACACCGATGGCGCCAATCACGTTCTTGTCAGCATTGTGATAGGGAGCGATGACAAGCGAGCAGCCGGTGTTCACAAACATCCTGTGTTCGGCGCCGATGAAGATTTTTACCCCGTCGCCGCCACTTGTCGCCTCGAGAAGGCGAAGCGCATTCTCACTTGCCTCAAGCTCTGAGAACAATTGCCTGATCGTATCGAGATCATCACCGGCTTCCAGATCCTCAAGAAGGTTGGCCTGACCGCGCATGACCAACACAGCCTCATCCGAGGCGTCTCCCTCGGTCCACAGACCAACGCCCGCCTCGACCAGCTGGCGGGACATCTCGTCAAGTTCAGCCCGATGCGCCGCGATTTCAGACCTGATCAGACCGGTGGCGGCGTGAAGGTCACGACCTGAAAGTCGCGCGTTCATGTAATTGCTGGCCCGCAGCATGGCCGATTGCGGCACGCCGGCAGGAAGGTCGATAAGTCGGTTTTCAACGCGGCCATCCATGCGCACCAGAACCGCCAGGGCCCGGTTTTCACCAAGCGGCACGAATTCAAAATGCTGCAGCTCGGCATTGCTTTTGGGTGACAGCACGAGGCTGGCACAACGCGACAGGCCGGACAGGGTGCGTGTTGTCTTTTCAAGAAGCTCATCAACCGAAATGCCGCGCATGGCGCATTCGCCGTCGATGGACAGCCTGTCTTCGTTCGTAAGATCGGAATTATATTCCATCAACCCGTCGACAAACATCCGCAGGCCAGTCTCGGTCGGAACCCGGCCAGCCGAAATATGCGGGGAGAACAGCAATCCCGCCGCTTCGAGGTCACTCATGTTGCTGCGGATCGAGGCTGGCGAAAGATCAAGCCGCAACCGCTGCGCCAGCGTTTTCGATCCGATTGGTTGGCCGGACTCAAGATAGGCGGCGACAAGCGCGTTGAAAATTTCGATGGCCCTTGGTTTCAGACCGAGAAGGGTAGCGTCGTTCATCTTTCCAGCTTAGGGTAACGCCTGATAACGGGTCAATCTTGCTGTGCCCGATTCCGGCAATGCCGTGGCCACATGACCACCCGGCAGAATATCCGCCGGGGGCAGCGCCGGCTCGACACATCTTTGACGAGGGTTCCATGAATCGTTCCTCCGGCCGCGCGGCCGCAGATCTCCGCTCCGTAACGCTTGAAGCCGGCGTTTCACTTCATGCCGAGGGCTCGTGCCTGGCGAGGTTCGGCAACACGCATGTGCTGTGCACGGCGTCAGTCGAAAATCGTGTGCCGCATTTCCTTCGCAACACCGGGCGCGGCTGGGTAACCGCCGAATATGGCATGCTGCCACGCGCAACGCATAGCCGCACCGATCGTGAGGCAGCGCGCGGCAAGCAGGGCGGGCGGACGCTTGAAATCCAGCGGTTGATCGGACGTGCGCTTCGCTCGGTCACCGATCTTGAGGCGCTTGGCGAACATCAGATCAAACTTGATTGTGATGTCATCCAGGCGGATGGCGGCACACGGACGGCGGCCATCACCGGCGCCTGGGTGGCGTTGCGGATTGCCTGCGAGAAAATGCTGCTGTCGGGTGCCATCACGCGCCAGCCTCTGACGGATCATGTTGCCGCCATTTCCTGTGGTGTCTGGCAGGGCCAGCCGGTCGCCGACCTCGACTATGGCGAGGACAGCGCGGCCGAGGTAGATGCGAATTTCGTTCTTAGCGGCGATGGTGGTCTGGTCGAGATTCAGGCCACCGGCGAGGAACGGCCCTTCACCCGTGACGAGCTGAACAGCATCCTTGATCTGGCAGAGGCAGGCTGCCAGCAGCTCTTCACGCTTCAGGCCGCCGCGGTGCGCGGTGCGATCTGAATGGTGATGATTTTCACGTCAGGCTGACCGATGGCACGTATTTTCAATCAGGACGAGCTGGTCATTGCCTCGCATAATGACGGCAAGTTGCGCGAGATCGCGGCGCTGTTCACCGGCAGGCCGTTCCTTGTCACATCGGCGAAAAGCTATGACCTTCCAGAGCCGGAGGAAACCGAGGACAGCTTTCTTGGCAATGCGGCGCTGAAGGCACGGGCCACCGCAGCGGCTACAGGCAAGCCGGCGCTTGCCGACGATTCAGGCCTTGTGGTGCCGGCGCTGAACGGCGCGCCGGGAATCCATTCGGCGCGATGGGCCGGACCGGACAAGGATTTCATCATGGCGATGCAAAAGGTGGAAAGTTCGCTTGCCGCCACGGAGGACCGGGACAGGCGGGCGCATTTCATCTGCGCCCTTGTTCTGTGCTGGCCAGACGGGCACGAAGACGGTTTTGAGGGACGGATTGACGGCAATCTTGTCTGGCCTCCACGCGGTGATCGCGGGTTTGGATACGACCCGATCTTTGTCGCCGAGGGTCATGACATGACCTTTGGCGAGATGGAACCGCAGGCAAAGCTGGCCATCGGGCATCGTGCAAGGGCCTTTGCCAGGCTTGTCGCCGCCTGTTTTCCATGACCGGCACGACCGAACGGCCGCTGGCACTCTATATCCACTGGCCTTTCTGCCGCGCCAAATGCCCCTATTGTGATTTCAACTCGCATGTTGCGCAGGACATTGACCATGCGCGTTTTGCCGCCGCCTATCAGCGCGAGATGGCGCATATGGCCACGCATTACGGGGCCGGGCGCCAGCTTGTTTCGGTGTTTCTTGGCGGCGGAACGCCAAGTCTGATGCCGCCATCACTGGTCGCGGCAATCCTTGACGCCGCAGACAGATATTTCGGGCTTTCCGGTGATGTGGAAATTACCGCCGAGGCAAACCCGACATCGAGCGAAGTCGCCATGTTCGAAGGGTTTCGTGCCGCCGGGGTCAACCGCATCTCGCTTGGCGTGCAGTCGCTTCGCGACACCGGGCTGGCCTTTCTTGGCCGTGAACATTCAACCGCAGATGCCCGCGCGGCCATCACCGCGGCACAGCGCTGTTTCACCCGCGCCTCGATCGACCTGATCTATGCCAGACGTGATCAGACTCTCGCCGGCTGGACGGACGAGTTGCGGGACGCGCTTGAGCTTGGCCTGTCGCATATGTCGCTCTATCAGCTGACGATTGAACAGGGAACGATATTCCATACCCGCACCCGACGCGGTGAAACATTGATCCCGCCGGATGATCTGGCGGCCGAAATGTATGAGGCAACGAACGAGATCATGGCCAGCGCCGGGCGTCCTGCCTATGAAATTTCCAATCACGCTGCCGAGGGCGAGGCCTGTCGCCACAATCTTGTCTATTGGCGGGCGCAGGACTGGATTGGCATTGGCCCGGGCGCGCATGGGCGTCTGACCGTACCGGATGGCAGGTTGGGACTTGCCACCCGCCGCAGTCCCGCGGCCTGGCTGGATTCTGTCGAATCCGACGGCCATGCCATCGATATCATCACCGAGGATGATCGCGACGAAACCGTTGCCGAATGCCTGATGATGGGGCTGCGCCTTGGCGAGGGCGTTCACCTTTCATCCCTGGACTCCCGGTTCGGGCCACGCGGCTCATGGCTCGACGAAACCGCAATGGGCAGGTTTGTCGAGTCTGGCATGCTGGAAATCGAAAGCGGCTGTCTTCGGGCCACGCTTCGCGGGCGGCTGCTTCTTGACGGGATATTGGCTGATCTGCTGCCTGCCAGCTGAGAGACACGGCGAGGATTGCACGCTCAGATCTTGTCAGGAGCCGCCTGCAGGATGGTTGATACGCCATTTTCGATCTGACGAAGCTCAAAGGCGCGTTGGTTGCCTCCACCTGGCAACAGGCGGTAGGCACCACTGAAGCCGCTAAAGCCTGATTCCGACTCAAGCGCCGCGTTCCAGAGTTGACGCTGTTGCTTTGTCAGAACCGTCGCCATGGCCATGGCATCAAAGCTGAGCCGCGCCAGCGCCCCGGGACGTGAATCCCAGACAGCCGACCAGAGATCATTGAACGCCGCGTCACGAGCGGTCGGGCGGGAGGCGAAAATGCCGCCTTGAAGGGATGGTTCGGTCAGGATCCGCTGTTGGTTCCATTGCGCATTGCCAAGATAGAGGACGCGTTCTGGATCGGCATCGTAATAAGCAAGAACAGGCGCAGTTCGAAGCGCGAAATCGGCGCTTCCGGCAAACAGCAACGCGTCGAACCGTGATGGCGGCAGGTCGACAAAGGCCGGGGCCTTTTCATCATCGGCAGGCGGTTTGTATCCAGTGAAGGCCCGAATCGCCGATTTCAACTGATCCTCATCCGCCAGCATGGTGCTTGTCAGTGTCAGTGAATCCTCAGGCCGCAGGCCAAATTGCGCCAGCCTTTCCACCGCATGTCCGGCAAGAATCTGCCCGAACGGGGCATCCTCGGCAATAATCCCGACCCGGTTTCGGCCGGTGGTCAGCGCATATCCAAGAAGGACATCAACCTGCTGTTCGGGCACATAACCAAGGAGCCAGCTTCCGCGGGCGGCAATCTGCAGATTGTTTGATAACGCTAGCATCGGAATGTTGGCCTGGCTGGCGATGGTGCGGGCGCTGACAACGGCGTCCGAGAACAAGGGCCCGACAATGATATCCGACTTTGCCACCACGGCCTGGCTGGCGGCGGCATCCGGCCCATCAGCATGCGTATCGAAGACAAGAAGCTCAATCCGTGGGTCACGAACCGAGAACAGTGCAAGCTCAGCACCATTTTGAAGTTCAGCGCCAAGCACCGCATTCGGCCCTGTGACCGGTATCAACAGCGCGATCCGGGTCATACCCTGAGCCTTGCCTGGCAACACGAACACATCATCGGGAAGCTCGACTTCCCGCCTTGCAAGCATTGCGAATGCCGCTTCGAGGGCGTCGCTGGCAAGTGACGGGTCGGGACCAACCGGAATCTTTGGCTCCGGTGCCGGAGCTGGCCGCGCGCGATTGGCCGCTTCGAGATTCCAGATGATGTCACCAACCACATCCTCGGCGGTATCATCGGTCGCATCCGTTGCGGGCGGTACGGGCGGCGGTGTTGGGCCCGCAACAGGCTCTTTCGCCGTCTTTCCACCTTTCAGAAGCTTGTCGATGCTTGGCGCCGCCGATGGCGCAAGGCTGGCAATGGCGACTTCATCGGTGTTTTCTGCCGCCCCGTCGCCACTTGCTGCCGGTGAAGCGGGTTTGGGCGGCGCGGTTGCCGTGCCATTGGTGACCGGGCCGGAAATAATTGTCGCAGCTGGTGTTTCGGGAGCGGGTTCCGAGGCGGGTTCCGGGCTTGTCTGCGGAATGCTTTCAGGGGTCGTTGCGGTGCTGGTCGCCGGCGCCGGCGTGACAGCCCCGGTCTGCAACGCGCGCTGATCAACAGCCACACCGCACCCCGCCAGCCCCATCATCAGGACCAACGCCGCACTGTGCTGCCGTAATCTTGTCATCCACACTCTCCCTTCGGCCTTCGGCATCATGATGACCTGTTTTTGCGCGCAAGTCATTAATCGGCTATATCTTCTGACCCTCGCCATCGCCATGACAGATCCGCCATGACAACCGCCGGCACCCTTATCCTTGTCGCAACCCCAATCGGAAATCTTGGTGATTTCTCGCCTCGCGCCGCCGAGGTTCTGACGGCGGCGGATGTGATCGCCTGCGAGGATACGCGCGTCACCCGCAAACTGTTGCGACTGACCGGCACCGTCACCTCGGCAAGGATGGTGCCCTATCATGACCATAATGGGGCAGAGATGCGGCCCTGGATTATCGAACAGCTTGCGAAGGGGCGGCGGGTCGCGCTTGTCAGCGATGCTGGCACGCCGCTGGTCTCGGACCCCGGGTACAAGCTTGTCGCCGCCTGCCGCGAACAGGACATCCCGGTCGAGTCCGTTCCCGGGCCAAGCGCGGTGCTGGCCGCGCTTGCCATTTCCGGCCTGCCAAGCGACCGCTTCATGTTTGCCGGGTTTCTTGCCGGCGCCACTGGCGCGCGGCGGACCCAGATCACCGAATTGTCAAACCTTGCGGCAACGACAATCTGGTTCGAAACACCGGCACGTCTGGCCCAGAGCCTGTCCGACATGGCCGAGATCATGGGCCGCCGCGAGGCCGTCATCGCGCGTGAACTGACCAAGATGCATGAGGAGGTGATTCGTGGCGATCTTGCCGATCTGGCATCACGGATTGCCAGCATGGCCCGGCTGAAAGGTGAAATCGTGCTTCTGGTGGCCGGCAAGCCGGATGATGAAACGGCGTTCGATGATGACCAGCTGGCAGCAATGCTTCGCGCCGAACTCGACGGACAACGGCTTCGCGACGCGGTGAAGTCGGTTGTCGAGACAACCGGCATGCCACGCAATCGAGTTTACCGGCTGGCCCTGCAATTGACAGCCGACACACAGACAGCACCGGAACAGGATGAGTGATCGCCGACAATCCGAGCGTCACGGCCGCGGCGCCGAAACGCTGGCGATGATCTATCTTCGCCTGATCGGGTATCGCATACTGGCCCATCGCTGGCGCGGGCACAGCGGTGAGATCGATGTTGTGGCAAGGCGCCGCCGGGTGATTGTCTTTTGCGAAGTGAAATTCCGCCGGCGATCTGATGATGGCGGCGTACCCTCACTCCAGCAGAGGCGCCGGATCTGCCGTGCGGCGGAAGAATTCATATCGCGCCGGGGCCTTGCCAGAGAATATGAATGGCGTTTCGATCTTGTCCAGATCTCGCCACCTTTTGGTGGCAGTATCAATCCGGTTCGCCACCTGAAGGATGCTTGGCGGTGCGATGCATGAACAGCGCCGCAACGCCAGCCCTTGACCGTCGATTCGGCAGGCGGCACATTGACCACACAGCGTCACTCACAAGTCAGGAAGCATCCCAGAATGTCAGCAGCAAAGGTAGGCGGGACCTTCAGCGCCGCCCCCCGTCTCCGCGCAGGCCTTGCCCTGCCAATCGCCATGATCGCCCTTGCCGGCATTGTCACCGCCAGTTGCGCGCCGGCGGTCATTGGTGCCGGCACGGCGGCCGTCGCCGCCTCATCAACCGACAAGGGGCTGTCGACCTCGGTGTCGGACAATCTTATCGCGACAAAGCTGAACGACAAGTTCATCCAGACCGATACCAGTCTCTTCCTTGATGTTGACGTGTCGGTGAATGACAGCGCTGTTCTGATGACCGGCAAGGTGAAAACCCCCGAGGAAAAGGTTCTCGCCACAAAGCTGGCCTGGGAAGTTCGCGGTGTTCGCGAGGTGGTGAATGAAATGCAGGTTGTCGACCGAAGCTCGCTGAAGGATGTGGCCAAGGATCTGGCCGCCAGCGCCCAGCTTCGCGGCAAGCTGATCGCGGATTCCGACGTATCGTCGCTGAATTTCAGCATCGATGTTGTGAATGGCACCGTGTATCTGTCCGGCGTTGCCGCCGACACCGAGGAAATGAACCGCGTTGTCGGCCATGCGCGCGAGCTCCGCTTCGCGCAGCAGGTTGTCAATTACATCGTCCTTCGCAACGATCTTCGCGACTAGGAGCCGGCGGTGCCGCTGTCCATAGCCCTTCAGATGGATCCCATCGGGTCCATCGATATTTCTGGTGATACATCTTTCGCACTGGCACTCGAGGCACAGGCACGCGGCCATTCGCTGTGGTACTACACGCCTGACAGCCTGTCGCTGAATGAGGGCCGGGTCGAGGCTGTGGGCCAGAAACTCACCCTGCGCGACGAGGCAGGTGACCATTTCACCGCTGGCACGGCGGAACGACGCAACCTCGACAGTTTCGATGTCATCCTGATGCGCCAGGACCCGCCTTTCGACATGGCCTATATCACGCTGACGCATCTTCTGGAAATGCTTCCCGCCTCGACCATGGTGGTGAACAATCCGGCCGAAGTGCGAAACGCCCCTGAAAAGCTGTTGGTGACGATGTTCACCGAGCTGATGCCGCCAACGCTGATTTCCCGCGACACCGAAGCCATAAAAGCCTTTCGTGATCGCCATCAGGACATCATCGTCAAGCCGCTTTTCGGCAATGGGGGAGCCGGCGTGTTCCGCCTGACGCCTGATGATCAGAATCTGAACGCGCTGCTGGAGATGTTTCTGGCCGTGTCGCGCGAACCGGTAATGGTGCAACGCTACCTGCCAGAGGTGCGTCAGGGCGACAAGCGGATCATTCTTGTTGATGGCGAACCTGTTGGTGCCGTCAATCGTGTGCCGTCAGCCGGCGAAGCCAGGTCCAACCTGCATGTTGGCGGTACGGCGGAAGCCACCGAACTGACCGCGCGCGACCGCGAGATCTGCAGCATGATCGGACCCGAACTTCGGCGCCGCGGCCTGCTGTTTGTCGGTATTGACGTGATTGGTGATTATCTGACCGAAATCAACGTTACCTCGCCAACCGGTATCCGCGAAATCCAGCGGCTGACGGGAACTGACATCGCCGCCCTGACATGGGATGCGATTGAGCGCAAGAAATCCGATCACGCAAGCAACGGCATGGCGCGGTAGGCCAGCGCCTCGCCAAGATGACCGCGGTGGATCACGGGCTGCTGCTGCAGATCGGCAATCGTTCTCGCAACCCTCAGAACACGATGAAACCCACGGGCCGAGAGTGATTTTTTCTCGATCGCAAGTTCAAGAAGGGACGTCGCCTCCGGGCTCACATCCTGAAGCGGTGTCGCGGACTGACTGCCTTTCGCTTCCGTTCTTTGCGCGGCAAAACCCTGTGCGCCGGCAACGCGCCGCGCCACCTCGATACTGGCCTCGCCAGGGGTGTGGTCGAGAAGAAGCTGCCCGCTGACCTCTGGAACCTCGATCACCATGTCAAATCTGTCGAGCATCGGGCCCGACACGCGCGCGCAGTATGTTCGCCCACACGCCGGGGCCCGTGTGCAGGCCCGCGCCGGATCGCCAAGATAACCGCACCGGCAGGGATTCATCGCCGCGATCAGCTGAAAACGCGCCGGATAGGTGACGTGATGATTGGCCCGCGCCACCACCACCTGTCCAGTCTCAAGAGGCTGCCGCAGAGCGTCGAGAGCCGGCTTGGCGAACTCAGCCAGCTCATCCAGAAACAGCACACCGCCATGGGCGAGGGAAATTTCCCCTGGCCGCGCCCGCGCACCGCCACCGACAAGCGCCGCCATCGATGCGGAATGATGCGGATCTCGAAATGGGCGGCTCTGCACCAGCCCGCCAGCGGGAAGCTGGCCAGCGATGGAATGCAGCATCGTCACATCAAGCGCCTCTCGCGGCGTCAGCGGTGGCAGCAGACCGGGAAGCCTTGCCGCCAGCATTGATTTGCCAGCACCTGGCGGCCCGATCATGAGAAGGTTGTGGCGACCGGCGGCAGCAATTTCCAGGACGCGGCGTGCCGTTTCCTGACCGCGAAGATCGGCCAGATCCGGGGCGTCATGCTCTGGTGGCAACAGTTCGGCCCTGGGCGCAGGCAGATGCTGCACCCCGCGAAGATGGTTCAGCAAAGCCATCAGATCCGGTGCAGCGACAATCGACAGTTCGCTTGCCCAGGCGGCCTCGGGACCACATCCCGCCGGACAGATCAGGTCAAGTCCCGCAGCCACCGCGGCCATGGCCGTTGGCAGTACACCCGAAACCGGTTCAATCGCACCATGAAGCGACAGCTCGCCAAGCGCCATATGGCCGTCAACCGCGTCACGCGGGATGCTGCCGATGGCGACAAGAAGGCCAAGCGCGATCGGCAGATCGAAATGCGCGCCTTCCTTGACGACATCTGCCGGCGCCAGATTGATTGCGATCCGTTTTGGTGGCAGCGCCAGACCGATTGATGCCAGCGCCGCGCGAACACGTTCCCTTGATTCGGCGACAGCCTTGTCGGCAAGCCCGACGATGGCCATCGATGGCAAGCCGTTGGCAACATGCACCTGAACGTCGACCGGGATGGTGTCGATGCCCCGAAAGGCGACAGTCCTGATGCTTGCATGCATGGCGCGCGGTCCCATACCAATGGATCAGCCATGATGGCCAGTGGCCGGCAAGCCTGCAAGATTATTAGATTTTTCTGATATTTAGTCTCTGTAGACGCTCTAGCCGCGATCGACCATGCGCCCAACCGGCTCACCACCAAGGACATGCATGTGAAGGTGCGGCACTTCCTGATGTCCATTGACGCCGATGTTGGAGATTACGCGGAACCCGGTGTCGGCAATGCCTGTCACCTCGGCAACATGAGCGATCATGCGGGTAAAGGCGGCCTGTTCCTCGGCCGAGGCCTTGGCGGCAAAATCCTGCCAGTCGACATAGGCACCCTTTGGGATGACAAGAACATGGACCGCGCGCGCCGGATTGATATCGGCGATGGCGAGGGTGTGTTCATCCTCGGCAACCCTGTTACAGGGAATTTCGCCACGCAGGATCCTGGCGAACACGTTCTGGTCATCATAGGCCATCATGTCAGCTCCTTGTGATAATAGAAACCGGACACGTAATCATTGTCCACACGGGCATAATGGTCATTCACCGCATAGCGAACAAACCCACGCGCCTCGAATGACTGAATGGCGCGATCCTGTGTTGAACGGACATCAAGGCTGATCATCGTAAAGCCCTTGGATTTCGCCAGCGCCTCTGCCTCGGCGACAATCATCTGGGCAAGACCATGGCCTCGTGCCCAGGGCGCCACGAAAAATGTCGTCAGCTGGCACATGAAGGCCTGCGCCTCGTTGTTACGGGGTGGGCTGACAATCTGGCACGATCCGGCGACAACCTTGTCGAGCCTGGCGACGATCAGATGGCGCTCCGGGATCATCTGAACCCCGCGCCAGTAATCCTCCATCACCGAACGCGGCGGCGGTGTCAGCCATCCAAAGCCACCGCCCGAGCGAATCCCGCCCTCGGCGGCGTCACACAACTCGTCGATATCGACGCTGCTGAGGCGCGAGGGGCTTTCCACCGAAATCCGGGGGACATGTGTTGACAGTTTCTTCGGCGTCATCTGGACCAGCTATCTCGACAGGTGGACTGAAGGGATGGTGGCGGGGACCAATCACCCTGCCGGCGCTGTGGTAACACAAGTTGAGAGGCCGCAAAAGCCATCTGTTGCAACCCAGCCCATGGACGAAACAATCTAGCGGCCTCGCTGCTGCACCTCCTGCTTCAAGGCGGCAATCAGGCGCTCGCATGCCAGCGCATCAAGAGAGCCGATATGGGTGGCGACAAGATTGGCAAGCTCAACGGCGGCAGCATGCGAGCGGCTCGCATCGATGGCAGGTTTCGGATGCGAGATCGCGGCAAGATTCTTCAATTCCTCGGCATCATCCCAGATCAAACCAAGCCAGGCACATATCTGGTCAACAAAGGGCGCCGATGGCCGCCCGCGCGCGCCATTCTCCAGTGCCGAAATATAGGCCTTGGACACACCAAGCTGATCTGCCTGCTGCTGCTGTGTCAGGCCGCGGGCGGCCCGCAGGCCCCGCATTCTTTCGCCAAACGGGGTCATGGTGTCCGGCGGCGGCGGCGAAGCAGCACATAAAGGGCGCCCTCACCACCATCACCCGGACGCGCCGCCGAAATCGCAAGGACGCGCGGCGCCAGCGGCGATGACTTCAGCCATTGCGGCACAAGACGACGCAGGACACCCGTTCCATCCGCGCCCTTGCCGGTGATCACAAGGACGCAGCGATATTCCAGCCTGACAGCTGTATCGATGAAGCTTGCAAGGCGCCGTTCGGCCTGTAAGGCGGTCAGTCCATGAAGATCAAGGCGCGAGTCGATTGCCATCTGACCCTGGGCAAAGCGTCGTCGCGTTGATTTGTCGATGCCAGCATGTTCACCGGCACGCAGATCGACGGGATCAGGTTTCCCTGTCGTGGGTGTGACAGCGGCAGGTCCAGCCACTGCTGCTGCCACCCTGCCGGGCCGCGGGTGATGATTTCGGCCGGATGGGGGCGGGTGGGTCGGGACGATAGGCCTTCACCCCGTCTGTCAGACGTTTCCAGACAGTGGCGTCATCATCGGGCTGATTGTCACGATGTTTGGTCATGTCCCCAGTCACCACCGCCCGGCCGGGGGATTTATTCCCCGTCAGGCGTTTCGGTTTCGGCCAGCTTCCAGTTCGGATCGTCAAGCGTCAGGTCACGCTCGAAAGTCCAGATATCGATCAGGTCACGCGTTCCGGTATCCTCGTCCTCGATGATGTTGCCATCACCGTCTGCCAGGGTACGGGTCTGGGTACTCTGGAACTCGACAGTCACCGACGCGATATTGTCGAAGATCTTGGCGTCAAGGATTCGCAGGTCGCGAAGTTCATCAAGCGAAATGTTCAAGGTCTCGCCATCAGAAGAGCGTTGCTGGACCGATTGTGTGAAACTCTGCAGCAGATCATAACTCAGCAGGCGCTTCAGCCTGGCAAGGTCACCTTCGGCATAGGCGGACAGAATCATCTCGAACGCGCCGGCGGCACCATTGAGGAACTGTTTTTCTGAAAATTGCCGGTCGGCCTTTTTCAGCGCCGCAAGCCCGTGGCCATCGCCAGCATCGGACCGTCGGCCCGAATCAATAGGAATTACGTCAGCTGAACCATCATCCAGCTGCTCGCCTCGTGATGGCTGCTCGTCATACCCGGTTCGTTGTCCGAGGACGGACCTCAGACGCAGAACAAGCAGGACAGCTATCACGGCAAAAATGATAATATCAATGAACGGCACAGGACCCCCAGCGGGATGATTTGGTCTTCTCTGCAAAGCCTCTTACAATGCAGAGTTATAGGATACATATGTTGCGTTGAGAATCCAGCAAGCTGCTGGTGGTAATTTTTTCCAGAATCGAGCGGAATTACAGTGCCAATCATCTACCTTTTAGGATTTATCCTCTGGATATGGGCCGAAATCGAGGTTTTCGTCGCCCTTGGCAGCACCGCCGGCGTGCTGCTGACGCTGATCGGAATCTTTGTGACCGGCATGATCGGAGTCTCGCTTCTGCGCTCGCAGGGACGACGAATCACCAGTTCACTGCAGGCACAGCTGGCGCGCGGCGAGGCGCCTGTTGCCTCGCTGGCGGATGGGGTTTCAGTATTGGCCGGCGCCGTGCTGATGCTGATTCCGGGCTACCTTACCGATGCTGCCGGACTGGTGATGTTCTTTCCCGGGGTCCGCACAATCATGGGAGCGTTGATCCTGAAACGGCTCTCCAGAGGGGGCAGGTTCATGATGGGCGGGCGCATGCCCTTTGGCGGCGCGGCGCCCTTTGGCCACCACGCCAGCGATCATGAACCGCAGCGCGCACAAAAAGACACGTCAGAAGACATCATTGAGGGGGATTTCGAGGAACGTCCGGCGCGCCACACGCCTCTCGACAAGAAAGACTAGTCGCAACAACCTGAACCGTGCTATCGCGGCGGCGTGAGAGGGCGCGTGAGCCATGGGCAGGATAGCGCGAACCAGGACGAACAAGAGGAATCAGAGCATGTCGGATAACAGCACCGAGACACAGGGCGACACAAATGGCCAGGCCGAAGCAGCAGGCCGGCAGATCGTCGTGCACGCGCAATATATCAAGGATCTTTCTTTCGAAAATCCAAACGCCCCCGACATTCTGATCGACCCACCGCAGCAGCCAGACGTGCAGATTGGTGTCAATGTAGGCGCGCGTGGACTGAACAGCGAGCAATATGAGGTGGTGCTGTCATTGTCCGCCAATGCCAAGACCGAGGACAAGGCGCTGTTCCTTGCGGAGCTGACCTATGCGGCGATTGTGTCGGCACCGGGCGCATCCCGTGACGATCTCAATCCGCTGATCATGATCGAGGCCCCACGCCTGATGTTCCCGTTCGCACGGGCCATCATTTCAGACATGACACGCGATGGTGGATTCATGCCGCTGAGCATTCAGCCAATTGATTTTGTCGCCGTCTACCAATCCAATGTCGAGCGCCAGAAAGAGGCCCTTGCGGCAAGCGAGACTGACGGCGAGGCCTGATTGGCCGCGCAGCTGTCAGCGATTCCAGATTGGATTCCTGAGACGATCGACAAGCGCACGATGCGCCGCCAGTTCGGCGTCGCTCGGCGCGTGCGGTCGATCGAATTTTGACGGATCGCCACGCAGCGTAAAGGCTGGTGCGGCCTCATCCCCGACCGGGGTGCCGGATTTGGGCTTGTCGCCCTCCGGCTCAAGCGACAGATTTCGCTGCCGACCACCCAGAAGCTCAATGTAAACTGTCGCCAGAAGATCGGCATCAACAAGCGCGCCATGAAGATCACGATGGCTGTTATCGATCTCGAAGCGACGACACAGCGCGTCGAGACTGGCCTGGGCACCGGGAAATTTGCGGCGCGCCATGGTCAGCGTGTCAATGGCCCGGTCCATTGGAAGCGCCGCCATGTCGAGACGCACCAACTCGGCATTGATGAAGCCCATATCAAAGGGAGCGTTGTGGATCACCAGCGGCGAATCACTGATGAATTCGAGAAAATTGCGCACGATATCGGCAAAGACAGGCTTGTCTGACAGAAATTCCTGTGTCAGCCCGTGAACCGCCACCGCGCCGGCGTCGATGTCACGTTCGGGATTGATATAGACATGAAGCTGTTCGCCGGTCGGTGTCTGATTGAAAAGCTCAAGCGCACCAATCTCGATGATCCGATGCCCGCTCGACGGGTCGATGCCGGTTGTTTCGGTATCAAGGACAATCTCACGCATCATGCCCACCTTTGGTTCTGGTTTCACTGAGCTGGCGCACCGGGCCGTCAAGAATGGCCTGAAGATCGTGCCGGACCCTGTCGATGCCGTGATCGGTCTCGATCACAGCGTCAGCCATCGCGCGTTTTCTGGCAAGTGGCATCTGGCTTTGCAGAATGGCATCAAGCTTGTCAGCTGTCATGCCGGGTCGGCCCAGCGCCCGTTGTTTCTGGGTGTTGGGGTCAACGCTGCACAGAATGACGAAATCACACAGGGTCTGGCCGTTGGTTTCGAACAAAAGCGGGATATCGAGCACCACAAGTGCCGCGCCATCCTTTTGGCAGGTTGCCAGAAACCGGTCTCTTGAAGCGGCGACACGTGGATGAATGATGGATTCCAGCATTTTGCGGCGGTCCGGGTCGGCAAACACCTCGGCGCCAAGCCGGTGCCTGTCGATTGATCCATCCGATGCCAGGACCTGTGACCCGAACGCCTGCGCCACCCTGTCGACGGCGTGGCCACCTGCCGCCATCATGTCGTGAACAGCTGCGTCCGCGTCATGGACCGGGATATCAAGTTCACGAAACAGGCCTGCGGTGGTGGATTTTCCCGACGCGATGCCACCTGTCAGACCAATGATGATCATGCCTCGTCACCCCTTGTCAGGCGCAGGCCATGTTCACGAAGAAAGGCCGTGATCTCAAGAAGCGGCAGCCCGAGGATGGTGTAATGACAGCCCTCAATACGGCTGAACAGATGCATGCCAAGGGATTCAATCTGGTAACTTCCCGGGCTCCACAGCGCGGCGGGACCAAGCAGGTCGAGATAGGTTTCGATGTCGGTCCTGGAAAGTGGTCGCATAGCCATCTTGTTGACGCCTAGATGATGCCAGATCCGCACCCCGTCACGCATGATCACCGCCGCCGTATGAAGCCGATGAATCTGGCCCTGAAGACGTGTCAGTTGGCGCGCGGCGTCGGCATGATCGGCCGGCTTGCCAAGCATGTCACCGTCAATTTCGAGAATCTGATCAGCTGCCAGCAAAAGCTGACCCTCACCGGCGGGGTTTCGTGACAGCGCCGCCTGAGCCTTCATTTCGGCAAGGATGACAGCCACGTCACTGGGTGGAATTCCCTCCTCGGCGCAGCTACTCCGGATTGCCTGCTCATCAATTGCAACGTTGCGGATGGCGATATCAATGCCGGCATTTTCCAGGAGCCGGCGGCGGGTCATGCTGGCCGAGGCCAGCAATAACGGGCCGGATGGCAAAATCACCATGGGACCTGAAACAGAAGAGCTTGAAACGGGAGGGCTTGAAACAGGATCTGGCATCGTCACGAATTCTGTTCCTGCCAATTTGTGTGAAGCTGGATGACAGCGGCAGCGGTTTCCTCGACAGACCGTCTTGTGACGTCAATGACCGGCCACTGATGCTGTGCGAACAACCGTCTGGCATTACGCACTTCCTCGGTGATCCGCTCCAGATCGGTATAGGTCACATTGCTTTCATCCGATTGCGCGATCTGCCGTGTCTTGCGGACCACACTCAGGCGTTTTGGATCGTTGGTAAGGCCAACAACAAAGAGTTTCAGCCCGTCGATATAGTGAACCGGAAAGGGCACATTCGGAACCAGGGCATAGTTCGCCACCTTGTAACCACGATGCGCCAGATACATCGACGTTGGCGTTTTTGATGTTCGTGACACGCCGACAAGGAGGATATCGGCATCATGAAGTTCGCCCATGTTCAGCCCGTCATCATGACGGACAGCAAAATCAACCGCCGACATGCGGTCAAAATATGCGGTGTCGAGCTGGCGCTGTCCACCGGGGCGATTGCGCATCGGCGTTCCAAGAATGCGGGCCAGCAGATCAACAACGGGATCAAGTACCGAGACATGCGGGATGCCGCGTTCGGTGCAGCGCCGCTCAAATTCCGTGCGAAGATCCTCATCGACAACGCTCATGAGAATAATACCGGGATTTCGATCAACGCCGGCGAACACAGCTTCAACATGATTGAGGCTTCGCACCAGCGTCCATACATGTTCGGTTGTTCGCACGTTGGAGAACTGCGCAACACAGGCACGGGTGATCTGATGCACCGTTTCACCGGTGGAATCGGATACAAGATGGATGTGCAGGGTCGTGTCGGTCATGCGGTGAAATTAGGATGTCCGATAGAGTCTGTCACGGGTTTTCACGATCCCGATTCTGGAATGGCGCGCCGGCCACCCTGTCTCGAACGATACCGCTCGGATGATCCCGTTCGGATGATCCCGTTCGGATGATTCTGGCGCGACCGCGGACTGGGGATTTCATGTGAGATGTATCCGGCCTCTGGGGATCAGTTGCGCGTGACCGGACAGCGATGTGGGTAACTGGCGATAGCGGCAGATTCTGTCCCCATGGGGAAAACAGGCCCAGAAGGCTGTGAGGAGGCTGGGGATCTGTGCCAGATCCGTCCAGCCAGTGGCCATAACAGGCTGGTGCCGGTGTTGATGAGTCTGGGGATAAGTCGGGGATAAAGCTGTGAAATGAATTTTCCACAGCACCTACCTATCCATCAATTTCTTTATATATAAATATTTATTGTATAGAGAGTTACATCATGACAGATCTCTTCCTAGACACCCTTTCCGGCACCAGCAATGCGATACCTCCGGTTTGGCTCATGCGCCAAGCAGGACGGTATCTCCCCGAATATCGCGAGGTGCGCGCATCCACATCAGATTTCATATCCTTCTGCTTGACACCCGAAAAGGCGGTCGAGGTAACCCTGCAACCAATCGACAAATTCGATTTTGACGCTGCCATTATTTTTTCAGATATTCTTCTTGTTCCATGGGCCATGAACAGGAATGTCAGGTTTGTTCCAGGGCAGGGGCCTGTTCTGGATCCTCTCCGGTCAATTGATGAGATTGTGAATGGGGATCTTGACGGGATAGACACGAAACTGGCGCCGGTCGCCGAAGCCATCGCACTTTGTCGGTCGCGACTGGCAGATGACAAGGCGTTGATTGGATTTGCCGGTGCGCCTTGGACAATTATCACCTACATGCTGGAAGGGCAGTCCTCGCGGGACTTTGCGACAGCGCGAAAATGGATGTGGGACAATGATCGGCAGTTTGATGAACTTCTCGATATTGTCACGACGGCAACGATTGAATTTCTGGTGATCCAGGCGAGGGCTGGCGCGAACGCCCTGATGCTGTTTGACAGTTGGGCCAGCGCGGTTCCCTCACATTTTCGCAAGCGCATTGTGATTGATCCAGCTGCGAAAATTATCGAATCGCTAAGAAGCCGCGGTATCACGCAACCAGTCATCGGATTTCCAAAGGGTATTGGCGAAGGGTTGCTGGCTTATTGCGATGAAACACCTGTCGACGGTGTCGGGCTTGATCATGGTGTTGATGTTGTCTGGGCGGCCAGACACCTGCCTGAACATGTAACGGTTCAGGGCAATCTCGACCCGCTCAGCCTGATTGCTGGCGGCCGGCCGATGCAACAATCGATTGATAGGATTCTTGAAGCCTTTTCAGCCAGGCCACATATCTTCAATCTCGGGCATGGCATAACGCCGGAGACGCCCGAGGCGCATGTTCATGATCTGATGGCCAGGATAAGAGGATCCGTGAGATGACCTACGAAATTGTCAAAGCGCTTCATGTCATTTCCATCATCGCGTGGATGGCCGGCTTGCTATATCTGCCGCGCCTCTATGTCTATCATGCGGACACCACCGTCGGATCCGTGCGCGCCGAAACCTTCAAGGTGATGGAACGGAGACTGCTGAAGGCGATTATGAACCCAGCGATGATGGCAAGCTTCATCTTTGGCATATGGATGCTTGTGCTGGCGCCGTCATTGCTTCTGGAGACCTGGATGCAGGTTAAGCTGGTATGCGTGTTCGCGATGGCTGCTTGTCATGGTGTGTTTTCAAAAATGTGGCGGCAGCTGGAAAATGACGAACAGCCAAGGCCTGGCCGGGTTTATCGGATTTGGAACGAAGTGCCGACCGTGCTTATGGTCATCATTGTTGTGATGGTCATTGTGAGACCATTCTGAAAATGACGCCGCCCCGACATTGCGATTGACGGGTACCGGCAAAGTCTGTCATAACTTATCCACAGACCCTGGCTTTCCCCCACATTCACGGGCCTTCCCGTTTTCCCCGCCGTAACCAGCGTGTCGAGACCATGCATCTTCAGGAACTGAAACAAAAATCGCCTGCCGATCTCCTTGCCTATGCAGAGGAGCTCGAGATCGAGAACGCCAGTACCCTGCGAAAGCAGGACATGATGTTCGCAATTCTCAAGCAGCTTGCCCAGAATGACGTCGCCATTTATGGCAGTGGCGTGCTTGAAGTGCTGTCCGACGGCTTTGGCTTCCTTCGCGCGCCTGAATCGAATTATCTTCCGGGTCCGGATGACATCTATGTCTCACCGAGCCAGGTCCGGCGGTTTGGTCTGCGGACCGGTGATACGGTTGAGGGTGAGATCCGCGCGCCAAAGGATGGCGAGCGCTATTTCGCGCTGCTGAAAGTCGAAACGATCAATTTCGAAGAGCCGAATGCTGTTCGACATCGGATCAATTTCGACAATCTGACTCCGCTCTACCCGGAGAACAAGCTTACCCTGGAATTGCCCTTCGATCCTGACAAGAAGGACAATACACCACGCGTGATCGATCTTGTCTCGCCAATGGGCAAGGGCCAGCGTGGTCTGATCGTGGCGCCACCACGGACCGGTAAGACAATGATGCTGCAAAGCATCGCCCACGCAATCTCGGAAAATCATCCGGAAGTCTATCTGATCGTTCTGCTGATCGACGAACGGCCGGAAGAAGTGACCGACATGCAGCGGTCTGTTCGCGGTGAGGTGATCTCCTCGACCTTTGACGAGCCTGCTGCAAGACATGTACAAGTCACTGAAATGGTTATAGAAAAAGCCAAAAGACTTGTTGAACACAAGCGTGATGTCGTCATCCTTCTTGATTCCATTACACGTCTGGCACGCGCTTACAACACCGTCGTGCCATCATCCGGCAAGGTTCTGACCGGTGGTGTTGATGCCAACGCGTTGCAGCGTCCGAAACGTTTCTTTGGCGCGGCGCGGAATATCGAAGAAGGCGGGTCGCTGACCATCATCGCGACAGCGCTGATCGAGACAGGGTCGCGGATGGACGAGGTGATCTTTGAAGAATTCAAGGGCACCGGCAACAGCGAGGTCATCCTTGATCGCAAGCTGTCCGACAAGCGGACATTCCCGGCCATCGATATCACCCGGTCCGGCACGCGCAAGGAAGAGCTTCTTGTCGACAAGGGAACACTTGCCAAGATGTGGGTATTGCGCCGCATCCTGATGCAGATGGGCCCGGTCGATGCCATGGAGTTCCTGACCGACAAGCTGAAACATTCGAAGACAAATGACGATTTCTTCGAACAGATGAACAGCTAGACCAGGTCCCGGCTAGGCGTACCGCTTTTCAAGATCAATCAGAGCCTGCTTTCGCCCCAGATTGTCTGGATGCCGCGGTGGCAGGCTGCTGCCACCACCATAATTCCCCAATTGACCGCCCTGTCGGACGACGCGGTGACAGGGATAGATGATGGGTATCGGATTTGTGGCACAGGCGGATCCGGCGGCGCGCGGCGCCCGTGGCTTGCCGGCAAGAGCGGCAAACTCCCCATAGGTTATCGTACGCCCATAGGGAATTCGTGCCATGACCTCCAGCCATGAGCGGCCGATGTCGGATGTTCCCTCGGCGTTCAGGGGCAGGGTGAAGGTGTGGCGCGTGCCGGCAAGGTAGGCGGCGAGCTGTCGACATGTTTCACGTGAAACATCATCTTGATGATCGGGCTCGGCAAAAGGTATCTGGTCCCAATCGAGACGGATCAGGTTCCGGCCATCACTGATGGCGCGCATATAGCCGAAGTCGCTGTGTAATGTGGTGTGGAACCGATTGGTTACCATGGTCTTCATTGTCATCTCCATCATGGCTCATGGGCTGGCGTCGCCGCGGCATGGTATGAAACTTGATGAAGACGTCCGCCACTGATCAGGCTATATCAGCTTCAAAGGGAAGACACCATTAACATGCGTGATGACAGCGATACCATTTTTGCGCAGGCAACCCCGCCGGGCCGGGCCGCGATCGCGGTGATCCGAATCAGCGGTGCTGGCGCCTTTTCCGTGCCGGCGCTGTTCGGATGCGATCTGCCGGCGCCGGGCAGGTTCCAGGTGGCGCGTCTTGTCGACGGTGATGGTCGGCAGCTTGACGAGGCCCTCATCCTGGCCATGAAGGGGCCTCGTTCGAGCACTGGCGAGGATGTGGTCGAAATCCATGCGCATGGGTCAATGGCGGTGACAGCCGCGATCATGCGGCGTCTTGCCGGGTCGGAGGGGTTCCGGCCTGCCGGGCCCGGCGAATTCACCCACCGCATGTTCGCCAATGGCAAGATCGACCTTCTTGGCGCCGAGGCGCTGGCGGATTTGATTGATGCCGAAACGGACAGGCAACGGCTTCAGGCCTGGCGGCAACGTGATGGCAGCCTTCACCGGCCGGTGGATGGGTGGCGGCAGGCGCTGGTCAGGCTGGCGGCGCAGCTTGAGGCGGTGATCGATTTCGCCGATGAGGACCTGCCGGCAGATATCGAGACACGGATCCATGACGATACTCGGTCGCTCGCAGACGCCATTGAAACGGTTCTTGATGATGATCATGAGGGTGAGAGGGTTCGCTCAGGTGTGACGGTGAGTCTTGTCGGTCCGGTGAATGCTGGCAAGTCAACCCTGCTGAACCGTTTGGCCGGACGCGATGTCGCCATCGTGTCATCACAGGCGGGAACCACGCGCGATATTGTCAGCGTGCGGATTGATCTGGACGGCATTCCGGTGACGCTTCTCGACACTGCCGGGCTCCGTGACACCGACGATGCCATCGAGGCTGAAGGGGTGAGGCGGGCGCGGAATGCGGCTCGTGAATCTGATGCGACGCTTCTTGTGATCGATGCCTCGGACAGCGGATGGCCTGCCGCTCTGGAAAGGTTGCAGGATCTTGCCGGCCCCAACCAGGCTGTGTTGCTGACCAAGCGTGACCGGCTTGCCGCGGATAGTGAATCTGGTGTGGTGGCAGATCTGGCGGCAGTGCCTGGCAGAGGGCGGCTTGTGTCGCTGGAAGTTGATCCCGAGGGGGGCGAGCTTGAGCAGGTTCTGGAATTGTTGCGCGGGCTGGTGGTGCCGGCGAACCGCCCCGAAACACAGAGTATCATCACCCGGGCGCGGCATCGTCATGCGTTGAGGAAAGCCGCTGAGGCGCTTCGCGCGGCTGACCGCCTGAACCTTGTTCTGGCGCCGGAACTTGCTGCTGAGGAATATCGACGGGCGGCCGACAGCCTTGGACGGCTGACTGGCCAGGTGGATGTTGAAGAGCTTCTCGACAGTATTTTTTCCAGCTTTTGCATTGGAAAATAGCCCGAAAGAGCGCATAAAGCGGCCTGTTGGATATACAGGGCAGAGCGATGAACTGGGATGTCATCATTGTTGGAGGGGGACATGCCGGCTGCGAGGCGGCGGCGGCCGCCGCACGCATGGGCGCGTCTGTAGCCCTGGTAACAATGCGCGCCGACAGGATTGGCGAGATGAGCTGCAATCCGGCGATTGGTGGTCTTGGCAAAGGTCATCTTGTACGCGAGATAGACGCCCTTGATGGTATTATGGCCCGCGCCATCGACGCGTCGGGTATCCAGTTCCGCATGCTTAACCGTTCACGCGGGCCTGCTGTCCACGGTCCGCGGGCACAGGCCGACCGGGCATTGTATCGTGCCGCTATCCAGCATTTCGTCGCCGAGGCAGGTGTTGAGGTGATTGAGGCGGCTGTCGGCGATTTGCTTGTCCGGGATGGCGCGTGCCGCGGCGTTGTCGATGAATCCGGGGGCGAACACGAGGCTGGCGCTGTTGTGCTGACCACCGGAACCTTTCTTGGTGGGCTGATCCATCTTGGCGAGGAAATGACACCGGCAGGCCGGATTGGTGAGTCGCCGTCAAACATGCTGTCGACACGGCTTCGCGCTCTTGATCTGCCGGTTGGCAGGCTGAAGACCGGCACACCACCACGTCTCGATGGACGCAGCATTGATTGGGACCGGCTTGAACGGCAGCCGGCGGATGACCCGCCAGTGCCGTTTTCGACCATGACCGACAGGATTACCGTTCCGCAGATCGAATGTGGCATTACCCGCACCACCGCCGAAACGCACCGGATCATTGCCGAGTCGATTCATCTGTCTGCTGTTTACAGTGGTCAGATTGCTGGCCAGGGTCCGCGCTATTGCCCATCCATCGAGGATAAGGTCAAGCGTTTCGCCGATAAGGAGTCCCACCAGATCTTTCTCGAACCAGAGGGGCTGGAAGATCACACGGTCTATCCAAACGGCATTTCGACAAGTCTGCCACGCGACGTGCAGGATGCGCTTGTGGCCAGTATCCCGGGGTTGGAGTCGGCCAGAATCCTGCAATATGGCTATGCCATCGAGTATGATTTCATTGATCCGCGCGCCCTGACACGGACATTGGCGCTGAAGGCCATGCCGGGTCTGTTTCTGGCTGGCCAGATCAATGGCACGACAGGTTATGAGGAAGCTGCCGCGCAAGGGCTTGTCGCCGGCGTGAATGCGGCCCTTCGCGCGTCCGGCGCCGCTGACAGCTTCACGCTGGGCCGGGACGATTCCTACACTGGCGTGATGATTGATGACCTGATCACGCGCGGTGCGCCGGAACCTTACCGGATGTTCACCTCACGCGCCGAATACAGGCTGTTATTGCGGGCCGATAATGCCGACCAGCGTTTGACCGACCGCGGGATTGAGATTGGCTGTGTTGGGTCAGCGCGCCAGGCGGCGTGGCAGAACAAGCGCGCGGCTCTGGCCGCGGCGCGGGACCTGATCGCGACGGCGACGGCGCGACCCGGCGCGCTTCGTGATGCCGGCCTTCCTGTACCGCGTGACGGCGCGGTGCGGAGCGCTGCCGACCTGCTGGCACTGGATGACATTGGCTTTGACCGGATCCTTGGCCTGTGGCCAGACCTGGAAGCCGTTCCGACCGCCCTGCGTCCGCAGATTGAGGCAGATTGTCGATATTCTGGCTATATCGACCGGCAGCAGGCTGATATCGACGCGCTGCGCCGTGATGAGGCCATCACCATTCCCGGTGATTTCGACTATTCCCTTGTTGGCGGCCTGTCGGCTGAGGCCTGCGATGTGATGCAACGGCTTCGTCCCGAGACGATTGGCCAGGCCAATCGTCTGCCCGGATTGACGCCAGCAGCGGTGGTGGCGGTGCTGCGGCATCTGAAGCGCCAGCAGACGGCCGCGAGCCGCGGCGCTGAAGCAGATCTGGCCACGGCAGAGCGCGGATGAACATTCCTCAGGCCATCGCCGCGAAGCTTGATGTTTCACGTGAAACATTGCGGCAGCTTGAAGCCTATGTGGCGCTTGTCGAGAAATGGCAGCCGCGGGTCAATCTGGTGTCACCGGCAAGCCTGCGTGACATCTGGGTGCGCCATATCTGGGATTCAGCGCAACTGGCAGCCTATATTCCAGATGGATCGCCGCGCCTTGTTGATGTTGGCAGCGGGGCCGGGTTTCCTGGCCTGGTGCTGGCAATCCTGACTGATGCTGATTGTCATCTTGTAGAATCGGATCAGAAGAAAGCCATCTTCCTCAGCACGGTAATTCGCGAATGCGGTCTGACAGCGACGGTTCATAATGATCGTGTTGAGTCCTTGCCCTGCCTGCAGGCGTCCATAATCACAGCGCGTGCGCTGGCACCGCTGGACCGGCTGTTGCCGCTTCTGGCCGATCAGCTTCGTCCGGGAACTCGATGCCTGTTCTTGAAAGGCGCCCAGGCCGAAACCGAACTTGCCTCGCTTGGCGCGCCGGCAAATCTCTCCTGGGATCTGCATCCAAGCCTTACCAACCCGGATGGTTCTGTGATAGACCTGTTGGTGTCCTAGTCCGGAGCCGTGCCATATCATGTCGCAAGCCCAGCGCATCATCGCCATCGCCAATCAGAAGGGTGGTGTGGGAAAGACCACAACCTCGATCAACCTCGCCACGGCGCTGGCCGCCTGTGGCCGTTCGGTGCTGCTTGTCGATTTCGATCCACAGGGTAACGCCAGCACCGGCCTGGGGGTCGAGGACCGCACGCATAACAGCTACAGCGTGATTGCCGGCAGCAGCGAGGTCAACACCGCGATTCAGGCAACGCAGGTACCGAGGCTGGATATCATTCCAACCATCGTTGATCTGTCAGCGGCAGAGGTGGAATTGTCGGATATGCCTGACCGGGAATTCCGGCTCCGCTCTGCGATGAGGAAAATTAGTGAACCATATCAATATGTTATTATTGATTGCCCACCATCTCTTGGTATGTTGACAGTTAACGCCCTGACAGCGGCCACATCGGTTCTGGTGCCATTGCAGTGTGAATTCTACGCGCTTGAGGGCCTGTCACAGTTAATGCGCACCATCGATGCGGTTCGTGCCGGCCTGAATGGTGAGCTTCATATGCAGGGTATTGTGCTGACCATGTTCGATACCCGTAACAAGCTGTCAGCGATGGTGGCCAATGATGTGCGCACGCATTTTGGCGATCTTGTCTACAACACTGTGGTGCCGCGCAATGTTCGTGTTTCAGAGGCGCCGTCCTTTGGTCAGCCGGTTCTGATCTATGATTTGAAATGCCCGGGGTCGCAGGCCTATGCCGCGTTGGCGGCAGAGCTTTTGCGCCAGGAGGCCAAGGCGGCCTGAGGCGGATTCATCTGCCAGGAATTGACAATGGAGACATCGAGAGATGGCGAAGACATCTGAGCCTCGCAAGGGCGCAGCATCAACAGCCAGGCCTGCTGCGAAAAAGGGCAAAACCCAGGCCAAAGGCAAGAAACCGGCGGCCGCCGCCGCCGGTAAGCCGCGTGGTCTTGGTCGGGGCCTGTCATCGCTGCTTGGCGATGCCGGGATCGCCGCGACCACTGGCGGGGCTGCGACACCGGCAGCGGCACCGGCACAGTCAGGTCTGACCGAGCTGCCAATCGAATGGATCAATTCAGGTCCCTGGCAGCCGCGCCGCCGCTTCGACACCACCTCACTGTCTGAACTGGCGGAATCAATCCGCAGCAAGGGCCTTGTCCAGCCCATTCTTGTGCGTCCCCGTGCCGGTGCATCGAATCGATATGAGCTGATTGCAGGTGAACGACGCTGGCGCGCCGCGCAAATGGCACAACTCCACAGTGTGCCGGCTATTATTCGCGATCTGGCGGATGAGGAAGCCTATGAGCTGGCGCTGATCGAGAATGTGCAGCGCGCTGACCTCAGCGCAGTGGAGGAGGCCGAGGGTTATCGCCAGCTGATCGACAGTTTTGATTACACACAGGAACAACTTTCGGAAATTATTGGCAAGTCGCGAAGCCACATCGCCAATCTGCTGCGTCTTCTGTCACTGCCGCGTGAGGTCAGTGATATGGTTGTTGATGGCACGCTGAGCATGGGTCAGGTGCGTCCGTTGATTGGCAACGTGGATTGCGTGGCGCTGGCGCGCGAGGTGGCGGCAAAGGGGTTGTCGGCCCGCCAGGTCGAAGCCATGGTCGCGCGCGACAGGAGCGGGTCGGGCGCCGCCTCAAAGGGCAACCCGTCTCGGGAAAAATCAGCTGACATCAAGGCTCTTGAAACAAAGGCTGAAAAGGCGCTTGGCTTGCGACTTGATATTGACTGGAACGAGGAGTCCGGCAGGGGCCGTATGTCAATCAACTTTAACAGCCTCGAACAGTTTGAGGCAGTGATGGAAAAGCTGGGTATAGACTAACCACGAAGGACGCGCGCGCGAAGACACAGGCCAAGCAATGTCTGCGCACAGATCGCGGTGTCATTGACGCCGCCTGACTTCACCGTGAGCTCGGCATCCTGGAGACGATTGACAGCATCCAAGAGCGACTCCGACGACCAATGACGAAGCTGGGATGTCAATCTGTCCTGAAGACGAAAATGCACTGGCGGGCGGAGCGATTTGACAGCCTGCTGGGCGGAGCCGCCATTCCGCATCGCGCGCGCGGCCTGAAGCAATTGTCGGAAATAGGTCTGAGACCCACGCAGCACCGTGACGCTGGCCTGCTGTTCGCTCCACGCCTTGTCAATGGCGCGTTCAAGCGCATCAACCCTGCCATCAGCCGCCGCCATGGCAATGTCGGATATGGCCAGCGTGGCGCTGTCACCAAGGGCGATGCTGACATCGTTAAAGGACAATGACCCACCGGGCCCGGCAAGAAGTGCCAGCTTTTCGATTTCCCGTCTTGTGGCGGCCCGGTCACTGCCAAGCCGCGCGATGGCGGCGGCACGGGCGTCGTCGGTAATGCTGATATTGTCCTGTGACAGCACATCTCCAAGCAGGCTACCAATGTCACGGGCGTCGTCGGGATAGCAACCCATGGAGGCGGCCTTGTCATTCGTCTCGAACAATTTGACAAGCGCGTGCCGTGTGGTGGTTTCGGTGGCTTCGATAATGATGAAGGCATTTTCAAGGTTGCGGGCAAGGGCAAGCTTGCAGGATTCCAGCATTTCACTGCCACGCCCACGGACCATCACAAGACGGCAGGCGGCGGTCATTGCAAGTGCTTCGGCAGCGTCACCAAGGGCGGCCGGGTCGGAGGACAGCGTGTCGCCATCAAGCCGCGTCACCGAGAACACATCATCGAGATCATCGCTGAAATGCGAGGCGATTTTCCGGGCGCGTTCGCCAATCAGACCAATGTCACTGCCATGAAGAAGCGTTGCGCGAATGGGCGGTGGAATGGCTGAAAGGAAGCTCTGGATCTGTCGCGGCGCGACCTTCATCAAGACCCGCTATTCAGAAAATAAAGCTGAACACGGGCCGCCACGCGATCGGCAAGAAGCATCGCCAGGCGTTCACTGCCATGTCTGTCGGATTGGGTCTGTGCAAAATAGGCAGACACGGCACCAAGGGTCGCTGTGGAGGATACTGAATCCTTCAGGACAACTTCTCCGGTGCTGCGATCAACCAGTGTAATCTTGGCCTTCATGGTCATCTTTTTCAGCTCTGATCCGGTGCCCCGAACAGACACAACGGAGCTTGAAGACTGGGAAAGTGTAGATAACAGATCATGTGTCAATGGTGCGCCCGACTCGATCCGCTCTCGAAGTTGCCGACTGTAAAGCTGGCCTCTGCGCTCGCCACTCTGCACGACATTGATGCCAACATCATGCTGGCGCAGAACCTCGGCGGCGGTTTGCACCCGCATGTCAGCACAGGCAGTCAACAGGCACAGCCCAGCGATGAGGAGGGCCCTAGACAACAACATTGATAATCCGGTTCTGCACGACAATAATCTTCCTTGGTTCCCGGCCTTCAAGATATCGGATAACACCGGCCGAGGCCAGCGCGGCGGCACGGGCCTCTTCCTCGGCAGCATCACGCGGCAGGGAGACGGTGTCGCGAAGCTTGCCATTGACCTGGACGCCGATCTCAACGCTGCTTTCGGTAACAAGGGCGGCATCAGCCTCTGGCCAGGGTGATGCGGCAAGCATCGTTTCATGTCCAAGCGCCTGCCACATTTCCTCGGCGACATGCGGTGCCATCGGGGCCAGAAGGCGGGTCAGCGTCTCGATGCCAAAGCGCCGCGCGGCGTTCCCCTCTGGCGAGTTGTCCCGCAATTCGGCAATGGCGTTGGCAAGCGTATAGAGCTGTGCCACCGCCTTATTGAAGCGGAACGCCTCGATATCCTCTGAAATCGCCTTGATGGCGCGATGCGATGCGCGGACCAGGTCGGCGGATGGTCCAGCCGTTGGCAAGGTGGCGTTTGCTGGCCCAACTGTCTCATCACTTGCCATGCGATACAGGCGTTTGAGAAAGCGTGACGCCCCCTCAACCCCGGATTCTGTCCATTCCATATCACGTTCTGGCGGTGAATCGGACAACATGAACAGCCGTGCTGTGTCCGCGCCATAGGTCGATATGATCAACTCAGGGTCGATGACGTTGCGCTTCGATTTGCTCATCTTCTCGATGCGGCCTGCCGTGACAGCCTCACCGGTCGCGATCTGTCGCCAGTCGTCGCCGTCGCGCTCAACCTCGGTCGGGAACAGCCATTTGCCCTGCTGGTCCTGAAATGTCTGGTGGCAGACCATTCCCTGCGTCATCAAACCGGCAAAGGGCTCATCAAGATCAAGATAGCCGGTTTCACGCAGCGCGCGGGTGAAGAACCGTGAATAGAGAAGGTGCAGAACGGCGTGTTCGACCCCACCAATATACTGGTCGACAGGCATCCAGTAGGCGGCTGCCTCGCGGCTGAATCCGTCAGGGTGCTTCGGATCGGCATAACGCAGGAAATACCAAGAACTTTCAAAGAAGGTGTCAAACGTATCCTGTTCGCGAATGGCGGCCCCACCGCATGTTGGACAGGTGGTATGTTTCCAGGTCGGGTGGTTGGACAACGGGTTGCCCGGCGTGTCGAACTCTACATCCTCTGGCAATTCGACCGGCAGATCGGCCTCGGGCACCGGCACCATCCCGCAGCTTTCGCAATGGATAATGGGGATTGGACAGCCCCAATAGCGCTGGCGCGACACCCCCCAGTCACGAAGTCTGTATGTTGTCTGGCCGCTACCCGCATCACATGACTCCAGCGCTGTGATGGCGGCCCGCTTTCCATCTTCGACATTCAACCCGTCCCAGTCACCGGAATTGAACAGCTTGCCAGGTCCGGTATAGGCTGTATCCGTGACAGCAAAAATATCGGCATCGGCATCATCAGGCAGAACGACCGGAAGGACCGGCAAATCATAGGCGTTGGCGAAATCTAGATCGCGCTGATCATGCGCCGGGCATCCGAAAATAGCGCCAGTGCCGTATTCCATCAGCACAAAATTGGCGATATAGACTGGCAATTTGCAATCTGAAATCAATGGATGCTGTGCGGTAAGGCCAGTGTCGTAGCCTTTCTTCTCAGCCGTTTCGACGGCCGCTTCGGACGTTCCGAGCTTGGCGCATTCGGCGATGAAGGCCGCGGCGTCGGGATTGTTCTCACCAATGGCCACGGCCAGCGGATGGTTCGCCGCGATGGCAAGGAAGGACGCACCGAAAAGCGTGTCAGGCCTGGTGGTGAAAACATCAATGCTATTGGTAGATCCGGGCCCGGCACCGGTAAGGTCAAAGCGCACGCGCGCGCCTTCGGACCGGCCAATCCAGTTCTGCTGCATCAAGCGGACCCGGTCGGGCCAGCGATTCAGACCCTCGATCGCCCCCAGAAGCTCATCCGCAAACGCGGTGATCTTCAGAAACCATTGAGACAGCAGGCGACGTTCAACGGGTGCCCCAGACCGCCAGCCGCACCCATCGACAACCTGTTCATTGGCAAGAACCGTGTTTTCAACCGGATCCCAATTGACCCAGCTTTCCTTTCTGTAGGCAAGTCCCTGTTCAAGGAACTTCAGGAACATTCGTTGTTCGTGGTGGTAATAGTCTGGTGTGCAGGTGGCAAGTTCCCGGTCCCAATCATAGGACAGACCCATGCCGCGAAGCTGCGTTCGCATGGCGCCGATATTTTCGGTTGTCCACTGGCCAGGATGGACACCTCGTTCCATCGCCGCGTTTTCAGCCGGCAGACCAAAAGCGTCCCATCCCATGGGGTGAAGAACGTTAAAGCCGCAGGCCCGGCGATAGCGCGCCACCACATCGCCAAGCGTGTAGTTGCGGACATGTCCCATATGGATGCGGCCCGATGGATAGGGAAACATCTCAAGAACGTAATATTTTGGTTTTTCAGACCCGGTTTCCGCGACAAAGCATTTGCCGGCGTCCCACCGGTCCTGCCATTTGGCCTCAACGGCGGACGCGTTGTACTGATCCATGAATGTCACCCTGGCGTCGTGCCATGAAGGCTTGATTAAATCTTGTTGTTTACTCGATCACTTCGGTGATCGTCTCGGCGCGAATTTCGCGGGCGCGGTTGAGAACAAGATCCTCAAGGCGTTTTGCGAATTGATCGTCGCGGAGGCTGCTGCTCCATGTGCCGTCGGTGGCGTCACGTCTCTGCACATGTACTGTGATCCGCACGGCATCCGAGCGAAGTTCACGGCCAGAGATGAAAATCGTGATCTTGATCCGCTCATCTGACGTGCCGGGAAGTGAGTACCAGTCGGACACGATGGTCCCGCCAAAGGTATCGACATCGGCAATCGGGATCAGCGAGATGATATCCAGCGAGGCGCGCCACAGGATGGCGTTTACCGGCATCCCGTCGCCTGACTTGTCGGTCAGTTCCCCGAGATCGCTGAGTTTAATGCCCCCTGGTTTTCCAGTGAGCAGGGACACCGGACCTTCCTCTTCCTTAACTGGCGTTGGCTCAAAGTTGGAACAGCCGGCAAGGAGTGTGGCTACCAGCAGGAAGGAGATGATTCGCATTGACGTTTTCCCATAAAAAAGAGGGTCGGTTTCCCGACCCTCTTATAATAGCCGATTAACCTGTGCTTAGAAAGACAGGTCAAGAGCAACGGCGGTGTTGGTGCCGTCTGCGTCTGTTGTACCGTCCTGATCCCAAGTATTGTTGGTCAGCGACAGCGACAGGCCCGGGGTGATGGTGTAAGTTACGCCATAACCGGTTTCCTTGAACTTGAAGGACGAATCGGTGGTACCGTTGTTCTCAGTTTCACCAGTAAACATCTCAACTGTCAGGGCATCAGACACTGTATAAGCAAGGGCTGCACCGCTCGCTTCGTAGTCGGCTGTAGCGCCTTGCTCCCAAGTCTGCTGAGCGACGGTCAGGGTCGCGCCACCCATGGCGAGAACTGCACCGAGCGATGTGATGTCAATGCCAACAGCTGTGCTGGATGCTTTGCCAGTGGACTGTGCAGCATACTTGAGGGTTACAGTTGCGTCGCCAGCAGTGGTCGAGAACTGAGCGCCGCCCATGGTGGTGTCACCGTGTGCGCCGTCGGCCATGCCAACAGAGAACTGGAAACCGCTGACGGCAGGCGAAAGGTAGGAAACCTCAGCTGCGTCGATCCACTCGTCAGAAGGCTTACGAGCGCTGATGGTAGCGAGCGTGTTGTAGCCTTCGTCATCGGTGATGTCGAGACCGGTTGCGAACGCGTCGCCCGACTCGTCAGAAGCAAAGCCAAGTGTGCCCCAGTCGTCGGAGATCTTGAAGCCGTTCTGTGCGAACGAAGCAGTACCGTCAGCACTACCGTCTTCGAAGACGCGAGCCGAAATGGTCATGCCATTGTCCAGAACCGAGCTAGCCGAGATCGAGAAGTCGGTGGTGGTCGAGATCGAGTTGTTGTTTGTGGTTGTGCTGTCAGCGTTTGTGCCGCTCCAGCTATCGTACTGGAACTCAGCCGATGCGCCGACCGAGATGTCTGCCGATGCAGCAGATACACCGCCGAGTGCAACGATGGCGGTAGTCGCAAGAAGAACCTTACGCATGTTAAATCTCCCTCTAGAGAAACGCGGCCACCATTGGCCGCAGCGGTACTTTATTAGAATTTGTTTATTTAACAATTTCTTTAGGAGTTATTGATGCATCTTTAACGATTGATGTTGTATTTTTGCAACAGCTACGAAACAGGCTGAAAGTGGCTTGAGATCGGCCATGGGCGCGCCTATGTCATCGACATGACCATGTAACGCCGCGATGCGTCGTCACATTGCGGCATCGCGCGGACGCAAATGTTAGTGAGGACAAACCATCCGATGACTTCCGACAGCACGCCTGACATAGCTGCCAATCTTCAGACGACCTGGCGGAAAATTGCCGCCTCGTGTCAGCCCGACCGGCTGGATCGTCCGGCTCTTGTCGCGGTCAGCAAGCGACAGCCGGATGATCGTATTGATGCCGCGCTTGCCGCGGGTCATCGGGTGTTCGGTGAAAATCGTGTCCAGGAGGCCCAGCAGCACTGGTCAGATCGACGCGCCCACCTGCCGGATCTGAAATTGCATCTGATCGGACCTCTGCAGACCAACAAGGCCGCCGAGGCGGTGGCGCTGTTCGATGTGATCGAAATTGTCGACCGGCCGAAACTGGCCCGCGCGCTTGCCACCGAAATGGCCCGTCAGGGCCGCAAGATTCCTTGCTATATTCAGGTCAATACCGGCGAGGAGCCGCAGAAATCGGGTGTGCTGCCACTGGAGGCCGATGAATTCATCGCCTTCTGCCAGACTGAATGCGGCCTTATGATCGAAGGATTGATGTGTATTCCGCCGCAGGATGAAGAGCCGGCGATGCATTTTGCGCTTCTGCGGACCATTGCCGAGCGCAATGGCTTGCAGGGTCTGTCAATGGGCATGAGTGGGGATTTTGAAGAGGCGGTTGGTTTCGGTGCCACCTCGGTTCGGGTAGGGTCGGCCATTTTTGGCGCTCGCGACTCCTGAATGCCCCTGCGCGCCGATATTCTTCGCTGGATGTCTTTGAAATATCAATCGGTCATATGACCGGCGCGACGCCGTTTCGTCTCAATATAATGGTGATTATGCTCATTGCTTGCCGGGGCCATCGGTACCCGCTCAACAACGGTAAAGCCATTGGCTTCAAGCTGCGCAATCTTGTCGGGGTTGTTGGTGATCAGCTTCAGCCGTGACACCCCAAGCTCCTCCAGTATCCGGCAGGCCGGCATGAAATGACGCTCGTCCATTTCAAAACCAAGCGCATGATTCGCATCGATTGTATCAAGACCGTTATCCTGCAGGGCATAGGCGCGCATCTTGTTGAGAAGACCGATGTCGCGGCCTTCCTGCGCCAGATAGACAAGAATGCCGCCTCCAGCCTCTGCCATCAGCGCCAGCGCACCCTGTAGCTGTTCACCGCAATCGCATTTCAGGCTGCCAAGCACATCGCCGGTGATACATTGCGAATGCAGACGCACAAGGGGCTCGCTGGCCGGGTCGACCTCGCCGACAATGACAGCGAAATGTTCATCACCACCAAGCTCGGCCCGAAACATCACAACTTCGGCTTCCGGCGCCACGCGCAGGGGCACCCGCGCCCGCGCGGCGATGCTCAGGCTCTGTGCCGCCGCATCCATATATCCGTCAACATCACGATCATTGATCACGATGAGGGCGTTATCTTCGTGAAGCTGCTGCTGGAACGCCGCATCGCGCGTTGGCAGGCGGGTGATGAGCGCGGCTGGCAGCAATTTGGCGATACGAAGAAGACGGGTGGCATAATCAGCAAGCGAACCGCGCCGTTCACCGACAAGCGACGCCGCCTCATCGAGAAGGCCGGGGGTTGGCTGGTCGATGGCCAGCTGTCCAATACGGTCATGGTCGAGATTGTGCGCCGGCAGGCTGGCACCGCAGAATTCTGATTCCAGCTGGCGTCCCAGGCTTGCCATGCGCGCCTCCGTCAGGACCAGCACGGCAGCCGATCCGGCGAGACGTTGCATCTTGTGGCGTGTGCCATTGCTGGCAAGCTCCGCAGCCTGCAAGAGGCAGGCCGCGCCGTTTGAAAGCCGCAGCAATACAAGACCACCACGCCGCAGTTCCTGACTGGCCCGGTCGGTTTTCAGATAGGTTCGGCGTGAATTCGGATCCTGCATCTTGATGCCTTTGACGCCTTCCGCAGGCTTGGGGTTTTTCCAGTTTGTTGATTCAGGGTATTGTGTGAAAGGTTAGGCTAACGATGCCTCCTTTTATGGAGTGAGTCATGAAATTGCAAGGTTTGGACGGCAGCGCCGTTCGGGATAGCGAACCGAAGGGCCGTCTTCTGGTGGTTGATGACGACGTGTTTCTTCGCGCCACACTGAAGGAACAGTTCGCTGTCGAAGGCTTTGACCAGCTTTTCGAGGCCGGATCACTTATGGATGCCTTCCGTGTGATTGAGGAATCTACGCCCGATCTGGCCATCCTTGATATTCGCCTCCCCGATGGCAATGGTGTCGAAATCTGCCGCAAGCTTCGCGAACGCGGCTTTGAAAAGCCGATTATCATGCTGACCGGTCAGAATGCCGAGGAAGATATTATCGCCAGCCTTGAGGCGGGAGCCAATGATTATGTGGTTAAGCCCATGCGGATGGGGGAACTTCTGGCGCGGGTGAAATCACAGCTCCTGCAGCACAAGGCCTCGGATACAGCGCGTTTCTCGATCAGTGGTCTGAGCTTTATTCCAGCCAACAAGCTGCTCAAGATGGCCGATGATTCGCGCAAGGTCATTCTGACTGAAAAGGAGTCCACCATCCTGAAATATCTCTACCGGGCATATCCAAACTGCGTTTCAAAGGAAGAGCTTCTTGCTGAAGTGTGGGGATTCCAGAACGGCTTGAGCACACATACGGTAGAAACACATATCTATCGTCTTCGCCAGAAGGTGAAGCGGCTGACAAAGCAGTCCGTCATCATCACGACAACAACTGGATACGCGCTGGATTCCATCGCCTAACGTGGGGATGGGCGTGTACGTGGAGGTCATGCCACGCTTGCTGATGATTGTCGGAAGGTGCTGGCTGGGGCGGTAGGATTCGAACCTACGATACACGATACCAAAAACCGATGCCTTACCACTTGGCTACGCCCCAATCTCGAAGTGGCCGCAATGTAGCGATCTAGGAACGGACGATCAAGCCCGATCACACGCAACATGATTATTTAATTGAATAGGCGATGATCGCATCATTTCACGTCAGAAGGTTGTGGCAATGGCCCACTGCCCCTGGGCGGCCATCAGTGCGGCACCGGCGCTGGCAAGCCCGGCATCAGGAAACAGCGCAAAGCACGCCGACCCGCTTCCCGACATCTGTACGGCCTCGGCCCCGTCACAGCGTGCAAGCTGGTCCATCAGCTTGCCGATCTCAGGACATAGTCGCTGCGCCGCGTCGGCAAGGTCATTGCCACGCCGGGCAATCTGCCGCGGATCGTGTGTTGACAACGCAAGACCAGATTCATTTCCGACCCCGTCATTCATGCTGGCAAATTCCCTGAAGACGGCAACGGTTGACAGCATGATACTGGGGCGTGCCAGCACGACATGGCTGTGCGGCGCGGGATCAAGTCGGCAAAGTTGTTCGCCGATACCCTTCATGTGCTGCGCTGCGCCAGCAAGACAGACCGGCACATCGGCACCAAGCTTCAATGCCAGCGCGGCGAGGGCATCAGGCGCAAGGCGGATTTTCGCGTTGCCATCAAGATAGCGCAGGACAGCAGCGGCATTGCTTGAACCGCCGCCAAGCCCGGCACCAACCGGAATGTTCTTTTCCAGCGATATCGATAGTGGCCCGATCACACCGCCCGCATCGCGATATTCTTCAATGGCACGAAGGCAGATGTTTTCCGGCTCATCGGCGATCGCCGACGCAAAGGGTCCGCCGATGTCGATGCTGTCCACACCTTTGATCGGATCACCGGACCGCACGATGAGACTGTCGCCGAAATCGGTAAAGACAACAACCGAATCAAGAAGATGATAGCCGTCGGCGCGCCGCCCGGTGATCTGAAGGCAAAGATTCAGCTTGGCCGGCGCCGTCATCCGCTCACATCCAGCCGCCGGCGGTGCCATAGGTCAGTCCAGTTCCGGTGTTTCAGATTCCGGCAGGCCGTTGACCAGCCTGTCGGACAGCATTCTCTGCTCGGCCTCATCCGTGCTCAAGGACAATGCCAGCCGCCATTTGAATCTGGCTTCATCATGCCGCCCGAGAACCCAATAGACGTCACCAAGGTGACTGGTGATTTCGGAATCGGATGGCTCAAGCTCGGTGGCCCGCTCGAGATAGTCAACAGCTGTAACCGGATCACCAAGCCGGAAATGTACCCAGCCAAGCGAATCCACGAAAAACCCGCTGTCAGGCCGCTGGCTGACGGCGCGCTCGATCATGGCGATGGCTTCATCCAGATTACGACCTTCATCCGCCCACCAATAGCCGAGATAATTCAACGCAAAGGCGTCAGAAGGGTCAATTTCGATGGCGCGAAGAAGATGGGTTTCGGCGGCCCGTGCATCGCCAAGCCGTTCAAGTGACACACCAAGGCTGCGGTGCAGACCGCCACTGTCATTGCCAAGGGCGAGCGCCGATCTGTAGGCGTCACGCGACTGTTGGAATTGCTCATGGCGACGGTAAACATCTCCAAGGCGCTGCAGAAGCAGGGCGTTCTCAGGATCCATTTCGACAACCTGGCGTAATCTGTCGATGGCGCCAGCTGCGTCGCCCTGTTCCTCAATGACCGATGCTTCGGTCAGTCGCGCAAGCTGGCCATACATGCCGGTTGTCGGGATGCGCGCCAGATTGGCGAGCGCCACCTCGCTCTGGCCGAAATCTGCCATTTGCTGCGCCATGAGAAGTCGTGTGAACTGGTTGTCCGGGTCGATAAAAAGGCTGAATCGCAATCGTGCCGCGATCGACTGACCAGTGTCACTGCCACGCTCATCAAGCGCCATGGCGACAATCGCATCTGCGATCAGCTGATGTGGTGCCGGCATTTTATCAGCCTGATCTTTCAGCGCGGCGCGCAGCTGTCGGCGATTGAACTGTCCGGACAGGCGTGATGTGATGATGCCATCAACTTCCTGCCAGTTGTCACGGCGCGCATGGAAAGCCGCAAGCTGCAGCAACAGATGTGCGCCGCCGAACCTGTCCTTCAGACCATTGACGCGTTGCTCAGCCTCGGCTGTCAGCCCCAGATGTTCGGCCATCAGGGCCGCCTGAAGCCTGAAATAGGCAGGCATGCCGCCCTCCTGATCGACGGCAAGCCGGCCAGCCTCAAGCAAGGCCGAAATACCGGCATCTCCCTGGCCGGAGGCAACAAGGCTCCACCCCTTTATGATGCCGGCAAGAACCAGCGCCGTTCCATCTTCGGCAATCTTGTCGGCAAGAACGAGTGCCGCTGACCAGTCAGCTTTCTTGATCGCCAGCGCGGTTCCAGGCTCCCCGCCGAGCGGCACAATCACATCGAGGCTTTCCAGCTGCCGGCCAAGCGCCGCGGCACGTTCAATATCCCCATAATAATATTGGGTCAGGAAAGCCTGGCGAAGCAGCGGAATGCTGTCAGCCTCCGCTTCCAGTGTTTCCAGGAAGAAAGTGGCGGATTGGCCGACATCATTGAAATAGAGCGCCTGCCGCGCGGCAAGATAATGGCCGGCCGCGGAGGCCATGTCGCCAGACCGCGCCGGATCAGGTGCCGGCGATATGACAGAGCTGCTGGCATTTATGGCCGGTGTCGTTTGCGCAGACACGGTGACATCCTGCCGGGCCTGCCCGCCACAGGCCGCGACCATACCCGCCAGCAACCCTGCGGTGATCATCCGGAATGACCACATTGCGGTGTTTGGTGCTGTCCGCGGGCCAGACATGACCTCTCCCCTGCCTACATATTCGGATAGTTCGGGCCGCCGCCACCTTCCGGCGTGACCCAGATTATATTTTGGCTCGGGTCCTTGATATCGCAAGTCTTGCAGTGAACACAGTTCTGAGCGTTGATCTGAAGACGGGCGTTTTCACCATCATCATCATGGACGATTTCATAAACCCCGGCCGGGCAATATCGCTGCTCGGGGGCGTCGTAGATTGCCAGATTATGCGCAATCGGTATTTCCGGGTCTTTCAAAGTCAGGTGTGCCGGCTGGTTTTCCTCATGATTCGTCCCCGACAGGTAGACTGATGAATTGCGGTCGAAACTGACAACACCATCCGGCTTGGGATAATCGATCTTCGGGGCGTCCGCCGCTGGCTTCAGGGCTGTATGATCGGCATGATGGCGCAGCGTCCAGGGCGCGCGCCCCATGAACAGATAGGTATCAAGAGCGGCATTGGCCATGCCAAGCCACAATCCCCTGGCAAACCCCGGCCGGATATTGCGAACCTTGTACAGCTCTTTCCACAGCCAGCTATCCTGAAGCCGGTCGGCATAGCTTGCCGGCTCATGGCCGGGCTGCATGTCGTCAAGCGCCTCGAAGATGGCCTCGGCGGCGGTCATCCCCGACTTCATCGCCGTATGTGTTCCCTTGATCTTGGGAACATTAAGGAAACCGGCGGTGCAGCCAACGAGGCACCCGCCTGGAAAGGTCAGTTTCGGGATTGACTGGAACCCACCCTCATTCAGCGCGCGCGCGCCATAGGAAACGCGCCGCCCGCCTTCAAAAATGCTGCGAACAGCAGGGTGGGTCTTGAACCGCTGGAATTCCTCGAAGGGCGAGAGATGCGGGTTGGAATAATCGAGCCCAACGACATAGCCAACCGCAACCTGGTTTCCATTCAGATGATAGAGGAAAGAGCCGCCATAGGTGTCGGTCGACAGTGGCCAGCCGACCGAGTGCCAGGCGGTACCGGGCTTGGATTTTTCAGGCTCGATATCCCATAATTCCTTGATCCCGATGGCGAAGGTCTGCGGATCCTTGCCTTCCCGAAGATCGAATTTTTCAAACAATGTCTTTGTCAGGTGACCGCGACAGCCCTCGGCGAAAATTGTCTGTCTGGCACGAAGTTCCATGCCGCGCATGAACATGTCAGTTGGCTCGCCATCCTTGCCAATCCCCATATCTCCTGTGGCCACGCCGCAGACAGCGCCGGATTCGTCATACAGAACCTCGGCAGCGGCAAAGCCTGGATAGATTTCAACACCAAGGGCCTCGGCCTGCTCGCCAAGCCAGCGGCAGAAATTGCCAAGCGAGATGATGTAATTGCCGTGATTGTTCATCTGCGGCGGTGTCGGCATCCGGATGGCGCCGTTCTCGGTCAGGAACATGAATTTGTCGGCCGTCACCGGCGTATCAAGCGGTGCGCCGCGCTCCTGCCAGTCGGGAAGAAGCTCGTTCAGGCTTCGCGGCTCAAGAACCGCGCCGGACAGAATATGCGCGCCAACCTCGCTGCCCTTTTCGATCAGGCAGACTTCAAGATCGCGCCCGGCCTCTGCCGCAAGCTGTTTCAACCGGATTGCCGCCGACAGACCGGATGGGCCGCCGCCAACAATCACGACATCGAATTCCATTGCTTCACGTTCCATTTTCGCACCTCTGCCCGTGATCTGGCCGTGATCTGGCGTTGCCGGGACTTTTATTGTTTCCGCAGTGTCTGGCATTGTTATCGCGGTTTCTGGTTATATGTTACCAGTGAACAGCGCAATAGTTGCCTTTTTGGCGCAACCGGACAGTCAGGGATTCGACGGAAAATGGCATGGTAGCGAATTCACATGATAGAAGCGCGCTGATCCGGCAGCTTGCCTGGCAGCATGCCATGGGCATTGATGAGATCCTGCTCGACGTGCCGGCGCCGGATGAGTCGTTGTCGATGTCGGCGCTGACATCACCTGCAGGCCAGCTCGCAGGCCGCCCTGCAGCGCCTGCGCCAGCCACGCATCTGCCGCCAGAGGATGCCGCGCCAAAGCCGCCAGAGCCTGCATCTGCTGTGTCAGCAGACCCATCGTCGTCCCAGACCGTGGTTGGCCAGACCGTGGTTGGTCAGACAGCGGCGCTTTCCGACATAACCAGCCTTGACGATCTGCGCGCCACGCTGGCGGGGCTGGATGGCTGCGCCCTTAAACATACTGCCAGCAATATGATTTTCGCTGACGGCAACCCCGGCGCGAAGGTGATGGTGATTGGCGACGTGCCGGGACGGGACGAGGATCGGGTCGGCCTGCCGCTTGTCGGGTCTGATGGCCAGCTTCTTGACCGGATGCTGGCATCGATCGGCCTGTCGCGGGCCGAGATCTATATCGTGCCGCTGATACCGTGGCGCCCACCAGGCAACCGCACACCGACAGCCGAGGAAATGGCGCTGCTGGTCCCCTTTCTGTATCGCCATGTGCAGCTTGCCGCGCCGGAGATGGTTCTTCTTCTTGGTGGGGTCACGGCAAAGACAATCCTGCCTTCCGGTGGCGGCATCCTGAAACTTCGCGGTCGCTGGCATGATATTGATTATGGCGGGACCACATGTCCGACCATGGCAACATTACACCCGGCCTATCTGAGCCGCTCGCCAGCGCAAAAGCGTCTTGCCTTTGCGGATCTGGTGGCTCTTGCTGGCAAACTCGGATAAGGTGCGGCCGCAGTTATGAATGACGTCGGGTGATTGCCGTGCGCACAACGGTGCTGAAAACGTGCCTGTCGGGTCTTCTGGCCCTGCTGATATGGCTGCCTGCCATGCCGTCGCAGGCAGAGATGTCGCAGGACCTGCCTGCCCCGCTCAGCGATTTCGATGTGGCGCAATATCAGCGCCTGTTCCACCTTCAGGAAGTCGGCCGGATGAAGCAGGCCACGCGCGAGATGTTCCGCCTCGAAAACGACATCCTGCGGGGCCATCTTCTGTCACAGCGCTATCTTCACCCTACCGCCTGGCGCTCGACCTACAAGCAGCTGTCGTCATGGCTGAAGGTCTATAACGACCATCCTGATGCCAGCCGCATATTCTGGCTGGCGAAAAAGCGCCGGCCGAAAAACGCCGCGGCTCCGAAATCACCCAAACCCGGCTATCTGAACGGCTATGGTCTGAGCAGTGGCAGCAGCTATCGCCCGCGGATTCCGATGTATACAGGCGGGCGCGCCTCGCCGCGCACGACACGGCGGGTGGCCCGTGAAGTACGGCGTGCGATCCGGCGTGGCTGGCCAAGTGGCGCGCTTGAGGTGGTCGACAATGAACGCAACAGGCGCTACCTGACAAAGCAGGAAGAAGGACAGCTTCGCGGCGAGATTGCCCACGCCTATTTCATTTTTGGCGTCGATGACAAGGCGATCCGACAGGCCCGGCACGGCATCGGCGCCGCCCGTGACGGTGCTTTCATGGCCTATTGGGCTGGCGGCCTGGCGGCCTGGCGAAGTGGTCAGACCGAACTTGCCGGGTCCCTGTTCCGCACGCTTGCCGAAGACGACCAGCTGTTCCCTTCGCTTCGCAGCGCCGCCGCGTTCTGGGCGCATCGTGCCGAGATGCGCGAGGGCCGTCCTGGCCAGGCGGTTCGTTATCTCGAAATTGCCTCGCGTGAGCTTCACAGCTTCTATGGTGTCATGGCACGGCAGATCCTGGGTCAGGATTTCGATCTGAAATTTGACCTGCCGCGCTATGATGACGGGTTCCTTGACTGGCTTTCGGCCAGGCCGGGTGGCCAGCGGCTCTTCGCTCTGCTGCAGATTGGGCGGGTCAATGACGCCGAGCGCGAGCTTCGCTATCTCTGGCCCGACATGCCCGAGTCCATGCAGGAATCGGGGCTTCGTTTCGCCATTGATCATGGTATGGCAGGGCTTGCCTATAGGGCCGGGGAATTGCTGCGGCGTGACAAGGGGCGGGTCTGGCTTGGCGCGATCTATCCGATCCCGCGCTATGATGTCGAATTCTCGGTTGATCAGGCGCTTGTCTGGGCAATCTCACGGCAGGAATCCGGCTTCAATCCGCGGGCAAAGAGCCGCGCCCGCGCTGCCGGGTTGATGCAGATCATGCCGTCGACGGCCTCATTCGTGACCAAGAACCGGGCCTATCGCGGCCGCGACAAACATCTGCTTCTGAACCCGCAACGCAATCTCGAAATCGGGCAGGCCTATATCAACAAGCTTCTGAACGAGCCACTGATCGACCGGTCGATCGTGCGCCTTCTTGCAGCCTATAATGGCGGGCCGGGGAATCTTCGCAAATGGCTGGCACGGGTTGACCATCAGGACGACCCGTTCCTGTTGATTGAATCGATTCCGGCGCGCGAGACCCGCCATTACATCAAGAATGTCATCAGCAACCTCGCCCTGTATCGCATGCAACTTGGCGAGCCGGCGCCCGAACTGCGCGAACTGGCCGCGGGCGGCCAGGGGCGATTTGTTTCGCTGTTCGCGCCGCTGATGCTAGACTCCTCCGGCGGGTCCTGACATCCGCCTGCGAGGGAGGCCCTGATGGCACGCAATACCGATCGTCTCGACATGTCGGTCCCTTTCCAGCCGGTCAACATCGCGGTGATGACCGTGTCCGACACACGAACACCGGATGATGACCGGTCGGGTGATCTGCTGGCATCGCGGATCGATGAGGATGGTCACAATCTGGCCGCGCGCGTGATTGTGACTGATGATGTGGACAAGATCATTTCGCAGCTTCAGGACTGGATCGCCGACAGGACGATCGATGTGGTGATCACCACCGGCGGCACCGGGTTGACCGGCCGCGACAGCACGCCGGAAGCCCTTGCCGGGGTGATCGAAAAAGACATACCGGGGTTTGGCGAGCTGTTCCGCTATCTGTCCTTTGCCAAGATTGGCACCTCGACGGTGCAATCGCGCGCCCTCGCCGGTGTGGCCGGTGGCACCTATATGTTTGCCCTGCCGGGGTCGCCATCGGGGTGCAAGGATGGGTGGGATGACATTCTTCGCTATCAGCTCGACATCCGTCATCGGCCCTGCAATTTCGTCGAGATCATGCCGCGCCTGACAGAATCGGCGTCGACACGCCGCGGCGGCTGATGCCCGACCTGTCGATCGAGTCAGGCTTTGCCGGTCCGGTGATCGGTGTTGACGAGGCTGGTCGTGGCCCGTGGGCCGGGCCGGTGACCATCGCCGCCTGCTGGCTTGATGTGGAGGCGCTTTCAACCATGCCGCCAGGGCTGGATGATTCCAAAAAACTGACCGCCGCGCAGCGCGCCGCGTTTCACGCCAGTCTCACCGCGCCGCCGCACCGTCACGCTGTCATTTCGATTTCGGTTGAGACAATTGATCGCGACGGCATCCTCAAGGCAACCCTTGCCGGCATGGCCGAAGTGGCGCTGGCTCTTGCCGCCAGCCTCAAGGCGGACGGGGCCGGCGAGGTGGCGCAGGTGCTGATCGACGGCAACCAGATGCCGGCGCTGGCGCTGCCGACGCAGACGGTGGTGAAAGGTGATTCACGAAGTCTCAGCATCGCCGCCGCATCGGTGATCGCCAAGCATGAACGCGACCAGATCATGTTGGGTCTTGCCGCAGACTGTCCGGGATATGGCTGGGAGACGAATATGGGCTATGGCACGAAGGCGCATCAGCAGGGGTTGGCATTGCGCGGCGTCACCCCCCACCACCGGCGCAGTTTCGCACCCATCCGCCGCGCCATGTCGGAATCTGTCTGATGTCCCGCCGCAGGCACGTCTGACCGCGACACACCGACGATAATTATTAACAAACCGTATCTAGTGCCGGTGGCGGGCACAGATTTTGCAACTCCTCTACCACTAGATAATCAGCCCGCCGCGGGCCCCTACACCAGATGTTGTGATGGCGTGAAAAGCCGTGTTCTGGTGGTTGACTTGCGGGGGCTTTGCTCGTCTTGTTGTGATGACAACACGCTGAAAGAAAGAGAAAAACGGGTGGCAGGCGTAAAGAAGAATATTGTGATTGAGGGGAATTGTCTCGAGGAGCTGAAGCGGCTTCCGTCAGGCTGTGTCGATCTGGTCTTCGCCGACCCCCCTTACAATTTGCAGCTTGGCGGCAATCTGACACGTCCGGACCATTCGGCGGTCGATGGAGTTGATGATTCCTGGGACAAGTTTGATTCATTCGCCGCCTATGACCAGTTTTCGGCGGCCTGGCTTGCCGAGGCGCGGCGGGTTCTGAAACCCGATGGCGCGCTGTGGGTCATCGGCAGCTACCACAACATCTATCGACTTGGCCGGATCCTGCAGGATCTTGATTTCTGGATTCTGAATGATGTCGTCTGGCGGAAAACCAACCCGATGCCGAATTTCCGGGGACGGAGATTTACCAACGCGCATGAAACGCTGATCTGGGCGGCGCGTTCGCAGACATCGCGCCATACGTTCAACTATGAGGCCATGAAGGCGCTGAATGACGATGTCCAGATGCGATCGGACTGGGAACTGCCAATCTGCACTGGCGCTGAAAGGTTGAAGACTGACGGGCGCAAGGCCCATCCGACGCAGAAGCCGGAATCGCTGCTGGCGCGTGTGTTGCTTGCCTCGACCAATCGTGGTGACGTTGTTCTTGACCCATTTTTCGGCAGCGGCACCACTGGTGCCGTGGCCAGGCGTCTGAGTCGCCATTTCATCGGGATTGAGCAGGACCCGACCTATGCCGCGCTGGCGCGTGAGCGTGTCGCCGCGGTAACGCCGATCGCCTCGCCAGATCTTCTTGCCACCGAACCCAAGCGGGCCAAGCCGAAAGTGCCGTTTGGCAGCCTGATTGAACGCGGGCTGATCAAGCCCGGCGATGTATTGTTCGACGCCAGGAAGCGGTTTACGGCGCGGGTTCGTGCCGACGGTTCGCTGGTTACCGATGGCAAGGAAAGTGGATCGATCCACAGTCTTGGCGCAAAACTGCAATCGCTTCCTTCATGCAATGGATGGACCTTCTGGAACATCAGCCGCGATGGCAAGGATGTGTCAATCGACAGCTTCCGAGACCAGGTCCGCGCCGCCGACCATCCTGGCGAGTGACGCGCTAGCGGCGTGGCATTGCCATCCAGCCGGCAAGCATTAGCAGGATCACAATCATCATACCGGCGCGGTCGCTTCCCGTGGTGGTGACAAGCAGGCCGTAGATGAGTGGCCCGACAAAGCTTGTCGCCTTGCCCGAAAACATCATCAGCCCGAAAAGGCTGGCCCGCTGGTCGGGCGGCGCGCGGCGCGCGACCCAGGCGCGGGCCGATGATTGCAGGGGCCCGATGAACAGACCAAGCGCCGCGCCGGCAGCCCAGAAGACAGCCTCGCCGGGCGCCATGATGGCGACCAATCCGAGTGCCGCCAGCGCCAGAAGACAGCCTCGCATGACCCTGATCGAACCGAACCTGTCATCCGCCACACCGCCAAGAGCCGCGCCGATTCCGGCCGTGATGTTGAGGACAATCCCGAAGACAAGAACCATTGTCTGGGAAAAGCCAAACACGGTGGCGGCGTAGATTCCGCCAAAGGCGAACAGCGTCACCAGACCATCCGCGAACAGCATTCGTGCCAGCAAAAAGCGCGGCATGCCGGGAATCGTCATGGCAAGCCGGAGGCTGTGTTTCAGGCTGGCAAGGAAGGGCGCGGCGGAAGAGGTCGGCGCCGGTGCCGGCACGAAGATGAAGAGCGGCAGTGCAAACAGGCACAGCCACAGCGCCGCAAAACACATGGTGATCCGGATATGGCCCGCGCCGTCAGTGCTGATACCAAATGCCGGGGTGTCGGGGAGAACGAAGAGCAGCAGAACCATCACCAGCGCGACAATGGCACCGGCATAGCCAAGTCCCCAGGCGAGCCCCGAAGCCCGCCCGAATTCTGCCTCACGCGCGACCGATGGCAGCATCGCGTTGTAGAAGACAAAGCTGATCTCCATGGCGAAAATCGACATGGCCGACAGGCCAAGAGCCAGCATGGCAAATGACGGGTCAGGCTCGACAAACCACAATCCGGCGGTGGCCAGCGCGCCAATGGCCGTGGCCGTGGCAAGACACAGTCTGACAGCGCCGCGCCCATCGGCAAACCGGCCAAGCAGGGGCGCTGCCATCGCGACAGCAAGGGCGCTTGCCGATGTCATCCAGGCCCAGGCGGCGGTGCCGCCATCTGGCATGACAGCCGTGGTGAAGAAGACCGAAAAGATGAAGGTGGCGTGCAGCGTCGGGACGGGCGAACTTGCCCAGTCATAGAGCGACCAGGCGATCAGCCGACGGCCAAGGCGCATGCCATCCTCCCGAAAGACGATTGTGACGACACCGTGCCGCCAGACTAGAATTCGTAGGTTTGCAGGGCCGCCACCGGGCAGTCAAGGCGCTGTCGCCCCTTCAACCCGGTCAGTTCGATGACACAGACAGCACCGGCCAGAACGCCGCCGCATTGCCCGATAAGCCGTGCCGCCGCATCAAGTGTGCCGCCGGTGGCCAGAAGATCGTCACACAGAACGACCCGCCGGTCGCGAAGCTGCCGGCTGGCCTGGATTGACAGCCGCGCCTCGCCATATTCCAGCGCGTAGGAATGTTCGATCAGCTCGCCCGGGAGCTTGCCCGCCTTGCGTACCATCACCATGCCGCACTCCATCGACATTGCCAGCGGCAGCGCGAACAGAAAGCCGCGCGCATCGACGCCGGCAATAATGTCGGGTTGCATGGGGCGGGCAAGATCGCTCAGCGCCGCCATTGACTGGCGAAGCGCCGAGGCGTCTTCAAGGATCGGGCTGATGTCATAGAAGGTGATGCCTTCCTTGGGAAAGCCCGGTGTCTTCGAGATGAATGGGTCGGCGTTAAACGACATTCTGCGCCTTTTTTTCCAGCCGCCGCGCATGAAGCACCGGTTCGGTATAGCCGGATGGCTGTTCCATGCCGCGGAAGACAAGGTCGCAGGCCGCCTGAAACGCCACCGATGAATCGAAGTCTGGCGCCATCGGGCTGTAGGCGCTGTCACCGGCGTTCTGACGGTCGACGACCGCCGCCATTTCCTGCATGACGGCCATCACCGTGGCTTCATCGCAAACGCCGTGATGCAGCCAGTTCGCGATATGCTGCGAGGAAATCCGCAAAGTTGCACGGTCTTCCATCAGGCCGACATCATGGATATCGGGAACTTTCGAACATCCGACACCCTGATCAACCCAGCGCACGACATAGCCGAGTATTCCCTGCGCGTTGTTGCGCAATTCCTCGCGAATATCCTGATCCGACCAGTTCGGACGGATGGCCACCGGAATTGACAGGATATCCTCGCGCCGTGCCGGCGTGCGGGTCGAAAGCTCTGCTTGGCGGGCGGCAACATCAACCTTGTGGTAATGCAGCGCGTGAAGCGTCGCCGCTGTTGGCGACGGTACCCAGGCACAGGTTGCGCCAGCCATGGGGTGACCGATTTTCTGTTCCAGCATGTCGGCCATGCGGTCCGGCATCGCCCACATGCCCTTGCCAATCTGCCCTTTGCCGGCAAGTCCGCAGGCAAGGCCGATATCGACATTCCAGTCCTCATAGGCGCCAATCCAGGTTGCCCCTTTCATATCCGCCTTGCGGATCATCGGGCCAGCCTCCATGGAGGTGTGGATCTCGTCACCGGTGCGATCGAGGAATCCGGTATTGATGAAGACCACGCGCGATTTCGCGGCCCGGATACATTCTTTCAGATTGACCGTTGTTCGGCGCTCTTCATCCATGATTCCCATCTTGATGGTGTTGGCCGGCAGTTCGAGAACATCCTCGACGGCGCTGAAGATCTCGTCAGCAAACGCCACCTCTTCAGGACCATGCATCTTCGGCTTGACGATGTAGACTGATCCGGCGGCCGAATTGCGGCCGGCCTTCAAATCGGCAAGCGCTCCGGCCACGGTCAGGAACGCATCCATGATGCCCTCGGGAATGTCGCTTCCATCCGACAGCCGGATCGCCGGGTTGGTCATCAGGTGACCAACATTGCGAACAAGCATCAATGCACGCGCCTTGAGATGCGCCGTGCTGCCATCAGCGGCGGTATAGGCGATGTCGTCGGCAAGCTTGCGGGTGACGCTGCGCTCGCCCTTGGTAAAGGTTTCCTGCAAGGTGCCCTGCATCAGGCCCAGCCAGTTGCCATAGGCAAGAAGCTTGTCCTCGGCATCCACTGTCGCCACCGAATCCTCGCAATCCATAATGCTGGACAGCGCCGATTCCGCGATGACGTCATTGATGCCGGCAGCGTCGTCACGCCCGATCGCACCGGTGCTGTCGACCTTGATGATGATGTGCAGGCCATTGTTGCGAAGCACCACCATGTCTGGTGCCACGGCATCGCCGCCATGCCCGGCAAACGCGCCAGTATCCGAAAGTGTGCCGTCTTTCTCGCCAAGTCGCAGCTTCAGTGCGCCATCGACAATTGTCAGTGCAGACACATCGGACCAGCTGCCGCTGGTGAGGGGAAATGTTTCATCCAGAAATGCGCGAACGCGGGCAATGACCCTGCCGCCACGGACCGGATCGTACCCTGTACCACCGGCGTCATCATCAGCCGGGATGGCATCGGTGCCATAGAAAGCGTCATAAAGGCTGCCAAAGCGTGCATTGGCGGCGTTGAGCGCATAGCGGGCATTGGTGATTGGTACAACAAGCTGGGGTCCGGCGATGCTGGCGATTTCAGGATCGACACCTGCGGTCTCGACGCTGAAGTTCGGGCCGTCCTCGACAAGATAGCCGATTTCCGACAGAAAGCCGGTATAGGCGACGGCATCAATGCCTGTTGCAGCATTGTCACGAAGCCAGGCATCAATCTGTGTCTGCATGCTGTCCCGTTTCGCCAGCAGGTCGCGGTTGCGCGGTGCCAGCCGGTGTACCGCCGCATCGAAACCGCCCCAGAATTTCTCCGCAGTGACATTGGTTCCGGCGAAAAGCTGGTTGTCGACGAATTCAGCGAGCTCCGCAGCGACCGACAGGTCCCCACGGGCGACGTAATGAGACATCTTTTTCTCCAAGGTGCGGGCAGTCTGGAACAAGAGACCGCCAGATATAATTGGTCGTGGTCACCTTGCCAAGTTTCTTGCGCTTTAACAGGTTCGATTCACGACTTCGAGTCAATGGCAATTCATCAGCAATGCCGCCAGTCAAGACCGGCAGCCTTCAGCGTTGCTTCAAGCTCGGCAATCAGCTGTTCCAGCCCGGCGGCGCTGCCGGCTTCGGCGCGCGCCACCAGCGCGGCCTCGGTGTTTGAGGCTCTGACCAGCCACCACCCGCTGGCCGAGCGCACTCTGACACCATCAATGGTATTCACATTGCCTTTGTCATTGTGCTTGAGAACATGGCTGTGGATTCGGTCCATGCTGTCAAATTTCTGGGTGTCAGCACACTCAATGCGAAGTTCGGGTGTGGCGTGCTGGGTCGGCAGTGTGTCCATGAAGGCGGTGATGGACTGACCGGATGTGACCATCTGGGTGATGACCCGTACCGCCGCATAGATGGCGTCGTCAAATCCAAGATAGCCATCCTTGATGAAGATATGGCCTGACATCTCACCGGCAAGCGGTGCGTTGATTTCCTTCATCCGCCGCTTCATATGGCTATGGCCGGTTTTCCAGATCTCGGCCGCACCACCTGATTCGGTAATCAGCCGCAAGGCGGCTTCGGACGATTTGACATCAAGAATGATTGGCGCTCCACCATGTCGTGACGCGATGTCCTGCGCCAGATAGGCCGTCAGGAAATCACCGGGCACCTGCCGCCCGGTGGCGTCGATCACACCGATGCGGTCACCATCGCCGTCAAAACCAATACCAAGATCGGCGCCGGCGCCGGCAACTTCGGCACGAAGCAGGTCCAGCGTCTCAGGATCCACCGGATTCGGGTGATGATTGGGAAAGGTGCCGTCGATCTCTGGGAACAACACCCTGTGCTTGCCTTCAAGCCGGCTGACAAGCCTTTCTGTTACTGGGCCGCTGGCACCATTGCCGCAATCCCAGATGACGGACAGTCCCGCCGCCCTGGCACCTGCGGCAAGCCGGTCAATATAGGCTGGCTGAATGTCCTCGTGCCGCACCATGCCACCGCTGCGCCGGGCCACGCCGGCGCGGCTTGCCGCGCCAAGCGCCAGAATATCGTCGCCAAAGAACGAATGTCCGCCCATCACCATCTTGAAGCCGTTATGGGATGGCGGGTTATGGCTTCCCGTCACCTGAATGGCACCACCTGTATCGAGCTCATGCGCGGCGAAATACAGCATCGGGGTGGGGCCACAGCCGACATCTATCACCTCGGCGCCACCTGCCTTCAGACCATCGATCAGCATCGCGGCAAGTGCTGGTGACGACAGCCTGCCATCCCGGCCAACGGCAACCCGTGTTCCGTGACCAAGATCCTGCTGCATGGTGGCGAAGACAAGGCCGATGGCGAAGGCGTCTTCACCACGCAGTGTCTGTTCGTAAATGCCGCGAATGTCATAGGCACGCAGGATCGTCGGGTCGAACTCGTGCAGGTTCATGACAGCCGCTCCGCCATCCAGTTCCGCAAATCAGCATCCAGTGACTGGGTGGCCAGAGCAAAGGCGATGTTGGCCTGCAGGAAGCCAAGCTTGGACCCGCAATCGAACCGCTCACCGGAAAAGCGCAGCCCCTTGAAAGGCGCCTTGCCAATTTGCTTGGCCAGCGCGTCGGTCAATTGAATTTCGCCACCGGCACCACGTTCCTGACCATTTAATGTGGCAAAGACTTCTGGCGCGATAATGTAGCGCCCAACGACACCGATGGTTGATGGCGCGTCATCGGGATTCGGTTTTTCAACCAGCCCGTCAATATCAACAATGTGGCCATCATCAATCCCCGGTGTCACAATGCCATAGGCGCCGGTCTGGTCGCGAGGCACATCCATTACCGCGACCATGTTGCCGCCGTCATAGGCCTCAACCATTTCTCTGATGCAGCTCTCGCCCAGGATTAGATCGTCGGCCAGAAGAATGGCTACCGGATCATTGCCAATGAGATGGCGTGCGCACCAGACGGCATGGCCCAGCCCGGCAGGCTGCTGTTGCCTGACATATTGCACCGCGCCCGGGTTGTGCAGCATCGCCTTGACCAGGCTCAGCGCGTCGCTTTTCCCCTTGGCCTGCAAGGTCGCCTCAAGCTCAAAGGAATGATCGAAGTGATCCTCGATGGCGGCCTTGTTGCGGCCGGTAACAAAAATGAATTCCTCAATTCCCGCTGCCGCGGCCTCTTCCACCGCGTACTGGATCAGCGGCTTGTCGACCACTGGCAGCATTTCCTTGGGCATCGCCTTGGTGGCTGGCAGGAACCGTGTGCCAAGCCCGCCGACCGGAAAGATGGCTTTCTTGATCATTTCGTCATCCTTGCAGATGGAGACCAGTGTTGGTACGCATGGATAGCCGCGCCCGGATACCCGGTCAAGGCGTCAGAATATCAACCTAGCCATGCAGGTTCACCATGCCACCATTTGAGACGAATTTAGTTCGTGATGTTCTCCTCCAATCAGCAGAGGTAAAACGCCAGACGGCTGACAAATGTAGTGATGGTGCCCTTGCGGCGGCCCAGATGATCGCGGCCTCCCTCCAGGCCGGCGGGAAGCTGATGCTATGCGGCAATGGCGGTTCCGCCGCTGACTCGCAGCATTTGGCGGCGGAATTCGTGGCCACGCTGGATCACCGCCGGCCGCGCAATGGTCTCGCCGCGCTGGCGCTGACAACCGACACATCCTTTCTCACCGCCTATGCCAACGATTTTGGCTATGAGGGGGTGTTTGCCCGTCAGGTAGAGACATTGGGTAATTCTGGCGATGTGCTGATTGCCATTTCGACAAGTGGCAATTCCGCCAATATCGTTGCCGCATGCGCGGCGGCGCGCGAGAAGGGAATCAAGATCATCGCCATGACTGGCGAAGGCGGCGGTGCAATGGCTGAGCAGGCCGATATCCTGCTGGCGGTGCCAAGTAGCGTGACGATGCATATTCAGGAGTCGCACATTGCGCTTGGTCACGTCATCACTCTGGCTGTTGAAAAGCTGCTCGAAAATTAGCGGTTTGGACGGCTGGGGCCGGCCGCGATGATGGTCCAGCATGGTGACAACGAAGCTCATGAACTGGCGCAGGTGGCGGCCACCGAACTGGCGCGTGAGGATGGCCCGCGGATCGCCGTGTTCGACCTTGACGGGTTTGACACCCACGCGGCGCAGGGTGGCCGCGATGGCGAACATGGCTATGGCACCGCCATCCTGATGGCTGGCGGGCTGGTCAGGAAGGCCGAGATCCATGCCGACTGGCCGGGACTGAGGTCAAAGGATCTGTTCGAGGGCCAGGATCTGAACGCCACCGTTGATGCGCGGTCGATCTATTGTGCCGCGATGTCAGCCTGTTTCGATGTTGATTTCAACTATATGAAGAAACATGCTTTCTGGGACGAGGATCTGACCGACGTTACCGAAAAGCTGTTCCGCGTCTGACTGGCGCTTTTTCGGGTCACGCCTCGCCGCCAGATGGGCAGGCCGGAACCCCCATCAACAGAATTGGAACACCGACACCACTGGCATCGTGTGTCTGATGTCGTCTCAATGTTCCGCTGTTGTCTTTGAAGAAAGACTGGAGCGGGTGAAGGGATTCGAACCCTCGACCCCAACCTTGGCAAGGTTGTGCTCTACCACTGAGCTACACCCGCGTCGCAGATTGCGCGTGGCGTTCAGGCCAGCCAATCGGTACGCAGCGTCGGTATAATCCAACCCGCCGACGCTGGCAAGGGGCGAATCTCAGGAAGATGCGATTTCGCGTGGCACAGCCGAGCTATCTGCAAGCGCCGCTGTCAACGCCGCCGCCACCTGCTCCTGAACCGGTGCGTCAAGATAGGGATGCATCGGCAGGGCCAGAACTCTGGCACAGAGATCGGATGTCACGTCAAGCCCGTCGGCGACCGGAAAATGCCTGTAGGGCGGCTGCTCATGCATCGGCACCGGATAGTAGATGGCGGTCGGCACGCCATGCGTCCGCATCACACTGGCGATGTGTTCACGATCGGTGCCAACCGGCAGCTTGACGGTATATTGCGCCCAGCTTGACGTCGCCGCTGTGGCAAGCCGCGGCGCCTCGATAAGCTTGCCAAGCATCGCCGCATAACGGTCAGCCACCTGCTGGCGGCGTGTCAGCTCATCCTCGAAGATATCAAGCTTGGCGTCCAGAACCGCCGCCTGCATCGTATCCAGCCGCGCCGTCATGCCGATGCGGATGTTCTCGTAACGGGTTTTTCCCATGCCGTGGATCCGGCATGACCGCATGATCTCGGCCTTGTCGTCATCATCGGTAAAGACGGCGCCGCCATCACCATAACAACCAAGCGGCTTGGCCGGGAAAAAGCTGGTGCAGGTCAGATCGGCAAGCTGGCCAACCGGCACATCGTTCCAGCTGGCCCCAAAACTCTGCGCCGCATCGTCGATCATCCACAAATCGTTCTCGGCCGCGAAGGCCCCGATGGCAGGGTAATCGGCAGGCTGGCCAAACAGTCCGACCCCGATGATTCCAACAACAACAACCCCGGCGGCGGCGGCGGCCTGCATTGCCTCGCCAAGACGCGCCGGATCAAGGTTGAAGGTCTGGGGGTCAACTTCGGCAAATACCGGTATGGCGCCAAGAACGGGCATCACCTCGGCGCTGGCGGCAAAGGTGAAGGACGGCACGATCACACCCTGACCGGGGCGCAGACCCTGTGCCAGCAAGGCCAGAATCAACGCGTCGGTGCCGGATGAACAGCTTATACAATGTTTGGTGCCGGCGCGTTCCGCCAACCGTGCCTCGATGGCCAGAACCTCGGGCCCCATGATATAGGCGCCATGGTCGAGGACGGTCGCCAGATTGTGGTCAATCCTGTCGCGGATCAGGGCCTGCTGGCTGGCAAGGTCAATGAAGGGAATCATGGTCTAGCCTTTCCGCACCGCCGTGGCATCCAGAGTGACCGCGGCAGTGCCGAATTCGGTGAAGTTGATGTCAATTGTCTGCAGAACCTTTTGCACGGCAAGGCCGTCGGCAATGTCGGTCAGCGGGGCGTCGCCGGTTTCGCAACAGGTTATGAACGCCTGCATCTCCTGCTTCAGTGGTTCGGATTCCGGCACTGGCAGAGGCATGGGCGCGTCCCGCGTGATGGCAAAATTCGCCCCATCAGGCGCGATGTCATCACGATAAAGTGTCAGTTTTTCAGCCCAGGGACGTGTATCGTCAAAGACAAGCGAGCCCGTCTCGCCAGTCACGGTCAGACGATGTTCCTTATAGGGACACATCCAGCCGGTTGTCAGCGTCGCGCTGCGCCCACCCGAGAAGCCAAGCCAGGTCGAAACCATGTCGGGCAGGCCCGGCGTGATGTGGCTGGCGCCCCGGCTGCTGACCTGCTGCGGGGACTCGCCCATCAGCGCAAGCACCAGCGACAGATCATGCGGGCACAAATCATAGATCACCGATTCGGTGGCGCGAATGCGGCCCATCGCCAGCCTGTTGGCGCTGACATGTCGAACCCGTCCGATGAGGCCGGCGGCAAGCTGGCCCTGCAGGGCCAGGAAGGCATCGTGATATCGGATCAGATGCCCGACCATCACCTGGCGGCCGGCCGTTGCGGCGGCGGCGGCGATCGCCTCGGCATCGGCAAGGTCAAGTGCCAGCGGCTTCTCGACAAAGACATGAAGGCCGGCATCAAGCGCGCGGCAGGCAAGTTCGCGATGTGTTGGCGCGGCGGTGGAAACGACCACTCCGTCAAACCCGGCCTGCTCAATGAGCGTCGATATATCCATGGCCGGTATGGCAAATTCGGCCGCAAACCGTTCGGCATGTGCCGGAACAAGGTCGGCAACGCCACCAAGAACGCCAAGCTGTGCCAGATTGCGGGCCAGATTCCGGCCCCACATGCCACACCCTATGAGTCCGATGCGCGTCATTGCCACCTGCTTTCGTGTGAAGTTCCTGACCGGTGTAAGGGCACCGCTACCCGCCGGTCAATCGTTGCATTCTGTTACACGCCGGCGCCCTTTATCATCTCCGGACATCTTCGCCGGGCGCTTTCTTGACAAACCCGCCCGGCGCTTTAACTGTCAGACCGTGACAGAAAACCAAGGACCAGATTCGCAAGGACCCACCCATGGATGCCTCCTCCGCCTTCAAGGACAGCCTGCCAACCACCCCGGACACGTTGATGGCAAGGCTTGCTGATGCCGGGATCACCTTTTCGTTTCACGAACATCCGCCACTTCGCACGGTCGAGGATTCAAAGGCGCTGCGCGGCCAGATGGACGGCGCGCACGTGAAGAATCTTTATCTTCGCGACAAGAAAAAGAAGAACCATCTGATTGTGGCGCAGGAGGATCGTGACATCGACCTGAAATCCCTGCCGGCGATGATCGGGTCGGATCGCCTGTCCTTTGGCAGCGCCGACAGGCTGTTTGAATTCCTTGGCGTAAGGCCGGGGGCGGTCAGTCCGTTCACGCTGATCAATGATCCCGACCAAAGGGTGAAACTGTCGATCGATGCCAGCCTGATGAAGGCCGAAATGCTGTTTTTTCATCCGCTGGTGAATGACCTCACACTTGGCGTCACGCCGGACGGGTTACGGCGGTTTCTCGAGATCACCGGTCACGACCCACAGATCATCACTCTCTAGCAGTCAGCCTCCTTTGTCCCGGACCTGTGGCAGATGATGCGTATTCTCTGGCCAAGGGTGCCATATCAGGCGCCTCACACCTTGTTTTGACGAGGTCGATGCCTAGATTGAAAGCAGTGGAGAGTGAAAGATGTGGAAATTGTAAGCGCCAAAGACATATCCGGCAGATCATTTTTGAAATGGGTGTCGAACCCGCAGACAGAATTTCACGATGCCCGGTATCCGGGCGTCAGAATAAAACGCCGGATGCCGAAAAAAACGCCAGATGAAAGAGCAAGAGTGCCATGGACCAGATGATTGCAGGCGGCGCGACAGCCCCTGTTGACGTAACGATGGATAATTTCATGGCCGAGGTGATTGATGCCTCGGCTACCACGCCGACGCTTGTCCAGTTCTGGGCCCCGTGGTGCGGTCCCTGCAAACAGCTTGGCCCTGTCATCGAAAAGGTTGTTGGCGCCAGCGGTGGCAAGGTTCGCATGGTGCGGGTCAATATTGATGATAACGCGCAGATTGCCCAGCAGATGCGGGTGCAGTCGGTGCCGACAGTCTATGGATTTGTTGATGGCAAGCCGGTTGACGGCTTTGCCGGTGCGCAGCCGGAATCGGCGGTGAAACAGTTTGTCGACAAGCTGGCCGGCATGGGTGGCGCCGGCGCAGATGCCGCCGCCATGCTTGAGGCCGCCGAGGCCGCGCTGGCGGCAGGCGATCCGGACACGGCAATGATGCATTTTCAGGAAGTGATGAGCGTGACGCCGGAATCCGTGCCGGCCCTCGCCGGTGTTGTCCGCTGTCTCACCGCGTCGGGCGATGTTGCTGGCGCGCGTGAAGTTATCGACCAGCTGAATGAGGATTATCTGAATGACCAGGCCATGAAGACGGCGATCGCGGCGGTGGAGCTGGCTGAAAAAGCCGCTTCATCTGCTGGCGAGCTGGATGTGGCCAAAGCCGCTGTCGAGGCTGACCCGGCAAATCTCGCGGCGCGCCAGGACTATGCGCTGGCGCTGTTCGCTGGCGGGCAGAATGCCGAGGCGATGGATCAGCTTCTTCAATCAATCCGGATCGAACGGGGCTGGAATGATGATGCGGCGCGGCTACAGCTTCTCGAGTTCTTTTCCTCGCTCGGCGCTGCCAATCCCGATGTCATCGCGGCGCGGCGAAAATTGTCGACCCTGCTGTTTTCCTGATGCCCTGCAAGTGGCCACACCAACAGGAGCGGAACAATGATGTCTGAAAGGAATGCTGATATGGCGCTGCCGTCGCAAATTCCGATTTTTCCACTTCCGAACGCGCTGCTTTTACCAGAAGGGCAGCTGCCGCTGAATATCTTCGAGCCGCGCTATCTTGCCATGGTCGAGGATGCGCTCGGCGCGCCGGGACGTTTGATCGGCATGGTCCAGCCCATCGACGAGGCTGGCGCGCTGTTTGGCATCGGGTGTGCTGGCAGGATCAGCTATTTCCAGGAAACAGGTGACGGTCGTTTCATGATTGCCCTGAATGGGGTCTGCAGGTTCCGCCTTGCCGGCCACCAGCTGACCGAAGGTGGCTATCGTGTTGCCGATGTCGCCTGGGATGAATTCGCCTCTGATCTGGAGGATGGCGAGGGTGGCATTACCGATCGTGATCATATGTTTGCCGTGATGAGGCGGTATTTCGACGCGCAGGGATTCGAGGCCGACTGGGACCAGATCGAGCGTTCGGATGACAGCGCGATCCTGAATACGCTTGCCATGGTCTGTCCTTTTGATGTTGCTGAGAAGCAGGCCCTTCTCGAGGCTGAGGGCATGCGAAGCCGGGCTGATCTTCTGATCACGATGATGGAAATGGCATTGCATGGCGATGAGGGCCAGAATGACGCACGACACTGAAGACACCGCGCAGACGCGTCTCGATCCGGCACTTCTGGAAGTGCTGGTTTGTCCGGTCACGCACGGTCCACTGAAATATGACCGGGTGCGCAATGAGCTTGTCAGTCATCAGCTTGGCCGCGCCTTTCCGGTCCGTGACGGGGTGCCGATCATGCTGCTGGAGGAATCGCGGGAGCTTGATGATGATGGCGGGACCGCACCATCATGAATGACACGCCCTGGCCATCCGAAATCAGGCTCAGCGCTGACAAACGGACTCTCAATGTCACCTTCGAGGGTGGCACAAGCGTGGCGTTGAGTGCCGAACTTCTGCGGGTTGAATCGCCTTCGGCCGAGGTGCAGGGACATGGGGCTGGCCAGAAAACAACGCCCCTTGGCAAGCAGGATGTCTGCATCAGCCGGATCGAGCCGGTTGGCAACTATGCCGTCAGGCTGGTGTTTGACGATGGTCATGACACCGGGCTCTACAGCTGGGACATTCTGCTGGATTACGGCACGCGTCAGGACAGCCTGATGGCGGATTATCGCGACAGGGTGGCAGCTGGCCGCTAGGGCCCGCTGGCGGGTCTGGCACTATGGGTCCGCCTGTCAGCCTGGCAATCTGCCGTCAAGAAGCGCCGCCTCGGCAAGCTGGCCACCGGCCGCGATATCTGAAAAGACCGATTTCACAGGCAGCCGGTCAAGCATCGCAAAGCTGAACCCGGCAAGACGCCGGAGTCCCGCAGGCCCGGCCGAGAAAAGATTGTTCAGACCGGATGTCGCGGTTGTCATGGCCGCCCGCTCGCGCCACCGCGCCGCTTCATAGGCGTGGCGAAGCGACAGGTGCGACGGCGGCAGACCGCGCCGCCCTGTCGTCACCAGAAGATCCGCCAGCACCGCCGCATCGGCAAGCGCCAGATTGTACCCCTGGCCGGCAAGTGGATGGATGGCATGTGCGGCATCCCCGGCCAGGACCAGTCCGGGGGCTGTTATGCGTCGCCGCCAGGAGGGCCGAAGCTGCCAGGCAAGTCGTGTTCCCGCCAGACGGAGGTAGCCAAGCGCGGGACCAAATGCCTCGAGACAGGCAGCCTCGAATGCCGTGTCATCGGCCGCCAGCAGGTGATCGGCCTCATTGTTGGGAAGCGTCCAGACAAGTGACAGCCTGTTGCCGTCAAGCGGCATCAGGGCAAACGGGCCGGTCTGAAGAAAGCGCTGAAAAGCCGTGTCGTCATGATGACGTTCAGCCTCAAGGATGGTCACGATTGCGGTCTGCGTCTGGCGGGTCTCGCGACGGCCAAGCCCGGCATCCTCTGCCAGACGGCTTCGCGCGCCGTCACAGGCCACGATCAGCGCGGTGCGGAGCGATGATGACGCGCCATCGGCGGCTGTCAGGTCCAGTTCCGCGGCCCCGTCATCAGCCTGCCAACCCGACACCGCGGTGCTGCGAATCTGTGTAACCGGACGTTCGGCGATGCTGTCGCGCAATGCGGTCTGCAGCGCCATATTGCCAACGACGAATGCCATCGGCGTCTCATCCGTATGCCAGGACAGGTCGGTCTGTGCACGGCGCCGTGCCGCCAGTCCGGTTGGTGGCGCGCCCTCGGCGATGGCGATGCGGCGGATCGGGGACGGCGTGGCAGGAAGCCGGTCCCAGACGCCAAGCGCCGTCAGCATCCGCGCACCGGCAGCGTTGATTGTTGTCGTCCGCTCATCCGTATCAGGCATCGTGCCGCTGGCCCGGTCGACAAGCGCGACATCCACCCCGGCATGGGACAGCGCCGTTGCCATCATCACGCCGGTCAGCCCGCCACCGACTACCGTGACATCATGCATTGTCATCCTCCGACGTGCCGGTGAAATGCCGGTTGATGACCAGCTGTGCCAGATGCGACAGGTCCGAGCCATCAAAGAGATAGGCGTGACATCCGGCGGCCTGTCCGGCGGCAACATCGCTGTCGCGATCGCCAATCATCACCGAGGCGGTCAGGTCGACATGCCATTTCGCGGCCAGGCCCAGCAACAGCCCCGGTTCGGGTTTGCGACAATCACAGGGCGTGCGCATCTCGGTGACGATGGCTTCAGGATGATGGGGGCAATGGGCGATATCCATAATCTGTCCGCCAGCAAGTCTGGCCTGCGCCACCAGATGGTCGTTGAAGGCCTGCATCTGCGTAACGGTAAAGATTTCACGCCCGATTCCGCCCTGATTGGTGACAATGAAACAGGCAATGCCATGGCGGTGGAACAGGCGCAGCGCGCTGGCCGCGCCCGGAACCCACGCAAAATCATCCACCAGATGCGTGTAACCATGATCAATGTTCAGCGTCCGGTCACGGTCCAGAAACACGGCCCCGCGTCGTGCCGGTGCCTCGATATCAGCATTTTTTGATGGCGTCGTTGTCATCTGTCCATCTAGGCTGAACGAGGGGCCGGTGTCCATGTGTAAAGCCGTCTCATGGCGCCTGATCAGCGGCAGCACGGATCATTTTAAGGCTCAGAGATTGCCCGTCCGCACGTCATGCGTTAGGACAGTGACGTGACCGGTCCCCGGAATGTCCGGCAGGTTTAACGCCGGCAGGTTCAACGCCGGTGGGGACAGCGACAGAGCGCAGGGCGACTGAAGATGAGACTTAACCCGGATTACAGGATGTTCGATGGCAACATGTTCGTGCAGATGCGTGCCCTTCTTGCTGATATCGAGCCGCCCGCCGGACACGACCTTCTGGACATGTCCATCGGCGAGCCACAGCTTGCCGCCGGTGATCTGCTGATCCGCAGCATGGCAACTCATAATGACAGCTGGCAATTCTATCCGAAGGCCACCGGCCATCCACGCTTCACCAATGCTGTCGAATCCTATATCGCCCGCCGCTGGCCATCCGCGGCCGGCCTTGTCGATCTTGAAAAACAGATGCTGCCGGTGCCGGGAACGCGTGAACCGCTTGGTCTGATCGGCGGCCTTGTCAAAGGCACGAAAGACAATGCGGCGGCGCTTGTCGCCAACCCCTATTATCATGCCTGGCGCGCTGGCGCGCTGGCGTCCGGCGCTGAAATGCGCTACCTCAACGCTCATGCTGATGACGGGTTTGTTCCCGACCTCGCAGCGCAGCCGGATGAGGTTCTGGCCCGCACCTGCATCGTCTATCTGTGCAGTCCGACCAATCCGCAGGGCGGTGTCATGTCGATCGCGCAGATCAAGTCCGCCATCAGGCTGGCCCGCAAGCATGATTTCCTGCTGGTGATGGATGAATGTTACTGCGATATCTGGCGAGATGCGCCGCCGGCCGGCGCGCTTGAGGCGGCGGCGGAACTGCATGAAGAGGATGGTGGTGACGGGCCGGACGATCCGCTTCGCAATCTGGTGATCCTGAACTCACTGTCAAAGCGGTCCAGTGCGGCCGGGCTGCGCGCCGGCTTTGTCATTGGTGACGCCAGCGTGATGGCGCTGTATCTGAAAGTTGTCGCCAATACCGGATCGCTGGTGCCGACACCGCTTCTTCTGGCAGCGGCGGATCTGTATGATGATGATGACCATGTCGCCGCAATTCGGGCACATTATGACCACAGCTTTGCCCTTGCGACGCGTCATCTTGGGGTGATCGCCCCGCCGGGCGGTTTCTTTTTATGGCTGCCGGTCGCCGATGACCGGGATTTTGTCAGGCGGCTGATGCAAGAACAGGCGGTACGGGCCATGCCTGGCTCCTTCATGGCCGAGGTCAGTGACGGACTGAATCCCGGCGCGGGGTATGTGCGGATGGCGTTGGTGCATGACCATGAACGCACCGGGGAAAGCCTTGCCAGGGTGGCGGCACTCTATGATGCCGAAAGCCGCGGGGCGGCATAGACGGAGGCAATGATCGACGCTGAGGCAAAAAGCAGGATTCTGTCGCCGGCCCTGATCGGCTTTCTCCGTCGCCGGATGATGGAACTTGTCGGGGTTTGCCTTATGTTCATCGGGCTGGCGCTGACGGCGATGCTGTTTTCGCCGGGTCGATATGATCCCTCCTTCAGCGCCTTTTCTTCCGGCGGCTTTGAAAACTGGTTTGGCGCCTTTGGCTCTGCCATTGCCGGTGGTCTTCGCGTCAGCCTTGGAACAGCCAGCTTCTTTCTGACGCTTCTGCCGCTTGGCTGGGGCTATCGGATGGTCCGCAAGCAGCCGATGGGCCATCATGTTGTTCGTCTCTGCCTGTCACCGGTTGCCCTGTTGCTGCTGGCGGCTGGGTTCTATGGTCTCTCCGGCGCGGATGGAAGTGCTGCTGGTGGCGCTGCCGGTGTGATCCTGACCGGGCTGACCCTGCCGCATTTACCGCCGCTTCAATCGGTCTTCGGACTGACGAACGCGCATTATCTTGGCGCCGGCTATCTGCTTGCTGGTCTGTTGATGTGGACCTGGTGCGCGACCCTGTCACGCCGGCAATGGGGTCTTCTTGCCGCGCCTGTCGCCACGGTGGCACGTCTTGTGGGACGCCGCATTGCGGCGCGTCGGGAACAGGCCGATGCGGCCGAGGACAGCGCACCGCCACTTACCCTGACCGAGCCTGAAGCCACCAAACCATCAAAGAAAAGCACCACTCGCAAGGCATCCCGCAAACGCAAGGAGCCGACACTGATCGCCGGACCGGCTGCTGAAAGTACAGCCTCCCCCGGCCGCGGCACTGGCCAGGGACGGCTCGATCTTGACAGTGACGGGCAGTTCCGTCTGCCACCGGGCAAGCTGCTGGCCGCCCCGGGAAAGGCGGCTTCCGGCCCGTCGAAACAGGCTCTTGATGAAACCGCGGCACAGCTTGAGCATGTTCTTGGCGATTTCAGCGTCAAGGGCGAGATCACCGAATCCCGCTATGGTCCGGTGGTGACGCGTCACGACCTGGTGCCGGCCCCGGGAACGAAATCACAACGTGTCATTTCGCTTGCTGACGATATCGCCCGCTCGATGAGCGCGGTCTCGGTTCGTGTCGCGGTGGTGCCGGGGCAGAATGTGATTGGCATCGAACTGCCGAATGTCGACCGCCAGATGGTTGTTCTTCGGGAAATTTTCGACCATGCCGCCTGGCAGAATGATGGCGGTGACCTGCCGATGGCACTTGGCAAGGATATCGCTGGCGGGCCGGTAATCGTCGATCTGGCGAAGATGCCGCATTTGCTTGTGGCGGGTACCACCGGGTCGGGCAAATCCGTCGGCATCAATGCGATGATTCTGTCATTGTTGTATCGCCATACACCGGAAACCTGTCGGATGATTCTGGTTGATCCGAAGATGCTGGAACTGTCGGTCTATGACGGCATCCCGCACCTTCTGAGCCCGGTTGTCACCGAACCATCAAAGGCGGTGACGGCGCTGAAATGGGCCGTTCGCGAGATGGAAAGCCGGTATCGCAACATGGCCAAGCTCGGCGTGCGCAATATCGCCGGTTACAACCAGCGTGTTGCCGAAGCGCGGGCCGATGGCGAGGTGCTGACACGGCGCGTTCAGACGGGATTCGATGCCGAGACCGGCAAGCCTGTCTTTGAAGAGGAAATTCTCGACCTTGCGCCACTTCCCTTCATCGTCGTGGTGATCGATGAGGTGGCCGACCTGATGCTTGTCGCCGGCAAGGAGATTGAGGCCGCGGTGCAACGCCTGGCGCAGATGGCCCGCGCCGCCGGCATCCATGTCATCATGGCAACGCAGCGCCCGTCGGTTGATGTCATCACCGGCACCATCAAGGCCAATTTCCCGACACGGATCAGTTTCCAGGTCACCTCGCGGATCGACAGCCGGACGATCCTTGGCGAACAGGGTGCCGAACAGCTTCTTGGCCGTGGTGACATGCTGTTCATGGAAGGTGGCGGACGGGTGATGCGGGTTCATGGGCCATTTGTGTCCGACAATGAGGTCGAGGCGGTGGCCAACTTCCTTCGCAAGCAGGGTGAGCCGGATTACAACGACAAGGTTGTCGCCGAGGAGGAAGAGGCCGAGCCGCCAGCTGGCGGTACAGGCGATCTTCTTGGTGAAGGCAGCAGTCTCTATGATCAGGCGGTACAGCTTGTTGTTCGTGAACAGAAAGCCTCGACAAGCTTTGTACAAAGGCATCTGAAAATCGGCTATAATCGCGCCGCGACCATCATCGAGGAGATGGAAAGCAATGGCATCATCAGCGCCGCCAACCATGTTGGCAAGCGCGAGGTGCTGGTCACCGAAGGGGATGGGCAGTAAATGGCTGTGATGGTCGACAGACGCTGGATTTCGTGGCTTGCCGGGCTGCTTTCCGGGCTGCTTGTCGCCATGCTGATGCCGGCCGGGCCTGCCGCCTCGAACGACCCGGTCAGTCGCGCCGAGGCCTGGTTCGACAGCATCAGCACAATGCGTGCCGATTTCATCCAGGTGGCGTCCGACGGCACCACCGCCACCGGCGAGTTGCATCTTCGCCGGCCACACCGGATGAAGGTGATCTACGACCTTGAAGAACCGCTGATTCTTCTCACCACGCCGGTCTGGTTGCATGTCGACCGGCCAAAGGACAAGACGGTGACAAGCTATCCGATCAGCGAGACACCGCTGTCCCTGATCCTTCGCGAGGAAGTGGTGCTGCAGTCAAAGGAATTCACCACCACCCATCTTGTCCGGGATGGCATCACCAGAATCACGCTGAAGCGGGATATCGGCGAGGCGGCTGGCGAGCTGACGCTTGAATTTACCAACAAGCCCTTCGAGCTGCGCCGCTGGACGATCCGTGATGCGGCCGATGTGGCGACGACGGTGACCCTGCAGAACATGCGCTTTGGTCATCGCTATGAAAACAAATTCTTCGCGAAGTCCGACTATCCTCTTCCGAACTGACGATATCATTTGCCGGATGGGCTTTGGACGTCGGCAGCGCCAACAAGTGTCATGGCCGCGCGGATGCAGGGCTCCCAGCGCCCGAATTCACGCTGGCGTATCAGCCGGACACTCGGATACCAGATATTGTCTGTTCCCATCAGCCCCCATCTCCAGTCCGGATGTGTGGGGATCAGGACAAAGCTGGGAACACCCAACGCGCCGCCAAGATGCGCCACGCTGGTGTCGACCGTGAACAGATAGTCCAGAGCCATACACAGGCCGGCTGTATCATCGAATGTCTTGATGGCCGCGTGCTGAATTGACAGGGTGCTGGCGTCAGAAATCAGGGCCAGCTCCTCTGGTGACGGGTCTTTCTGCAACACAACATAGTGGTGTTCCGGTGACAGGCAGGCGAGGAGCGTTTCAAGATCAAGGCTGCGGTTCCGGTCATTTCTATGGGTTGGATTGCCGCGCCACACAATGCCGATGACCTTTCTGTTGGCACATGTGATGCGGTCCTTCCATTTGGCAACATGGCTGTCATCCGCCTGAAGGTAGCGTTCATATGTCGGGGGCGTATCCCATTGTGAGCGGGTCAGATGAGCAAGGCTCATCAGCGAACATTGAAAGTCAGCCGCTATCCTTGACGGCAGCCCACCGGTTCTGTTGTTGAGAAATTCGCACACATCAAAGTCAGGGTAGTTTGTCTCGATCAGGGATTTCAGGCCGCGCTGAACGATGACCGTTATATGGCAGTCGCGGGACGGCAGAAACGACAGGAATCTCAGCATCATCAGGGTATCGCCAAAACCCTGCTCCGCATGGACAATCAGCCGCTTGCCGGCCAGCGACGCCTCGCCATCCCAGTCAGGTTCGGTCCCGTTATAGAGTTTTCTATACTCGTCGGGCAGGCGATGCCGCCATTCAGCTGCCTGAAAGCCCGGTTTGAGGTGGCCAGACAGAAAAAGCGCCGTTGATTGCAAATATCGTGGCTCGGGGTTTTCCGGATCGAGATCAATGGCCTCATCAAGCGTTGCCAGAGCCTCTGTCATTTCCTGAAGATGAATGTGACAAAGCGCGATATTCAGTCTTGTTGGCAGATGATCCGGCCGCAGGGACAAGGCGTCTTTGAAATGGTTCAGGGCGGTCTCAGTCTGCCCGAGATCCCGGTATATGTTGCCAAGATTGAACAGTGCCTTGGCATGTTCAGGTTCCATTTCAACGGTCTTGTGAAAACAACGCAGCGCGTTGTCGTCTTCCTTCATCTGTCTGTGAACAGACCCGAGCAGGAACCACGCAGATGCATTCTGATCGTCCTCGGAAACGATGTCCTCAAACTTCACCCTTGCCGCCGGCAGGTTGTTCGAGAGCAATAGCGCCTCGGCCAGCTTGAAGGCCGCCTGTTTGTTGGCCGGCTCCAGTTTCAGAAAGGTCTCATAATGACGGGCCGCATCTTCAAAGCTCTTCCTGGTGAAACAGACATTCGCCAGATTCAGGTGTGAAAAGGCCAGGCGCGGCGCCAGCCTGACGCTTCGACGAAGATATTTTTCCGCATCATCGAGCCGCCCCTTCCTGGCCAGCGCGGTTCCGAAGACACCCTGCAGCGGACCGGCCTTTGGATTTTTTTTGACCAGCGGTTTTGCTTTGACAAGCAATTCGTCAATGCGACCGGCGTTGAGAAGGGCCACAAGCTGGCGCCACTCCTGATCTCCAGAACTCACATCCGCCTCCCCGCCTTCAAAAAGATCTTTCGTAATGCCTCGACGCCTCTCACCTTATTGCCATGTGACGTCGTCGCGTGCTCATAATTTTTTCAGACAGGCTGTTTGACAGTTTCTCCGGTCATCTCAATTTAGTATAGATGCCGACCCTGGACCAAAATCTGTGGCCAACGCGGCACGTGCCACCTGTCACATGCCCTTTATAAGGATGACGTTTGCATGAAACTGGCGACCTGGAACATCAATTCGGTGCGTCTGCGGATCAATCTGGTGCTGGAGTTCCTGAAGGATGCCGACATCGACGTGCTGTGCCTTCAGGAAACCAAAACCGAGGATGTGCATTTCCCGGCTGAGGCGTTGGCCGAGGCTGGCTGGACGCATCACGCCTTTCGGGGCGAGAAAAGCTATAATGGCGTGGCCATCATCTCGCGCCTGCCGTTGTCGAACCCTGACCACCATGACTGGGTCGGGCGCGGTGATTGCCGCCACATCTCGGCACAGATTGACGGTGGGCCGCTGGTGCATAATTTCTATGTACCGGCGGGCGGTGACGTGCCGGACCGCGACGAAAACCCGAAATTTGGTCACAAGCTGGACTTCATCGCTGAAATGACCGGGCACTTCGCCGCCAACAGGCCGCAGAACGCCATCCTTGTCGGCGATCTCAATATCGCGCCGCTGGCCGAGGATGTCTGGTCGACAAAGCAACTTCGCAATGTTGTCAGCCATACGCAGGTTGAGCGTGAAGGCCTGCTGCGGCTGATTGCGGATGGTGGATGGCATGACGCTGTCAGGTCGCATTTCGGCGCTGAGGAAATTCTGTATTCCTGGTGGTCCTACCGCGCCCGCGACTGGGCGGCGAGTGACCGCGGGCGGCGGCTTGATCATGTGTGGACAAGCCATGATCTGGCGGACAGCGTCCGGTCGGTGTCAATCGAACGGCATCTGCGAGGTGCGGAAAAGCCGTCGGACCATGTGCCAACGGTGATCGGGCTCTAGCCCTCCCCCGCTTTTCATTCGCCGTGATTTGGCGTATAGGCTGGCCATGACAGAATTTCTGAAAATGCACGGCCTTGGGAATGATTTCATCATTTTCGACTGGCGTGATTCCGGCCCGCCGAGTATTGGCGAAGCCGCGGCGCGGCGTCTCGCCGACCGCCGCCTTGGGATTGGTTGTGACCAGATCCTTGTCATCCGCGACTCCGCCACCGCCGATATCCGGATGGACATTCTCAATCATGATGGATCACCGTCGGGCGCGTGCGGGAACGGCACGCGCTGTGTCGCTGACTTTGTGATGCGGCAGGCCGGCCGCGACGACCTTACCATCGAGACCGATGGTGGCCAGCTTCGTGCCTGGCACGCCGACGACGAACAGATCGCCGTCGATATGGGCCCGGTGGCCACCGGCTGGCGCGAGGTGCCGCTGGCGCGTGAGGCTGATACATTGCATGTGCCGCTCGGGGTTGAATTGGGGATTGAGGAACTTGGTGATGCCACATGCCATTCCCTTGGCAACCCGCATGCTGTTGTCTTTGTCGAGGACGCCGAGGCAGTTGATCTGGCGCGCCTTGGACCAATGGCCGAACACGCCCCGCTGTTTCCTGACCGGGTGAATCTGTCGGTTGTCAGCCGGATCGACGACTCCAGTTTCAGAATGCGGGTCTGGGAACGTGGCGTCGGGATTACCATGGCCTGCGGCAGCGGTGCCTGCGCTGTTGGCGTGGCGATTGTCCGGCGCGGGCTTGGGCCGCGAAGCAACCGGATTGTCATGGATGGTGGTTCTGTCCAGATCGACTGGGATGAGACAGGCCGCCATGTCATCATGACCGGGCCGGTGGCATATGTCTGTCACGGCACATTGTCACCCGAACTTGAATCCCTGATGGAGCAAGGCCATGGCGCATCGTAACGCGCCGCGGGTCGAAACCTTCGGCTGCCGGCTGAATATCTGGGAATCCGAGGTGGTGCGCGATCAGGCGGCAACAGCAGGCCTGAATGACGCCATTATTTTCAACACCTGCGCCGTAACGGCCGAGGCCGAACGCCAGGCCCGCCAGGCCATCCGCCGGGCTCGCCGCGATGATCCGGACGCGCGCATCATTGTCACCGGCTGTGCCGCGCAGATTGCGCCGGAAACATGGGATGCCATGCCCGAGGTCGATCATGTTGTCGGCAACCACGACAAGCTGACAGCGCCGGCCTGGCAGTCGCTGGCGGCTGGCGGCGAGGCGATTATTGTCAGCGATGTCATGCAGGTCCGCGAGACGGCAACGCATATGCTGGATGCCTTCAGCGCGCATACGCGGGGATTCCTGCAGATCCAGCAGGGATGCGATCACCGCTGCACTTTCTGCATCATTCCTTATGGACGGGGGAACAACCGCTCGGCCGGGCTTGGCCAGATTCTCGAGGCGGCAGGCCATCTTGTCGATGGCGGATGCGCCGAAATCGTGCTGACCGGGGTCGACATAACCTCCTGGGGAAGCGATCTGCCCGGACGCCCGCGGCTTGGCGATCTTGTTGGCGAATTGCTGCGTTCACTGCCGCGCCTGCAGCGGCTTCGCCTGTCGTCGCTCGATCCGGCTGAACCTGACTCGCAATTGATGGACGTGCTGGCCAGCGAATCACGCCTGATGCCGCACCTCCACCTGTCGGCCCAGCATGGTGATGATACGATTCTAAAGCGGATGAAGCGCCGCCACCTTGGCCGGGACGTGGTACGATTCTGCGACGAGGCCCGTCGGCGGCGGCCCGATGTCGTCTTTGGTGCCGATCTCATTGCCGGGTTTCCGACTGAGAGCGACGCGGCGCATGACGCCACGCTGCGCCTGATTGACCGGGCCGGCCTTACCTATCTTCATGTCTTTCCGTTTTCGCCGCGTGCCGGCACCCCTGCAGCCCGCATGCCGCAACTTGACGGCAGGCTGGTCAGGCAACGTGCCGACGCTTTGCGGGCACGTGGCGGGCAGCGGCTTGAAGGGTTTCTCGACAATGTGGTGGGAAGCCATGAGCAACTTCTGGTTGAATCAGGCAATGCCGGTCACGGGCGTAATTTCGCGAAAATGCGGCTTGCGGGTGACATGGCATCGCCCGGCGAACTTCTTGACGTGAGGGTGCTTGAACGTGACGGGCAGCATCTCAAGGTGGTAAGACGGTAACATGAGCTGGCTGAAGAAACTGACCTCGGGGCTGAGCAAGACAAGCGCCAGGGTGACATCATCTCTGTCCTCGCTCCTTGGCCGATCGTCGATCGACGCGGCCTCAATCGAGGAGGTCGAGGACGCGTTGATCAGCGCCGATCTCGGCACCGCGGCGGCGGCGCGTCTTGCCGAACGTGTGCGGCGCCATAAATTCGATGGAGAGGTCACGGCACAGGCGCTTGCCGGCGCGCTGGCGGACGGAATCACCGAGATTCTCGAGCCGGTGGCGTCGCCGCTTGTCCCGCAGGCCGGCAACAGGCCGCATGTGGTGCTTCTTGTCGGGGTCAACGGGTCGGGAAAGACAACGACGGCCGGAAAACTGGCCCAGCAATGGCGGCAGCAGGGCAAGTCGGTCATGCTGGCCGCCGGGGATACTTTCCGCGCCGCCGCCATCGAACAGCTGCAGATCTGGGGCGATCGCACGGGCACGGAGGTGATTGCCGGGGCGCAGGGCGGCGATGCCGCGGCGCTGGCCTATCAGGCGCTGGAAAAGGCGCGCTCGCAGCGCACCGATGTCTTGATCATCGACACCGCCGGCAGGCTGCAGAATCGGACCGAGCTGATGGATGAGCTGGCGAAGATCGTGCGGGTCATCCGCAAGCTGGACGAGACCGCGCCTCATGATTCGGTGATTGTTCTGGATGGCACAGTGGGCCAGAACGCGCTGTCGCAGGTCAGCGCCTTCCAGGATATCGCCGATGTCAGCGGGCTGATCGTCACCAAGCTTGATGGCTCGGCCAAGGGCGGGGTGGTGATCGCGCTTGCCGAAAAATTCCAGCTCCCCGTTCATGCTGTCGGGGTTGGTGAAGGCGCTGATGACCTGCAGCCCTTCGAGGCCCGTGATTTTGCCAATGCCCTTGCCGGCGTCCCGGACGAGGCGTGATTCCTCGCCCTTGATCCGCTTGCCCGAGATTCACGGACCAGGATTCACGGACCAGGATTCAGGAAATTGAAAATCAGGGTAGCAGGATGGCGCTTCTGCCGGTGAGCCAATAGGCCGCCAGCCCGACATATTCATGAAGCCATGTTCTGATACTTTTTGTCCCCCTCTCCAGACTGAACAGGGGTGTTGGACCTGCAGCTGTCTGAAAATCCACCGGATAGGGTGTGATGCCGTCCCACCCGGCGGCGGCAAAGGACCCCATCGCGCGCGGCATATGTGATGCCGAGGTGACAAGCAGCCAGCGTGACCCCGGCTGTGGCACCGCCACGGCAAGGCTGTTGACCGCGTTTTCATAGGTGTTGCGGCTGGTGGATTCGTAGATGATGTCCTCGCCGGTAAAACCAAGTTCGGCAATCAGGCGGCGGATCGTCTCTGCCTCGCTCCATCCGGTTGGCGTCAGCCTGCCATCATAGCCACTGAACAACAGTGTGCTGCCAGGATTCATGCGATGCAGCATCAGCCCCTTTGTCAGCCTGTCGGCTGCACGATTTTGCTGCGGCTGGTTTCGACTTTCAGAAACATCACCCCTCGCGGTGTGGCCCCCAAGAACGATCACCCCGTCGACGGGTGGGCCGGTCAATATGGGCACGTCATGGCGATCCTCCAGATAGTGCAGCGGCGCCATCGACAGGGGCAGAAACCCATAGAACAGGGGAAGTGTCAGTGCCGCCGCGATACAGGCCTTCATCATCCGGCGGCGGCGGCGCCAGCGCATGATCATGCCAATGCCCAGAAGGACATAGGGATAGGCCAGCGGTTCAAGACATATGGCGAGAATTTTCGAGAGAATGAAAAACATGCGTCAATTCTTGACAATTCAGGCGAAAAAGCGCAACACACATCGAAATCACGCCATCTCTGGCTGCCAGACCCTCGCGGGTTCCATCCGTCCTTGAAGTTTTCGAGCACGGATGCCAAAGGCGCATGAGGCCTGTTGTGCCGGGGTCGGCGTGACGGGGTCGGCGTGAAGGGTTCGGCATGACGGGTTCGGCATGACGGGCCACCAGGGACGTTGGCCGGATGACCGGCACGGGATCAACAATAGCAGGGCATACGCCATGTTTGACAGCCTGAAGGACAAGCTGCAGGACGTTTTCAGCGCTCTTGGCAAGCGTGGCGCGCTGCGCGAATCGGATGTCGATGCCGCGCTGCGCGAGGTTCGTCTGGCGCTGCTGGATGCCGATGTTGCCCTGCCGGTTGTAAAAACGTTTATCGCGAAGGTGCGCGAACAGGCTGTTGGCAGCGACGTTCTGAAATCAGTGCGGCCCGACCAGCAGGTCATCAAGATTGTCAATGACGCGCTGGTCGAGGTTCTTGGCAACGAGCCGGCACCGCTGAACATCACCGTAAATCCACCGGCGGTGATTCTGATGGCCGGTCTGCAGGGATCGGGCAAGACCACCACCGCCGGTAAACTGGCGCTTCGTCTGCGCTCGCGTGAGCGCAAGAAGGTCATGCTTGCCTCGCTTGACGTAACCCGTCCGGCGGCGCGTGAACAGCTTCGCATTCTTGGCGAGCAGGCCGAGGTTGGCGTTCTTCCCGAGGTTGATCGTGAATCGCCGGCGCAGATTGCCAAGCGGGCGCTGCAGGCGGCAAAGCTTCAGGGGTTTGACGTTCTGATCCTCGACACGGCGGGCCGGGTGACGATTGATGAAGGCCTGATGGCCGAGCTTCGTGAGGTCAAGGCGCTTACCAACCCGCATGAAGTGTTGCTTGTCGCTGACGCGATGACAGGCCAGGACGCGGTCACGACCGCGACGGCCTTTAAAGAAGCTGTCGACATCACCGGCATCGTGCTGACCCGTCTTGACGGTGACGCACGTGGTGGCGCGGCGCTGTCGATGCGCGAAATTACCGGCTGCCCGATCAAGCTTGTCGGTGTTGGTGAAAAGCAGGATGCGCTTGAGGAATTCGACCCGGCGCGGATGGCCGGCAGAATCCTCGATATGGGCGATGTCGTCGCGCTTGTCGAAAAAGCGGCCGAGACGATCGAGGTCGAAGAGGCAGAACGGCTTGCCAAACGGATGGCCAAGGGCCAGTTCGACATGAATGATTTCCTTACCCAGCTTCGACAGCTGCAGAAGATGGGTGGTCTTGGCGGGATCATGGGCATGTTGCCGGGCCTTGGCAAAATGCAGAAGCAGATCGCCGCCGCTGGCATTGATGATTCAATGATCCGTCGCCAGGAAGCCATCATTCTGTCGATGACGAATAAAGAACGTGTTTCGGTCGGTCTTCTCAATGCTTCGCGTCGCAAGCGTATTGCCGCCGGGTCGGGCACCTCTGTCCAGGAGGTGAACCGTCTGGTCAAGCAATATCAGGACATGGCGCGCATGATGAAGAAGATGGGGGGCAAGACCGGCGCCGCCGCGATGAAGGCTCTGATGGGCGGCGGTATGCCGGGTGGTATGCCCGGTGGTTTGCCCGGCGGTGGAATGCCGGGAGGAATGCCGGGAGGAATGCCAGGTGGCCTTCCCGGAGGATTGAAGGGTGGTTTGCCCGGTCTTGGCGGGGGACTGCCAGGCCTTGGTGGCAAGCCATCCGGCAAGAAGAAATAACGTGAACAGCCATAAATCTTTGCGAAAGGACCAAATATCATGGCTCTGAAAATCAGGCTCGCCCGTGGTGGCGCGAAAAGACGCCCCTTCTACCGTATCGTTGTTGCCGAGGCGTCGGCACCGCGTGATGGGCGCTATGTCGAGCGTGTCGGCACCTATAATCCGATGGTTCCCAAGGAGCATGAGCAGCGCATGACGCTGAATGCCGAACGGATCACCCATTGGCTTGGCCAGGGCGCACAGCCAACCGAGCGTGTGCAGAAGATGCTGGCCGCTGCCGGTTTGACCGCCGCCCCGGTGATTCGTGAACAGCCGAAAAAATCGGCACCTGGCAAGAAGCGTGCCGAGCGTGAGGCCGAGGCTGCCGAGGCCGCCGCCGCGGAAGCTGAAGCTGCCGAAGCTGCTGCCGCTGAGGAAGCTGCCGCGGAAGAAGCTCCGGCTGAAGAGGCGCCGGTTGAGGACGCTGCCGCTGAGGAAGCTCCGGCTGAAGAGGCACCAGCCGAGGAATCATGAGCTCGGGCCGCCTGGCGATCGGTGCGGTTGCCGGCGCACATGGGGTAAGGGGTCAGTTCAAGGTCAAACCCTTTACCACCGCGCCGCGCGACATCACGACTTACGGTCCGGTCTGGGCCGGCGATCGGCAGCTGACCTTGTGCATCATGGGCATGACCGCTGCCGGCATGGTCATCGTCAAGGCGGCTGAGATCAGTGACCGCGAAAGCGCGGCAGCGCTTCGGGGCACCGCGCTGGAGGTTGACCGCAAGGTGCTGCCGGATGTCGGTGGTGACGAGATCTATCACGCCGATCTGCTTGGGCTTGCCGTTGAGACAATCGATGGTGACAGCCTTGGCACGCTGGTGGCGCTGCATGATTTCGGCGCTGGCGAGATTGCCGAGGTCAAGCCGCCAAAGGGCCCGACGCTGATGCTGCCTTTCGCCCCGGCCTATGTGCCGGACATTGATCTGGCGGCAGGGCGCATTGTGATGGCCCCGCCGGAAGGGCTGTTGGAACTGGCCGATGATGAAGCTCCCATGAATCGGGATGCCAGAGATCGGAGTGATTCAGATGGCTGAGCGTGCCTGGCAGGCAACGGTGCTGACCTTGTTTCCGGAGATGTTCCCCGGACCACTTGGTGAGTCGCTGGCCGGGAAATCGCTGAAGGAGGGTATCTGGGCGCTGAAAACGCTGGACATTCGGCAGTTTGCGCGCGATAAGCACCGGACCGTCGACGATGTGCCACTTGGCGGTGGCGTCGGTATGGTGCTGAAGCCGGATGTTGTGGCGGCGGCGCTTGACCATGTCGCCGACGCGCCCGGCCCGCGGATTTATTTGACGCCGCGTGGACGGGTCATGGACCAACCGCTTGCGCGTGAGCTTGCCGCGGCCGATGGCGCGGTGTTCCTGTGCGGACGGTATGAAGGCGTTGACCAGCGGGTGATTGATGCGGCTGGTATGCTGGAGGTCAGCATTGGTGACTTTATCCTGTCAGGGGGCGAGGTCGCGGCGCTGACGGTGATGGATTCGGTGGTAAGGCTGCTGCCCGGCGTGATTGGCAAGGAGGCAAGCCACCAACAGGAAAGTTTCGAGACCGGGCTGCTGGAGCCGTCGCTCTACACACACCCGCGGAACTGGGACGGAATTGAGGCGCCGGAGATTCTGGCGTCTGGCCACCACGGCAGGATCGCCGAATGGCGAGCGGCGGAGGCCAAGCGGGAGACGCAACAGCGCCGCCCAGATTTATGGAAAAGGTACCTGCAGGCGCAGGCACAGGAAAACGAAGTGAAGGAATAGGGCGATGAATATCGTTGACCGCATTGGCAAGAAGCAGATGGAAAAAGCGCTGGCACAGCGCACCATTCCGGAATTCGGCGCCGGCGACACTGTTCGCGTCGACGTGAAGGTTGTCGAGGGTTCGCGTGAGCGTGTGCAGGCATTTGAAGGTGTGTGCATCGCCCGCAAGAATGACGGTGTGAATTCATCTTTCACCGTCCGTAAGCTGTCCTATGGTGAAGGCGTTGAGCGCGTCTTCCCGCTCTATGGACCGCAGGTGGCCGGCGTGACCGTTGTCCGCCGTGGCCGGGTTCGCCGCGCGAAGCTGTACTACCTTCGCGGCCGGACTGGCAAGGCCGCCCGTATTGCCGAAAAAACAACAACCCGCGAGGCGTCCTCCTCCTGACGGCGAAGCCCGGCTAGGAAGACGACCTTGCCGGCAGCCCTATGGAGGAATATATGTCGGCGCCAAAGACCCTGTTTGACAAAATCTGGGATGCGCATGTTGTGCATCGCCAGGATGATGGCACATGTCTGATCTATATTGACCGGCACCTTGTCCACGAGGTGACCAGTCCGCAGGCCTTTGAAGGACTTCGCAATGCCGGTCGCAAGGTCCGGGCGCCGAATCGCACGCTGGCCGTGGCCGATCACAATGTGCCGACGACCGACAGGTCGGTCGGGATCGAGGATGAGGAATCCCGCATCCAGGTCGAGGCGCTGGCCACCAACGCCGCCGAATTTGGCGTTCCCTATTTCGCCATGGATGACATCAGGCAGGGCATTGTCCATGTCATCGGCCCTGAGCAGGGTTTCACACAGCCAGGCATGACGATTGTGTGCGGTGATTCGCACACCGCAACGCATGGTGCCTTTGGCGCGCTGGCCTTCGGCATTGGCACGTCGGAGGTTGAACATGTGCTGGCCACGCAGACACTGATTCAAAAGCCTGCCAAGAACATGCGGATCACGGTTGATGGTGATCTGGCGCCCGGCGTGACGGCCAAGGATGTCATCCTTGCCATCATTGGCAAGATCGGCACCGCCGGCGGCACCGGCCACGTCATCGAATTTGCCGGCTCGGCCATTCGCGACCTGTCCGTGGAAGGCCGCATGACGGTCTGTAACATGGCCATCGAGGGCGGCGCCCGTGCTGGCATGATTGCGCCGGACGAAAAGACGTTCGCTTATCTTGCCGACAAGCCGATGGCCCCAAAGGGCGAGATGTGGGAGAAGGCGGTCGCCTATTGGCGCTCGCTGCCATCCGACGAAGGCGCCCGCTACGACACCGAAATCATACTTCCCGCGGCCGAGATCGCGCCAACGGTAACCTGGGGCACCTCGCCCGAGGATGCGCTGCCGATCACTGGCGCCGTGCCGGATCCGGACAAGGAAAATGACGAGATCAAGCGGGCAAAGCTGCAACGCGCGATTGACTATATGGGTCTCGCGCCTGGGCAGAAACTGACCGATGTGAAGATCGACACGGTCTTCATCGGCTCCTGCACCAACAGCCGGATCGAGGATCTTCGTGCCGCCGCCTCGGTGGCGTCGGGCCGTCAGGTTGCCGACGGCATCCGCGCCATGGTTGTGCCCGGTTCCGGCCTTGTCAAGGAACAGGCCGAGGCTGAAGGGCTCGACGAGGTCTTTACCGCGGCGGGGTTTGAATGGCGCGAGCCCGGATGTTCGATGTGCCTTGCCATGAATGCCGACAAGCTGTCCGAGGGGGAGCGCTGTGCGTCGACCTCGAACCGCAATTTCGAGGGCCGGCAGGGACGCGGCGGGCGCACCCATCTGGTCAGCCCGGAAATGGCTACGGCCGCGGCCATCACCGGATATCTGACCGATATCAGGGATATGCAGAGCTAGGCCGGGAGACGAGAGATGCAAAAATTTGACAAGCTGACCGGCATCGCTGCGCCGCTCAATATCATCAATATCGATACCGACATGATCATCCCCAAGCAGTTCCTGAAGACGATCAAGCGATCGGGCCTCGGGGCCAACCTGTTTGACGAGATGCGCTTTACCAAGGACGGGGCGGAAATCCCCGATTTCGTCCTGAACAGAGAGCCATATCGTGCCTCGCAGATCATCGTCGCCGGTGACAATTTCGGCTGCGGGTCGAGCCGCGAGCACGCGCCCTGGGCGCTTCTCGATTACGGCATCCGCTGTGTGATTTCGACCAGCTTTGCCGATATCTTCTATAATAACTGCTTCAAGAACGGCATTCTGCCAATCACCGTCTCGGCAGATGAGCGTGACGCGTTGATGGCTGATGCGCAGGATACCGAGAATCCGGAATTGTCGGTTGATCTTGTGGCACAGAAGATCCGGCGCCCGAACGGGGTCGAGGTTTCCTTCGAAATTGATCCGTTCCGGAAGACATGTCTTCTGGAGGGACTTGATGATATCGGGCTGACCATGGAAAAGGGCGGCTCAATCGACAGTTTCGAGGCGGCCCGCGCCGACGACAAGCCCTGGCTATAGCGCCGGGTCACACAGCAATATAATCAAGACCAAACAATTCAGGGCAAGGATGGGCGAAATGGCGTCGAACCGAAAGATTATGGTGTTGCCGGGCGATGGCATCGGCACCGAAATCATGCAGGCCAACATGCGGATCATCGATTGGCTGGCAAAGCATAAATCGATCAGCTTCGACATGCAGGAAGGTCTTGTTGGCGGCGCCGCCTATGACGCCCAGGGCACCCCGCTGACCGACGAGACGCTTGCTGATTCAATGGCCGCTGATGCGGTGCTATTTGGTGCTGTCGGTGGGCCGCAATATGATGATCTGGCGTTTGATCTGAAGCCCGAACGCGGCCTGCTGCGGCTTCGCAAGGAAATGGACCTGTTTGCCAATCTGCGGCCAGCGATGGTCTTTCCCTCGCTTGTCGAGGCATCGACGCTGAAGCCTGAAATCGTGTCCGGCCTTGATATCATGATTCTTCGCGAACTGTGCGGCGGGTCCTATTTCGCCGAGCCCCGTGGCATTGAAGATCTGCCGGATGGCACGCGCCGTGGTTTTGACACCAACGCCTATACCACTCCCGAGATTGAGCGGATCGGCCGCGTTGGCATGGATCTGGCGCGCAAGCGCAATGGCAAGCTGACGTCGGTCGAAAAGGCCAATGTCATGCATTCCGGTGTTCTCTGGCGCGAGGTCATGACAGCGCTTCATGCCGCCGAGGGTGACGGCATCGAACTTGGACATATGTATGCCGACAATTGCGCCATGCAGCTTGTTCGCAACCCGAAACAGTTCGACGTGATTGTCACCGACAATCTGTTTGGCGATCTGCTGTCGGATTGCGCGGCGATGCTGACAGGCTCGCTTGGCATGTTGCCGTCGGCGTCGCTTGGTGCGCCCGACCCGGAGACCGGCCTGCCAAAGGCGATGTATGAACCTGTTCACGGATCGGCACCGGACATTGCCGGCCAGGGTGTTGCCAATCCGCTGGCGCAGTTCATGAGCTTTGCAATGCTGCTTCGGTACAGTTTCGACCAGGGCGACGAGGCGGACCTTCTTGAAGCCGCGGTCGATAAGGCCCTGGCCACCAGCCGCACCGGCGACATCATGACCCCGGGCTGCACACAGACCGGCACCGACGGCATGACCGACGCCGTGATCGATGCGATGGACAGGCTGGCGCGCTAGAGAACGCTGGCAGATCGGGCCACAAATCCGGTTTCGCGACCGGGCCAAGGGAAGAGGATGATATGGGATATCGAGTAGCTGTTGTCGGCGCCACCGGCGCGGTCGGACGTGAAATGCTGCAGACGCTTGCCGAGCGTGAATTCCCGGTCGACAAGATGCATGCCCTTGCCTCGTCGCGCTCTGCCGGGCGCGAGGTGTCGTTCGGCGAGGACGAGGTGCTGACCGTCAGCGCGCTGGACAAGTTTGATTTCGCCGAAGCCGATATCGCGCTGTTCTCGGCCGGCGGTGCCACTGCCAAGGATGTGGCGCCGCGCGCTGGTGAGGCAGGCTGCCTTGTCATCGACAATTCCTCGGCCTTCCGCATGGATGCTGACGTGCCGCTGATCGTGCCGGAAGTGAATGCCGATGCGGTCGACGGGGCGTTGCGCCGGAATGGTGGGCGCAACATCATCGCCAACCCGAACTGTTCGACAGCACAGCTTGTCGTGGCGCTGAAGCCGCTTCATGAAAGCTTTGGCGTCAGGCGGGTTGTCGTTTCGACCTATCAGGCGGTGTCGGGTGCCGGCAAGCCGGCGATGGATGAGCTGTTCAATCAGACTCGCGGCATTTATGTGAACGACCCGGTCCGCCCGGAGAGCTTTACCAAGCAGATTGCCTTTAACGCCATCCCGCATATCGATGTCTTCCTCGATGATGGCTTCACCAAGGAAGAATGGAAGATGACCGCCGAGACGAAAAAGATTCTCGATCCGGCGATTGAGCTTGTGGCGCATTGTGTCCGCATCCCGGTCTTCATCGGGCATAGCGAGGCGGTCTTCATCGAGACGGACAAGCCGATGACCGAATCGGGTGTTCGCGACCTGCTTCGTGAATCGCCCGGCGTCACGGTGATCGATCACCGCGCCGATGAAGGTTATGTCACCCCGCAGGAGGCTGCTGGCGAGGACGCTGTGTTCATCAGCCGGATCCGCAAGGACCCGACGGTAGAGAACGGCATGGTGTTCTGGTGCGTGTCGGACAATCTTCGCAAGGGCGCGGCCCTGAATTCGGTACAGATTGCCGAACTGGTCGCCGAACGCGGCCTGTCGGGTCGCTAGATTCAGGCCTCATTCCGCCAGCGCCGCCACAACGCCAAGATGTTCAAGCAAGGCAAGATCGCGCGATGAGGCGCTTGCCGCGATGATCTGTTGTGCCGTCCGGCTGGCGGTCAGGAAGGCCGACTCAAGCGCCGCGCCGCGCGCCAATTGTCCGGCCAGGACAGCTGTCAACAGATCACCGCCGCCAGCCACATTCCGGCCATCACGACTGGCCCCACACCAGATCGGTGCCTCTGATCGTGTTACCAGCAGATCGCCAATCCCGTTAGGCCCGTCATCGACACCTGTCGCGATGATGGCGGTGAGGTCGTGCGCTTTCATGAGACAGGCGGCCGCTGTCTCTGCCGTGGCCCGGCTGGTAACCGGAACATTCGCCAGAAAGCCAAGCTCAAAACTGTTTGGGGTGATGATGCTGGCCCGCGGCAGCAGTCTTTCGATGATGGCCTGCGCCAGCGCTTCTGGAAGATAGAGTCGCCCGCCATCGCCAAGGACCGGGTCGAGGATATATGTCCCGGACCCACCAGCCCGCCATTGATCCACAAAGCTGGCGATGGCTTGGCTCTGTTCGACCGAACCCAGATAGCCAGACACCACACCGCTGATCTGGTCAAGAGCGGTCATCTCGCCAAGTCCGGACAGGATGTCTGCGACAACAGGGTCAGGCACCGCCGCGCCGACACGGCGCCCATACCCGGGGTGTGCCGCCAGCATCACCGTCGGGACCAGCAGCGCATTGATACCGAGTGCCGTCAGCACCGGTCCGACAACGCTGTTGCCGACAAAGCCGACAGTGACTGTGGAGTGAATGGACAATACCTTTTTCATCACTCGCGATTTGTCCTTGGAAATGGTCCATTAGGCAAATGAAAACTGGCCTTCGCCCGGCCCGCCGCCTTTATTGTCCAGCGCTCCCATGCGGCGAGCTTTCGCATTGACTATTATCGGCGTGGCACCCTAAAACTCACTTAGGTGCTAAATCAATAAGGAAGACTGTGATGGCGAGACCGCGTCCGTTGTCGCCGCATCTGCAGGTATATCGCCCGCAGCTGACGTCGATGATGTCGATCACCCACCGCGCAACAGGTGTCGCATTGACCACCGGCACGCTGGTGCTGGCGGCATGGCTTGTCGCTCTGGCGCTTGGCGGCGAGACCTACACGATGGCGGCTATGGCGGTGGCGCATCCTTTGGGGCAATTTGTCCTATTCGGTTATTCGGCGGCACTGATCTACCATGCGCTGAATGGTATCAGGCATTTGTCCTGGGATCTGGGACGGGGTCTGACCATCCCGGACGTGTATCGCAGTGGGCATATCGTGCTGTTTCTGACATTCCTGCTGACGGCATGCCTGTGGCTTGCCATCCTGGCCTAGGGGAGACAAGCCATGGCTGACCAATCGGCAGGAATTGCACATCGACGCGGCGAACCGGGATTGCCACACTGGCGCTGGCAGCGATACAGCGCCGTCATCATCCTGCTGCTGATGATCTATTTCGCGGTTATGCTGGCCGGACTTGGCGGACTTGACCATGCTGCTGCGGTGGCGATGGTTGGCCATCCTGTGAATGCGCTGGCGCTGGCGGCGCTTGTCACGATCGGTCTCTGGCATGGGTCGCTGGGGCTGCAGGTTGTGATCGAGGATTATATCAGCCTTGGCGGCGGCCGCCATGCCGTGCTGGCGGCGATGCGCGTTGTCCTGGGCCTGACCGCGGCGGCAAGCCTGTGGGCCATCGCCAGCGTGGCACTTTGAATGCACCCCATATGTTCTGTTTGTGAATTCGGGGCATAAATTGATTGAAAGACAGGAAGGGTTGACCTGATGTCGGCTTATGAAATTACGGATCATCACTATGACGTCGTTGTCGTCGGCGCTGGCGGCGCCGGGTTGCGCGCCACTCTGGGCATGGCGGCGTCGGGGCTGAGCACGGCCTGCATCACCAAGGTGTTTCCAACACGTTCGCACACGGTTGCGGCGCAGGGCGGTATTGGCGCCGCGCTCAACAATATGGGCGAAGGCGACAACTGGCAGTATCATATGTATGACACCGTCAAGGGATCGGACTGGCTTGGTGATCAGGATGCCATCGAATATATGTGTCGCAACGCCATCCCGTCGGTGATCGAGCTGGAAAATTACGGCGTCCCGTTCTCGCGCACCGAGGAAGGCAAGATCTACCAGCGGCCCTTTGGCGGCCATACGCTGGACTATGGCAAATCCATGGCGCGCCGCGCCTGCGCCGCGGCCGACCGGACCGGCCATGCCATTCTGCATACGCTCTACCAGCAATGTCTGAAGCATCAGGCGCATTTCCATATCGAATTCTTCGCCCTCGATCTGCTGATGAATGAGGATGGTGAATGCGCCGGTGTGATCGCGCTGTGCATGGAAGATGGCACGCTGCACCGGTTCTGGGGCCAGCAGACTGTTCTCGCCACCGGTGGCTATGGTCGCGTCTATTTCTCCTGCACCTCGGCGCATACCTGCACCGGCGACGGCAACGCGATGGCGCTTCGCGCCGGGCTGCCGCTTCAGGATATGGAGTTTGTGCAGTTCCATCCGACCGGCGTCTACGGGGCTGGCGTGCTGATCACCGAGGGCGCGCGGGGTGAGGGCGGCTATCTGACAAATTCCGAAGGCGAGCGTTTCATGGAACGTTTCGCGCCGACGGCCAAGGATCTGGCAAGCCGCGATGTTGTCAGCCGGGCAATGACAATCGAGATTAACGAAGGCCGCGGTGTTGGTCCGAACAAGGACCATATCATGCTTCATCTCGAGCATATTGACGCCGATACGCTGCATCAGCGGCTTCCGGGGATCACCGAGACAGCGCGGATCTTCTGCGGTGTCGACGTCACGCGTGAGCCGATCCCCGTCCTGCCGACCGTGCATTACAATATGGGGGGCATCCCCACCAACTATCATGGCGAGGTTATTTCGGCGAAGGGTGGTGACGAGAACGCCATTGTTCCCGGTCTGATGGCCATTGGCGAGGCGGCCTGTGTGTCGGTGCATGGCGCAAACCGCCTTGGTACCAACTCGCTTCTGGATATTGTCGTCTTTGGGCGTGCCGCCGCGCATCGCGCTGCCGAGACCTGTACACCGGGGGGCGCCACGCGGACAGCTCCGCAGGCGACCACCGACAAGGCGCTTGAAAGATTTGACCGGATGCGTCACGCCAAGGGTGATACCGGCGCGGCATCGATCCGTCTGGAAATGCAGCAGGTGATGCAGAAGCATGCTGCTGTGTTCCGCTCCACCGACAGCCTTGCCGACGGCGTGTCGAATATGGATCAGGTGGCCGCGCGGATGGGCGATATCGGGGTTAAGGACCAGTCGCTGATCTGGAATACCGATCTTGTTGAGGCGATGGAGCTTGAAAATCTGATTGGCCAGGCGCTTGTCACCATCCGCTCTGCCGACCAGCGTGAGGAATCACGCGGCGCGCATGCGCATGAAGACTGGCCGGATCGTGATGATGAGACCTGGATGAAGCACACGGTCATGTGGCTCGATGAGAACAATGAGTCACGCCTTGATTATCGCAAGGTTGTCATGAACACGCTCAGCAACGATGTGGCGCCGATTCCACCGGCACCGCGTGTCTACTGATCAGATAACAGGCCCGCAGGTAACAGGACAGTAAAGGGACCGGCAAAATCATGGCTGAATTCACCCTTCCCGCGAATTCCAAGATCACTTCCGGGGATCATTATCCGGCGCCTGACGGGGCGTCCAACGTTCGGGTTTTCCAGATCTATCGCTGGTCACCGGATGATGATGAAAACCCGCGCGTCGACAGGTTCGAGGTTGATCTTGACGAATGCGGACCGATGGTTCTTGACGCGCTGATCAAGATCAAGAGTGAGCAGGACAGCAGCCTGACCTTCCGCCGCTCCTGCCGCGAGGGAATCTGTGGGTCCTGTTCGATGAATATCGACGGCACCAACACCCTGGCCTGCCTGAAAAGCATCGAGGATGTGAAGGGCGATGTGAAAATCTTCCCGCTGCCTCACATGCCGGTGGTCAAGGACCTTGTTCCCGACCTCAGTAACGCCTATCGCCAGCTTGCGTCGATCGAGCCATGGCTGAAGGCTGATGCCGACGCGCCGGAAGGCGAGGAGCGCCGACAGTCACCTGCCGAGCGTGAGAAGCTCGACGGGCTGTGGGAATGCGTGCTGTGTTTCAGTTGCTCGACCGCCTGTCCAAGCTATTGGTGGAATGGTGATGAATATCTGGGGCCGGCAGTGCTGCTTCAGGCCTATCGGTGGGTGGCTGACAGCCGCGATGATCACACGACCGAACGGCTTGATGCGCTGGATGACAGTTTCGCGCTCTATCGTTGTCACACCATCATGAATTGTGCGAAGACCTGTCCAAAGGGGCTGAATCCCGGCAAGGCCATCGCCAGCATCAAGAGCGAGATTGCCAGCCGGTAATGTCGCCTCTTTTCGCCCCGACGCCAATGCCGGAGTGTTGAATGGCTGATGTCACAGCCCCCGCCACGGTAGGCAACGCCCTCACCGCCCGCATTGAGGCTGGCGAATTGTCACATGATCCTGGCCAGATGGCCGTGGCATTGGCGCTTGATGATCTCATCACGCGGCTGACCGCCGTGCCAAAACGACGTTGGCTCGCTGGCCTGTCTCGCCGCGCTGCGCCCGTAAGGGGACTTTATATCCATGGCGGTGTCGGGCGTGGCAAGACCATGCTGATGGACATGTTTCACCATACACTTGCCGGGTCACATGGAGAGATCCGCCCGTTCCGGCTGCATTTTCATGATTTCATGGTGCTGGCTCAGGATGCGATTCATGGCGCGCGTGAACAGGACGCGGATGATCCGATCGCGGCGGCGGCCGACAGTCTTGCGGCGCATGGCCGGGTGATGTGTTTTGATGAAATGGAGGTGCGGGATATCGCTGATGCGATGATCCTCTCACGTCTTTTCACCGCCATGTTTGATCGCGGCGTCACGGTGGTGGCGACATCAAACCGGCATGCGGACGATCTTTACAAGTCTGGCCTTCACCGCGACAGGTTCCTGCCCTTTATCGAACTCCTGAAGGATCGCTGCGACATCCGCGAGATTGCGGCTGGTCAGGATTGGCGCGCCAGCATGCTGGCATCGCTGCCAGCCTGGTATGTTCCCGATGATCCATGCGCCGAACAGGCGCTTGCCGACACATTCCGGCATCTATCCGGCACGGTACAGGTCACCAGTGACATTGTCCGTGTCGCCGGCCGCGAGATCAGTTTTGATCAGGTGGCGGGTGATGTGGCGCGGGCCAGTTTCGCGGCGCTGTGCGAGACTCCCCTGGCGGCGCGTGACTATCTTGCCATTGCCGGGCGGTTTGCCGGTCTGATCATCGACCATGTGCCGGTGCTTTCCGACGCGAACGAGGCATCGGCACGGCGATTCATGTGGCTTGTCGATGCGCTCTATGACCGTCAGCGTTTTGTGATTGCCTCGGCCGCCAGCGAGATCGAAACGCTGTATGATGGTCATCTTTTTGCCTTTGAGTTTGACCGGACGCGATCACGACTTGGAGAGATGACGCGTCGGCGTGGCAAGGAGTAGGCCGAGACCGGTCGCCTGAAAGCGCCCGCAAGGTTGGCCTGATGCGGCAATACCTCTTGTTTAGGCGGGTGGATTCCGGTAAACCTCCGGCAACATTTCGTCGCACCTTTCCCGGCGCTGGCGATCTGGGATTCCAAACGCTTTTCAGGGACCGCAGGATATGGCTCGCAACAAAATTTCACTGGTTGGCGCTGGCAACATCGGGGGCACCCTCGCGCTTCTCGCCGGTCTGAAGCAGCTTGGCGATGTAACGCTTTTCGACATTGCCGAAGGTATTCCGCAGGGCAAGGCCCTGGACATCGCGCAGGCAAGCCCGATTGAGGGCTTCGACGCTGTTCTTGGCGGCTCCAATGATTACACAGCGCTTGCTGACAGCGATGTTGTCATTGTCACCGCCGGTGTCGCGCGCAAGCCCGGCATGAGCCGCGACGATTTGATCGGCATCAACACCAAGGTCATGCAGCAGGTCGGCGCCGGCATCCGCGACAACTGCCCTGACGCCTTTGTGATCTGCATCACCAATCCGCTTGATGTGATGGTTGGTATTTTGCAGCAGGCTTCCGGCCTGCCTACGGCGCGCGTCGTCGGCATGGCCGGCGTTCTGGATTCGGCGCGGTTCCGTTATTTCCTTGCCGAGGAATTCAAGGTGTCCGTCGAGGATGTCACGGCCTTTGTCCTTGGTGGCCATGGTGACACGATGGTGCCGCTTGTTCGTTATTCGACCGTGGCCGGCATTCCGGTTCCGGACCTGATTGCCATGGGATGGTCGACCGAGGCGAAGATTGCCGAGATCGTGCAGCGTACGCGTGATGGTGGCGCCGAAATCGTCGGTCTGCTGAAAACCGGCTCGGCCTTCTACGCGCCGGCCTCCTCGGCCATCGAAATGGCCGAGGCCTATCTTCTCGACAAGAAACGTGTGCTTCCCTGCGCCGCCTATGTGGATGGTGCGTATGGGCTTTCCGGTCTCTATGTTGGTGTGCCGGTTGTGCTTGGCGCCGGCGGTGTTGAGCGCATTGTCGAGATTGCGCTGGATGACGAGGAAAAGGCGATGTTCGACCATTCCGTTGCTGCCGTGCGCGCGCTCAATGAGGTTGTCGACTCTCTGGAATAGGTTCGTTTGCGGGCGGCTGCCCGCTTTGTGGGGGATGGTAAATGAATATCCATGAACATCAGGCCAAGACATTGCTCGCCGGTTTCGGGGTCGCGGTGCCACGCGGTATGGCGGCGTTTTCGGTCGACGAAGCGGCAGGTGCCGCCACCGAGCTTGGCGGTCCGGTTCATGTCGTAAAGGCGCAGATCCACGCTGGCGGCCGCGGCAAGGCCGGCGGGGTCAAGGTCGTCTCCTCGGTCGACGAGGTACGCCAGGTTGCCACCGACCTTCTCGGCAAGGTTCTCGTCACGCACCAGACCGGCCCGCAGGGCCGCGAGGTCAAGCGGCTCTATGTCGAGGAAGGCTGCGATATCGGCGACGAGCTCTACCTGTCGCTTCTTGTTGATCGTGGCAGCAGCCGGATCACCATCATCGCGTCAAGCGAAGGCGGAATGGATATCGAAGAGGTTGCCGCATCGCAGCCTGACAAGATCCTGTCTGTCGATATCGACCCGGCAACCGGCCTGCAGCCGCATCACGCACGCCGCCTTGCCGGTGTCATGGGCCTGTCCGGCGCGACGGCAAAGCAGCTGCCGAAATTCCTTGGCGGCCTCTATGGCGCTTTCACCGCGCTTGATGCCAGCCTGATTGAGATCAATCCGCTGGTGGTCACCGGTGCCGGTGATCTGCTGGCGCTGGATGCGAAGATGAGCTTTGATGACAACGCGCTGTATCGTCATCCCGAGGTGATGGAGCTTCGCGACCTTGCCGAAGAGGATCCGGCCGAGGTTCGCGCCAGTGAGTTTGATCTCAATTACATCAAACTCGATGGAAATATCGGCTGCATGGTGAATGGTGCCGGCCTCGCCATGGCGACGATGGATATCATCCAGCTTCAGGGTGGATCGCCTGCCAATTTCCTCGATGTTGGCGGCAGCGCGACGACAGAACGCGTGACCGAGGCCTTCAAGATCATTCTCTCGGATGAAAATGTGCGCGGCATTCTGGTGAACATCTTTGGTGGCATCATGCGCTGTGACATCATCGCCGAAGGTGTTGTCGGCGCGGCGCGCACGCTCGGCCTGGACAAGCCTCTTGTTGTGCGGCTTGAGGGAACGAATGTCGAAGAAGGCAAGCGAATCATGGCTGAAAGTGGCCTGGATATCATTTCGGCGGACAATCTTGCCGATGCCGCGGCGAAGATCGTCGCCGCGACCGCCTGACGGGGGGAAGACATGTCAGTTCTCGTAAATAGTCAGACAAGAGTAATCTGCCAGGGTTTTACCGGCTCGCAGGGCACCTTTCATTCCGAACAGGCCATTGATTACGGCACCACCATGGTTGGTGGCGTGACGCCCGGTAAGGGCGGGCAGACACATCTTGGCCTGCCGGTATTCAATTCTGTTGGCGAGGCGATGGCCGAGACCGAGGCCAATGCTTCGGTTATCTATGTGCCGCCACCCTTCGCCGCGGATTCGATCCTTGAAGCGATTGACGCCGGCATGCCGCTGATCATCTGCATCACCGAGGGGATTCCGGTTCTCGACATGGTGCGGGTTAAGCGGGCGCTTGACGGCAGCAAGAGCCGGCTGATCGGCCCGAACTGCCCAGGCATCATCACGCCCGGCGAGTGCAAGATCGGGATCATGCCCGGTCATATTCACACCCCCGGCAAGGTCGGGATTGTCTCGCGGTCGGGAACGTTGACCTATGAGGCGGTGGCCCAGACAAGTGCTGTCGGGCTTGGCCAGTCGACCTGCATTGGCATTGGTGGCGATCCGGTGAACGGCACCAACTTCATTGATTGCCTCGAAATGTTCCTTGCTGATGACCAGACCGAGGCCATCGTGATGATCGGCGAGATTGGCGGGTCGGCCGAGGAAGAGGCAGCCGCCTATTACAGCGCGCAGCCAAATCAGAAACCGATTGCCGGGTTCATCGCTGGCCAGACGGCGCCTCCCGGGCGTCGCATGGGGCATGCGGGTGCCATCGTCAGCGGTGGCAGCGGTGCCGCCTCCGACAAGATTGGCGCCATGCAGGCGGCCGGTTTCGAGATGGCGGAATCGCCAGCGGACATCGGCAATGCCGTGACTCGCGCCATGGCGCGGGGCGCTTGATACGCTGACGGCTTGAATCTCAGCCGCCAGTGCCTAGACTGGGGACGGGAAACAACATGAACGGGTGCTTTACACATGGATGACGCGGCGCAGGTGCCAGCCCCGCCAGATCCGGCTGGTGATTTTGATCTGACCTTCCTGTCGGCGGCCAACGCCACATTCATTGCTGAAATGAACGCCGCCTGGCGGCGCGACCCGTCTGCGGTCGACGCGCGGTGGGCACGCTATTTCGAACAGCTGAACGCCATTGGCGATACCAGCGTCGAAATCGACAAGGGCCCCAGCTGGGCGCGCAACGCAAGCCGGATTGTCGGCGCCACGGACCCGGCGGATTCGATCAATGCTGTCGCCGCCGGTCACGCTGCCGGACGGCGGATGAACGCCGATGACATGCGGGCCGCGACGCTGGACTCGCTTCGCGCTGTGATGCTGATCCGGGCCTACCGGATTCGCGGTCATCTGATCGCCAATCTCGACCCGCTGTCGCTGGAGAACAAGCCTCTCCATCCCGAGCTTGATCCGGCCACATACGGGTTTACCGACGAGGATTGGGACCGCCCGATCTTCATCAATTATGTTCTCGGACTTGAAACGGCGACGCTTCGCGAAATTGTCGAAACCCTGCGCCGCACCTATTGCGGCACCATTGGCGTCGAATTCATGCATATTCAGGATCCGGCCCAGAAAGCCTGGATCCAGGAGCGTATCGAGGCCATTGGCAACCGCACCGATTTCACCAAGCGCGGCAAGACGGCGATCTATGAGCGCCTTGTCGATGCCGAGGAATTCGAAAAGTACCTTCACAAGAAATATACCGGCACCAAGCGTTTTGGCATGGATGGCGCCGAAGCGATGATCCCGGCCATCGAGCAGATCCTGAAGCGTGGATCGCAGCTCGGCCTTGGCGAGATTGTCGTTGGCATGGCGCACCGTGGACGCCTGAACATGCTTCACAATGTGTTCAGCAAGCCGTTTCGCGCCATCATTTCGGAATTTCTCGGCAATCCGGCCAATCCGGAGGATGCAGGTGGTTCGGGTGACGTGAAATACCATATGGGGGCGTCGTCCGACCGCGAGTTTGATGGCAAGACGGTGCATCTCAGCCTGGCGCCGAACCCGTCGCATCTGGAAATTGTCGATCCTGTTGTTGTTGGCCGTGTTCGCGCCAAGCAGCAGCAGCGAAATGATGACGACCGGCGTGAGGTCGTCGGCATTCTTCTTCATGGCGATGCTGCCTTTGCCGGCCAGGGTGTTGTCGGTGAGACTTTTGCCTTCTCGGCGCTTCGCGGTTATCGCACCGGCGGTACCATCCACATCATCGTCAACAACCAGATCGGCTTTACGACAAGCCCGCATTATTCGCGCTCGTCACCTTATCCGACGGATGTTGCCAAAATGGTGATGGCACCGATCTTCCATGTGAATGGTGACGATCCAGAGGCTGTTGTCCATGCGGCGCGGATCGCGATCGAGTTTCGCCAGGCCTTCGGCACCGATGTGGTGCTGGACATGTTCTGCTATCGTCGCTTTGGCCATAATGAGGGTGACGAGCCGATGTTCACCCAGCCGTTGATGTATAAGACCATCGGCAAGCATCCGACGACACGTGCCATCTATGCTGACAAGCTGGTCGCCGAGGGCATCATGACCCAGGCCGAGGCACAGGCCGTTGTCGATGCGCGGATTGCCTATCTTGATGCGGAGTTTGAGGCTGGCACCAGCTATCGTCCGAACAAGGCTGACTGGCTTGAAGGAAGCTGGTCCGGCATGCGCACAGCCCATGGTGTTGAACGGCGTGGCGAGACTGCCGTTGACATCGACACGCTGCGTCAGATCGGTGAATCGATGACCACCGTTCCTGAACATATGACACTGAACCCGAAGCTGAGCCGTATTATTGAGACGCGGGCCAGCAGAATCAGCGAAGGCGAGGGCCTCGACTGGGCCACAGCCGAACATCTGGCCTTTGGATCACTGCTTCTGGAAGGTGATCTCGTGCGGTTGTCGGGACAGGATTCCTGTCGAGGCACATTCAGCCAGCGTCACGCCGTACTTGTCGATCAGGCGACCGAGGAACGCTATGCGCCGCTGGCGCATCTGTCGCCCGACCAGGCAGCGTTCGAGGTCATTGACTCGCCGCTGTCCGAAGCGTCGGTTATGGGCTTTGAATATGGCTTCTCGCAGGTTGAGCCGAACGCGCTGGTAATGTGGGAAGCGCAGTTTGGCGATTTCGCCAATGGCGCGCAGGTGGTGATCGACCAGTTCATCTCTTCCGGTGAGGCGAAATGGCTTCGCATGAACGCGCTGGTGCTGCTGTTGCCGCATGGCTATGAGGGGCAGGGTCCCGAACATTCATCAGCCAAGCTTGAACGCTATCTGCAGCTTTGCGCCGAGGACAATATGCAGGTCGTCAACTGCACGACGCCGGCCAATTATTTCCACGTGCTTCGTCGTCAGCTTCGCCGCGACTTCCGCAAGCCGCTCATCATCATGACGCCGAAATCGCTTCTGCGTCACAAGGGCTGTGTTTCGTCACTTGCCGATATGGGCCCCGGCACCAGCTTCCATCGTGTTCTTGACGAGCGCGATACCAAGGTAAAGTCCGGCAAGGCGAAGCGGATCATCATGTGCAGCGGCAAGGTCTATTACGACCTGGCGGCGGCGCGTGACGAGGCGAAGATGTGGGATACCGAGATCATCAGGGTCGAACAGCTCTATCCCTTCCCGACACGCGCGATCACCGAGGTTCTGGAACAGACACCGAATGCGACGATGGTGTGGTGCCAGGAAGAGCCGCGCAACATGGGTGGCTGGACCTTTGTCCGTGACTTCATCGAGGAAGCGATGCAGACCGCGGGTGCCAAGCAGCAACGGCTGATCTATGCGGGTCGCGATGCTGCCGCCTCGCCGGCCACCGGCACGCTTGGTCGTCACAAGCGCGAGCAGGCGCAGCTTGTTGCCGATGCGCTCGGCCTGTCGACAGACACATAGTCGACAGATACATAATCACGCCGACCCGCCCCGGGCGGGAAGGCACGCAGTTTGAAAACAGGGGTGACGTCAGCCCCCGACCGAGGAGGCCGCAGCGCCATGGCAATCGAAATCACAGTTCCAACTCTTGGTGAATCCGTGGCAGAGGCAACGGTGGCCCGCTGGATCAAGAAGACCGGCGATGCCGTAGCTGCCGATGAACCTGTTGTCGAGCTTGAGACCGACAAGGTGACCCTTGAGGTGCCGGCGCCAGCATCCGGCACGCTTGGCGAAATCATCGCCGCCGAGGGGGCCAATGTCGAGGTCGGTGCCAGCCTCGCCATTCTGAATGAGGGCGATGCTCCTGTCGCCGCCGCCGTGCCGCCTGCGACCCCGGCCGCAAGCCAAGCTGCACCAACGTCGGCGCCATCAGCGCCTGCGGCGGCACCATCGGCCGCGGTCGCGACCACCTCCGACCTGCCGCTGTCGCCAGCCGTGCGCCGGCTTGTCGAGGAGAACAATCTCAATCCGGCCGCGATCAGGGGCACCGGTGTTGACGGGCGGCTGACCAAGGCCGACGTGCTTGCTCATATGAAGGGCGCTCCGGCAGCCGCCGCCGCGCCATCTGTTGCTGCCGCGCCGCGTCAGACTCCGCGCGCCGAGGATGCCGCGCGCGAGGAACGCGTGCCGATGTCAAAGCTTCGTCAGGTTATCGCGACGCGGCTGAAGACCGCGCAGAACACCGCCGCGATGCTGACCACGTTCAACGAGGTCGACATGTCGGCCCTGATGATGATGCGGGCCGATTATCGCCAGGAATTCGAAGCCGCCTATGGCACAAGACTCGGCTTCATGGGCATGTTTGTTCTGGCGTCGATCAGGGCGTTGCAGGATTTTCCGGCGGTGAATGCCGAAATCGACGGCACCGACATAATCTATAAGAATTATTACAATATCGGGGTCGCTGTCGGGACACCGCAGGGACTTGTCGTGCCGGTGGTTCGTGATGCCGGCGCGATGAATCTGGCGGCGATCGAAACGCAGATCGCCGACTTTGGCGATCGCGCCCGCAATGGCAAGATCACCCCGGATGATATGGCTGGCGGGACCTTCACCATTTCGAATGGCGGTGTCTATGGATCGCTGATGTCGACGCCGATCCTGAATCCGCCACAATCCGGCATTCTGGGAATGCACAAGATCGAGAAACGCCCGGTGGTGATTGACGACCAGGTGGTTGTGCGTCCGATGATGTATCTGGCGCTGTCCTATGACCACCGGATCATTGATGGCCGCGAGGCGGTATCGTTCCTGGCCCGCATCAAGGAACTTGTCGAGGATCCGCGCCGCCTCGTTCTCGGGGTCTGATACACCGCCGCCACGCGGGCGGCATCACATGATAAGCAAGCTGGAGATCCAGATGAGCGAGACCGCATTCGACCTGATTGTTATCGGCGCCGGCCCGGGCGGCTATGTGGCGGCGATACGCGCCGCACAGCTTGGCATGAAGGTGGCCTGCGTCGACAGGCGTGAAAGTCTTGGCGGCACCTGCCTGAATGTCGGCTGCATTCCGTCAAAGGCGCTTCTGAATGCGTCCGAACATTACGCCGAGGCCGCCGGGGGCGGGCTGGCCGCGCTTGGCATCTCTGTCGGCAGCGTGAAGCTTGATCTGCCGAAGATGATGCAGGGCAAGGACGAGATTGTCGGCAGCCTGACAGGTGGCATTGATTTTCTGTTCAAGAAAAACAAGATCACGCGTCTGCAGGGTCATGCCCGGATCGACGGGCCGGGCCGGGTCACGCTGACGGATGGCAGGGATGACGGCAGCTATGAGGCTGAAAGAATCCTGATCGCTTCGGGAAGCCACGCGTCCAGCCTGCCGGGGATCGAGATTGACGAAACAAGAATTGTCAGCTCCACAGGCGCGCTGGCGCTGCCGAAGGTGCCGAAGAAGCTGATAGTGATCGGCGCCGGCTATATCGGGCTGGAGCTTGGCACTGTATGGGCGCGGCTTGGCGCCGAGGTGGAAGTGATCGAATTCCTGCCGCGGATCCTGCCTGGCATGGATGACGAGATTGCAAAGAAATTCATGGCTATGGCGAAAAAGCAGGGTTTGAAATTCCGCCTGAAGACAGCCGTGAAGGCGGCCAAGGCAGGCAAGACCGGTGTCAGCCTGACAGTTGCGTCGGCAGATGGTGGCGAGACCGAGACAATCAAGGCCGATGTAGCGCTTGTCGCCGTCGGGCGGCATCCGGCAACCGACGGTCTCGGGCTTGAGGAAGCTGGTGTGGCGATGACCGAGCGTGGCCGTATCCGCGTTGATTCGCGTTTTGAGACATCGGTAGAGGACATCTACGCCATTGGCGATGTGATTGACGGACCGATGCTGGCCCACAAGGCCGAGGAAGATGGCGTCGCCGCCGTCGAGATGATGGCCGGCCATGCTGGCCATGTCGATTACGACCTCGTCCCCGGCATCGTCTATACCGCGCCCGAGGTGGCCACGCTTGGCAAGAGCGAAGAGGCGCTGAAAGAGGCGGGGATCGCCTATAACAAGGGAAGCTTCCCGTTCTCGGCCAATAGCCGCGCGCGGGCGCAGGGCCACGCGGACGGGTTTGTGAAGATTCTTGCCGATGCCGAAACCGACCGTGTCCTCGGCGTTCACATCATCGGCCACGAGGCTGGCACGATCATCCATGAGTGCGCCACTGCGATGGCATTCGGGGCCTCGTCAGAGGATATTGCCCGCACCTGCCATGGTCATCCGACGCTGAACGAGGCGGTCAAGGAAGCGGCGTTGGCGGTCGACGGGCGCGCCATCCACATCTAGGGGCCGGGCTTGTATATCGGGCCTGTATATCGGGCCCGGATTGCGCCCTGGGATCAGAGTCCCGCGTCAGGAGGCGCGGGGATGGGTTTCGCGATGCATGCGCAGCAGATGCGCCTCATCGACATTGGTGTAGCGCTGTGTTGTTGACAGGCTGGCATGACCAAGCAGTTCCTGGATTGCCCGCAGATCGGCGCCATTGCCAAGAAGATGCGTGGCAAAGGCATGGCGAAGCGCGTGCGGGGTCACATGCGCTGGCAGATTCAGTTCCAGCCGCAACGCCTCGACAAGCCGCTGTGCGGCGCGGGCGCCGAAATTATTGCCGCGGGCGCTGACAAATAGCGGGCCTGTCGGTCCTCCGTCAAAGGGACAGCAATCGAGATAGGCATCAACCGCGCTGGCGATGGCGGGAAGAACCGGGACGTCACGCGTTTTGCCTCCCTTGCCGGTGATTCGCAGCCACTCACCAAGCGGCGCGTCGCTGCGGGTCAGGCCCACAGCCTCGGAAATACGAAGTCCGCCACCATAGAGAAGCATCAACAGCGCGAAATCGCGCTGCTTTGTCCAATCGTCACCCCGGCGTTGGAAAATGGCCGCCAGAAGCGCTCTTGCATCCGCCTCGGAAACTGGCTTGGGAACCGATTTTGCCGGGCGCGGTGCGCGAAGCCAGCTCAGATCATTGACCGTCATCCTGCCAGTGCGCCCACAGAATCTGTAGAAACCGCGCAATGCCGACACGCGGCGGGCAATGGTGCTTCGCGCAAGATCGCGCGCCGCCATATCGGCAAGCCAGCCCCGAAACTGCCGCCTGTCAGGCGCCGCCTCGGTGCCGGCAAGCCGAAGATAGTCGTCAAGATCGGTGGCATAGGCGGCAAGCGTGTTGGCGCCATAACGACGCTCGGTCTCCAGCCAGGCAAGCCAGGCCTGCCTGTGAGCCACAATATCCTGCCGCCCCGCCGTCACCGCTAGAGAATCGACTGGCCGGTACCTTCCCAATCCGAGATGAAGGCGGCCAGACCCTTGTCGGTCAGCGGGTGCTTGTAGAGGGCTGTCAGGATTTTCGGCGGCAAGGTGACGACATTGGCGCCAAGCATTGCGGCATCGACAACATGCTGCGTGCTGCGCACCGAGGCAACAAGAACCTCGGTCGGCATGTCGTACTGGTCATAGATGGTGCAGATTTCATCGATCAGACCCATGCCGTCATGCCCGATATCATCAAGCCTGCCAACAAAGGGCGAGATGAAGGTGGCGCCGGCCTTGGCTGCCAGCAGGGCCTGTCCAGCGGTAAAGCACAGCGTCACATTGACCTGTGTTCCTGCCTCGCGAAGCACGCGGCAGGTGCGAAGGCCAGCCTCCGTCAACGGTACCTTGACGGTGACATTCGGTGCCAGCGCGGCAAGCTTCCTGCCTTCTTTCAGCATTGTCTCGAAATCGGTTGCGGCCACCTCGGCGCTGACCGGCCCGTCGACCATCTCGCAGATCTGGGCGATGGTCTCGAGAATGTTGCGGCCTGATTTGGCGATCAATGACGGGTTTGTGGTCACGCCATCAACAAAGCCGCTCGCAATATGGGCTTCGATCTCGCCGATATCGGCGCTGTCGAGGAAAATTTTCATGTCAAGAAATCCGCTCTCCGGTGTAGGTTGGTGTCGGCCGTGCCGACGCGCGGAGTGTATCGCATGACAGATGGCAAATCCACCTGTCCGGTAGCATGGGGAGCGGTTCAAGGGGTGACATCGACAGCGGAAACCGGCAACAGCCAGAAAACCGTACGGGTTGCCGTCGCGGTGCCGCTCGACCGCAGCTTCGACTATAATCATGATGGTCTGGGGCCGCTGCCGCGCGGCACCATTGTCAGCGTTCCCTTTGGCCCGCGTGAGCTGAATGGTGTGGTGCTTGGCCCGGGCGATGGCGCCGTGCCGGCAACAACATTGAAGCCGGTGACGGGTATTGCGCCGCTGCCACCATTGCCGCCGGCCTTTGTTGATTTCCTGGAACGCGTCGCCAGCTGGACAATGGCGCCGATCGGTGGGGTGGTGAAAATGGCGCTGAGCCAGCCGCAGGCGCTGCAACCGCCACCGCAGCGCAAGATCTATCGCCGCCCGGCATCGCTGCCGGAAGATGAAAGGCTGACCACCGCGCGCCGCCGGGTCGCCGAGGTGCTGGAAGCGGCAGGCGCGCTGTCGGCTGCCGACCTGCAGCGCGAGGCCGGGGTCAGCGCCGGCGTGATCACGGCAATGGCGAAGACAGGGTCGCTGGAAACCCTGCTTGTCAGTGACAGCACGCCGCCGCCGCGCCCGCAGCCCATTGCCGGGCCGCTGCCAACCGCCGACCAGATGGCCGCGATGCGGGATATCACTGGCAATCTCGGTGCCGGATTCACGCCAATGCTGCTTGATGGGGTGACCGGGTCTGGCAAGACCGAGGTCTATTTCGACGCGGTTGAGAAAGTTGTCGCAGCAGGGCGGCAGGCGTTGATCCTGCTTCCCGAGATCGCGCTGTCCGCTGCCTGGAAGCAGCGGTTTCAGGACCGATTCGGCGTTCCCCCGACAGAATGGCATTCAGACGTCGCCCCGGGACGCAAGCGTCGGGCCTGGCGGCACATCGCTCTTGGCGAGGCGGCCGTGGTTGTCGGCGCCCGCTCGGCGCTGTTTCTGCCTTTTTCCGATCTTGGACTGATTGTCGTCGATGAAGAACATGAGCATGCCTACAAGCAGGAAGACCAGGTGACCTATCACGCCCGTGACATGGCAGTGCTGCGGGCCCGGCTTCAGGGCTGTCCGGTCATCCTGGCGACAGCGACCCCGTCGCTGGAAAGCTGGGTCAATGCCGGCATGGTTGGCGATCCGCCCCGCTATCGCCATATCAGCCTGCCGCATCGGGTCGGTGAGGCGCGTCTTCCCGACATCGAGGCTGTTGATCTTCGCCGCACTCCGCCAGAGCGTGGTCGCTGGCTGGCACCGCCACTTGTCGAGGCCATCAGCGCGCGGCTGGAGGCTGGCGAGCAGTCACTGCTGTTTCTGAACCGCCGCGGCTATGCACCGCTGACATTGTGTGGGGCCTGCGGCCATAAGGTGACCTGCCCGAACTGTGACAGCTGGATGGTCATGCATCGGCTGGCCGGACGTCTGAAGTGTCATCATTGCGGTTATGAGGCGCAGCCACGACGCGGATGCGCCGAATGCGGCGAGGAGGACAGCATGCAGGCCTGTGGCCCGGGCGTCGAGCGTCTCGCCGAAGAGGTGCTGCAGCGCTTTCCCGATGCCCGATTCGCCGTTTTTTCCAGTGACACGGTGACCACCCCCGGCAGCGCCGAGAGTTTTGTCCGCTCGGTTGTCGATGGTGAGGTGGATATCATCATCGGCACACAAATGGCCGCGAAGGGGCATCATTTCCCCAATTTGACACTTGTTGGCATTGTCGACGCCGATCTTGGGCTGGCTGGCGGTGACCTGCGCGCCGCCGAGAGGAGTTTTCAGATGCTGGCCCAGGTGGCTGGCCGCGCCGGCCGCGCGAGTCGGCCCGGGCTTGCCCTGTTGCAGACGATGGACAGCACCAATCCGGTCATGGAAGCGCTGCTGTCCGGAGACCGGGACAGATTTCTGAAGGCCGAGGCAGAGTCGCGGCGACTTGCCAGCATGCCCCCGTTCGCCAGGCTTGCCTCGCTGGTGCTGTCGGCGCCAGACCCGCAGCGGTTGCAGGCGGCGATGCAGGCGCTTGATGCAAGCCGCCCGCACTATCATGGTGTCGATATTTTTGGGCCAAGCCTTGCCCCGCTGGGATTCCTGCGCGGACGCCACCGTGGCAGGGCGCTTGTCAGGGCCGATAAGACAGTCGATATACAGGCGGTGATTTCGGCCTGGCTGGCGGCGGCCTCGCCGCCATCGGGCGTCAGGCTGCATGTAGATATTGATCCCTATAGCTTTCTCTAGCCACCGTGAGGCCGCGGGCCCATTTTCCAACCCAAAATAGGCGGCTTCGGCGCTTGCCTTTCCGGCACGGGTATGATAGCCACCACACCGGCGCAAATGGTCACCGGTCAGATCGGTTATCGCCTGCGCCATAGTGAAAAATTCCTGTTGATGAGGGCACGTCGTTGAGTTCTAGCGCTAAGGGTCTTGCCGGCCGTTATGCAGGTGCATTGTACGCACTCGCCGAGGACGCTGGCAAAATCGATGCTGTTGTTGCCGACCTTACCAGTCTTGCCGACATTCTGGCCGGCAATGACGAGATGAAGATGCTTGTCGGGTCACCTGCAATTTCCTGGTCTGAACAGACCAAGGCGATGACGGCCATTCTCGAAAAGGGCGGCGCTGATGCGCTGACGGTGAAGTTTGTTGGCACTGTCGCGTCAAACGGTCGGTTGCACGCCCTGTCCCGTATCATTTCCGCCTTCCTTGCCGAGCATGCCCACCGTCGTGGTGAGGTTTCGGCCGAGGTCATTTCCGCCATCGAACTTGACGACAAGCGCCGGTCGCGTGTCGAGAAGGCGGTGGCAAAACTTGCCGGCAGCGACAAGCTCTCGCTCTCCATGCGGGTGGATCCGGCACTCATCGGGGGTCTGGTCGTTCGGATCGGGTCGCGGATGATCGATACATCAGTCAGAACAAAGCTCAACCGGCTTGAAACAGCTATGAAGGGTATAGCGTGATGGATATTCGTGCGGCTGAAATTTCAGCAATCCTGAAGGAACAGATCGCCAATTTCGGCAGTGATGCCGAGGTTGCCGAGGTTGGACGCGTATTGTCGGTTGGCGACGGTATTGCCCGCGTCCACGGTCTTGACGAGGTTCAGGCCGGCGAGATGGTCGAATTTGAAGGCGGCGTCAAGGGTATGGCGCTGAACCTTGAATCAGACAATGTCGGCATCGTGATTTTCGGTGATGACCGCGCGATTAAGGAAGGTGACGTTGTTCGCCGTACCGCGGCGATTGTTGACGCGCCGGTTGGCAAGGGCCTGCTTGGCCGTGTCGTTGACGCGCTTGGCAACCCGATCGACGGCAAGGGGCCGCTGAAGGACGTTACCCGCAACCGGGTCGAGGTCAAGGCGCCGGGCATCATGCCGCGTAAATCGGTTCATGAGCCAATGCAGACCGGCCTGAAGGCGATCGACAGCCTGATCCCGATCGGCCGTGGCCAGCGTGAACTGATCATTGGTGACCGCCAGACCGGAAAGACCGCCATCGCCGTTGACGCCTTCATCAACCAGAAGCCGGTGAACGAAGCGGCCGGCAAGGAAGATGGCAAGAAGCTGTTCTGCATCTATGTCGCGGTTGGCCAGAAGCGTTCGACCGTCGCGCAGATCGTGCGCGCCCTTGAAGAGCAGGGAGCGCTTGAATATTCGATCGTTGTCGCCGCCACGGCGTCCGATCCGGCGCCGATGCAGTTCCTTGCGCCTTACACCGCCTGCACCATGGGCGAATATTTCCGCGACAATGGCATGCACGCGCTGGTCGTCTATGACGATCTGTCCAAGCAGGCTGTCGCTTACCGCCAGATGAGCCTTCTGCTTCGTCGCCCGCCGGGCCGTGAAGCCTATCCTGGCGACGTTTTCTATCTCCACTCCCGTCTTCTTGAGCGGGCGGCCAAGATGAATGAGGCCAACGGGTCTGGTTCGCTGACCGCGCTTCCGGTCATTGAAACGCAGGCTGGTGACGTTTCGGCCTACATTCCGACCAATGTGATTTCGATCACCGACGGTCAGATCTTTCTTGAGACCGAACTGTTCTACAAGGGCATCCGTCCGGCCGTGAATGTCGGCCTGTCGGTCAGCCGTGTTGGTTCGGCGGCGCAGATCAAGGCGATGAAGCAGGTTGCCGGTTCGGTGAAACTGGAGCTCGCGCAGTATCGTGAGATGGCCGCCTTTGCCCAGTTCGCCTCGGATATGGACGCCTCGACACGCGCTCTTCTTGAGCGTGGCGCGCGCCTGACGGAGCTTTTGAAGCAGCCGCAATACAGCCCGATGAAGGTTGAAGAGCAGGTCGCTGTGATTTTTGCCGGCGTGAACGGCTATCTCGACGGGATCGAAATCGGCAATGTGGGCCGGTTCGAATCGGGCCTGCTGGAACATCTTCGCAGTGCCGCCAGCGACATTCTCGACACGATCCGTGACGAGCAGAAGCTGTCCGACGAGACCGAGGCAAAGCTGAAGGCGGCCATCGAAGCCTTCGCCAAGAGTTTTGCCTGAGGATAGCTGTTCGAACGGATACATGGCGGTGCGCCGTCATGTGCTGGAACATGGAGCCTGATGCATGCCATCGTTGAAAGATCTAAAGACGCGCATCAACAGCGTGAAGTCGACGCAGAAGATCACTTCGGCCATGAAGATGGTTGCGGCGGCAAAGCTGCGCCGGGCGCAGGATTCGGCCGAGAGAGGCCGTCCCTACGCTGATCGTATGCAGCAGATCATCAATTCGCTTGCTGCCAAGGCCGATCCGGCCTCGGCACCGCAGCTTCTTGTCGGCAACGGCCAGGACAATTCGCATCTTCTCGTTGTGATGTCGGCCGACCGCGGTCTTTGTGGCGGTTTCAACGGCGCGATCACGCGCCAGACACGCACCGAGGTGGCGCGCCTTCGTGGCGAGGGCAAGACAGTCAAGCTGCTGATGGTGGGTCGCAAGTCGGCTGACGCGTTGCGTCGTGAGCTAGGCGATTCCTACATCGAGGCACTTGAAGGCATTCAGGGAACGTCGGTTGCCTTTGCTGACGCCGCATCAATTGGCGACAAGGTGCGGACCGGCTTCGAAGCTGGTGAGTTCGATGTCTGTACCGTCATCTTTAATAAGTTCAAATCCGCCATCTCGCAGGAAGTCACGCTTAAGAAGCTGATCCCGGCCGAGGTTGATGAATCGGCCCCAGTCAGTGACCAGAGCGTGTCATATGAATATGAGCCGGATGAGGATGAACTTCTCGCCGCGGTCCTGCCGCGCAATATCTCGACCCAGATCTACAGCTCGCTTCTGGAATCCTCGGCCGCAGAACTGGCGGCGCGGATGACCGCGATGGACAACGCAACGCGCAATGCGGGCGATCTGATCGACCGTCTGACGCTGGTCTATAACCGGACCCGCCAGGCGACAATCACCAAAGAGCTTATCGAAATCATTTCCGGCGCCGAAGCGGTGTAACGGACCAGGACTCAATCGTGGAGTAAGGATAAATGGCAAACAATATCGGCAAAATCAGTCAGGTCATCGGCGCCGTTGTCGATGTCGAGTTTGAAGGTCATCTGCCGGCCATTCAGAACGCCCTCGAAGTCGACAATGGCGGTCAGAGGCTGGTTCTAGAGGTGGCCCAGCATCTTGGCGAATCAGCGGTGCGCACCATCGCAATGGACTCGACGGAAGGTCTTGTTCGCGGTGCCGACGCGGCTGACACCGGCGCGCCAATCACCGTGCCTGTCGGCCCGGAAACGCTTGGCCGCATCCTGAACGTCATTGGCGAGCCAGTGGATGAAGGCAAGCCGGTGAAGGCAAAGAAATCCTACCCAATCCACCGCCCGGCTCCGGAATATGTCGATCAGTCGACAGAAGCCGAGATCCTGGTGACAGGGATCAAGGTTGTTGATCTGCTGGCGCCCTATGCAAAGGGCGGCAAGATCGGCCTGTTTGGCGGTGCCGGCGTTGGCAAGACGGTTCTGATCATGGAACTGATCAACAACGTTGCCAAGGCACATGGTGGTTATTCGGTGTTTGCCGGCGTTGGCGAGCGGACCCGTGAAGGCAACGACCTCTACCATGAAATGGTGGAATCCGGTGTTATCAAGACCGATGGCGACGGCTCCAAGGCGGCGCTTGTCTATGGTCAGATGAACGAACCACCAGGCGCACGTTCGCGTGTCGCGCTGACCGGCCTGACGCTGGCCGAATACTTCCGTGATGAGGAAGGCCAGGACGTTCTGTTCTTTGTCGACAACATCTTCCGTTTCACCCAGGCGGGTTCGGAAGTGTCGGCGCTTCTTGGTCGTATTCCTTCGGCGGTGGGTTACCAGCCAACACTGGCCACTGACATGGGCGCTCTTCAGGAGCGGATCACCACAACAACCAAGGGGTCGATCACCTCGGTTCAGGCCATTTATGTTCCGGCCGACGATCTGACAGACCCGGCACCGGCGACATCCTTCGCGCACCTTGACGCAACGACGGTTCTGTCGCGTCAGATTGCCGAGCTTGGCATTTATCCGGCTGTTGACCCGCTTGATTCCTCGTCACGTATGCTTGATCCGCGGATCGTCGGTGAGCGCCATTACGAGATTGCCCGTAACGTCCAGGAAGTTCTGCAGCAATACAAGTCGCTTCAGGACATCATCGCCATCCTTGGTATGGACGAACTCTCGGAAGAGGATAAGCTTGTTGTGGCCCGCGCGCGCAAGATCCAGCGCTTCCTGTCACAGCCATTCCACGTTGCCGAGGTCTTTACCGGATCGCCGGGCAAGCTGGTTGGTCTCGAAGACACCATTGACGGCTTTGCCGGCATCATCAATGGCGATTATGACCATCTTCCGGAAGCCGCCTTCTACATGGTTGGCACCATTGAAGAGGCCATCGAAAAAGGCAAGAAGCTGATGCAGGAGGCCGCGTAAGCGGTCCCGGCGCCAAGGGAGACGTGCGCAATGGCGGAAACCACGCAACTTGAACTGGTGACACCGGCGGACATCATGGTCCAGAAACCGGCCGAAATGGTTGTGGCACCAGGTGCCGAGGGCCTGTTCGGCGTGCTGCCACGGCACGCGCCGCTGCTCTCCGATCTGACGCGCGGCATCGTCGAGGTGCATGAAAATGGCAAGATTGCCAACCGGTTCATGATCGATGGCGGTCTTGCCGATGTATCCGGTGAATCGGTGACCATTCTGACCGAGCGGGCCGAGGATCTGGACAAGGCAAGCCGCGACGAGGTGAAAACCCGCGCAGATGCCGCCAGCGGCGCCGAGGCGGAGTTTCTGAACGCGGTGCTTGCGGCGCTCTAGCCAGTTACCAAGAACATGAACAGAGACGCCCGGCCCCGTGCCGGGCTTTCTTTTGGCCGGACCTTCTGTTGGAAGAATTTTCACCTGTCGGGGATGCGCTGGTGATCAGCGCCGCAGAAGACCAGCGAAGGCATTCATCAACGTTGTGTAGACATCGCGCTTGAAAGGCACGGCAAGGTCAATCAATGATTGCGGCTCGACCCACCGCCATTCACAGAATTCCGGCTCAGCGGTCTCAATATTGATGTCGGCGTTGGTGCCGGTGAATTGAAGCGCCACCCATTTCTGCTTCTGCCCCCGGTATTTCCCGTGCCAGAGCCGGTCTGCCAGCGGTTCGGGAATGTCATAATGGAGCCACTCGTCATGCTCCTGCAGGAGCTCCGCCTTCTGGGTGCCGATTTCCTCTTCCATCTCGCGAAGACAGGCCTCGATCACCGACTCGCCGTGGTCGATGCCACCCTGCGGCATCTGCCAGGCCTCGGCACGGTTGTCGAGGCGACGTCCGGCAAACAGCTGCTGCTCGGCGTTCAGCAAAAAGATTCCAACACAGGGGCGATAGCCCCTTTCGGCATAGGGAATATCGGTCATGAGGCTGGCTTCAGCGCACCAAAGACCGCGACGCCGCGAATCAGGTCAAGGGCCCGCGCCAGCTGGTAATCGATCTTTGACTGATCAACGGGTTTGGCAGGTGTTTCATCCCCGGCCGTTTCATCCCCGGCCGTCTCGGCGTCGGCGGCATTTTCACCGGTGGTCTCGCCAGCCTCGTCATCTTCGCTGCCATCAAGAGCTCCCTTCAGATCCTCCTCGCGGACAACGCCGCCCTCGACAGGCTCGATCCTGGCCAGTTCAACCTCGATATCCGGCACAATCCCAAGTCCCTGGATCGATACGCCGGACGGCGTGTAATAGCGGGCCGTGGTCAGGCGGATGGCTGAGGTGTTCGAGATGGGAATGACCGACTGAACCGACCCCTTGCCAAAAGACCGTGTGCCAAGAACAACCGCACGTTTGTGATCTTTCAGCGCGCCAGCGACGATTTCCGAAGCCGAGGCAGAACCGGAATTGATCAGGATCACCATCGGCAGGCCGCGGGCGATATCGCCCGGCTTGGCATAGACATGCGATCCGCCATCGGCGTCGCGGCCACGTGTCGACACAATCTCGCCTTCCTCAAGAAAGGCGTCCGACACCGAAATGGCCTCGGTCAGAAGACCGCCTGGATTGTTGCGAAGATCAAGAACAACGCCCTTCAGATTGTCGCCTTCCTCACGGAAGAAATCATCGACCGCATCCATCAGGCCCGGTGTTGTCTGTTCCGAGAAGGTGGTAATCCGGATATATCCGATGCCATCGAAAATCTCTGACCGAACAGATCTGATCTTGATGAAATCGCGAACGATGGTGACGTCAAACGGCTCAAGCTGGCCACGCTGTACCTTCACGGTCACCTTTGATCCAACCTTGCCGCGCAACCGTTCGACAGCCTCCGACAGTTGCATGCCGATGATCGATTCATCGTCGACAGCGATGAGATAGTCTTCCGGCCGCAGGCCTGCGCGGGCGGCAGGCGTGTCGTCGATTGGCGAGACAACCTTGACCATGCCCTGTTCCATCGTGATCTCGACACCAAGGCCGCCGAAGCGCCCTTTTGTCTGTTCCTGCATCTCCGAGAAATTCTCGGTATTGAGGAAACTTGAATGCGGATCAAGCGATGTCAGCATTCCGGTAATGGCGGCCTCGATGAGCTCGCGATCCTCGATCTCGTCGACATAGCTTTCCCGGACCCGCTGGAAGATATCGCCAAACAGGCCGAGCTGCCGGTAGGTGTCTTCCTTTGATGAGGATTGCGCCGTGGTCAGGGTCGGGATGAACATGCCTGCCACAAACAGGGCGGCGCAAAAGATCGCCACATGCCATAGACGGAGACGGCTGACTTGCGTCCAATTTTCCATTTCACTCGGCTCCTTCCGGGCACACGGGCAACAGAGCTAATGTAATGGTGATTCCAGCATTTGCAACGCCGACTAATGGACGCGCTTTCTCAACCATCATCGCCAAGGTGAAGAGGGTGCCCGGTCATCGCCGCAGGCCGGTTCAGCCCCATGAGAGCCAGCAGGGTTGGCGCCAGATCGGCAAGCCGGCCGTCGCGAAGCCGTGTGCCATCATCCGCGCCGACAAGAATCACCGGCACCAGATTTGTTGTGTGCGCCGTATGCGGTGAATTGGCGGCATCATCCCACATAACCTCGCAATTTCCGTGATCGGCGGTGACAATCATGCTGCCATTGCGGGCCAGCACCGCTTCGGCGATCCTGCCAACGCAGCTATCAACCTTCTCGACAGCCTTGATGGCGGCCTCAAGATCACCTGTATGGCCAACCATGTCGGGGTTGGCGAAATTCATCACAATCAGATCATGACGATGCTCGGCCAGGCTCGCCAGCGCCGCCCTCAGAACGCCATCGGCGCTCATTTCTGGTGCCAGATCATAGGTTGCGACCTTTGGTGACGGCACCATCACCCGGTCTTCACCAGACGCCTGTGTTTCATCACCACCATTCAGGAAGAAGCTCACATGTGGATATTTCTCGGTTTCGGCAAGACGAAGTTGCCGCCGACCGGCCGCGGCCACAACCTCGCCAAGCGTGTCTTCGATCACCTGTGGGCTGAACAGGGTTGTCATCTTCGCGTCAAGCGCCTCTGAATAAGAGGTCATGCCAATCGCGCCGGCAAGGCGCGGTGCGGCCACGGCGCCCTCGGCATCGTCCGGGTAAAGCCAGCAGGACAGCAATTGCCGCACACGATCGGCCCGGAAATTGATCATCACCACGGCATCGCCATCGCGCATGCCGTCATAGCCTGCCATCACCCGCGGGGTGATGAATTCGTCGCTTTCATCGCTGTCATAGGCATCCTGAAGCGCCGCTATCGGGTCTGTGGCGACGGGATGCTGGCTTGTCGCCTGCACAATCGCCGCAAACGCCACTGCGGTGCGCTCCCACCGGCGGTCGCGGTCCATGGCCCAATAGCGCCCGGTCAGGGTGCCGAAGGCCACATCATCGGGAAGCGTGGCAAGAAAGGAAGGCAGCGAGTCGCCGGCATGCCTTGGCAACACGTCGCGGCCATCGGTAAAGCCATGCACAACCACATCGGCGCCAGCCTTGGCAAGCCCGGTGATGACGGCCAGCATCTGGTCCTGATGTGAATGAACACCGCCGGGAGACAGCAGCCCCATCACGTGAACGCGGCCGCCGGTACCGGCAAGCTTATCCGCCAGCGCGGCAAGTGCGGGATGCGCCGCCAGCGAGCCGTCGGCAAGCGCCGCGTTGATCCGTGGCAGGTCCTGCATCACGACGCGGCCAGCGCCGATATTCATGTGGCCAACCTCGGAATTGCCAACCTGGCCATCCGGCAGCCCGACATCAGGGCCGGATGCGGCAAGTCTGGCATGCGGCCAGCGCGCGGTCAGTTCGTCGACAGCTGGTGTGTTGGCAAGGGCGACGGCGTTTGATTTAGGTGTCGCGCGAAGACCCCATCCATCCATGATGCACAGGACAACAGGTGGGTGGGATATGGAGGGATCTGGATTTGACATACCGCCTTATAACGCCCGCTTTAACCTGAGTACAGGGCGCGTTCAAACCTGCCGACGGCGAGGTCCTTATGGTCAGATATAAAGAGCTTCAGGCCCGATGATAGGGGTGACCGGCCAGAATCATCGTGGCGCGATAGAGCTGTTCGGCCAGCATGGCGCGAAACAGCATATGCGGCCAGGTGGCGCTGCCAAAGGCAATCCGCGCCTGCGCCCGGGCGAGAATGGCGCTGTCATGCCCGTCGGCGCCGCCAATGGCAAAATAGGCTGTGCCGGCACCATCATCGCGATGCCGTTGCAGAAGCTTGGCAAGCGCCTCGGAAGAGGTGTCGCGCCCATGCGGGTCGCAGGCTATCAGGGGTGCCGCCGGAGGAAGATGCCGCAACAGCCGTTCACCCTCATCGCGCGTCCGCGCCGGTCCCGGTGGCAGCCGCGATTCAACCTCGACCAGCACGCCGCCTTGCGGCAACCGGTCAAGCCAGCCCTGGACAAGTGCCTGTTCGGGCGAGGCACGTCCACGGCCAATAGCAAGAATGACAAGTTTCATCAGATTTCGCCCTAGGAAGATCAGGCCCACCCAGATCAGGCCCACTCAGATCAGGCCCACCCAGGTCCGGGATCCATCGCTGGCGGCGCGGCGATCACGTCTCGCACGCGCAAGACACCACAATCACGCACAGCAGAGCTAGCTGCTGACGGTGACGATCTCCTGAGGTCCGTCATTGGCCCACATCCGCTCAAGCCCGTAAAATTCACGGACTTCGGGCCGGAACAGATGGATGATGACGTCATTCGCGTCAATCAGCACCCAGTCGGCCTGCCGCATACCCTCAAGCCCCAGAACCTCGACACCGGCCTGTTTCAGCCTGTGCTCAAGATGTTCAGCCATTGCCGCCACCTGACGCGAAGAGCTGCCGCTGGCGATGACCATATGGTCGGCCATTGACGATTTGCCACGTAACGGAATGGCAACGACATCTTCAGCTTTATCGCTATCTAGGGAGGAGGTGACCAATTCCAGGACCTGGTCGGGATCCGGATTCGATTGCATTCTGCTAATCGTCTCTCTCCAGTCTTGCGCCCTGCTGCCGAGCCTGCCGCAGAGCTGTTGCCGACGCATGGTGCCGGCGCCCAGCGATGAAGCACCACCCGATCACCTCACGGTCTGATGGTGCCAGTTTCCTGGCCATCTGCCGTGGAGTCATCCGGTGTCGCAGAAGCCTCGCTCCCGCTCTCAACGCCGCATAAGAATAGCCCGGCCGGTCAATCACCGCAATGGGCATGGTTCTGGCGATGACATCATGCCGCTGCCAGGCCGCGAAGCTCACCAGATTGTCAGCCCCCATAAGCCAGATGAATCTGTGTCTTGGACATCGCGCGCGAAGCCGCTGCAAGGTCCTGAAGGTCAGATTTGACTGGAACTCCACCTCTGGCGCGATCACCCGAATGCCCTGCCTGGCACTGACGATTCGCTGTGCCGTGGCTAGCCGTGTCGCCAGCGAATCCATGCCGGATTCATCCTTTAGCGGGTTTTGCGGGCTGACAAGCCACCACACCTCGTCAAGGCGAAGCTGTTGCCGCGCCAGATCCGAAAGATGGAGATGCCCTTCATGGGCCGGGTTGAAGGACCCGCCAAACAGCCCGATACGGAGCTGCCGCCGGTCATGGAACAGCCGCGCGATACGGTGGCGCCGATTCCGGCCGCGATCAGGGGCGGGTCTGCCCATTGCCTCTGACAACATATTTGAAACTTGTCAGCTGATGCGCGCCGACCGGGCCACGTGCATGCATGCGCCCGGTGGCGATGCCGATTTCCGCGCCCATGCCGAATTCGCCGCCATCAGCAAATTGCGTCGATGCGTTGACCATGACGATGGCGCTGTCCACCTGCTGCAGGAACTGCTCGGCGCGGGTCGCGTCCTCGGTGATGATGCAATCGGTATGGTGTGACCCGTAGGTGGCGATATGGTCGATGGCGGCGTCGATACCATCAAGGATGCGGATCGAAATGATGCTGTCCAGATATTCGGTCGACCAGTCGGCCGCGGTGGCCGGTGTGGCGCTGGGGACAAGATCACAGCTCGCCTTGTCGCCGCGAATTTCGCACCCGGCGTCCTGCAGGGCGCTGGCTATGCGGGGCAGAAGCGTTGGCGCCACCGTCTTGTCGATAAGGATTGTTTCCGCGGCACCGCAGATCCCGGTGCGCCGCATCTTGGCGTTGACCGCAATCTCGACAGCCTTGTCCGGATCGGCGGCAGACTCCACAAAGAGATGGCAGATTCCCTCAAGATGCGCGAAGACCGGCACCCGTGCCTCGGTCTGAACACGTTCGACAAGCGACCTGCCACCACGCGGAATGATGACATCGATCTCGCCACTTGCCATCAGCATCGCGCCAACGGCGCCGCGATCATCGGTCGGCACCATCTGCACGGCATGAGGCGGCAGGCCGGCCGCGGCAAGGCCATCGGCCATCAGGCTGGCCAGAAAGGCAGATGTCTCGCGACTGTCGGAACCGCCGCGCAGGATCGCCGCATTGCCAGCGATCAGGCATAATCCAGCGGCATCGACGGTTACATTGGGCCGCGATTCATAAATCACCCCGATCACACCAAGCGGCGTTGCCACCCGCGTGATGTCGAGCCCGTTCGGCCGTGTCCAGCGGGCCAGTTCGCGCCCAATCGGGTCACCAAGCCCGGTGATGTCCTCAAGACCCGCGGCCATGCCCTCGATCCGGTCCGGCGTCAGAGCCAGCCGGTCGATAAAGGCCGCGCCGATGCCGTTTTCGGTGGCGCGTTCCACATCAAGCCTGTTGCGCGCCAGAATGTCGTTTTCGGCCTCGCGAATCAGCGTTGCTGCCTGTTTCAGAGCCTTGATCCGCGCCTCATGGGAAGACAGCGCCAGAACCGACTGGGCGGCGCGCGAATCGCGAACAAGCGCGGAAATCATCGCCTTGTGATCGGTGGCTGCCTGGCCGCCTGTCTTCAACATCTGTGTCATCATGACTCCTGTGACAGGTCGCGGCGCCTAGGATCCAGGCTCAAGCAGGGCCAGATTGTCGGCGTGAATCACCTCGTCCCGGCCACGATATCCCAGCAGATTTTCGATTTCACTGCTTTTATGACCAAGAATGGCGCGTGTGTCATCGATCGAATAGGCCGACAGTCCATGCCCGACGATCTGTTGGTCTTCATCCTCAATGGCGATCAGATCGCCTCGTTCAAACGCCCCATGTGCCGCCACCACGCCGGCTGGCAACAGTGAGCGCCCCTGCCGCAGGGCGCGCAACGCGCCGTCATCAACGGTGATTCGCCCCTTTGGCGTCAGGGCACCGCTGATCCATCTCTTGCGGGCTGTCAGCGGGCTGTGTTCGGCGCGGAACAATGTATGCCGTCCCCCCTCGATCAGCCCGTTGACCGGTCTGGTTCCGCGGCCATCGCAGATAATCATGCCACATCCGGCATTCATCGCGATTCGCGCCGCTTCAAGTTTGGTCACCATGCCGCCCGAGGCGTAGGTGGCGTTCGCCGTTCCGGCCATCGCCATCACCTCGTCATTGATGGCGGCTACCTCGGCAACATGCTGCGCCGCTGGATCATGGCGCGGATTGCCTGAATAGAGCCCATCGATGTCGGACAGCAGAATCAGAAGGTCGGCGCTGATCATGGCGGCGACGCGGGCGGCCAGCCGGTCATTGTCACCAAACCGGATTTCGGCTGTCGCCACGGTGTCATTTTCATTCACCACCGGCACCGCGCCAAGCCCGAGAAGCGACGACATGGTGGCCCGCGCGTTCAGATGGCGGCGCCGTGTCTCGGTATCCTCCGGTGACAGCAGGATCTGCGCGACCCTGATATCGTGCAGTGCCAGCGCCTCGCGCCAGGCATGCGCCAAAGTCACCTGGCCGGTGGCGGCAGCGGCCTGTTTTTCCTCGATCGCCAGCGCCCGGCCGGTGATGCCAAGGCCGCGACTGCCAAGCGCGATGGCGCCGCTTGAGACAACGACCACATTCTTGCCGTCCTCGCGCAGCATCGCGATGTCGTTCGCCACGCTGTGCAGCCAGTCGGCATTGACAGCGTTCCGGTCATCATCAACCAGAAGTGACGACCCAATCTTGATAATGACGGTTTGCGCCGCCGCGATGGCGGTGGCGGCCGCATTCACGGCGACCATGGCACAGGCTCCTGCGGCGCGGCCTCGGCTTCGCGGGCGGCCTCAATGGTGCTCATCAGCTGGCGAAGCAGATCGCGAACCCCGGCGCCGCTGACCGATGACAATGTCGTCACTTCACCGGCGCCGGCTTTCTGCAGCGCGTCCCGTACATCCTCGGCATAGCCGTCCGGCGCCGCGTCGATCTTTGTCAGCGCCAGGACTTCCTGCTTGTCGGCAAGCCCGCCTCCATAGGCCGCAAGCTCTTCACGAAGCGTGCACCAGGCCGCCACCGGATCATCGCTGGTGACATCGACAAGATGAAGCAGCACGCGGCATCGTTCGACATGGCCAAGAAAGCGATGACCAAGCCCGGCCCCGCGATGCGCGCCCTCGATCAGCCCCGGAATGTCGGCCATGACGAATTCACGGTCATCAATGCCGACAACGCCAAGATTGGGATGCAATGTCGTAAAGGGATAGTCGGCGATTTTCGGCCGCGCCGCTGAAACTGTGCTCAGGAAGGTCGATTTGCCAGCATTGGGCAGCCCCAGAAGGCCGGCATCGGCGATAAGTTTCAGCCGCAGCCATACCCACATTTCCTGACCAACCTCGCCAGGCTGCGATTTGCGTGGCGCGCGGTTGGTCGAAGATTTGAAAAAAGCGTTGCCCTTACCGCCGGCACCACCCTTGGCAAGGATGAATTCCTGGCCTTCCTCGGTCAGGTCGGCAAGGACTGTTTCCTGGTCATCGGCCAGAATCTGCGTGCCAACGGGAAGTTTCAGACATACCGGCTGACCAGCGCCGCCCGACCTGTCGCGGCCGGCGCCCGGCTTGCCAGCCTGGGCCTTGAAATGCTGCTGATAGCGATAATCAATCAGGGTGTTTAGCCCGGCCACCGCACGGGCAATCACATCACCGCCGCGCCCGCCATCGCCGCCATCCGGCCCGCCAAAGGGAACATGCGCCTCGCGCCGGAAACTGACGGCGCCGGGTCCGCCATGTCCCGATCGGGTATAAATCTTGGCCTGGTCGAGAAATTTCATCCTGGATTACCCGGCAAATGCCATGCGCTGGATACTGTTCATCACCACGCGGTTGTCAGCAATCAAAAAAGGGGAACAACTGTCGTCGTCCCCCTTGTTCAGACCGCCGGAACCGGCGCCCGATCCTGTTGATCGGCGCGCCTTATTCGGCGGCCTCTGCGGCTGGCAGCACGTTCACAAACATGCGCCCACCGGACTTTTCCTTAAAGGCAACCCTGCCCTCGACAAGTGCGAACAGCGTGTGGTCCTTGCCCATGCCGACATTCTCGCCGGGATGAACCTTGGTGCCACGCTGGCGCATGATGATGTTGCCGGCCAGAACCGACTCACCACCGAATTTCTTCACGCCAAGACGGCGGCCAGCGGAATCGCGGCCGTTACGAGAGCTGCCGCCTGCTTTCTTATGTGCCATGTTCCAGCTCCCTTCAGCTGTCGGCGCGCGCGGCGCGCCGGATTACGCAATCTTACTAGGATTTCTTCGCGGCAGCTTTTTTCGCCGCTGTCTTCTTTGCCGCGGCCTTCTTGGCTGGCGCCTTCTTCGGCGCGGCCTTGGCCTCTGCCTTG